>NZ_JAASUI010000001.1:708599-1417199 GCF_014224155.1 Listeria cossartiae subsp. cossartiae | reverse complement strand
CGCTTACTAGGAGTCAATCATTGTAAGATTTGGTGAATACTTATACTTTATTATTCACTTAGTAATAATTCAAAATGATAAATAATTAAATAAATAAGAAATTTTAATAAATAAAACAACATATATTTTGAGTGAATATGAACTTTTTGTGAATCGTGGAAATAGGAGTGCATAAATTATGAATAATAACGCATACTATGTAATATTTTGTGATTAAAAACGCAATGTTACACATATTGTGTAAGAATAACTCTAAATAACTTTTGTTTTTAATCGTTCGCGACAAGAATCGGACATTTCATTACATTTTTGGTTATACATCGCTTTTTTATGATACCCTTGCATTGCAACTATTGATTACAAAAAAGGAGGCAACAAGATGAACAGAAAGATGAGATTATTAAAAGGACTAATGGCTTTAATTGTAGGTGTAAGCATTATATCAACCCCAATTATTACAGCCTATGCAGCGAGTAATAAAGTAGCCATTTCGATGAACCGTCGAGCTGTAAGTGGTGCTGCAAATGGAAAATATCATTCATTGAACAAAGGAACGGTTAAATTGAACGTTTCGGCTAAAGGCTTCGGGAATAGTAATCCCACCTCTACGGTAACTTTGCACAAAGAGAAATTTGGATTCGATGATTACTATGGCAGAGTCACCATTTCTTCAGGAAAGAATTATTTTTATAAAAATAAGACAAAAGAATTTCCAACAAAAGCAAATGTGAAATCAAGTAAATACTATTTAAAAGCTGAAAAAGCCATGGATTGGTACACAGTGAAAATCGAAGGAACCATTAGTAACTAAGAATTAGGAGAGTTGACATGCTTAGATTTTCTGGATTAGTAATGACAATCGCTTTAATTGTATATATTGTCTTTTTCTTATTAAGATGGTTGAAAAGACGAGAAAAATTAGAGATGATTATCTTTAAAACATGTTTATATGTATATGCTTGTGGTGTAATCAAGTATACGATTTTTCCCCTTATGGTAAATACTTTCTTGATAGAAGATACAAAAATATTTGCAACAGGCCCTTATATGAATTTAATTCCTTTTAATTCAATAAGTGAAATGTTTATTGCAGGAAGGGAAGCTGCTGCTTTTCAAATAGTTGCAAATATTATTATGTTTATTCCCCTTGGAATGCTTTTACCATTATGTTATCCAAAATTAAGATGGAAAAGTGTTTTTGCTATAAGTTTTATAGCAACCGTCGGGATTGAACTTGTTCAATTATTACAGGATCTTATTTATCAAGCACCCTTTAAGTTTGTCGATATTGATGATGTAATACTGAACTTTTCTGGGGGCATTATTGGATATATGATTTTTGTTATGTTTAGGCCTTTGTTAAGGAAAATGGGATTATACCCAAATGTGTAAAAAATTAAAGACATCTAAGTGAAATTATTAGATGTCTTTTTTATTATAGTATTTTTGTAAAGTACACATCATACAACCAATGTAAGTAGGGAAGGATATAAATTCATCCATTTATATAGAAGAAACTCGTCATATAATGTCATATAGAATCATACAAATAAAAAGCATTGTGGGATTTTTGTGGGATAAAAGTTATCGTGACTACAAAATCGTTGTATTATCAACGTATTTAAAAACTTCTTATGTTCCAAGTGAAAAAATAAGTCAATTTTAAATTGATTAGTAAAACCCCGTGTTTTCTTAGAAAATGCGGGGCTTTTTCTTTTTAAATATTTTCATGCACGCTTACTAGGAGTCAATAATTGTAAGATTTGGTGAATACTTATACTTTATTATTCACTTAGTAATAATTCAAAATGATAAATATTTAAAGAAATAAGCAATTTTAATAAATAAAACAACGTATATTTTTAGTAAATATGAACATTTTTTGAAGTGTGGAAATAGAAGTGCATAAATTGTGAATACTAACTCATACTGAGTATTATTTTGTGACTAAAAACACAATGATACTCATTTTGTGTAAGAATAACTCTAAATAACTTTTGTTTTTAATCGTTCACGACAAGAATCGGACATTTCATTACATTTTTGGTTATACATTGTTTTTTTATGCTAAATTATATTTGTGATAAATATTAGCTATCCAAGAGAAAGTAAAAATTCAAATTATGCGGGCTTACTCAAATCATATACACATAAATATCGCCCGTATGGTTGAACATTAAATTATGAAGGATGTGGAAATAAATGAAAAAAGTAAGCATGGAAAAATGGCTTATAGGAGTTTATGTGTTTACTGTCATAGCTTCTATATGTATCTATTTTGCAACAGGCTTTCTAATTATGTTGGCATGTGCTTTTATATCACTTTTAGGCACAGCATTCCAAACTTTAAGATACAGGAATGCAAAGAAAGAAGCTAGTCATAGTTAAATCATGAAAGCTATTTTATTCAAACATTAAATTTTGAAATGGATGTGTGATTCATTTGATACTTGGAAATGTTTTTAGTTATTATGATACTTTATGGGTAATAATTTTACTACTACTACTTATTGGGGGTATTGCTTGCATTCGTAAAATTAAACGTAGAAAAAAACAACAACGATAAAAAGAAGCAACCCTTGCAAAGTGGGCAAATAGAAAGTTACCTCTTAATTTAAAGAACGATAGCAGAAACTCGTCGTACAATCAAACAGTACTGACACAAACTTCACCAACTACAAAGGAGAAACAAAAAATGAGTAAATCTAAAGGGATTGAATACACTTTTATAATTATAATGCTATTAGCAGTACTTGGCTCTTCGATGATTAATGAATCGCTAACTTGGCCAATTCTCATTTTAGGCTGTTTGATTCATGCTTTTTGTATGGCAGATAAGAAAGATGTTTTGCGCGTGGATTTAGTTATTATCGCTATTCTGGTATTACTTAATAATTTCGATCCGTACAAATAATACTTTTTAATCATGTATTTTTTCCACGCTAAAAATGGTTTAACATCCATCTTTTTTTTGCTATACTTGAGAAAGAGAATATTAACGACAAAGGGAGAGCAACATGAAAAAAATCATCAAGATAGTTTTAATTGGTTTATTTATGCTATTTTTACTAAATAGTTTGTGGACGATGATACAGACGAAAGAAGGAATGAATTCACCGCTCTGGCTACAACTAGTCTATTTGCTTATTTATGCAGTTTCCGCGTTTGCTACCTATAAAGAGAAATGGTATGGATTCTTCGTGGCATTTGTATTCGGTATAGTCGTTATGGTAGTGAGTATTATCATTAGTATATAGCTAAAAACCTCGATAAAAGATCGAGGTTTTTTTATTTATCAAAGTTTAATATACCATTGGTGAATATTTATGCGATAGAAATATAATATTTTATATGTTTTTACAGTTAACAGTATTAAATATTGAGGTGCTAATAGGGGATTATGAACATTTAGTGAAGTCTCACAAATCTGATGTATAAAAAATAAAAAATCACTCTAAAACGAGTGGAAATGCGGGTTTACAGTAACTTTTAGCTCAAAAAGAGTAATAATGATTATAATTAAGAGTCTTTTTAAGTCATTCGCGACCTAAAACTGGCATTTCATTACATTTTTGGTTATACAGTCGAAATTCATGGTACAATTTTTTAAGCGAGGGAAATTTTTTTAAGCGATTGACTGATAGTATGCTCTTAACTGAACATGTTTTTAGTGGAGTAATAACAATAGGTTGTTTAAAGTAATTCCTATTTTTATGATAACTTCAAAGAAAGAGGTGAGCAAAAAAGGAAGTACTTTTTATGCATCAGGCCAATTTGAACGAAACGCTGATGGGGATTTTAATAGATAAAATAGCGGATCCAAAATTGGTTAGAAGAAGGTGGAAAAACTGTATTCTAAGGGAAGAATGTTAAAAATAATTTTATTTTTAACAGGATATGTATACGGTTTCATCTAACTAAACAATTACTTACAAAGAGGGGCGACACAGAATGAAGAAATTAGTAACATTGTTAGTAGCGTTTGTCTGCTTATGGACGGTTTTCCTTCCAGGACAAGAAGCGAGTGCAGCAGCAAAAATTAATGGCTGGGATCTAGTGGATTCTAGCAAACACATGGATTACTCCGGAAATTCAAAATATATGTCTTTTATTAGAAGTGGCGCTAACACTTGGAATGCCTATAAAAAAGGTGTTATTAGACCAGCATCTGCAACGAATAAATCAGATGTATATTGTAGTGATATTTCAGCAAATAATAATATCAATGCAACGACTTATAGCAATGGGAAAATCACTTTTAATAAGAAAAATATGGATAAAAAGAATAACGCGGGGAAACAAAATGTAGCTACACATGAACTGGGACATGGTTTACGACTAGCGCATAATGCATCTTCGGACGTTATGTATCAGTACAGTACGTCGAAAACAACTTTATCCACGAATGATAAAATATCGTATGACGCAGCATACAAAAAATATTAAAAAGGGGTACTCACATTGAAAAAAACAACTATGGGAATTATTGCTTCAGTAGTTAGTATTTTAGGCGTCGGCTGTTTCTTGACAGTAAATACGTATGCCGAAAAAGCAGAACCAAAGAAAAAAGACGTACCAACTTATGCCATTTTTTCCGACTATACACTTGATGTAGATAATCCGAATGAAGTCGTTGGTGACGCTGATTATGTTTTTGTAGGGAAAGTAACAGAAGAGACAGGAACTGCTTATAAAAATAAAACACCAATCGAGCAAGAAGATGGTTCGATAGCATACATTGGTGAGGCGTATACAAATTATAAAGTAGAAGTAATTACTAATTTAAAAAATGAATTAACAATCAATAAAGAAATTTCACTTGAAAAACAAGGCGGAATTCGTGAAGACGGATCTGCTTATGATGTATTTGAAGATGACCAACTGCCGGAAGTAGGCAAAGTATACATCTTCACTGCATATATACAAGACGATGGCTCCTTGCTTGTAGCGGGCGGGAACTCGACTATTTCCTTCGATGAGAAAACGAAAAACATTGATACGGAAAAAGAAGTTATTAAAACAGAAGAATTTGAGCTATATGAAGAAGCAGTGGAAAACCAAGTAGTTCCAGAAGAAAAATAAGGTGAAAGCATAACGATAGGTACGATAATCGTTATGCTTTTCTTTTATGTAATAAAAATAATTTTTAAACAATTTGCAATTATTTGTTGCGCTTTCAAAAAAAATCGGTTAAACTAATAACGTTGCATAATAAAACAAAGGAGGAATGGACGATGAATAATTATATGAAGACTTCAAACAAGGCATTATTGCGCGTAAAAATAGAATTTATTTCACCGGACCATTTCGAGAACAAGGGAGCTCTCCTTTAATTTGGTTTTATTTTATACAAAGTGGTGACAAATAAATATATTTTTTCGGGTAATAATGGGCAGAAATAGGTCCATTATTTTTATTTGTTCAATTTTAAGGAAAAAAGGGAGGGAAGGTTGTTTGAAAATTTATAAAGCATTAGGCTGGTTTTTTAAAGAAAATTGGAAATCTTATGCGTTTGGGGTAACAATTTTGTTTACGATTGCGCTTTTACAGCTGGTTCCACCGCAAATTATCGGTTATACGGTTGATGCTGTGACGAACGACTCGCTGACAAAAGATAAATTGATTAAATGGATGGTTATTCTCGTTGTGGCAGCTGTTCTTGCATATGGCGGTCGCTATGTTTGGCGGATGTTGATTTTCGGTTCTGATAATAAATTACAACGAACGTTACGCTTACGATTATTTGAACATTTTACGAAGATGTCACCATTTTTCTTCCAACGGTATCGTACGGGGGATTTAATGGCACATGCCACAAATGATATTACAGCCATTCAGCAAGTGGCAGGAATCGGTGTTTTAACTTTATCAGACTCGGTTTTAACGGGCGGAACTGTTATTGCGACAATGGCGATTACGATTGACTGGCGGCTGACATTGATTGCGTTACTGCCGATGCCGTTTATGGTACTCGGAAGTTCGATTCTAGGTAAAAAGCTACATGACCGTTTCCACGGGGCACAAGCAGCTTTTTCGATGCTAAATGATAAAACGCAAGAGAGTATTTCCGGAATTAAAGTAACACGGACATTCGGGCAAGAAAAAGAAGATATTCAAGATTTTGCGAAACAAACCAAAGAAGTCGTTCAGAAAAATATTTCTGTTGCAAAAGTGGATGCGATGTTCGATCCGATGATTTCGATTATTGTAGGGATTTCTTTTGTGCTTTCCCTCGGTTTTGGCGCGAAATTTGTTGTTGATGGGCAGTTGACTATCGGGCAAGTGATTGCATTTTCAAACTACTTATTTTTATTAATTTGGCCGATGTTAGCATTTGGCTTCTTATACAATATTATCCAGCGCGGGAATGCATCTTATGACCGGGTGCAACATTTACTTGCGGAAAAAGAAGATGTGCTTGACCATGATGGCGCGATTGACACGGTTCCGGTTGGTGACTTACAAGTAGAAATGGACCGATTTACGTATCCAGATGAAACCGAACCCGTCTTGTCTGCTATTCATTTTGAATTAAAAGCTGGCGAAACGTTGGGGATTGTTGGCCGAACTGGTTCTGGGAAAACATCCTTATTAAAACTTTTAATGCGTGAATATGATACGTATGAGGGGAAAATTGCTTTCGCTGATGTGAAAATTCAAGATTATACGGTTCGAGCTTTACGGGAAGCGATTGGTTATGTGCCGCAAGATCAGTTTTTATTTTCGACAACAGTGCGAGATAATATTCGTTTTGGTAAACCAGATGCATCGCAGGAAGAAGTGAGCAATATCGCGCAGCTCGTTTCAGTTGATGAAGATATTCTTGGCTTTGAAAATGGCTATGATACGGTTGTCGGCGAGCGCGGTGTTTCACTTTCGGGTGGACAGAAGCAGCGACTTGCGATTGCACGTGCGCTAATTATGAACCCGGAATTGCTTATTTTAGATGATGCACTTTCGGCGGTAGATGCGAAAACAGAAGAACAAATTTTAGCTAATTTAAAAGAAAATCGTTCTGATAAGACGACGATCATCAGCGCACACAGACTTAGCTCTGTGGAACATGCGAATTTAATTATTGTGATTGACAAAGGGCAAATTGTGGAGCGAGGAACGCATATGGAACTCATGGCTTTAGATGGCTGGTATGCGGAAATGTTCCATGAGCAACAATTGGAGGAAGCTTTGGAAGAAGGGGGTGCGGCAGATGGAAGCGATGAATGAGCAAGAGGAAATGTTAGTGATGTCCGGTAAAGAACATCGTGAAGTATTAAAACGAATGCTTAGTTATACGAAATACCATATTCCAAGCTTAATTTGGACTGGGGTACTTGTTCTTCTCGTAACGCTTGCGGATGTATTCGCGCCCATTTTGATTAAAATATTCTTGGATGATTATTTAACGCCGATGAATTTAGAGATGCAAGCTTTGCTCATTCTTGGAGCGGGTTACTTGGGGCTGACGATTGGGAAATCCGTCGTGTGGTATTTCCAGTTGCTGTTCTTCCAAAAAATTGCGCTTGAAATTGTTCAACAAATGCGGATTGATATTTTTACAAAACTGCATTCACTAGGTATGCGCTATTTTGATAAAACGCCAGCTGGGAGTATCGTTTCGCGTGTGACAAATGATACGGAAGCGGTGAAAGATATGTTTATTAACGTACTTTCTACAGCGATTCAAAGTTTGTTTATGCTTGTTGGGATTTATGCGGCAATGTTCGCGCTCAATGTGCAATTAGCGCTATATAGTTTACTTTTGTTCCCACTGATTGTCTTTATTATTTTTGTATACCGGAAATACAGTTCACAGTTTTACCGGGCACGAAGAGAAAAATTAAGTCAATTAAATGCGAAAATTGCGGAGTCGATTTCAGGTATGTCGATTGTGCAACAATTTAATCAAGAGCGTCGTTTAGTAAAAGAATTTGAGAAAATCAATAAAGATTACTACGATGTTGGTATGAAAAATATTAAATTCAATGCGTTACTACTTGGACCGGCAATTGATTTGATTTATGCGCTTGCTGTTGTGATTATTCTTAGTTTCTTCGGAGCGGAGTCTTTAATCGGGCCGGTAGCAATCGGGACAATTTATGCGTTTATTAGTTATTTTGACCGTTTTTTAGAAGCGATTTATAACGTAATGGAGCGGCTGGCGATGTATCAAGAGGCAATTACAGCGGCGTCGAGAGTATTCCGGATTATGGATGAAACAGAAGAAGTTCCAGCCCAATTAAACGATCCAGAAGCGAAAATCACACGCGCCAAAATTGAATTTAAAGATGTTTCGTTTGCTTATGAAGGTGGACGTGATGTGCTGAAAAACATTAGCTTTACGGCTGAACCGGGACAAACAGTTGCACTTGTTGGTCATACGGGGAGCGGGAAAAGTTCGATTATCAATTTAATGATGCGTTTTTATGAATTTGAACGTGGCGATATTTTGATTGATGGTAAATCGATTAAGTCGCACGAAATTGCTGAATTGCGCAAGAAAACGGGTCTAGTCTTACAAGATAGTTTTATGTTTTATGGGGATATTAATACCAATATCCGTTTGTATAATAAAAATATTACCGATGAACAAATTGAGGATGCCGCGAAATTTGTTCAAGCAGATGGATTTATTCAAACATTATCCGATCAATATAAACATAAAGTGATTGAGCGGGGCGCTTCGTTTTCAAGTGGACAAAGACAGTTGATTTCGTTTGCTAGAACGGTTGTGACGAACCCACAAATTCTCGTTTTAGACGAAGCAACAGCGAATATTGATACCGAAACAGAAAGCTTAATTCAAACTGGGTTAAAACGAATGAGAGAAGGACGTACGACGATTGCGATTGCGCATCGACTTTCGACAATTAAGGATGCCGATTTAATTTTAGTTTTATCCAAAGGAAGAATTATCGAGCGTGGTACACATGACAGTTTGATTGCCGAACAAGGGGTGTATCATTCGATGTATCAATTACAAAATAGCGGAATGGATTTAGACGAAGCGCTTTAAGCAGAGAAGTTTATTTCAAACGGTAAAAGGAATATAATGAGGAGCGAAGTGTTACAGCAGATTAGTAGGGGGAATTAAAAGTGTCTTTAATCATTTCAATTATCATTACACTTGTTTTTGGGGCTGGAATTATCATGATTCGAATGAAAGCATCAAAACGTCCAGCAAGTGTGAAAGGGATTATCATACCGCCAATTATGATGTCAACAGGCGCTCTCATGTTTGTTATTCCTTTTTTCCGTGTTTCGTGGGTAGATATTTTAGAAGCTATAGCAATGGGGCTTGTATTTTCAGTTATTTTAATTTGGACAACGAAATTTGAAGTTCGTCACAAGTATGTATTTATTAAACGAACAAAAGCTTTTCCGGTTATTTTGATGGGGTTATTACTGATTCGGATTTTTATTAAGTACTGGATTAGTGGTAGTTTAGAAGTGGGCGAGTTATCTGGAATGTTCTGGATAATGGCGTTTGCAATGATTGTGCCGTGGCGAATTGTGATGTATTTCCAATATAAAAATACCGAAAAAGAGCTTAGTAAAGTAGAAGTAAGCGGAGAGTATGAATAATCGTAAAAGCATTTTTCAAAACAGCTTGAATTATTCCATATGAATAGCTTATAATGAATAATGTTACATCGTGAGTAATGTTACTTGCCGGATGGGTGAAGCATATCCGAGACTGACGCGGCCAGTTACAAAAGGGCTTCCGAGTTTGGCTTGATAAAAAGGAGGACATCATCTTGAAAAAATGGTTATTAGTAGTTTTAACTTTAGCACTAGGTTTGTCGCTTGCGGCTTGTTCTGGTTCTAGTAGTTCTGACAAAAAAGAAGACACAAGCAAAGAAACAACAAACGATAAAGACAAAGTATTAAATTATTACATGGACTTAGTAAACGTTGTTAACGAAAACAATGGCGATTACAACGCTTATGTAGGAGCAGTTGGCGCGGATCCTAAACCAGCTGAAGCAGACCTTGCAGCTCTTGCAAAACCAGCTAGTGAATCAGCGCTTAAAGTATCTGAAGCACTTGCTAGTGAAAAAACACCTGACCTTGGTAAATACACAGATGATTTTAAAGCAGCTGTGAAACAATTAAGTGATGCTTACAAATTAGAAGCAGACGCACTTAAAGCTAGTGGTCGTGATACAACTAAAGCAGACGAAGCGATGGCAAAAGCGGACGAAGCAATTGCTGGCGTATTAAAAGATGCAGGACTTAATCCTTCAAGCATCACAACTGATACAGCTTCCTGATAATAAAGAAACCGAAATAAAAGACTATCAATTGAAAAGATAAAAGCGGAACATAATGTGTGCGATATAACATTTGCTTGCTATTTTTCAGTTAAAAGCCCTTTTATTTCGGTTTTTTTGTTTAAGAAATGCCGCTTAATAGGTAAAATAAAGTAATATAGAGGTGAATTGCAATGGGCGCTTGGGGTTTCGATCCTTGGGATAGTGATGAAGCGGCAGATTGGTTTGGGGAGTTTATGAAACATGTGGATATCGATTTTATCATCCAGACTGTAGAAGAAGTTGAAAATAATGAATATGATTATGATCGAATTAGAGCGGTATCATACATAGTAGAAATGCTTGGGAAATCATATATTTGGCCAGTTGACTACTATGAAAATCTAGATAAAATGGTGGAGAAACTAATTAATTTGTTAACGTTAATGATTGAACCAGATTCTGATTTTTTAGATATGTGGGGAAATAATCCTGAAATTAAAATAGCTGTACAAAAACAAATAGATGCACTAAAAAAAAGACAGCAAGGAAAATAAATGTTACTTTCCTTGCTGTCTGAGACGGTTTCTAAAAAGAAGCTGTCTTTTTTTATTTGTTTTTTGTTTGATTAATTTCATTTTGAAGCTGTTCGAAAGTGTTCATTAGTTCTTGAGATTTAACTTCTAGTAGCTCTTTTTGGTCAAGTTCGGTATCATTGAATAGTACCGGATCGCCAAAACGAATAATAATCTTTTTGCGTTTTAAAATTTCTCCAAATGTTTTTGGTCCATCATAAACGGCAGGTAGCATTGGAACTTTTGCTTTGTGAGCGATAGTTACTGCGCCGCGTTTTAAATGAAGATTGGTCGTTTTTCTAGTACCACTTGGGAAAATTCCGACTACTTTGCCAGCTTTTAGCATCCGGATTGGCGCTTTAATGGCGCTTGGTCCAGGGTTATCACGGTTGACTGGAAAGGCGTTAAGGTGCGTCATAAGCCAGTTAAGGAATTTACCTTTGAATAGCTCTTGTTTGGCCATATAATGCACTGGTGTTGGCGATAGGGCGAAACCGAGGTATAAGATTTCAATCCATGACGTATGCGTGGAAACAACCACATAAGGTGCTTCAATGATTTTGTCTTTGTTTTGTACTTGAAATCGTCCACCAATAATAATTAAAATAAAATGAACGAGGTTTTTTGCGAAATGATAAAACAACTTCTTCACTCCCAGTATTGCTAGTTATTTTTTTAAACTATATCTAGTATACTTAAAATTGACGAGTTTTGCATTAAAAATAAATAATCTCTGAGAAAAAGAAATGAGGTAACCGATGAAATTTTTACATACAGCCGATTTGCATTTAGGGAAAATTGTATCTGGTGTATCGATGCTTGCGGAACAAAAGTACATTTTGGCGCAAATAACGAAGATTGCCGAGGAAGAGCAAGTAGACGCACTTATTTTGGCGGGGGACTTATATGACCGCGCTGTGCCGCCTGCTGATGCGGTGAAAGTGTTAAATGATATTTTAGTGAAATGGAATGTCGAACTTGGTATTCCGATTTTTGCAATTAGCGGGAACCATGATAGTGCCGAGCGACTTTCTTTTGGTAGCCAGTGGTATGAAAGTAGCAAGCTTTATATGAAAGGGAAATGTACTTCGGAGTTTGAAGGAATTCCTTTTATGGATGCGGAAGTGTGGCTTGTACCGTATCATGAACCAGCAATTATTCGCGAGGCTTTTGCGGATAATTCGATTCGTAGTTTTGAAGACGCTATGCAAGCTGTGACGAAACAAATTCGTTCCAAATGGGATCCAAGCAAGGCGCAGATTTTGGTTGGACATGCGTTCGTTTCTGGCGGGATTCCGAGTGATTCCGAGCGCCAACTAGCGATTGGGAATGTCGACCGTGTTTCGACGAATTGTTTTGACGGTTTTACTTATACCGCGCTTGGTCATTTGCACCATCCGCATGCGATTCGCCATCCGTCTATTTTTTACAGTGGTTCACCTTTGAAATATTCTTTTTCAGAAGCGAATGATCATAAAAGTGTCCGGATTGTGGAAATTGATGGCAAAGAGCTAGTTAGTGTGACAGAACGCTTTCTAACGCCACAACATGATATGCGGATTATTTCGGGAACGCTTGCGGAACTGACGGAAAACTTAGTAGAAAATCCTGATGACTTTTTTCAAGTGAATTTAATGGATGAGGGTGCTTTGATTGATCCAATGGGGAAACTGCGCCAATTTTATCCGAATATTTTACATTTAGAACGTAAAAAACAAACATTAAAAGAAACGCAAGATAGCTTTGAAGAAATAATGAAAAAAGATGATTTAGAGCTGTTTGGCCAATTTTTTGAATATGTCAATGGAACGGAATTAACGGAAGCTCAACAACAAAAGTTGGCGGATGTTTTCGAACAAGCGAGGAAGGAGGATGCCGAATGAGACCGATTAAATTAACGATGCAAGCGTTTGGAGCTTATGCTAAAAAAGAAGTAATCGACTTTGAAAAACTGGGAACGGAGCAGATTTTCGTGATTTCGGGTAAAACAGGCGCGGGAAAATCAACTATTTTTGATGCGATTAGTTTTGCGATTTTTGGCAAAGCGAATACATTTGATCGAGAAAGTTTTTCGATGCGCAGTCATTTTGCAACGGATAAAGAAGTTACCGAAGTTACGCTTGCTTTTAGATTGAAAGATAAAATTTACCAAATAAGTCGGATTCCACAGCAAGAAATTGCGAAACAACGTGGCAATGGAACGACTACTTCTCCGCAAAAAGCCGAGTTATATGAGTTGATTGGCGACGAGCTAAAACTACTAGCAAGCTCCGTTCGTGATGTGAATACGAAAATGGAAGAATTAATTCAACTGAATGTGGACCAGTTTAGACAGATTTTGATGATTCCACAAGGTGAATTTAGAGAATTACTCGTATCGGATAGTAAAGAAAAAGAAGTGATTTTGCAACGGTTAGCGCATACGGTTTACTATGAGAAAGTCGAAAACTTATTATGGGAAAAGCAAAAAGAAGCGGAAATTTTGGTTGTGGAAGCGCGTAAAAAAGTGGCAGAACTTGCGGAACTAAGTTTACCGGGAGTGGAGGTTGCTGGGAAAACGACGAGTGAAATCAGTGTTTTGCAAACCGAAGCTATACAGCAAGAACAAGCAATTTTAGCAGAATTAGAAACGGAACTGAGCGTTATTCGGAAACAAACCAGTGAGGCTGTCGAAAAAGTCACGCTTGCGAAAGAACAACTGCTTGATTGGCAAAATTTAGATGCATATACAGCAGAAGTAGCTAAATTGGAAGCAGAAAAGAATTTTTATCAAGCGATAGAAGTGCGAGTGGAAGCAGCCAAAAGAGCGAGCAATTTACAGTCTCAAGATGCCCTTTGTATTCGTTTGAAAGAACAATTGGAAGCGGCAGAGAAAACAGAAAAACAAGTGGCGCTGGAGGCGGAGCGGATAGCAGTTCAATTTTTACATGCCAAAAAACAAAAAGAAATGTTGGCGGAAAAAGAAGTCGAATTAGAGGCTAATAAACGTACGCTGTTTCAATTGGAAGAAATGGAACCGAAAATTATAGAGCTAGAAACGGTTACTGTCCAAAAAAGACGCGCCGAACTAGACTGGAAAGAAGCGGCTGACCATTTAGAAAAAATCGTGAAAAGCGAGCAGGAAATTATCGCAGAAATGCAGTTGATGGAAGCGCGACTTGGGGAAATAAATCAAGCGGAAATCGCTAATTTAGAAGCTATTAATGAGCGGACAACAATGGAAGCTGACATCGAGAAAAAGCAAGAAATAGTTAATAAACGAATGAAAATGGCTGCATGGAACAAACAGAAACAAGAAGAAGAACGAACGCTAGCCGAGCTGTTAACCGAAAAGGCAGAAATAGAAACAACGATAAAACAAGAAGAAGTAAAACGACAACAAGAACAAGCAGCCATACTGGCGACCCATTTACATGAAGGAGATGCTTGTCCAGTCTGTGGTTCGGTGTCACATCCAGAACTCGCGGAATTTGGAGAAGCCGCCAATCTTGAAGCACTCGAAGCAGCTAGCGCAAAGCTACACGAAAAACAATTAGCGATTGATTCAGTGGAAAAATCCATCAGTCAACTCGAATGGCAACTAAGTGAATGGGCAGATATTGCAGATGTGCCTCTAGCTGAGGTCGAACAAACATTAGCTGAAAATATCCAACAAGCAAAAAATGTAACAGAACAAATAGAAATGCTACAAGCCAAAATCGCCCAAAAAGAAATCATCCAAGCAACACTACAAACATTAAAAACCAACCAAGATAAAGCCGAAACAGCCAAAAATACTATTGCAGTTCAAGTAGAACATTTGCATCAGCTAGTTCAACAAGCTACCGGAAAATTAAGCTATTTAGAACAATCGATTCCAGCTGATTTGCGCGATAAAGCCGTTTTTGAGCAGCAGAAAAAGGAACTAAATGCCAGTATTCAAGCGCATATCAACCAAGCAGAGCAAGTGGATGCAGTATTTAAACAAGCTGAAAAAGCGACAACCCAACTCGAATCAACGTTACAATCCGCGAAAAAAACTACTTTGGGTGCAAAAGAAGCATTACAAGAACAACGCGAACTCTTTAAAGCGGCGATGAAACAAAATGATTTTTCGTCCTATGACGCCTATAAACAAGCGTTAATGTCCGCCGAAGAACTAAAAAGCCAAGAGGAACAACTGGCCGACTTTGAACGGAAACGCCATTTAGCCATCTCGCGCCAAGCGGATTTAACAGAGAAACTTAAAGATAAACAAAAGCCAAATATCGAACAACTCGAATTCGTGATGCACGAAAAGCAACAACAACTCAGCCAATCAGAAGAAAATACCATTAAACAACGCGAATTTGTCGCAAAACGCAAAGAACTGATCGAAAACTATCAAAATAGCATTCAAACCGTTGAAAAAGCCGAAGCAAACTATGCGGATATTGGATTACTAGCAGATGCTGCCCGCGGGAAAAACGCCCGCAGATTAACATTTGAACGCTACATTTTAGCGATGTTCTTAGACACCATCATCCACCGAGCCAACCACCGCCTATCGAAAATGACGAGCGGCCGTTTCGAACTACAACGAAAAATGGAAAAAGCAAAAGGAAATGTCCAAAGTGGCTTAGAACTTGAGGTGTTTGACGAATATACCGGGCTAACACGACACGTAAAAACACTTTCGGGGGGAGAAAGCTTTAAAACTTCACTCGCACTTGCTTTATCGCTCGCGGAGGTAGTCCAAGAAATGGCGGGCGGGATTTCGCTTGAAACCATGTTTATTGATGAAGGATTCGGCACGCTGGATCCAGAATCGCTCGAAGCCGCAGTCGAATGTTTACTCGAAACACAAGAAAATGGGCGCCTAGTTGGAATCATTTCCCATGTGCCAGAACTAAAAGAACGAATTTCCGCAAGGCTCGAAGTAACCGCGACAAATCACGGAAGTACGACTAAATTTATTACCGCTAGTAGCTAAAAAACCGCTTGCGTTGCCGTCACTCGTCTTTTCCTATATAATAGTAGTTTAGAGTAATGGACGGTTTTTGGGAGGAAGAAAGTAATGGAGCACTTTACAGCAATTCAAAATAAAATGATTCCATATAGTGTGAAGCAGGCTGGAAAGAAACTGATGGAAGACGGAGAAATTATTCAGTTTCGTGAAAAGGATGCATCAGACCATTTTTTAACGTATTTTATTGATCAAAATGTCGTAGAAGATGCTGGTAACGAAAATTATGCGTGTAGCTGCGCGGATTTTCAGTTGAACGCCATTTGCAAACATATCTACGCCACACATTTAAAAATGGAAAAAGAAAAGCAAAAAGCAGCCAAACAAGATTTTAAAAATCGCATTCTCACACAAGAATCAAATACGCTTCTTTCCCTTTTTCAACAAAATATGGCGCAACAATTTGAAGTGGAGGAGGATAATACGAATAAAACGCCTCTTCAAACCCAATATATTATTCGTTTAAAACCGGATGATACTAGTTATATTATGACGATTGAAGTGAAAGTTGGGACGGAACGGACCTATGTTGTCAAAAACATGAATACATTTTTAGCCGCGATTCGCGATCGGCAGTGGCTCGTATTTACCAAGAATTTCGCTTATGATCCAAATGAGCATTTCTTTGCGGAAGAAGACAAACAAATTCTTGATAAACTGCTACAAATCAGTGAAATTGCCAAAATGTATGATACGGACTCTTTCTACTGGTCAAAATCTTATGCCGAAGAGAAAAACTTAACAATTCCTCCAAGCATGGCGAGTGAGTTGCTAGAACTTCTCACTGAACGCGATACGACGTGCATTATTATGAAAGAACGCGTGGAAGATATTAAGTATCGCGGTATCAACGTGCGTCATGACAACCTTGATTTCATTTTCGAACTCAAAAAAAGTGCCGACGATAAATATCAATTAGAATTAGAAGACTTGCAGCAAGCAATCTTTTTCGAAGCTTACCAATTACTATTCTTTGACGGTACTTTCTTCATTCCAGCCAAAGAAGTATGGGAATCTTTAAAACCATTAATCGAATTTCATAAAGTAACGAAGAATGAAGTGGTACAGTTTTCCGAGTCGCAACTCAGTGAAGTCATTTCCTACGTTCTACCAGCTCTACAGAAAAGCGGGAAATTAAAACTGGATGACTCGATTGAAGACCGGATTACCCAACAACCGCTTGATTGTAAATTATTTATTGCGCTCGAGTACGGGGAGCATACGTTGCGTCTGGAATACCACTATGGCAATCAATTATTTGACCCATTTGCGACAACCGAAGAAGAAAATGAAAAAATCATGATTCGCGATGTCGAAAAAGAAGCCCGCGTGATGAATATTATCGAAAGCGCACCCGTTCATTTTTCTGGAACCAAAATGGTCGTTAACAAACAAGAAAAGGATCTCTATCAATTTTACTATCGAACCATTCCGAAACTTGCCGAGTACGCGGAGATTTATATGGAAGATGGACTCGAAGAAATGGTCGAGGAAAATGTCCGTCCAGTGACGACGCTGGATGTTTCTAGCGACAATGATTATCTGTCTGTTTCATTTGATTTCAAAGGGATTCCGGAAGAAGAAGTCCAAAACGTCCTCGAATCATTACGGGAAAAACGGAGCTATCACCGCCTTAAAAGTGGTCGTTTCTTATCTCTCGAATCAGAAAACTATAAACAAATGGAAGACGTACTCCAAATGCTCGAAGTACGTAAAAAAGACGTTCAAGCAAATATGCAAGTGCCACTTTATCGTGGTATGCAAATTTACGATATTTTAGGAGCGGGAACGCAAGACGAACATCATAAATTCAGCCGTTCGTTCCGTGAACTATTAACAGATATTACGACCCAATCCGAAGACAGCTTCACTTTACCAAAAGGTTTAAAAGCAGAGTTGCGTGATTATCAGCTGACTGGTTTTGAATGGATGAAATCACTTGCGAAATATAATCTAGGCGGAATTTTGGCAGATGACATGGGACTTGGGAAAACGGTGCAAACAATTAGCTTTTTGGCATCTGAGCTAGAGGATAATCCAAACTTAAAACCGGTCTTAATTATTACGCCAGCATCACTACTGTATAACTGGCAAAGCGAATTAGAAAAATTTGCGCCAGCTATTCCAGTGACCGTTTTACATGGGACAAAACAATCCCGGATGGCGGAAATGGAAGAGATGAAGCGAGGCCATGTGTACTTGATTTCATATCCATCGTTACGCCAAGATATTGTGCATTTTGCGGATGTTGCATTTTCGAGTGTTATTATCGACGAATCACAAGCTATCAAGAACTATCACACGAAAGCATCGCAAGCCGTACGTGCCTTGAAACGAAACCATGTATTTGCGCTCAGTGGGACGCCGCTTGAAAATAGCATCGATGAATTATGGGCAATTTTCCAAACCTTAATGCCAGGATTTTTCCCATCGTTACGCAAATTCAAAGAAATCCCTTACGACAACATCGCCAAAATGATTCGTCCGTTCTTGTTGCGCAGATTAAAACAAGATGTCGTCAAAGAACTACCAGACAAAATCGAAACAAATCTATACTCTGAATTAACCGACGAACAAAAAACAATTTACTTAGCTTACTTAGAAAAAATTCAAGCTGATTTAGAAGCAAGCAATGGCAATGCCGGCGAAGAACGAATCAAATTACTCGCGGGATTAACTCGTTTACGGCAAATTTGTTGCGATCCAAGCCTATTTGTGGAAAATTATCAAGGTGAATCTGGTAAATTACTACAGTTATTTGATACAATACAGACAGCAAGAGAAAACGGTAAACGGATTCTGATTTTCTCCCAGTTCACGGGTATGCTTTCGATTATCCGCCAGAAATTAGAAGAAGACGGTCAAACGCTTTTCTATATGGATGGCAAAACACCGTCGAAAACAAGGCTAGATATGGTTAATGCCTTTAACGAAGGAGAGAATGATATTTTCTTAATCTCGCTAAAAGCTGGCGGAACCGGACTCAACCTTGTTGGTGCAGACACCGTGATTTTATACGATTTATGGTGGAATCCAGCCGTAGAAGAACAAGCTACAGGACGGGCACACCGAATCGGTCAAAAACGTGTCGTCCAAGTGTTCCGAATGATTACTAAAGGAACGATTGAAGAACGAATTTTTGATTTACAAAAGAAAAAACAAGCACTAGTGGATGAACTTATTCAGCCAGGGGAACAAATGCTAGGAAAATTAAGCACAGAAGAAATTAAACAAATACTACAATTGGATAATGGAAGGGATGACAAATAATGAAAAAGTGGGAAGTATTCGCAGTTCAAAACGTCGCGGCAGCCGAGGAAATTATCGACAAATTAGTGAGTGAGGGCTACGAAAAAGAAGACATTTCTGTTCTAGCTAAATCAAAACACAATAAAAATTTAGAAACATTAGCAGAAAAAGAGAATATTGAAATCGAACGTCCTGTTAATGAAGAAGCATTCGGTATTATTTCTGGAATTCTGCAATCCCTAAGTGGCGCGATTGTGATTCCACAAGCTTACAATCCTAAATACGGCGCTTTATACGCAGCTGGTCCTTTTGCCAAATGGTTCTCGAAAACAGATGACAAGTCTGTAAAAAAACTACTAGAAGACTTTGACTTAACAGATGAACAAGTAAATAAAATGATTGAAAATCTACATGCAGATAACATCTTAATTTTTGCGAGATAATATCGGTGAAAAAGGAGAAGTTTATGCAGATTAAGCAATTTTTAATAGAGCGTCGTTCGATATTAGTGAATATGTTTTACGAAAATTATTACATTAATACGGACGAATATAAATTAAGACTTAGTGGTGGCGAGGCTGAAACATCTATTCGTTCACTAAGCACAGCGTCATGCGGCATGATTATTGATGTCATTACCGGCGTGAAAGAACGTGATTTTGAAAGCATCGGTAAAAGACGCTTCAATGATAAAACCGATATTCGAAAAATTCATCAACATATGAGTGAAATTGATAAATTTATTATCACTAGTTTGCTCAAATGGAAAGAAACAGAAGACGTTTTTTATACAGATGCAGATATTATTCAGTTTATGTTAGAAATAAAAGATATCTTGGCATCCATACAACAACAGCTGTTAGAAGGATTTATGCAAGAAAACAGAAATCAGGTTGCTGCTCAGCGAAAAGAAATTATTCAATTATCCACACGCATAATCCCGATTACGGATTCTATCGGCGTCTTGCCAATTGTCGGCAGTTTGGATGATGATAGAGGCTACTTTATGAAAGAAAAAGCAGTAGAATCTGCGGATAAATTGAATTTAGACACGATTGTGATTGATTTTTCTAGCGCGGTATTAAAAGATGATTTTGCGACGAAGCACATGGAAGATATGATCCAGTCTTTTAAACTTATCGGCTTAGTACCAATACTTTCTGGTATGCAACCAAGCTTTGCGCAGCGCACGATTCAAGTTGGCTCAAACATTTCCAAACTGGAATCATATGGCTCTTTAGAACAAGCATTAACCAATTTAGTTTTATAAAATAGAGATGAATGGCACTCGTTGTCATTCATTTTTTAGTTATAAGAAAAAGTTATTGAATTATAACAGATTCTCTTTGTTTACTTATCGCGCGTTTTTAAGTACAATAGATGAGAGAGACCAATCGTTTCAAGAATTGAAGGAGGAAACGTGGATGACTAATTGGAAAGAAAAAGCAAAAGCATCATTTCAACTGAACGACAAAACGTATCATTATTACAAACTTAAAACCTTAGAAGAGGACAAGCTTACAAACATCGAGAAATTACCTTATTCTGTACGTGTTTTACTGGAATCTGTATTAAGACAAGCAGATGGTCGCGTTATCAAGGATTCACACGTAGAAGACTTAGCCCACTGGTCAAAAGATGGTAATGAAGGCGAAGTGCCATTTAAACCAGCGCGTGTTATTTTACAAGATTTCACCGGCGTTCCGGCAGTTGTTGATTTAGCTTCTTTACGTAAAGCAATGGCAGATCTTGGCGGTGATCCAGAAAAAATCAATCCGGAAATCCCGGTCGATTTAGTCGTCGATCACTCGGTACAAGTCGACAGCTACGCGAATCCAGAAGCACTTAAAATCAACATGGAACTAGAATTCAAGCGCAACATGGAACGTTACCAGTTTTTAAATTGGGCGCAAAAAGCATTTGATAATTATCGTGCTGTGCCACCTGCAACAGGTATTGTTCACCAAGTTAACTTAGAGTATTTAGCAAACGTCGTGATTGCGAATGAAGTAGCAGACGGCGAATTTGTAGCGTTCCCAGATTCCCTTGTCGGAACAGATAGCCATACAACGATGATTAATGGCATTGGCGTTTTAGGTTGGGGCGTTGGCGGTATCGAAGCAGAAGCCGGCATGCTCGGTCAACCTTCTTACTTCCCGATCCCAGAAGTTATCGGCGTGAAATTACTGGGTGCTTTACCAAACGGCGCAACAGCAACCGATTTCGCACTAAAAGTAACTCAAGTTTTACGGGAACAAAAAGTAGTAGGGAAATTTGTTGAATTTTATGGTCCTGGTGTGGCGACATTACCACTTGCTGACCGTGCAACCGTTGCCAACATGGCTCCAGAATACGGCGCAACTTGCGGCTTTTTCCCAGTCGACAAAGAAGCGCTTAACTATTTAAAACTAACTGGCCGTGACAAGGAACAAATCGAACTCGTTGAAGCATATTTAGAAGCAAACGATTTATTCTTCACACCAGAAAAAGTAGAACCAAACTACACGCAAACAGTGGAAATCGATCTTTCCGCTATCGAACCAAACTTAGCTGGACCAAAACGTCCGCAAGATTTGATTCCACTTTCGAAAATGAAAGAAACATTCCGTGAATCGATTACTGCCAAAGCAGGTAACCAAGGTTTCGGACTTGATAAATCAGCCTTAGACAAAGAAGTAACGGTTACATTTGGTAATGGCGATCAATCCACTATGAAAACTGGCTCCGTTGCCATTGCAGCTATTACAAGTTGTACGAATACTTCTAACCCATACGTTATGCTAAGCGCCGGATTGGTTGCTAAAAAAGCAGTCGAAAAAGGCTTAGAAGTACCAAAATTTGTAAAAACTTCCTTAGCGCCAGGCTCCAAAGTCGTAACAGGCTATTTGGAAAAAGCGGGATTACTCCCATATTTAGAAAAACTAGGCTTTGACTTAGTTGGTTATGGTTGTACGACCTGTATTGGCAACTCCGGGCCACTAAAAGAAGAAATTGAAGAAGCGATTCAAGACAGCGATTTACTCGTTTCCGCGGTATTAAGTGGTAACCGTAACTTTGAAGGTCGAATTCATGCACTTGTGAAAGCAAACTTCTTAGCTTCACCACCGCTTGTCGTTGCCTATGCACTTGCTGGGACAACGAATGTCGACATGCTAACCGAACCAATCGGACGTAGTAATAATGGCGAAGAAGTCTTCCTAGACGATATTTGGCCAAGTTCAGAAGAAGTGAAGGCGCTTGTAGAAGAAACCGTAACGCCAGAACTTTTCCGCGAACAATATGCCCACGTTTTTGATGAAAACGAAGCTTGGAACGCGATTGAAACTACCGAAGACGCTCTATACAAATGGGATGAAAATTCCACGTATATCGCCAATCCGCCATTCTTTGACAATTTAGCAAAAGAAGCTGGCGAAGTAGAAGCATTATCCGGACTTCGAGTTATTGGTAAATTTGGCGACTCCGTTACAACCGACCATATTTCACCAGCCGGAGCAATCGGTAAAGATACGCCAGCTGGAAAATTCCTTCAAGAAGAAGGCGTGGCAATTCGTGACTTCAACTCATACGGCTCTCGTCGTGGGCATCACGATGTCATGATGCGCGGTACATTTGCAAATATCCGCATCAAAAACCAAATCGCACCAGGTACAGAAGGCGGCTATACGACTTACTGGCCAACTGGCGAAGTGATGTCGATTTACGATGCTTCTAGAAAATATATCGAAAATAATACTGGCTTAGTTATTCTTGCAGGCGACGATTACGGGATGGGATCATCACGTGACTGGGCTGCTAAAGGAACGAACTTACTTGGAATTAAAACAGTTATTGCGAAAAGCTATGAACGGATTCATCGTTCTAACCTTGTCATGATGGGTGTTTTACCACTTCAATTCCAACCAGGTGAAGACGCCGAAACATTAGGTCTAACTGGCTCAGAAAGCTTACAAGTGGAAATCGGTGAAGATGTAGCACCAAGAGACCTTGTAAAAGTAACAGCTATCCGTGAAGATGGCTCAAGCATCACTTTCGAGGCACTTGCACGCTTTGACTCAGAAGTAGAAATTGACTATTACCGTCATGGCGGAATTTTACCAATGGTTCTTCGTGGCAAATTGAAATAACTTTAAAAAGAGGCGAGCAAAAAAAGTTCGCCTCTTTTTTATTTTCACTTGCAAAAACAGAACGTATGTTTTATCATTGGTTAATAGGAGGCTTGAACAAATGAGATATCAAAAGATAAGTTTTATTTTGACCGGAATAATTGCAGCGGTAGTAGGGTATCTTATTTTCACGAGCAACTATCAACCGGACGTTCCGAACTGGCTGCTCTTTTTATTTTTAGCATTAAGCATTGCTGTGGCAGTTAGTCAGTGGAAAGAGAAACGACTAATTTGGAGTTGTATCGGCTTATTTGTGGCTGTTTTAATTAGTGTGCATTACATTTTAACTATATAGGAGGAACTCGCTTTGTCTGAAGAATTACGTTGCCCATGGTCGATTAATGACCCGTTTGAACTAGAATATCATGATGCAGAATGGTGTGTCCCGAGTAAGGATGACACATATTTATTTGAAATGCTTAATTTAGAAGGAGCGCAAGCCGGGCTCTCATGGAGATTAATTTTACATAAAAGAAAAGCGTACCAAGAAGCTTTTTTTCACTTTGATATTGATAAATGCGCGCTGCTAACGGACGATGAGCTAGCGACAATTGTTGAGGAAGCAGCCATTGTGAAGAATCGCCTAAAAGTAAAAGCGGTTCGTACAAATGCACTAGCTACGCAAAGAGTCCAAGCGGAATTTGGCTCATTTGCTAACTACATTTGGGGTTTTACAAATGGCGAACGGATTATTAACGAATGGCAAGGAATGGGAGAAGTTCCAGCTAGCACAGAGTTATCCGAAAAAATCAGTAAAGATTTAAAGAAACGTGGTTTTAAATTTGTTGGCCCCGTAATCATTTATTCTTATTTACAAGCTATTGGGATTCTCGACGACCATTTGCTTTCGTGCCCGTTCCATACGTTAAATAGGGAGGCTACTAAATGATTCCAGCAAAATTAAAACAAGGCGATGAAATTCGGATTATTGCGCCAAGCCGTTCTATCGGCATCATGGCTGAGGATCAAGTTGAGATTGCAGTTAAGCGCCTAACTGATATGGGTTTCAACGTTACTTTTGGAGAACATGTGGCTGAAATGGATTGTATGATGAGCTCTAGCATTCGCTCGCGAGTAGCTGATATCCACGAAGCCTTCAATGATTCCAATGTAAAAGCAATTTTAACAGTTATCGGCGGTTTTAATAGCAACCAATTGTTACCGTATTTAGATTATGATTTAATTTCGGAAAACCCTAAAATTTTATGTGGCTTCTCAGATATTACGGCGCTAGCAACGGCTATTTATACGCAAACTGAACTTATTACTTATTCAGGCGCTCACTTTTCTAGTTTTTCAATGGAAAAAGGGCTGGACTATGTGCTTGAATCATTTAGTGATTGTTTATTACAAAAAGAGCCATTTACGTTTAAAGAAAGTGCTGCATGGAGTGATGATGAATGGTATTTAGATCAAGAGAACCGCAATTTTATTCCAAATGAAGGACTAGTTGTTATCCAACCGGGAGAGGCAGAGGGGACCATCATTGGTGGGAACTTATGCACGCTTAATTTACTGCAAGGAACTGAATATATGCCGAATTTGGCGGGTGCGATTTTGTTTATTGAAGACGATTTTATGACTGTGCCAGAAACATTTGACCGTGATTTGGAATCGCTACTTAGTCAACCGGGTGCAGACGAGATTCAAGGGCTGGTAATCGGTCGTTTCCAACAGAAGACAGCGATGACAGCGGAGAAATTAGCTTATATCATTGAAACGAAGACGGCATTACAAAAAATCCCTGTTATATCTGGCGCGGATTTTGGGCATACACAACCAATTGCGACTTTCCCAATTGGTGGAACTGCAAGAATTGATACAAATCATACCGATAAAATTCAAATTATTAGACATTAAAAAAAGGCTGTCCAATGCGGACAGCCTTTTTAAAATTTAACTTAAAGCGACATCTCGTTTTTTGAATAAGAAGAAAGTGAAGAAAAGGATAATCGCTGTGTAAACACCTAAACCGGCAATGATTTGCCAATCTGCTAAGCCGCCAGCGATTTTGTCACCGCCAACTGTGTCATTTAGGCTAAGCAAGTTGAAGATAATCCATTTCATCCAATCGTATTTTTCAATAGCAAGAGGAAGTAGTTGGCGAATAATTCCACCTGAGAATAGTACACCAACGCCGACACCTACTGCAAGTGCTTGTGAGCGAACGACAGAGGAGAAGAAGAATGCGATAGTTGCGTATACAATCATCAGTAAGAAGTTCGTACCAAGTAGCATCCACGCATGTTCCCAAGCAGTCATCGCACCTGTTGAAGGGGATAGCGGCATGAAAATAGATTGTTTTGGTAAAATAAACGAAAAGATAAAGCTAGCTAAAAGTAAGGTGATGGAACTAATAACGCTGTAAACAATACACATGATGTATTTAGAGAACAGTATTTGACTTCTAGAGTACGGACGCGTTAGTAATAGCTTGATAGTACCGCCAGAAAACTCGGTTGCAACGATGATACTAGCTACAACAACAACGAGCATTGTCGCAACGGCTCCGGAGTTACCTAATGAAGCAAAGAAATCTGCACTGGAAATTCCAGCTGTGTTACTAGCGGGCTTTTTGCCTGCATCTGCGTAAGCTTGGTAGAAATCAATTTGTTTTTGGATCATTTCTTTTTCATCTTTGTTTGGAGCTACTTGTTTTTGGGCTTTTAAATAAGCAACAGAATCTGTTAATGATAATGTTTCGGATTTATATGTCGGATTACCATCTTTATCAGCCGAATTCCAGTATTCTTCTTCGCTGACTGGTGCACCTTTGTTATCATAATAAGCAGTAATTCCGGCATTGCTTGCGTCGCTGCCTTCTGTACCACTTGTATCTATTTTACTAACAAAGAACATCAGTAGTGCAAGGGCTAAAACGGCTACAAATAGGACGATTTGCATAATCCAACTTGATTTTCGGGAAAATAATTTGGTGAATTCATTTTTTACTAATGCTATCATACTTCTGCACCTCCACCTTTAGTTAATTCGAGGAATCGTTCTTCAAGGGAGGCTTGAAGTGGAACCATTTCTAATAAATCAATATTTGCTTGAATAATCGCGCGGGCAATTAGATGTATATCCTCATGAGCCACTTCGATTTTGAAAAGATTCTCTTTTTGAGCAACGAGTTTGACTGGGAGTGTTGGGAGAACGGTTTTAGTTGCTTCTGGATCGCTAACTTTCAATTTGTAGACAGCGACATGATTTTCAACGAGATCACTCATTTTTTCCGTATGAGTTAAAACGCCTTTATTAATGATTGCGAATCGATCCGTAATTTGTTGGATTTCGCTCAGTAAATGGCTAGAAATTAAAACAGAAGTGCCGTTTGTCGCTAAATCGCGAATCAGCGTTCTGAATTCGGCCATACCTTGTGGATCAAGTCCGTTGGTAGGTTCATCTAAAATAAGTAGAGCAGGGCTATGGATTAATGCTTGGGCAACACCTAAACGTTGGCGCATACCAAGGGAATAGGTTTTTACTTTCTGGTCAATTGCGCCTGTAAGTTTTACAAGTTCAACGATTTCACGAATGTGTTCGTCGGTAATATTTTTTTGACTCATGCGTGCGAATTGCTTTAAGTTCGCCCATCCAGACATATACATATAAAATTCTGGATTTTCAATAATCGCGCCTACTTCTGAAATCGCTGCTTTATATTCTGTGTCGACATTTTTACCATTGATAAAAACGGTACCTTCTGTGCGACGAATTAAGCCAACGATCGAGCGGATAATAGTTGTTTTACCAGCGCCGTTTGGGCCAAGTAAACCAAAAACTTCTCCTTTATGTATGTCAAAGCTGATATCATGGACAATATTTTTTTGCCCAATTTTTTTCGTGACATGTTCTAATTTTAAAACTGTCTCAGTCATGAACTCACTCCTTTTCTTCTCTCACTTCTAAAGTGTACTATTTTTTAGTTCTAAATACATTCGGCTAGAGAAGGGGGAAAAATCATACTTTAGTAGTAGACTCGTTTTCTAAGTTGAGATGCCAGTCGATGCTGTAGTGGTCGATTACTTTCGCGTATTTTGCGCCCCAAAATGTATTTTGGATTGGAACTTCGACGGTGCCGGTTTTGGAAAGTAGGACAAAAGCATGAACAAAATCTGCTTCGGAACTAAAAGTCATTGCAAGTGATAGGCGATTGCCCGCATCTGTTTCGCCTTCAAGCGTATCTGAGAAATAAAATAAATCTTTCTCATCTCTTGTAAGTCTTGCATGTAGGATTCGTTCTCCTAGTAGTTTATCTCCAGAAAATCCTTCCATCTCGTGAAAGTAACGCGTTTGCGTAATTTCTGCTTGGAACACTTTTTTATAAAAGGCTAGTGCTTCCTGAGCTTCCCCGTCAAAAGTAAAATAGGGAACTACTGCTTGTATCATTCAATCAACTCCATTCTCGTTCCATTATACTAATTTTAGTACTAAAGCGAAAGCGCAAGCCCTGGGATGGACTTGCGCTTTCTTCTAACTTTATATATTAATGGTGGACAAGTTAGCTAGTTTCAGACACCTTTGTAAGCTTCTAGGTAGATTTCTTTTAGTTCGCTTACAAGAGGTTGTTTAGGGTTGGCAGTAGTACATTGGTCCATGAATGCGCGGTCTGCAAGTGTATCTACAACAGCATCCAAGTCTTTTTTAGCAACATTTTGTCCTTTAAGACTCATGTCGATACCAACATCTTTACCAAGTTTGATGATTTCATCTACAAGTGATTTAACGCCTTCTTCTGTAGTTGCAGCAGGGAAGCCGATAATACGAGAGATACGAGCATAATCTTCATCAGCACGGAAGCTTTCATATCTTGGGAATAACGCATGTTTTTTAGGTTTAAGTGCGTTATAACGGATAACGTGTGGCATAAGGATTGCATTCGCACGACCGTGAGGAATGTGGAATTCAGGTCCAATTTTGTGTGCCAAGCTGTGGTTAATTCCTAGGAACGCATTGGCAAACGCCATACCAGCTAGGGCAGAAGCATTATGCATTTTTTCGCGCGCATCTGGATCACCAGTAAGAACGGATTCACGTAAGTTTTCAAAAACAAGTTCGATTGCACGGATGGAAAGTCCACGAGTATAATCGCTTGCCATGACGGATACATAAGATTCAATTGCGTGAGTTAGAACGTCCATACCAGTATCAGCAGTAATGTGTGCTGGAACAGTAGTTACGTATTGTGCATCGACAATCGCAACATCTGGAGTTAGTTCGTAATCAGCAAGAGGGTATTTAATGTTGTTTTCTTTATCTGTAATAACCGCAAATGGTGTTACTTCAGAACCTGTACCACTTGTTGTTGGAATCGCAACGAATTTCGCTTTCTCACCAAGTTTAGGATATTTGAAAGTACGTTTACGGATATCTAAGAATTTTTGTTTCAAGCCGAAGAAAGAAGCTTCTGGTTGTTCATAAAATAACCACATACCTTTGGCAGCATCCATTGCGGAACCACCACCAAGAGCGATAATTGTGTCTGGTTTGAAGTCTTTCATTAATTCTGCGCCTTTATAAACTGTTACGTCAGATGGATCTGGTTCCACGTCAGCAAATACTTGGTAAGCTACATCGTTGCCACGTTTTTTCAAGTGTTCGATGACAACATCAACGTATTTGAATTGAACCATTCCTGGGTCAGTTACGATAAATACACGTTCAACGCCTTCCATTTTTTGAAGGTATTGAGTGGAATATTTTTCAAAGAAAATTTTTGGTGGAAGTTTGAACCATTGCATATTATTTCTCCGATCCGCGATACGTTTAACGTTCAGCAAGTTAGTCGCACTTACATTTTGTGATACAGAGTTTTTACCATAAGATCCACAACCAAGAGTTAGGGAAGGGATGAAGCCGTTATAAATGTCACCGATACCGCCTTGTGCGCTTGGTGCATTTACGATGATACGGCAAGCTTTCATACGGATACCAAATGCTTTTTGAACTTCTTTATCCGTAGAGTGAATAACTGCGGAGTGTCCAAGTCCTCCGTATACTAACATTTCTTCACAACGATCGAATGCTTCTACTTGGTTAGCAGCTTCGATGAATGCAAGAACTGGGCTTAATTTTTCGTGAGATAGTGGGTATTTGTCGCCAACACCTTTAATTTCAGCTACAAGAATTTTTGTATCTTCTGGAACTTTGAAGCCAGCTTGGTTAGCAATCCATGCAGGGGATTTACCAACTACATCTGGGTTAAGTGTTCCTTTTTCAGGGTTGATTACGTAGCTTTCTAATTTTTTGAATTCAGCGCCTTTAACGAAGTAGCAATTGTTTGCTTCCATTTCGGCTTTTACTTCTTTAGCTACTTCTTTGTCGACGATAACTGCTTGTTCAGAAGCACAAATCATACCTTGGTCAAAAGATTTAGAAAGAATGATGTCATTAACAGAACGTTTGATTTTCGCTGTTTTGTCAATGTAAGCTGGTACGTTACCTGGTCCAACACCTAGTGCAGGTTTCCCAGTAGAGTAAGCTGATTTAACCATTCCAGCACCACCAGTTGCAAGTACAAGTGCTACTTTATCATGGTTCATTAATTGTTTTGTTGCTTCTAGAGAAGGTTTTTCTACCCATTGAATACAATGTTCTGGTGCTCCAGCTGCAACTGCTGCTTCGTATACAACTCTTGCTGCTTCAGATGAGCAACGTTGCGCACTTGGATGGAAAGCGAAGATGATTGGGTTACGTGTTTTAATAGCGATGATTGCTTTGAAAAGGGTAGTAGATGTTGGGTTAGTTACTGGTGTAACGCCCGCAACAACACCAACTGGTTCTGCAATTTCGATTACGCCAGTTTGTACGTCTTCGTTAATAACTCCTACTGTTTTGTTGTTTTTAATGCTGTTCCAAATATATTCTGTCGCGAAGATGTTTTTAATACATTTATCTTCGTATAATCCACGTCCAGTTTCTTCTACTGCTAATTTTGCAAGGGGCATATGTTGGTCAAGTCCGGCAAGCGCCATTGCGTGTACGATATTGTCTACTTGTTCTTGGTTGTAACTTTCAAATGCTTTCAATGCTTTTTGTCCATTGTCTGCTAATCTGTCAATCACTTTTTGAACTTCTAATACTTCTTGGGCCGCATTTTCTTTAATTGCCATTTTCCAGAACCTCCTAATATTTGTTCGGGACTCAAAATGTCCATAGTAGACTTTTAACGTCCCTGATAATCCAAAAAAATTTAGCTTGTTGCTGTGCCGTATTCTTTTGTTTTATTTGATTACACCGTTAGTATAATCCATCAATAAAAGTTTGTCCAGTGTTTCACGTGAAAAACTTCACAAATAAACAAAGATGGTTGGATAGTCCTTGTTCGATTTTGTGTTTTGGTTAATTGGGCATAGATAGTAGGTATGGTTTAATGGGAGAGGATAAACAGTTTTTAACGAATTATTGCTTTTATTTAGGCGTTTGCAAAAACAAATAAATATATTTGCATAGAGATAATGTCATGCTTACTTCTTTAAAAAAGGGATATTGGGTTTATAGTTCTTTTTTCTTACTTGTTTATTAGTTGTTGTTTTAAAACCTTTTCATATTAGTTGGTTTTATTTGCTTGACTTTCGGGATTTTCTTCTGTAAGATGAACACAAGTAAAAAATGATAGCATTGAAGAAGAGTAAGTAGCATGATGAAAGTTTTTAGAGAGCTGACGGTTGGTGAAAGTCAGTAGCGGACATGATGTGAATGGACTTCTGAGCTCTGATCTGAAAGGATTTTCTTAGTAGGATACAGCGATTAGGCCTTATCGTTACACAAGGCGCCCATTCGGAATTTGGATGGATTAAGTGAACTGTTTTTGCAGTTAATCAAGGTGGTACCACGGGTCTCTCGTCCTTGTCTAGTATATTTGCTAGGCTTGGAGAGAGGCCCTTTTTTAATTTTATAAAACGAAAACATCAAACAAGAATAGTACTTTTTCATCGACTTTTACAGAGAGTTAGCGCAAGGTGAGAGCTGACAAATAGATGAATTAGGAATGGGCCTTGTGCGTGATACCTTGAAATTAAGTAGGGGTGAACGGGTGCTCCCGTTATAGAGCAGCTGCGAAAAAAGCAGCACTGAGATAGGGTTTATCCCTAAAATGAGGTGGCACCGCGATAACTCGTCCTCTGAAAAAGCATGATTCTGCGCTTTTTCAGAGGACTTTTTTTATTTTAGTAAAGAAGAAGGGATGAGTTAGATGAGAAAAATGAAGAAAATCGATGCAGATACATTAACTGCCATTTTGGCGTTTCAAAGGCTTTCTGGGACCGGGAAAAGCTTGCTGGAAGGGGCGGCGAAAGATGCGGAGGCTGGTCGCTATTCGATTATTGCGATGAATCCAGTCCACGAGATTAAAGTTTATCAACATGATTATTATATAGATGGAGCACACCGAGTTGTCGCGGATCCGTTAAAAGAAATTGAATTGTTCATTGAAAAAGCGAAAGAAGAGGAAGCAGATTTGCCACTTGATTCTGGGGCGATTGGCTATGTTGGTTATGATGTTATTGCGCTTTATGAAAAATTAGGCGATATACCAGAGGAAACGCGCGATATGCCAGATATTCGTTTTTATGTTTATGAAAGTTTTGTCATTATGGATCATCAAGCGGAGGAGCTCATTTTAGTGCAAGATAATTGTTACTCGGGGAGAAGCGAGGCGGAACTGGATAAAGGGCTTGAAGCAATGTTGTTAGAACTGACAACGCCTCAGAAAGACGAGCATAAAGCAGTGCATGTTCCGAAAATGACTTATAAAAGCAATTATACAAAAGAGGAATATATGGCGTTAGTAAAAAAAGCGAAAACATATATTCAAGATGGCGACTTCTTTCAAATTGTTCTTTCGCAGCGACTTGAAGCGGATTTTACCGTGACACCCTTTGATTATTACCGGAAATTACGTCTATTAAATCCTTCGCCGTATCTTTACTTCATTGATTTTGGCGACACTGTTTTGATTGGTTCTTCTCCGGAGAGTTTGATTAAAACGAAAGGGCGGACGGTTATTACTAATCCAATCGCTGGAACAAGGCGGCGCGGGGCAACGAAGCAGGAAGATGAACTTTTAGCGGCGGAATTATTAGCGGATGAAAAAGAACTTGCAGAGCATCGGATGTTAGTGGATTTAGGCAGGAATGATATTGGGAAAATTGCAGAAACGGGCTCTGTTCACGTACCTGTGTATCTAACCATTGAACGATATCGCTTTTTAATGCATCTAGTTTCTGTGGTGGAAGGCACGTTGAAGCCGGGGCTTACAGCAATGGATGCTCTCCGGTCGACACTTCCGGCAGGGACAGTAAGTGGAGCACCGAAAATAAGAGCGATGCAACGAATTTATGAATGGGAAAATGTGAAACGTGGTCCGTATGCTGGGGCAGTTGGTTATTTAACGAAAAATGGCGATTCTGATTTCGCACTTTCGATTAGAACGATGGTGCTTCATGACGGAAAAGCCTATGTGCAAGCTGGCGCGGGAATTGTTTATGATTCTAACCCGGAAAGCGAATACCTAGAAACGTTGCAAAAAGCGAAGGCACTTTTGGAGGTGGGAGAATGATTTTATTAATTGATAACTATGATTCTTTTACGTTTAATTTAGAGCAGTATTTGGCGGAATTTAGTGAAGTTGTCGTTAGGCGGAATGATGCGGCTGATTTAATCGAACTGGCAGCGTTGGCGGACGGGATTGTCCTTTCACCGGGACCTGGAAAGCCAAGTGAAGCAGGGCTTTTAGAAGAAGTGGTTGCGAAATTTGCAAAAGAAAAGCCATTACTAGGGATTTGTTTAGGGCATCAGGCAATTGGTGAAGTATTCGGTGGGGAAGTAAAACAGGCAGCGAAAATTCGCCACGGCAAAGTTTCGACTATGCGTCAAACCGGTGGAGCTATTTTCACTAATTTGCCTGAAGAGGTGCCGGTGATGCGATATCATTCTTTAATAGTAGATAAAAACACGTTGCCGGATGTTTTGGAAGTTTTAGCGGTGGCAACAGATGATGCGGAAGTGATGGCGATGAAGCTAAAAGATTACCCGGTATATGGCTTGCAATTTCATCCAGAATCAATTGGTACGGATGATGGCAAACAAATGATGGAGAACTTTATTAATATAGTGGAAGGAGTGCGGGAACATGGAAAGTTTACTACAAAAAGTATATGATCAAGAAAATTTATCGAAGGCAGAAATGAATATCGTCGCAACGGAAATTTTTGAAGGACGGTTGTCGAAAACGAAAATTGCTGCCTTTTTAATGGCGCTAAAAGTAAAAGGAGAAACGGCGGAAGAAATGGCAGGAATTGCGGAGGCGATGCAACAAGTGGCGATTCAAGTTGCTTTTCCGGCTGGAACGGCGATGGATAACTGCGGAACTGGTGGCGATAAATCTAATAGTTTCAATATAAGTACAACTTCTGCTTTTGTTCTTGCGGCAGCGGGAATTCCAGTTGCGAAACACGGGAATCGGAGTATTTCTAGTCGTTCTGGCAGTGCGGATGTTTGCCAGGAATTAGGGATTGATATTAATATGCGGCCAGAAGATATGACCTATTTACTTGAAAAAGTCGGGATTGCCTTTCTATTTGCACCACATGTTCATCCGAATATGAAGTATGTGATGGACGTGCGAAAAGAGCTGGGAACACCAACGATTTTCAATTTGATTGGCCCACTTACGAATCCGGTGCAGCTTGAAACACAATTGATGGGTATTTATCGTCGTGATTTATTAGAACAAACAGCGGAGGTGCTCGGTCAACTTGGGCGAAAACGGGCAGTCGTTTTAAATGGCGCTGGTTTTATGGATGAAGCTTCTTTAGCCGGTGAAAATCATTACGCGCTATATGATAACGGGGAAGTGCAATTATATACACTAAGTCCGGAAGAAGTTGGTTTATCGATTTATCCACTGGAGGCAATTAAAGGTGGGGATGCTAAAGAAAATGCAGCGATTCTTCGGAGTGTGCTTGACGGCGAGCCCGGAGCTTACTTAGATACGGTACTTTTAAATGCCGGATTTGGCTTATTCGCGAACGGCAAAGTAACGACGGTGAAAGAAGGCGTAGATTTAGCAAGAGATTTAATAAGAAGTGGTTTAGCGAAACAAAAATTGGCGGATTTAATTATTTATCAAAAAGAGGTGCTGGCGAAATGACATTTTTAGAAGAGATTTTAGCTCAAAAAGCAATAGAAGTTGCAGAAATGCCGCTAGAAAAAGTAGCTGAAAAACGGAAAACTTATTCGTTTTATGATTTTTTAAAAGCGAATACGAGCGAAATGCAACTAATTGCCGAAGTAAAGCGTGCTTCGCCTTCCAAGGGAGAAATCAATATGGGCGTGGATCCAGTCGCCCAAGCACAATCCTATCAAGCGGCTGGAGCAGGAATGATTTCCGTTTTAACCGATCCCGTTTTTTTCAAAGGCTCGATTGAAGATTTGCGAGACGTGGCGAGAAATGTCGAAATCCCTGTAATTTGTAAAGATTTTATTATTAGTGAAAAGCAATTAATTCGTGCTCGGAATGCAGGAGCGACGGTAGTGTTGCTGATTGTTTCGGCACTTATGGAAGAGCGGCTGAAAAACCTTTTTGAACAAGCTACAGCGCTTGATTTGGAAGTGTTGGTGGAAGTGCATGACCAGGAAGAATTGGCTGTGGCACAACAACTTGGGGCTAAATTAATCGGTGTGAACAATCGTAATTTGCACACTTTTGAAGTGGATATCGCCGTAAGTGAACAGCTAGCGAATGGCTTTTCGACCGATGCTTGTTTCATTAGTGAATCAGGTTTTAGAACAGCAGATGATGTGGCTCGAGTGCGTACAAAATATAATGCGGTGCTTGTTGGCGAGGCGCTTATGCGAGAAGCAACTCCGGAAGTAGCCGCGAAAAGATTGAAGGTGGCGCGATGATTGTAAAAATTTGTGGGTTAAAAAAAGCAGTGGATGTAGCGGCTGCAGTTGAAAATGGCGCGGATATGATTGGCTTCGTTTTTGCGAAAAGTAAGCGCCAAGTGACAATTGAACAGGCACATCAATTAGCCGAAAATATTCCAGCCGCTGTCAAAAAAGTAGGGGTATTCGTCAATCCAACCGAAGAAGAACTGATCGCGGCAATTAAAGGTGTGCCATTAGATATCGTTCAACTTCACGGTCAAGAACCTACTGAACAAGCAAATCGCACGGATGCGGAAGTAATTAAAGCATTTCCGGTCAAAGATGGAAAACTTCCTCCGAATATAAATGACTACCCAAATGCCTATATCTTACTCGATGCCCCAGCAGAAGAATACGAAGGCGGTAGCGGAAAGACATTTGATTGGGACAAAATAAATAGTGATGCACTCACAAAAAACAAATTAATCATTGCTGGCGGACTAAATGCTGGAAATGTTCGTGCGGCGATTAACCGCTTTGAACCATATGCAGTAGATATTTCCTCAGGCGTAGAAACAAATGGCGAAAAAAATCCAGAAAAAATAAAGAACTTCATTAAAACAGCAAAAGGAGTGGAATAAGCATGACATATCAAGCACCTGACGAAAATGGTTTTTACGGTAAATTTGGTGGCAGATTTGTACCAGAAACATTAATGAAAGCAGTGAAAGAGCTAGACGAAGCGTACCGAGCTTCCAAAACAGATCCCGCTTTTCAAAAAGAATTAAACTACTATTTAAAAGAATATGTTGGTCGAGAAACGCCGCTTTACTTCGCGGAACAACTAACGACACATGCTGGCGGGGCAAAAATTTATTTAAAACGAGAAGATTTAAATCATACGGGCGCGCATAAAATCAATAATACAATCGGTCAAGCCCTACTCGCTCGCCAAATGGGAAAACAAAAAGTTGTAGCAGAAACTGGTGCGGGACAGCACGGTGTGGCAACTGCAACAGTAGCAGCACTTTTTAATATGGAATGTACGATTTTTATGGGAGAAGAAGACGTCAAACGCCAATCGCTCAATGTGTTTAGAATGGAGCTGCTTGGTGCAAAAGTAGTGAGCGTAAAAGCTGGGAGTCGCACGCTGAAAGATGCGGTCAATGAAGCGCTCCGATTTTGGGTTGCCAATGTAGAAGATACGCATTACATTATGGGATCCGTGCTTGGGCCACATCCATTTCCAGAAATTGTACGTGATTACCAAAGTGTCATCGGGACGGAAGCGCGTAAGCAACATTTGGAAAAAGAAGGGAAACTTCCAGACGCTATTGTTGCTTGTGTTGGCGGTGGTAGTAATGCAATGGGCTTATTTTATCCATTTGTAGACGATGCTTCTGTTCAAATGCACGGCGTTGAAGCAGCAGGACACGGCTTAGAAACCGAATTTCACGCAGCGACGATTTCTAAAGGTGAAATTGGGATTTTACACGGGGCAATGATGGACGTTTTACAAGATGAAAATGGACAAATTCTGGAAGCATTCTCGATTTCTGCTGGTTTAGATTATCCCGGTATCGGTCCAGAACATAGCTTTTTCCGTGATTTAGGTCGTGCGGAGTATCATTCTGTTACCGATGACGAAGCGGTCGCAGCCTTTCAGTTGTTATGTCGCACAGAAGGGATTATTCCGGCACTAGAAAGCTCCCATGCAATTAGCTATGCTGTCAAATTGGCAAGCAAAATGCGCCCAGAAGAAAGCATGATTGTTTGCCTATCAGGTCGCGGAGACAAAGATGTTAATCAACTAAAAGAACGTTTGGAGGGACAAGCGAATGACTAAAACTTTAACAAAAAAACTAGCGAATAAAGAGCACGCTGCCGTCGTTACGTACATCATGGGCGGGGACGGTGGTTTAGATAATTTAGAAGAACAGTTATTGTTCTTAGAAAAATCAGGCGTGAGTGCGATTGAAATCGGGATTCCTTTTTCAGATCCAGTTGCCGATGGTCCGATTATTCAACTTGCGGGACTACGCGCTTTAAAAGAGCAAGTCAGTTTAGAAGCAATTTTAACGACATTACAAACGAGCAAAGTACAAATTCCACTAATTATCATGAGCTACATCAATCCGATTTTTCATTTAGGAATTTCAAAATTTGTCGAATTGGTTCAAAAAACCCCGGTAAAAGGGCTGATTATTCCCGATTTGCCTTATGAACATCAAACACTGATCACGCCGGAACTCGAAGGAACAGATATTGCACTTATCCCACTCGTTTCCTTGACTAGTCCGAAAGCGCGCTTGGAAGAAATCGCGAAACAAGCAGAAGGATTTATTTATGCTGTGACGGTCAACGGGACAACGGGTGTACGAAATGAATTTGATGCGCACATTGATAGTCATTTAACTTATTTAAAACGTATTAGTCCTGTTCCAGTTCTTGCGGGATTTGGTGTTTCTTCTATTGAACATGTGGAAAAATTTGCGCATGTCTGTGATGGGGTGATTATCGGAAGTAAGGTTGTGCAAATGTTGCATGAAAAGAAAACCGCAGAATTAGGCGCATTTTTACAAAAGGCTGCAGAAGTTCGAATCGAAAACTAATTACTACTTACAATTTCTCTTTAAATATGGTAAAGTCTGGTGTATAGAATGTTAAAGAGGAGTTGTAAGGATGTCTGTTGAAGTTAAACCAGAGCATGCTAGAATGCTCAATAACACAAAGAATATCACACTAGGAATAGCGGTAGTTTCGACTATTCAAACTGTATTAAGTTCGTTTTCGATTGTATCTCTTTTTGCGATACAACAAAAAAAGGAAGTGCTTGCTAATGCAAGTGTAACGGCCGTTGTTCAAAATTTGATTATGACGACAACGATTATGGCTGTACTTTGTCTCGCATTTACCATTATTTTGTTTCTTTCGTTTAACAAACTGAGAAAAGGTATTGTCATTTCACCGATTGTGTATTACTTATATGCTGCGTTTACTGTTCTTGGTGTTGTTTTATCGATGATTAATAGTGGCGTGAACTTTCTTTCGCTCATTTTACCAGCCGTGTTACTTGCTTTAAGTGTCATTTGTATTTTAAATCTGAGACGCATGAAGTAAGGGAGGATGATTTTTACATAACAGATATTCAGACAGACTTACAAAGAAAAAATCAATTGAGGTAACAGAAATTATGAGTTCAAAATTAATGCGCGGGACAGCTGTATTAACAGCGGGAACTTTGCTGTCAAAAATTTTAGGGATTTTATATGTTATTCCGTTTTATTGGATAGCGGGCGGGGAACAGGCGACCATTCTCTATCAATACGGTTATGTTCCGTACCAAATTTTCTTGAATATCGCGACAGCTGGCGTTCCATTAGCAGTTGCCAAATATATTTCGAAGTATAATTCGTTAAATGAATATGCTTTGAGTCAAAGATTATATAAATCCAGTACGTATTTAATGTTATTTACGGGGATTGTCAGCTTTTTAGTGATGTACATTTTTGCGCCCATTTTAGCTGGGATGCAAGAAGTCAGTGGTGGAACGAGCATCGAGGATATTACTACAGTTATTCGAGCAGTAAGTTTTGCCTTGCTTATTATTCCAGTCATGAGCTTGCTTCGTGGCTATTTCCAAGGGTTTCATTCGATGGGACCATCTGCCGTGTCACAAGTAATTGAACAAGTAGCACGAATTGTATTTTTACTTGCGAGTACGTATATTGTGCTTCATGTGTTGAATGGTAGCCTTGTAACCGCAATGAGTTTAGCGACTTTCGCGGCTTTTGTTGGGGCGTTTTTCAGTTTGGTCTGCCTTATCTGGTATTACCGAAAACGGAAGCCGGGCATTCAAAAAATGATTGCTGGCAGTAACAATAAGTTGCGCGTATCGACTTTTCATTTATTAAAAGAAATTTCGATTTCCGCGGTGCCGTTTATTATTGTTGGGATGGCAATGTCGCTTTATCAGCAAATTGATTTATTTACGTTTGCGCGCATTTTAACGTACGACGGGATGGCAGGGAAAACAGCGGAAGACTTACTTTCCATTTTTAACTTTTCCGTCCAAAAAATTATTATGATTCCGGGAACACTAGCCTTAGCGTTTTCGATGACCCTCGTTCCGTTAGTAGCGGCGGCTTTTCATAAAGGACGAATTCGAGAAGTGCATCACCATTTAACGGCTGTTTTTCAAGTACTGTTATTTTTAGTCGTGCCAGCATGTCTTGGAATAGCGATTCTAGCTGACCCGCTCTATACGATTTTTTATGGTTATAATGCGGACGGTTCAATGTTACTTCAATTTTTTGCACCATTTGCGATTTTCTTCTCGTTATTTAGCGTAACGGCGGCGATTTTGCAAGGGATTGATGAGCAGCGTTACACCGTTCTTAGCTTATTACTTGGGCTGCTAACGAAATCAGTGTTACAAATGCCATTGATTTTACTTCTTGGAGCAAAAGGTGGCGCCTTAGCGACTGGGCTTGGTTACATTGTTTCGGTCACGTTCACCATCTGGATTATTAAAAAATATGCGAAGTACTCGTTTAAATATATTATGCGAAGACTGCTGCTTATTGTTGGGATTAGTGCTGTGATGCTGCTTAGTGTCTGGATCATTTATCAAGGGTTAATTTTATTTTTAAATCCGCACGCAAGATTAACAGCCTTAGTAATTGTTTTTATTGCCGCTGGATTTGGTGCTTATATTTATGCGTTTTTAGCTGCAAAAGCAGGGCTGTTGAAGTACATTCTTGGCAATCGTATGTATAAAATTCGTAAAAAACTTCATTTGATTTAAGTGTTTTGTAAAGAACAAGCCGAGATTTATTTGGGTTTGTTCTTTTTTTTTAAAAGAGTTAATGGTAAAGTAAACAAGGATGTATAATTTAATGTAAAGGAAGTTAGACGATGGGTTCAAAACTGCTCAGAGGAACATTTATTCTGACACTAGGGACATTAATCTCTAAAGTGCTCGGAATATTGTATGTGATTCCGTTTTATGCGATTATTGGAGGAGATGAACCAGCGCTTCTGTATAATTTCGGTTATGTGCCGTATCAATTATTCTTAAGCATTGCGACTGCTGGGATTCCGCTAGCTGTTGCTAAATATATAGCAAAATATAATGCGATGGAAGAATACGCGGTTGGCCGACGATTATTTAAAACAGGTGTATATTTAATGATTTTCTCCGGCATTGTCTGTTTCCTAGCGATGTATGGACTTGCGCCAACGCTTGCTCGTATGCAGCAGCTGGAAGGCGGTTATAGTTTAGCAGATGGGATTCAGGTTATTCGTGCAGTTAGTTTTGCCTTACTTATTATTCCAGTCATGAGTTTACTTCGAGGTTTTTTCCAAGGATATAATTCGATGGGGCCTTCTGCTGTATCACAAGTTTTAGAACAAGTTGTACGAATTATGTTCTTACTTGCTGGCACATTTATTGTGATGTACGTGCTTGATGGAAATGTAGTAACAGCTATTAGTATCGCTACATTCTCTGCTTTTGTAGGTGCTTTTGCCAGTTTACTTTTACTACTATGGTATTTTTACAAACGAAAACCAGGACTTGACCGAATGCTTTTAGAGGACAGAGGGACGGTGAAAATTTCGATCCCGACGCTGTATAAAGATATTATTCTTTCGGCAATTCCTTTTATTATTGTTGGATCAGCAACTTCGCTTTATCAACTGATTGACCAATTTACTTTAGGGCGGGTACTGGAATATATTGGTATTACTCCCGAACTAGTGAATTCGTATGTAGCGATTATTAACTTTGACGTTCAAAAATTGATTATGATTCCGGGAACACTTGCGATTGCGTTTTCGATGGCGCTTGTTCCACTGGTTACGGGTGCTTATGTTCGAAAAGAATATGCCCAAGTGAAACGCCAACTAAATGACGTTTTCCAAATTTTATTATTTTTAACAATTCCTGCTTGTTTCGGTATTGCGATGCTAGCAAGACCATTATTTACCGTATTTTTCGCGCCTAGTGATAACGGAACCGAACTATTACAACTGTTTGCGCCAATTGCGATTTTGTTCTCGCTATTTAGTGTTTCTGCGGCAGTCCTTCAAGGGATTGATGAACAACGCTTTACGGTACTTGGTTTATTACTCGGTTTACTTGCAAAATCGGTGCTACAAATGCCATTAATCATGCTGTTTGAAGCAAAAGGGTCGATTATTGCCACTGGAATTGGTTACGCGGTCTCTTGTATTTTCATGCTACTTATTATTAAGAAATATGTTCGTTTCTCGTTCAAAATTATTTTGCGACGAACGGTGCTTTTCTTTGGAATGACAGCTTTAATGGGGCTTGTGGTTATTGTACTTTATCTATTCATGGGCAATTTTGTTTCAACGGATCGGAAAATCCCTGCGTTAATCATTACCATCGTTTGTGGTGGAATCGGCGCGATTTTCTATGGCTACATGGCATTCAAACTACACTTGTCTGACAAATTATTTGGACCGCGCGGAACGAGATTACGTGAAAAACTAAGAATTCGCTAGGAGGATTGTATGAAAAAAACACCATTTATTATTAGCGGTATCGCCCTCCTTGGATTTATTTTCTTTATGACTGGCGTTATGACCGGGGCAAAATGGATTCAACGTTTTGATGATTATTGGAATAGTATTATTCGCACTGGTATTACGGATACGAAAACGACTGTGATTTCATATTTAACGGATATTGGTGGGGTAGCGACCATTTGTATTTTGACTGTAATCGTGATTATTGTGTTTGTTTTGATGCGAAAAGTAGATCTGGCGATTTGGTTTGGCGGCATAGTTTTAATTGGTGGCGCGCTGATTCCTTCCATTATTAAAAATATCGTTCAACGACCAAGACCTACGTATAAATTAATCGAACAAGGCGGATTTAGTTTTCCGAGTGGACACTCTACAGGGTCTACCGTTTTTTACGGAATGCTCGCTTTCTTGTTAATTCTGTATGTTAGCCGCAGATGGCTTCGTATAACGATTGGCATTCTTGCGCTGGGCCTTGTTATTTTCATCATGTATTCCCGCGTTTACTTAGGTGTTCATTTTCCAAGTGATGTTGTCGCAGGATTCTTAATCGGTAGTGCAGCACTTTTCAGCGGCATCGGTTGTTACTTTATTTGGAATGAAAAATTAGCTTTATGGGCTAGTAAATTTAAAAAAGCATAGAAAAAAATCCTCTCTTTCATAAAAAAGGGAGGATTTTTTGATTAAGCATGCTCGTCAGTTTCGCTAAAAATTTTCAAATAAGTTGGTAATTCTTCGGCAATCTCCGTTGGAAGTACTACATAGCGTTTTTTAGCTAAAATTTCACCGATATAGCTGTGTAAAAAGACTGCGGCTAGCGTGCCAGTAATTGGCTTTTCTGTTTGTGCCATCAATCCGCAAATCGTTCCGGCCAGCGTATCGCCCATACCGCCAGTTGCCATTGCCGGTGTGCCGTACATATTTTGCCAAGCGGATTCGCCGGAATATACTTTGGTACGATGTCCTTTAAGTACAATGGTGGCATCGATCGCAAGCGCAACATCTGTTGGTGTTTCGGCATCAGGAGCCAATGCTTTTAGCCGTTTCCATTCGCCAGCATGTGGTGTGAAAGTTAGTTTAGCAGCCGGATGGGGCGTTTCTCCTTTTGCATAAATAGTAATACCGTCACCGTCAATAATCACTTGCTGCTGTTCGGTTGATTTTTGTAATACTAACTGGAAAATTTCTTCGGCATATGCATCTAATCCAAGTCCCGGCCCAATTAAAATCGTATCAAATTGGCTGATTTGTTCGCTTAGACTCGTGATATTTTCATAATCAATAAACATACATTCAGGAATTCTTGTTTGGAGAGCGGGGCGGTTGACACTATCAGAGGCAACCGTTGTTAAACCAGCACCACTTTTGACGCAAGCTTCTGCCGCCATAATGGCAGCACCGCCAAATTGTTTGTTTCCAGCGACAATTAAAACGCGCCCATAGTCACCTTTGTGTGTTTCGTCCTCACGTTTTGGAATCCATGCGCACATTGCTTTCGGTGTTATTTTCTTCATTTTTGTAAAACCTCCTTATGACACTGGCTTTTATCTACTCAACCGGGTAAAATAAAGAACAGATAAATCATGTTTATCTTAAATGATAAGGAGGCTTTTGTAAAATGAAACCTATATATCCTGCAGTAAAAGCAGTTATCGTAAAAGACGGAGAGTTTTTAGCACTCAAGAAAAAAGGGGTAGAAGGAGACGTGTTTGAACTTCCAGGAGGCCGCATGACTTACGGTGAAACACACGGAGAAGCCCTTTTTAGAGAGGTTTATGAGGAAACCAAATTACAAGTGCAACCATTTATTTTATATGATACGTGGGAATTTTTCCATGAGGACTTCCAAATTACCGGCGTTATTTATTTAGTAGAAATGCCAGAAGGTGGCGAAATCGAATTATCCGATGAACACGAAGAATATCGCTTTTTACCACTAGAAAAAGAAAGCTTAAACGTCATCGATATCGTTTTTTCTTCGCGGATGGAACGTTGGGATTTTGAAGCAATTAAAGGTTTTATGAGAAAATAGGTAGTTACGGCTTCCAAGCTACGTAAAAACAGTTTACAATAGAGAAGATAAGTTTGAAGGAGGGAATAACAATTATGACAGAAATTAATTGGCAAAAAGAAGTGGAATCACGCAAAGATGATTTCCTAGAAGATTTAAAAGGGCTTCTTCGCATTCCAAGTGTTCGCGATGACAGTAAAAAAACAGAAGATGCGCCGTTTGGACCGGACGTGAAACGCGCACTCGACTATATGATCGAATTAGGTAAAAAAGATGGCTTCGCTACGAAAGAAGTTGGAAACGTAGCAGGACACCTTGAATACGGTCAAGGCGAAGAACTAGTTGGTGTTTTAGGACATGTGGATGTTGTTCCTGTTGGTGACGGCTGGACAAACGGACCATTCGAACCAACTTTACGCGATGGCAAATTATACGCTCGCGGAGTTGCGGACGATAAAGGCCCAACAATCGCTGGTTATTACGCACTTAAAATTATTAAAGAATTAGGCTTACCACTTTCACGCCGTGTTAGAATCATCATTGGCTCTGATGAAGAAAGCGGTATGAGCTGTGTAGAACGCTATTTCGAAACAGAAGAACAACCAACACTTGGTTTCGTTCCAGATGCAGAATTCCCAATCATTCACGCGGAAAAAGGTATCTCTGAACTAGACGTATCTTTCAAAGACGGCGAGGCGAGCGGAGAAGCAGCATTCCGTTTACTTAGCGTAGAATCAGGCGAACGTTACAACATGGTTCCTGACCATGCAACAGCTATTTTAGAAGACGTAAAAGACTTCGACAAACTAGCAAGTGCGTTCAAAACTTTCTTAGCAAACCATCCAGTAGAAGGAACTTTAGAAGAAAATGGCAAATCCGTTAAAATCAACATCGTCGGCAAATCTGCCCATGCGATGGAACCAAACAACGGTGTAAATGCGGGTCTTCATTTAGTTGGCTTCCTTGGTAAATTTAAATTAACTGGAGCTGCAAATGATTTCGTAACATTTGGTCGTGATTATCTGTTTGGCGATTCCCGTGCCGTTAAACTAGGCATTAGCTATGAAGATGCAGAAAGTGGCGAGCTAACAATGAACGTAGGCGTTATTCGTTACGATGTAGCAGAAGGCGGTAAATACGGACTGAATTTCCGTTACCCAGTGACTGCTAACATGGACAAACTGAAAAATAAAATGCAAACAGTGGTATATGAGTACAACGCACAATATACACATTACGAAGATTCCAAACCACTTTTCGTACCAAAAGATCACCCACTTATTCAAACTTTACAAGAAGTGTATACAAAACAAACTGGCGAAGAAGCTACTTTACTAGCAATCGGTGGCGGAACTTATGCACGTCATATGGAGACAGGCGTAGCGTTCGGCGCACTATTCCCAGGGCGTGAAGACACGATGCACCAAAAAGATGAATTCAGCTATTTTGACGATTTATTAAAAGCTACAGCAATTTATGCAGAAGCACTTTACAAATTAGCGAAGTAAGGGTTATAATTGAAAAAATTAACTGCTGCAAAGCTTAGTTTTGCGGCAGTTTCTTTGTTTCATTAAGTTTTTAGACAGTTCCAAAAATTAACTATGCAAGGAGAGACTCGAGATGAAAGTATTAGTAAATAACCATTTAGTGGAAAGAGAAGATGCCACAGTTGACATTGAAGACCGCGGATATCAGTTTGGTGATGGTGTATATGAAGTAGTTCGTCTATATAATGGTAAATTCTTCACTTATAATGAACACATTGATCGTTTATATGCTAGCGCAGCAAAAATTGACTTAGTTATTCCATATTCTAAAGAAGAGTTACGTGAATTATTAGAAAAATTAGTTGCCGAAAATAATATTAATACAGGAAATGTATACTTACAAGTGACACGTGGAGTTCAAAATCCGCGTAATCATGTAATGCCAGATGATTTCCCATTAGAAGGCGTGCTAACTGCAGCCGCTCGCGAAGTACCAAGAAATGAGCAACAATTTATAGAAGGTGGACCAGTCATCACAGAAGAAGATGTACGCTGGTTACGCTGTGATATTAAGAGCTTGAATTTACTTGGCAACATTTTAGCGAAAAACAAAGCGCATCAACAAAATGCGTTAGAAGCTGTTTTGCACCGTGGAGAGCAAGTAACCGAATGTTCTGCTTCCAACGTTTCTATTATTAAAGATGGCGTGTTATGGACACATGCTGCAGATAATTTAATCTTGAATGGTATTACTCGTCAAGTTATTATCGCTGTTGCGAAAAAGAACGGTATTCCTGTCAAAGAAGCTGATTTCACTTTAACGGATCTTCGTGAAGCGGATGAAGTTTTCATTTCAAGCACAACAATTGAAATCACACCAGTTACGCATATCGATGGTGTACAAGTAGCTGACGGTAAACGCGGTCCAATCACTGCGAAATTACATCAATACTTTGTAGAAGAAATTGTCGCTGCATGTGGTGAAGTTGAATTAGCTAAATAATGGTTAAAACCTTCCTAGTTTTTAGGAAGGTTTTTTTCTGCCCATCACCCTATGTAAAAATTTATATAACTTTTTTAAAATGTTGCAACTACGTCGTTGGCTCCGCTTTCAGTCCGAAAAGTGCCGCTTCAAGCAATTGACAAATTTTTTCTGAGGTGTATAATTCAAAAGGCTAATAGTTCGCATACGAAATATTTGCAAGCGAACGGTACGGAGGGAAGTCAATGGATGAAAAATTAGTGAAAGAGGTTATTTTCTCTTTTCGCGAAGTACAACGAAAAACGCATCATGTGTTGGCAGAAGAAGCAGCAAATCGAGAAATTACAACGACACAATTACTCGCAATCAGAGAATTACAAAGAGAGTCAGAATTAACGCTTGGTGAATTAGCAGAACGAATGAAGCTTGGAAAAAGTACGGTATCCGGCATTGTAGATCGATTAGTGAAAGCGGGATTTTTGAAACGGACAAGAAATGAAACGAACCGCCGTGCACTCAGCTTAGAATTAACGGAAAAAGGAGCTACGAAAGCAGCAGAAACGTATCATGTTTTCTTTAATCGTTTAGAGCCTATCTTAGAAATCGGCGAAGATAGATTGAAAGAAATGCTAGAAATGCACCAAGAGATTATTACTATTTTGGAAAGGGAAGGTGCACGAGATTGAATATGAAAGCAGCAAGTACATCAGTGAAGCGTAATGGTATTTTGATTGTTATGCTTATGGGCGCCTTTGTTACGATTCTCAACCAAACGTTGATGAATGTCGCGCTACCAAGTATTATGAAAGATTTTGGAATTACAGCCAGTCAAGGGCAATGGTTGTCGACTGGATTTATGTTAGTCAATGGTGTCATGATTCCGATGACGGCCTTTTTAATTGAACGATTTACAACGCGTCAACTTTACTTATTTGCGATGATTACCTTTGCGATTGGTACAGCGATTGGCGGATTTGCAACAGATTATACGATGCTTATTGCTGGTCGTATGGTACAAGCGATTGGTGCCGGGATTGTTATGCCGCTACTAACCGTTGTCGTATTAAATTTATTCCCAATGGAACGAAGAGGGCGGGCAATGGGCTTAATTGGTCTTGCCATGAACTTTGCGCCCGCGATTGGCCCGACGCTTTCTGGTTGGATCGTGCAACAATATGATTGGCGCAATTTATTCTTTATTATTATTCCATTCGCGATACTTGATATTGTCGTAGCGATTTTCTTACTTAAAAATGTCGGAAAAAGAACGTTCCCGAAACTCGACATATTGGGTGTTATTATGTCGACAGTCGGGTTCGGAAGCTTGTTACTTGGATTTAGTAATGCCGGAGACCATGATTGGCTCACTTGGAAAGTAGCTGGCTTTATTATTCTGGGTCTAGTTGTATTAGGAATATTTATTCGTTATCAAACAAGCAACAAAGCACCACTGCTTAACTTTAGAGTATTTAAATATCCAACATTTGCTTTAACAACCGCGATTAGTTTTTTCGTTGTGATGGGATTATTTGGCGGAATGTTGCTACTACCAATTTTCTTGCAAACTGTTAGAGGATTTTCGCCGCTTGAATCAGGCTTGGTTCTCTTGCCGGGCGCACTCGTCACGGCCGTACTTTCTCCGGTCACCGGGGTGATGTTTGACCGTTTTGGGGCTAAGTATTTATCATTAGTCGGTTTGATTATTATGGCCGGTTCGACATTCATGTTTACAAATCTGGACGAATCGACCACATTAACTTTTATCATTATCGTGCAAACTATCCGTTCGGCGGGTATGGCGATGGTGATGATGCCACTACAAACGGCGGCACTCAATTCACTACCATTAAAACTAGCATCCCATGGTTCAGCGATGTTCAATACGATGCGTCAAGTTGCCGGATCGATTGGTACAGCAGCACTGATTACTGTCATGTCCAAAAGTGCCGCGAGCTTTGCGGATAAACTTGGACCAGCCGATGTGATTGGCAAAACGAAAACGGAAATTGCGAATCACGTGCTTATCCACGGAATTGAAACAGCCTTTTTAGTTGCTGGAATTCTTTCCGTTGTCGCTTGCATCCTAGCGTTATTTATTCAAAAAAATAGAAGTGCAATGGAACCAATCGTGACTAAAACTGAAGAAGCTTAAAAATTGAAAAAGGGCATTCTGCTTGTATGGAATGTCCTTTTTTTGTATAAATAACGTAAAACTGTAAAAAAATGTGTAGAACGAACATATGTTGACTTGACTAGTAAGGCTAAGAGAAGTAAAATCATGAATAGTTACCTATTTGTTCGGAAGTGAAATAAACGAGGGATAATGAAGTTGCAAAGAGCTAGTAAAAGGTGTGCATGTAGATGAAAAATGACTTTTTTGGGAGAGAATATGACATAGCCCCGGCCGGAGGGGAAACTGGCCAAGCATTCGTTGCAACACATGAAGACGAAAAATTCTTTTTAAAAAGAAATTCTTCGCCTTTTTTAGCTGCGCTTTCCGTAGAAAACATTGTACCGAAGCTAGTTTGGACGAGACGGGTGGAGAATGGCGATGTCATCACTGCGCAAAAATGGGTCAATTGCCATATTTTAACGCGTGAAGAAATGGTTGGACCAAGAGTGGCACAACTATTAGCCAAAATCCATCAATCAGAAAACTTGCAACATATGCTAGCCAAAATCGAAAACTGCTATTTTTCGGCGGATCAACTGTTGAAACTTGTAAAAGCTGGAACAGAAGATACTACGGAAGAAATAACAGCAGCGATTCACTATTTAGAAGCAAATATTCCTGTAGTGGAAACGACTGATTACGTCGTTTGTCACGGGGATGTTAATCATAATAATTGGATTATTTCTGAGGAAAATGAACTGTTTCTTGTCGATTGGGATGGCGCGATGCTTGCTGATGCCGCGAACGATATCGGCATGATTTTGTATCAATACATTCCGCGAAAAGATTGGGAGCGCTGGCTAGCTAATTACGGCACCACGCTAACGGTTGAATTACATCGCAAATTAAAGTGGTACACCATTTGCCAAACAGTGATGCAACTTACAACGGACCAATCCGATGAAGCAAATGAACGAGCAAAACAAATTTTTCAAAATGCAATAGAAGATGATGAGGTGTAAAGAAAGATGCGTGTAAAACATAAACCATGGGCAAAAGATCGTTTGGAAGAATTTCCAGCAATTTACATCAAAAACCCAGAAGATTTTAAAGGTCGTTGGCAAGAAGTGTTTGGCAATAATAATCCTATTCATATCGAAATCGGTTCTGGTAAAGGTCAATTTATTAGTGGCATGGCAAAAGCGAATCCGGAAATCAATTATATTGGTATCGAAATGATTGAAAGTGTCCTCGTTTCTGCGCTGGATAAAGCAATCGAAGCAGACGTTCCTAATTTGCGCCTTGTTGCAAGAGATGCAAAATTACTAGAAGAATGCTTCGAAAAAGGAGAAATTGCACAAATTTATTTAAATTTCTCTGATCCATGGCCGAAAAAGCGCCATACAAAACGTCGCTTAACAAATCCGACATTCTTAACGATTTATGAACGACTGTTACCAAAAGCGGGGGAGATTCATTTCAAAACCGATAACCGTAGTTTATTCGAATATTCGTTAGTGGCATTTTCAGAATACAACATGTTACTAACATTCGTTTCACTTGATTTGCATAACAGCGATTACGAAGGGAATATCAAAACTGAATACGAAGAAAAATTTTCAGCGAAAGGATTCCCGATCTATCGTCTTGAAGCAAAATTTGATAGAAATTAACTAGGATAACCAGGTGCATCTGCTGCATCTGGTTTTTATTTTTTGAGGGGGCGTTAAAAGTGGATTCCATTCAAATTGGAGAAATCAACATCTATTGGTTGCGTGGCGGTTATACTCATTTTGATGGCGGGGCAATGTTCGGCGTTGTGCCAAAACCTTTGTGGGAGAAAAAATATCCAGCAAATGAAAAAAATCAACTGGCTAACGTAACCGATCCCATGTTTTTTCAGTATTTAGGAAAAAATTATCTAATCGATAGTGGGCTAGGGAACGGTCGATTAACCGAAAAGCAAAAGCGTAATTATGGCGTGACAGAAGAATCATTTGTGCTGGAAGACTTGGCCGAATTAGGTATTGCTCCAGAAGATATCGATTATGTTTTAATGACACATTTACATTTTGATCATGTGTTAGGCCTCACTGGTATATCAAAAGAGGGCGATTATTACTCGATTTTCCCGAATGCGGAAATTTGGACTTCGGAGGTGGAGTGGGATGAAATGTGTCACCCTAATATTCGTTCAAAAGCAACTTATTGGCAAGAAAACTGGAAAGCGATAGAAGGACAAGTTCGCACATTTACACAAGAAAAAGTGTTTGATGATGCAATCAAAATGACCCATACTGGCGGACATAGCAACGGGCATTCTGTCATTTGGTTCGAGTCGGACGGCGAGAAGGCGATTCATATGGCGGATATTTTCCCGACATTCGCGCATCAAAATGTCCTTTGGGTAACTGCTTATGATGATTATCCAATGACATCTATTTCCGCGAAACAGACAATTTTCAAACAGACTTTCGGGCAAAATTACTGGTTTTTATCCTACCATGATGCAAGATTTCGAGCAGTTAAAATTGGCGAAAATGGGGAAGTCGAATCCGAATTGAAAATAGCATATCGAAATTAAGAAGCGGTAATCCCGCTTCTTTTTTTGAGGGTATTTTTATTTTGTGGTATTATATAAGTTGAAAAGCATTAAATAAAGCCAAAAAGGCAACCTGGGTAGGGGGTTGTAAGTAAATATACTATATGGGGGTATATATGGACAGCGATCAAAAGAAAGCATTAGTAACGAGGTTTGCTAAGATAGAAGGACACGTGCGTTCAATCAAAAACATGACAGAAGACGAACGTGATTTAGAAACGATTATGCAACAAATAGCTGCGGTGAAAAAAGCGATGGACGCCGCTGCAAAACTAATTTATACCGAGCAAATGAAAGAATTAATCGAACAAGGCGAAACGGATGAAGCGATCATCAAAAAGAAAATCGATAGTTTTATCCGTTAAAAAAACGACTCCCAAAAATGGGTAGTCGTTTTTAATTTTATGCTAAATATACATCAATGATTGTTCCTGTGTTAGCGTCTGCGATAAATTCAAATTGCTTTTTCTCGCCTTCGCGAATACATGTAATTCCGCCGTGGTAAACGAAAGTGTCAATCGCGAATTTTTTGTAATGTTGCTTTTTAAGTTGAATCCAAGAACCTTCAATTGGTCCTTCTTGTTTGAATGCATCTTTGACATTCTCTAAGATGACATCCCCTGAAATTGTTTTATCGCTAAGTAAATAATGATAAACAAGGTGTCCAGCCGCCGCTCCTGCTCCAACGCCTGCAATGAAAGCTTTCCAGTTCATCGCTTTTCCTCCCTAGTGTTTCCTATTCTTTTTAAAAGATGCTCCTCGGAACATCTCTTTTAATCATTATACTACAAATTTTTGATTATAAAAGGATTTTTGAACGCGCTTTCCGAAAAATGGAGAAGTGAGGCGAGCGGAAACAGATATTATTTGCTATAATAAGAGAGATTTCAGACGGAAAGAGATGATTATTAATGGAAAAAGAAACGTTAGCAATGTTTAAAGAATTAACGGAACTTCAAGGGACTTCGGGCGATGAACATCGAATTCGTGCTTTTATGCGAAAAGAACTTGAACCAGTTTCCGATGAAATTATTCAAGATGGCTTAGGTGGCATTTTTGGCGTGCGTCACGGAGCAGAAGAGGGCCCGCGTGTGCTTGTTGCGGCTCATATGGATGAAGTTGGCTTTATGGTCACGCAAATTACGGACAATGGTTTAATCCGTTTTCAAACAATCGGTGGTTGGAATCCACAAGTTTTACAAGCACAACGAGTGCAAATTATGGCGCCGAATGGTCCAGTAATTGGCGTAGTTGCATCTGTTCCGCCACATTTATTATCGGAAGCAGAACGTAGCAAACCGACAGATCCTAAAAACTTGCTGATTGATATTGGTGCAGATGATAAAGCGGATGCAGAAAAAATCGGTATTAAACCTGGGCAATTTATCGTTCCGGTAGCAGAATTCACACCACTTGCCAATCCGAAGAAAATTTTAGCAAAAGCATGGGATAATCGTTACGGCGTTGGTCTTGCAATCGAACTTATGAAAGAATTAAAAGGTGAATCATTACCAAATACACTTTTTGCTGGAGCTAACGTACAAGAAGAGGTTGGACTTCGCGGGGCTGGTGTTAGTGCTAACATGATTAAACCAGATTTATTCTTCGCGCTAGATGCCAGTCCTGCCAACGATACAACTGGAAATAAATCGCAATTTGGTCAAATTGGACAAGGTTTCTTATTACGCATTTTTGATCGGACGATGATTATGCACCGCGGTATGCGTGAATTTTTACTAGACACAGCGGAAACGAATAAAATTCCATACCAATATTTCGTTTCTCCTGGTGGTACGGATGCTGGTAAAGTGCACACATCATTAAGTGGGATTCCAAGTGCAGTAATCGGTGTTCCGGCTAGATATATTCACTCATCCAACTCGATTTTACATGTGGATGACTACGCTGCTGCGAAAGAAATGATTACAACGCTTATTCGTGGTTTGGATAAAACAACTTTTGAAACTATTAAAAACAATGCGTAAAATAATGAAAAAACCGGTATTGCTAGTTGGTTGGTTGCTTTTGGCAGCGAGTTTAGTATCACTAGTAGGCTATGCAACTCATATGCCGTATTTTCGCGATGCAGAACTTGGCTGGGTAATCACCACTTTAATCGCGGGCTTGATGACCTTGGTTTTTGGTTATGTGGGTGATTATTTAGAAAAGAAAAAAGCGCGCTCTAAGGTAAGGTGAAAGGTTTGGCTCTTAAATGGGCCGGACTTTTTTCATGAGCGTTATTCTGGACGAAAGTCGTGCTAAAAGTTAGGATTTAACTAGAATGAAACAAAAAGGAGCGGATCAAAATGAAAAACTTGGAATCGGTAGAACAATTTAACGATATCAAATCAGAAGGTAAGTCTGTCTTCATGTTTAGCGCTGATTGGTGTGGCGACTGTAAATACATTGAACCAGTAATGCCGGAAATTGAAGCGGAAAACGAAGACTTCACTTTTTATCACGTTGATCGAGATGAATTCATTGATTTATGCGCTGATTTAGCGATTTTTGGAATCCCTAGTTTTCTAGCGTTTGAAGACGGTGAAGAAGTAGGGCGTTTCGTGAGCAAAGATAGAAAAACAAAAGAAGAAATTAATGATTTCCTAGCTGCAATATAAAAAGTGACAGCTTTTTATGAAAGGGGAGGCACCTATGGCGAAAATGACCACGCTGAAAATGAAAGAACGACTAGAAAAAGAACTAGCTGCGCCGAATCGGTGGTTTTCGTACAATCGAGATAATGACGCACTTTCGGTTACACAAGATGGCAAAAAAGTAACGCTAACAATCCCGCAAATCATCGCGAACTACGAAAACGATGGAGATGCTGCGATTGAAAAAATAGTATATTATGTTGAAGAAGGTTTTCGAGCTGCTGCGGGAAATGTCGACCTTCAAACGAATAAGTCGAATATCTACCCGGTTGTCCGTGCGACTTCATTCCCTAGTAAAACGAAAGCAGGGGAAGTGTTGTTAACGGATGAGCACACAGCAGAAACAAAAATTTTCTATGCGTTCGATTTAGGGAAATCATATCGTTTCATCGAAGAAAATATGCTTGAAAAAGCGAATTTAACACACAAAGAAATAAAAGAAGCTGCTTTCCGTAATCTAGCTAAACTAGAGATTCCGCTGAAAAAAGATTCGGTCAACGGTAACGATTTTTATTTCGTGCGTACAAATGATGGTTACGATGCAAGCCGCTTGCTAAATGAGGCGTTTCTCCGTGAAATGCGCGAGAAACTAACGGGTGAAATGGTGCTAGCCGTACCGCATCAAGATGTCTTAATTATTGGTGATATTCAAGATAATACCGGTTACGACGTTTTAGCGCATATGACGATGGATTTCTTTGCGGATGGGCTCGTACCAATTACCTCTTTGCCATTTGTCTATAATAATGGTAAACTTGAACCGATATTTATAATGGCAAAAAACAGATTAAAGGAGTAGAAGACGTGATAGTAAACGCATTTTATAATGAAAAAGGGGTAGGGGACACTCTACTAATCGAAACTGGCGAAGTAACATTTGAAAATCGTGAATGGGAGCGTCGTGGTGACGTGGCTCGCATTTTTGATCGCGAAACAAAAGAAGTAGCGGGCTTCAATATTTTTAACAGCTCCAAATACTTTGATATTACAGCGAATGGGAAAGTGGAATTAACGGAAGAATTAGTTGCGTTAATGAATCGAGTAATCGAAAAAGCGGGATTTGAACCTGAAATCGTTGCTGATTTATCTCCTAAGTTTGTCGTTGGTTATGTGGAATCGAAAGAAAAACATCCTAATGCAGACAAATTAAATGTATGCCAGATTAATGTAGGGGAAGAAGTGCTGCAAATTGTATGTGGTGCCCCGAACATTGAAGCTGGACAAAAAGTAGTTGTTGCTAAAATCGGTGCAGTTATGCCGAGTGGTTTGATTATTAAACCATCTAACCTGCGAGGGGAAGATTCTTTTGGTATGGTATGTGCCGCTCGCGAACTTGCGATTCCTGATGCACCTGCTGAAAAAGGTATTCTTGTTCTGGAAGATTCAGCTACACCGGGGGAAGAATTTTCGGTTAATTTCTAAATAAATGATTATTTTTAAGCGTCCAATACTATATTGGGCGCTTTTTATATTGCTTAATTTCATATATTGTGAAATCAAGATGAAAGTAGAACTATTTGTTGTTAATTGTATACAAAATATGTATAAATCGTACAAAAACGGAATAAATTTCAAGCTATAACAAAAACTTATATCAGGTTTAAACCTAGTATTACCAAGGTATTATAACGAATATGCTTCGAAAAATAGCGAATTCACAATTTTGTCATAGATTATTTTGTTTTTGTCTGTTAAAATCAAACAAGAAAATTAAATTTAGGGTGATAATGAATGGGATGGTTTAAAGATTTTTTCTTTGGCGATATGGACGAAGAAATAGATACATACGAAGATACGTCTTCTAGAAAAGTAGAAAAACAAGTAAAACAACGTGCTCCAGAAGTAGTACCGAAATCAAATGTGACAGCAATTAAAACAAAAGAACGTACTATAAGAAACGAGCGACCAGTTGCATATAAAACAGTACCAAAACAAAAGCCAGTACAAGCAGTAAAACGGCAAATGAAAACACAGATGGTATATCAGTATCCAAAAGGTGAATTTCGTTTCCCGCTAATTCCAGATAAACAAGTAAGCCAACCAATTCAACCAAAAAAACAACCAATAACAGAACGACAAGTAGCGGAAAAATCGCAACCAGTAAAAACGGAAACAAGAAAAAGACCTTTTACTGCGACAGATGTTCCTTCGCCTGTCTATGCCTTTAAAAAACGACCAAGTAAATTTGAATTTGCTGTTTCAGAAGCGGAAGAAATTACGGAGATACAAGAAGATTTAACCATCGCGCCAGTTGATTTATTAGAATCAGCTGAAGCGGAAACAATTGCGCTTGATGTGGAATTAGACCGTCAATTAGAAGCAGAATTCCCAGAAGAAGTTGTAGCAACGTCAGAAGAAGTGATTGTTTCAGAGCCGGAACCAATCGAAGTAGCGCCGATTTCTGAACCAGTAGAACCAGAACGAGTTTCTTTAATTACAGAGGAACCGACGCAAACGACACCACCTACCAGAAGTGCGCAAGTGGAATCTAGTCGACAAGAACAAATGTTGAAAAGCAGAATTCCATTTAATGTTATGATGGTGAAAAAAGATAAACAAGCACTCCAAAAAGAAGATGTACATGAAGTTGTCTCAGAAAAATCAGCAACAATAGAAGCCCAACCAGTTGTAACAGAACGAGTTCAGCCAACCGTAACGCAACAAGCCCAACCTGTGACAGCAACTTATCCAAGTAACTACGAGTTTCCGTCATTTGGCTTGCTCCATCCGCCAGTATCGAAACGCGAAGATGATTCTTGGCTTCAAATGCAGCAAGAAATGCTAGATGAAACATTAGAAAATTTCAATGTTCATGCAAGTGTTGTTAATCGGACACAAGGACCAGCCGTGACAAGGTTTGAAGTTCAACCTGAAAAAGGCGTAAAAGTGAGCAAAATTACTAATTTGACCGACGATATTAAATTAAGTTTAGCAGCGAAAGATATTCGTATTGAGGCGCCGATACCTGGTAAAAGTACAGTAGGGATTGAAATTCCTAATCAAACGAGCCGCCCAGTAATGCTTTCTGAATTGATGAATACAGAAGCTTTCCAATCATCCGAGTCGCCACTAACAGCCGCACTAGGATTAGATATTTCTGGAACGCCAATTATTACTGATTTGCAAAAAATGCCACACGGTTTAATTGCCGGAGCAACAGGATCAGGAAAAAGTGTTTGTATCAATTCATTGCTAGTAAGCTTATTGTACAAAGCAACACCAGACCAATTAAAACTACTCTTAATTGACCCGAAAATGGTAGAACTAGCTCCGTATAACCGAATTCCGCATCTTGTGAGCCCAGTAATTACGGACGCCAAAGCAGCTACAGTCGCTTTAAAATGGGCAGTAGAAGAAATGGAACGCCGTTATCAACTGTTTAGCCATACGGGTGTTAGAAACATGGAGAAATATAACGAATATGCTAGTCACCCAGATCATACGGGAGAAAAATTACCTTATATTTTAATTGTGATTGATGAATTAGCTGATTTAATGATGGTTGCGCCAAACGATGTAGAAGAATCTATTAGCCGTATCGCTCAAAAAGCAAGAGCTTGTGGTATTCATATGATTGTAGCGACACAGCGCCCCTCTGTAGACGTCATTACAGGTCTTATTAAGGCGAACATCCCGACACGTGTTTCGTTCTCTGTATCGTCTCAAATCGACTCTAGAACGATTCTCGATGCAAGTGGGGCAGAAAAACTACTTGGAAAAGGGGACATGCTCTTCTTACCAAGCGGCGCAAGTAAGCCAGTCCGTTTACAAGGAACATTTGTTAGTGATGAAGAAATTGATGCTGTCGTTGCTCATGTGCGAAGCCAAGGTGAGGCGGAGTATATCTTTGAAGAACAAGAATTACTTGTAAAAGAATCCGTAAAAGAAAATACCGATGAACTATTTGAAGAGGCATGTGACTTTGTTTTAAGCCAAAATGCTGCGTCAACATCTCTGCTACAAAGACATTTTAGAATCGGTTACAACCGTGCGGCGAGATTAATGGAAGCACTGGAAGATCATCAAATCGTTTCCGGAATAAATGGTTCCAAGCCGCGAGATGTTATCATTACAAAGGACCAATTAGCTAAACTGAGAAACAAAGAATCTTAATTTTGTAGTACTAAACTAACACATTACTTAATTAGTTTTACAAAATAAGGCTGTTTTCATGAGTAATTTCGCTTATATTCGCTGAAAGATTTTTCTATTTACATGGAAAGTGATATAATAAGCTGGTGAATTATTGACTCAACTAAGAATTCAAACATAAAACACAATTGGAACGTAAGATGATGTCTAGAAAACGGAGACTTTATACTGTTTTCAAAGTTAAGACTTGGTGCTTAACAGTTAACATGTTTTTTTTAGGCACCCTCTTCAAGATAAATTAATGGGGGTTCAAATAATGACTATCTATCATTTTGTTGGAATAAAAGGGTCGGGAATGAGTGCACTTGCTCAAATCCTGCATGATAAAGGTTTTCAAGTGCAAGGCAGTGATGTGGATAAATATTTCTTTACACAAAAAGCGTTAGAAGAAAAGCAAATTCCGATTATGACTTTTTCGGCTGATAATATTCAAGAAGGCCTAACAATTATTGCTGGGAACGCATTTCCAGATACACATGAAGAAATTGAGCGCGCATTAGAGCTTGATCTTCCAGTGATTCGATATCATAAATTTTTAGGTCAATTAATTGATGGCTATACAAGTATTGCAATAACTGGTTCGCACGGTAAAACGTCGACAACCGGTCTACTTTCTCATGTCGTTGGCGCTATTCGTCCAACTTCTTACTTGATCGGTGACGGTACGGGAAGCGGGACAAAAGGGGCAGAATACTTTGCGCTAGAAGCATGCGAATATCAACGCCATTTCCTTGCATATAAACCAACGTATGCGATTATGACAAATATTGATTGGGATCATCCGGATTATTTTAAGAGCGTGGATGATGTATTTAACGCGTTTGAAACACTAGGCAAACAAGTGAAAAAAGCTGTGTTTGCGCTAGGCGATGATGCTGAATTGCGTAAACTTACTTTAGATATTCCGATTATTTACTTTGGCTTCGATGAGGAAAACGAATTCCAAGCTAAAAATGTTATTAAAGAAACAACCGGAACAAAATTCGACGTGTATCATCGCGGAGAGTTTTTAGGTTCTTTTGAAATTCCAGCTTACGGAGATCACAATGTATTAAACGCATTAAGTGTGATCGCGCTTTGCGATTACGAAGGTCTACCAGTGGAAGCAGTTAAAAAGGAATTAAAAACCTTTGAAGGCGTCAAAAGAAGATTTAGCATTACCGAAAAAGCGAATCAAGTGTTAGTTGATGACTATGCACATCACCCATCCGAAATTCGCGCTACTGTCAATGCTGCAAGACAAAAATACCCAGACAAAAAAATAGTTGCTGTCTTCCAGCCGCACACATTTACACGAACTCGCACATTTTTACAAGGTTTTGCGGATAGCTTAAATTTAGCGGATGAAGTATATCTTTGTGATATCTTTGGTTCCGCGCGTGAAAAAACAGGGAATTTAACGATTGCTGATTTAGCGCATAAAACAAAAGGCAACCATATAATTAAAGAAGAGCATACAGAAGAGCTACTACAATATCCAGAAGCAGTTATTTTATTCATGGGTGCAGGGGACGTTCAAAAATTCCAAGCTGCCTATGAAAAAGTCCTTGATAATGAAGTTATCACAGCTGCTGATTTGAAAAAAAGCGCGATTAATTAACGACTAAATAAAGCATGTCCATCATTGGGCGTGCTTTTTTCTTGTTTATAATTAGTATAAATAAAGCTTTACAGTCTTTCCTGGGTGTATTAAAATATATCATGTGATGCAAAATACAACTACATAATTAATGGAGGGATAAAAGTGGCAGAACGTTTAGTAGGCACACAAGCTCCAAGATTCGAAATGGAAGCTGTTATGCCAAATCAAACATTTGGTAAAGTAAGTCTAGAAAAAAATATAGAAGATGATAAATGGACGGTTCTCTTTTTCTATCCAATGGACTTTACATTTGTTTGTCCGACAGAAATCGTGGCTATTTCCGCTCGGTCAGATGAATTTGATGCATTAAATGCACGTATTATTGGTGCTTCAACTGATACAATTCATTCGCATCTTGCATGGACAAACACGCCGGTTAAAGAAGGCGGAATTGGTAAGTTATCCTATCCACTTGCTGCTGACACGAATCACCAAGTTGCAAGTGATTACGGTGTTTTAATTGAAGAAGAGGGTGTAGCATTACGTGGCCTTTTCATCATCAATCCAAAAGGTGAAATTCAATACGAAGTGGTTCACCATAATAATATCGGCCGTGAAGTCGATGAAGTTTTACGAGTACTACAAGCATTACAAACAGGTGGACTATGCCCGATTAACTGGCAACCTGGTGAAAAAACAATTGTTTAAATGAAAAAGCGCTTAGGATCAATTCCTAAGCGCCTTTTTTTATACTAAGTTTTCTGGGTTAAGCGATGCTAATTCAGGAAGAACGAAAATGCCATCTTTGCGAATTAGAACATCGTCAAAGTAAATTTCGCCGCCACCGTAATCGGCACGTTGAATATTAACAAGATCCCAGTGAATCGCTGACTGATTGCCATTGAACGCTTCGTCATAACATTGACCAGGCGTAAAGTGGAAACTGCCTTCGATTTTTTCATCAAAAAGGATGTCTTGCATTGGTTCGTGGATGAATGGGTTCACACCAATTGCGAATTCGCCAACAAAGCGCGCACCTTCATCTGTATCTAACACTTTGTTAATACGAGCTGTATCATTAGCAGTCGCTTCCACAATTTTTCCGTCTTTAAACGTGAATGATACATTTTCAAACGTAAAGCCTTGGTAAGGAGAAGGTGTGTTATACGTAAGTGTTCCATTGATAGAATCACGAACTGGCGCAGTAAATACTTCGCCGTCTGGAATATTCATTTCTCCGGCACATTTAATTGCTGGAATATCTTTAATGCTAAATGTTAAATCTGTTCCTGGGCCTACTAAGTGAACTTTATCTGTTTTGTTCATTAGTTCTACTAAGCCATCCATTGCGTCGCTCATTTTTCCGTAATCTAAGTTACATACATCAAAATAGAAATCTTCAAAACCAGCTGTGCTCATTTTTGCAAGTTGTGCCATGGACGAGCTTGGGTAACGAAGCACAACCCATTTTGTTTGTTTGACACGGATATCCGAGTGCATTTTGCCAACTGTTTCGCCGTTGATTTTTAATTTATCGGCTGGTACGTCAGATGTTTCGTTGATGTTATCGCCAGCACGTAAACCTATGTAAGCATCCATTTCTTTCATTACATTGCCTTCGAATTCAGCAATTTTCGCATATTGTTCACTATTAGCACCGAGCATCATCGCGCGGTCGATTTGTGGTTCTTTCAATGACACGAACGGGAAACCGCCAGCTTTGTATGCTTCTTCCACTAACGCCATCACTAATTCTTTTTGAACACCGAAGTTTTCGATTAATACTTTTTCCCCAGCGCCAAGTTTGACGGAATAGTTGATTAAATTATGCGCTAATTTTTCGATTCTTGCATCTCTCATATTGTTACCTCCCTGAAATTTAACTAAAAATGGGCAAAAAAGCAGCCTGTATCTATTTTACTCCAAATCACGTCAAAAGCAACCATCTGCAACAAATTAGCACGTTTCTTTCTTATTAGTTTATTTTTCGGCAGTTACTTGCTAAAATGAAGCTAATACCTTTTCTTTTTTGCATTTTGTACATAGATCATTAGAGAAGAAAGTTTTAGAGGGGAATACTCAGGGTATAGAAAAAGGAATATGGAGGTGTGGATAGATGATAGTAATCTTGTATATTGCAGCGCTTATTGCCGCAATTGCGCTTTTAGTTATTGCCATCTATTTGGGAAAAACATTAAAATCAACTTCCCAAACAATGGACGAGGTAGCTAAATCGTTAGAAAAAATAACCGTAGAAGTACAAGGGATTACAGGACAATCACAAAAATTGCTTGATAAGACCAATACACTTCTAGAAGATGTCAATGGCAAAGTTGCGAAAGTGGATCCAGTTTTTGATGCAGTTGGTGACATTGGAACTTCTTTACTAGGATTAAGTCAATCTGTTCGCGAACTAGCAACACTCGCAACAAACAAGGTAGAACAAAACGAGGCGAAGATTTCTCAAGCTGTCTCAATTAGCAATTCGATTCTTTCTTTTAGAGAAAAAATGAAAGCGAATAAAGCAGCGAAAGAAGCTGCAAAAGAAGCAGCAGAACAATCTAATTTCTAATATAATTTGGAGGGATTTAACATGGCAGAAAAAGATGGTATTAATACAAAAGATTTTCTAATCGGTGGTTTAATTGGTGCGATTGTTGGTTCAGCCGCAGCACTATTATTTGCCCCTAAATCAGGTAAAGAACTACGCGAAGACTTGAATACACAAGTTGATACAATTAAAGAAAAAAGCAACCAATGGAAAGACGTTGCTTACGAAAAAGGTATCGAAATCAGCAGTGTTGCCAAAGGAACTAAAGATAAATTAGTTGATTCCGCTGGTGGATTTGTAGATGTAGTAAAAGACAAATCAGGCAAATTAGCTGATACAGTTTCAAAACAAAGCAAAGCAGTGAAAGAAGTCGTTTCACAAAATAAAGAAGAAAACCAAGAAGCTGCAAAAAAAGCGGCAGAAGCTGTAAAAAGCGAAGCAAAAGACGCTGCAGACGATGTAGAAAAAGCAGCAGACAAAGCGAAAAATGAAGCAAAAAAAGCAGTAGATGAAGGCAAAGACGAAGCGAAAAAAATTGCTTCCGACGCTAAAAAAGAAGTAAAATAAAGTAAGTTTAAAAAACAGCCTTGCGGGGCTGTTTTTTTATTAGCGAAAAAAAAGCGATTATCTGCTTGTAATTTATTTCAAAACATGTTAACATTAGTTTTACATTACTCACTTTAATGCTTAAAAGCGATTAAGTATAAAAGCGGATTCGTGACAAATTATCTGTTTTCCTCTATAATGAAACATAATCTTGGAGCAGATTTTTAGAAGGGTGGAAGTTAAATGGTTAACACAAATTTAGAGGAACTTAGAACACAGGTGGATCAATTGAATATTGATTTGCTGGAATTAATTAGCAAACGCGCAAATTTAGTACAAGAAATTGGCAAAATCAAAGGAACTCAAGGTTCTCTTCGTTTTGATCCATTGCGTGAAAGAGAAATGCTTAACACGATTCTTGCAGCAAATGAAGGACCTTTTGAAGATAGTACGGTTCAAAAATTATTTAAAGAAATTTTTAAAGCGGGATTAGAACTTCAAGAAGATGATCACTCTAAAGCACTACTCGTTTCTAGAAAAAATAAAAAAGAAGATACGATTGTTACTGTTAAAGGCTTACCAATCGGAAACGGCGAACCGGTATTTGTATTCGGTCCGTGTTCGGTTGAATCTTACGAGCAAGTTGCTGCAGTCGCTGAGTCTATTAAAGCAAAAGGCTTAAAACTTATTCGCGGTGGAGCATTTAAACCTCGTACTAGCCCATATGACTTCCAAGGATTAGGTTTAGAAGGACTGAAAATTTTAAAACGTGTTTCTGATGAATACGGTTTAGGCGTTATTAGTGAAATCGTTACGCCAGCTGATATCGAAGTAGCACTTGATTATGTTGATGTCATTCAAATCGGTGCAAGAAACATGCAAAACTTCGAATTACTAAAAGCGGCCGGTCGTGTCGACAAACCGATTCTTCTAAAACGTGGCTTATCTGCTACGATTGAAGAATTCATCGGTGCTGCTGAATATATTATGTCACAAGGAAATGGCAAAATTATTTTATGTGAACGCGGTATCCGCACTTACGAAAAAGCGACAAGAAACACATTAGATATTTCTGCTGTTCCAATTTTGAAGAAAGAAACGCATTTACCAGTGATGGTCGATGTAACGCATTCTACTGGTCGAAAAGATCTATTACTTCCATGTGCCAAAGCTGCTCTAGCTATCGAAGCAGACGGCGTTATGGCGGAAGTTCATCCAGATCCAGCTGTTGCTTTATCTGATTCTGCACAGCAAATGGATATTCCTGAATTTGAAGAGTTCTGGAACGCGATTTTAGCGAGCAATTTGGTTCCGCATAAAGCGAAATAATACGCAAAAGCCTTGGGATTCCAAGGCTTTTTGTTTTGCTTATAACAACTAATACACGAATGGTATTAAATTTCAGGAAACAATGCCGTTTTGATATGAAAATAAATGAAAATAAAGAGTAAAAACAATTGCATATCGAAAAAACTTATCGTATTATTAAGGGAAGGCTAGTTTGTTTCCGTTTACAATGGTAGATAGAGCCATTAAAATAATGAATATGGAGAGTGAATAGGGATGAATGTAACAATTTATGATGTTGCACGTGAAGCGAACGTTTCTATGGCAACGGTATCTCGGGTAGTTAACGGCAATCCGAATGTTAAACCAGTAACAAGAAAAAAAGTATTGGATGTTATTAATCAATTAGGTTATCGTCCAAACGCTGTAGCTAGAGGTCTAGCGAGCAAACGTACAACAACTGTTGGCGTCATTATTCCAGATATTTCTAACGTGTTTTATGCAGAGCTTGCACGTGGGATTGAAGATATTGCAACGATGTACAAATACAACATTATCCTTAGCAACTCGGACGAAAATGAGGATAAAGAACTTCAAGTATTAAATACGCTGCTTGGTAAACAAGTGGACGGTATTATTTACATGGGCGAACGTATTTCAGCACAATTACAAGAAGAATTTGATCGTTCTCCTGCACCGGTTGTATTAGCTGGAGCGGTAGATATGGAAAACAAATTAGCTTCTGTTAATATCGATTACAAACAAGCGACGAAAGAAGCCGTACAACGTTTTGTAGCGAATGGTCATAAGCAAATTGCTTTCGTCAGTGGTTCTCTAAACGAGCCAGTTAACCGTGAAATGAAATTAGCTGGTTATAAAGAAGCGTTAGAAGCAGCTGGCATTGCTTACCAGGAAGATTACATTATTGAAGCAAAATACAACTACAATGCAGGCGTAAAAGTTTGGGCTGAATTAAGTGCCTTGGCTAAAAAACCAAATGCAGTAGTAGTAGCTGATGATGAACTAGCTATCGGTATCTTGAATGCGGCGCTTGATGCGGGAATCAACGTCCCAGAAGACTTAGAAGTGATGACAAGTAACAATACAAAATTAACATTGATGTCACGTCCGCAACTTTCGACCATTGTACAACCTTTATATGACATTGGTGCGGTTGCGATGCGTTTACTTACGAAGTTAATGACAAGCGAAGAAGTAGACGAAAAAACAGTTATTTTACCACATAGCGAAAAACTACGTGGAACAACGAAAGAAAAATAAAAGAGTTGACAGCATTTTTGACGGTATGTTATAAATGTATGTATACTTTTCATAACGAAAATGACTAGGAACGGACGAAGTAGTTGCTTATTCTTATTCTTAGAGAGCTAGTGGTTGGTGGAAACTAGTAGAGATGAGTGGACGAATTACATCCCGGAGTCACGCTGCGCAGGATAATGGCGCGGCCGGTGTTGAGCCGTTATTTTTTGAAGTAGGATTTTTTCCTAAAAGTAGGGTGGTACCACGTTAATTAATACGTCCCTTCGCTAAATTTTTGGCGGAGGGGCGTTTTTTATGTCCAAAAATAAAAGGAGAATGATGAAAAATGAATATTATTGATGAGTTAGAGTGGCGCGGAGCCATTTACCAACAAACAGATGAAGAAGGTTTACGTAAATGGGTAGAAGAAAAGCAAATTTCTTTATACTGCGGGATTGATCCATCCGGCGATTCGATGCATATTGGGCACTTAATTCCGTTTATGATTTTACGTCGTTTCCAAAATGCTGGGCACCGTCCGATTATTTTGGTTGGTGGCGCAACAGGTACAATTGGCGATCCAAGTGGTAAAAAAGAAGAGCGTCAACTACAATCAATGGAACAAATTAGCAAAAATGTAGAGAGTTTACGCGTGCAGCTTGGGAAAATTTTTGATTTTGAAGGTGATTCCGCAGCGAGCATGGTGAACAACTATGATTGGACGAAAGATGTGAGCATTCTTGATTTCTTACGTGATTACGGAAAAGAATTCAATGTAAATACAATGCTTTCCAAAGATATCGTTGCTAGCCGTTTAGAAGTAGGGATTTCCTTTACAGAGTTTGCTTACCAAATTTTACAAGCGATGGACTTTAATCATTTATATGAATTTAATGATTGTCGTTTGCAAATTGGTGGTAGTGACCAGTGGGGGAATATTACTGCTGGGCTTGACTTAATTCGTAAAAAACAAGGCGAAAATGCGAAGGCGTTCGGTTTGACGATTCCACTTTTAACGAAAGCGGATGGAACGAAATTTGGTAAATCAGAAGGTGGCGCGATTTGGTTAAACCCGGAAAAAACAACGCCGTATGAGTTTTACCAATTTTGGATTAACACAGATGACCGTGATGTCGTGAAATACTTGAAATACTTTACTTTCTTGACAGAAGCAGAAATCGCTGAGTTGGCGAAACAAGTAGAAACGGAACCACATTTGCGAGCTGCGCAAAAAACGTTAGCAGCTGAAATGACTAAATTTGTGCATAGCGAAGAAGCGTTAGAGCAAGCTTTGAAAATTTCAAAAGCATTGTTTAGTGGGGATGTTAAAGCACTTACTGCGGATGAAATTGAACAAGGTTTCAAAGATGTTCCGACATTTGTAGCAGAAGATGCGGAAGCGAATTTAGTAGATTGGCTAGTAACGCTTGGTATTGAGCCTTCCAAACGTCAAGCGCGTGAAGATGTCGGTAATGGGGCTATCTACATTAACGGTGAACGTCAACAAGATCTAGAAAAAATCATGGATGCAACTGACCGGATTGAAAATAAATTTACAATTGTAAGACGCGGGAAGAAAAAATACTTCTTAGTTTCTTATAAATAAGAGGAGGAGCGCTCGTTTTTTAAGATGAGCGCTTTTTTTGTGCATAAAAAAACCTTACAAACACGACCGAGGCCATGCATTGTAAGGTTTTTAGTTCTAATTAACGGCTGTAGAATTCTACGATAAATGCTTCGTTGATTTCAGCAGCAAGTTCAGAACGTTCTGGAAGACGGTTAAGTGAACCAGTAAGTTTTTCTGCATCGAAAGTTACGTATTCAGGCACGAAGCTTGAAACTTCTAAGCTTTCAGCGATTGCAGAGTTTTTAGCAGATTTTTCACGAACAGAGATCACTTGACCAACAGAAACTTGGTAAGAAGGGATATCTACGCGTTTGCCATCTACAGTGATGTGGCCATGGTTTACTAGTTGACGAGCTGCACGACGAGTGCGAGCAAGACCAAGACGGTAAACGATGTTATCAAGGCGTTGTTCTAGTAAGATCATGAAGTTCTCACCGTGTTTACCTTGTAATTTACCAGCTTTGTTGAACGTGTTTTTGAATTGACGTTCAGTTAATCCGTACATATGACGCAATTTTTGCTTTTCAGCTTGTTGCAAACCATATTCTGAGATTTTTTTACGTTGAGTTGGGCCGTGTTGACCTGGAGCATACGGACGACGCTCTAATTCTTTACCTGTTCCAGAAAGTGAAATTCCTAAACGACGGGAAACTTTCCAGCTTGGACCTGTATAACGAGCCATAAGAGACTCCTCCTTTTATTTGTTTTTGGTATAAAACAAACGTGACGTAAAACCTAATCAGGGCAGTTTACCTTCATATACCATCACCATAGCAGCCGCCGGTTACGCGATATACCACAGAATTAAATCTGGGGGTAAACAACACACTCATTCATTTTACTCAAGCTGCATTTTACACATCTTCCAGTATAGTATAGTTACTGGTCGCTTGTCAATTGATTTCTTGAGTAATCGCATCACGGATTTTTTCTAGCCACAATTGATCTACTTCATCAAAACGATTAAGACTTGGGCTATCGATATCAAGTACACCAAGCAACTCTGAATTTTTCACGATGGGCAGAACAATTTCTGAATTAGAAGCCGCGTCGCAAGCGATATGGCCAGGGAAATCGTGGACATTTTCGACGATATACGTTTTTTGATCAGCAGCAGCAGAACCACATACACCTTTACCAAGGGGAATGCGAATGCAAGCAGGCAGACCTTGGAAGGGGCCAAGCACTAATTGATTGGTTTCTTTTTCTAGTAAATAAAAACCAACCCAGTTAATATCAGAAAGCGCTTGGTTTAATATAGAAGAAACATTGCTTAAATTGGCAATTAAATTTGGTTCGCCAGCAATCATTGCTTGGACTTGTTTTAATGCAAGCGCGTAATTTTCTTCTTTTGTACCAGTCATTTTTTGGATTTCAATCATTTTATATCCCCACATTTCTTTTCAAATAATGTCTTTAGTATAGCATGAACGGCAAGGGATTTCGGGAAATTTGTTTCGGGATAGGGTGGATTTTAGTTGCGTCAAAATTTTTTTCGCTAAACGCAAGTAATTCTAAGGAAATCGTGGTAAAATAAAAGATGTGTATAATGAACTGAAAATGAGGAATAAAATATACTACATATGGAAAGATGTACATAATTGAAAAGATGTATGAGCAGCACGAGGTGGCTGTTTTTCTTTCACAAGTTAACGTTGATGGGAGGATTTTGGATGTACTACATGTTAATCGGCTTTATTATCGTAGTAATTGCAGTCATTAGTGCAGGCTACATTTTAAAAAGAAAACATTACCAAAGAATAAACGAGTTAGAAGAGAAAAAGATTAAACTCAGAGAGCGGCCGGTTATTGATGAACTTTCAAAAGTGAAAAAATTAAAACTAACAGGTCAGACAGAAGCGCTTTTTGAATCATGGCGTTCGTCCTGGGATGAAATTGAAACAAGATTATTTCCTGATTTAGAAGAAGTATTGTTAGAAGCAGAGATGAACACAGATCGTTATAAATTCCGTTCTGCTACATACGCCGAAAATGATATTGAGCAAATGCTTGTTGTCATTGAAAAGCAAATGGATCAAATTCTTGGTGGACTAAAAGAATTACTTGTTAGTGAAGAGAAAAATGCTGAAGAAAGTCGCGCAACGAAAGAAAAATTTGCGGAACTTCGCCGGGAAGTACTAACAAGAGGATTTAAGCTAGGGGAAACGTTACCTTACGTAGAAGCAAAACTAAATGACCTTTCCGAAAGCTTAAATAACTATGATTTACTAACGGACCAAGGGGATCATTTAGAAGCACGCGAAATCGTTATCGTCGTTCAAAAGGAAATGCAAATTATCGATGCCCAAATGGAACGAATTCCGTCTTTATTGCATGAAACGGATACCATATTGCCAGAAGAAATGAATAAACTTCGAGCTGGTTATGAAGAAATGGTGCGAAAAGGGTATTATTTAGCCCAAATGGAATTAGATAAAGAAATTGCTCGCATGAAAAATCAAATTGATAAAATGAAACAAAATGTAATTAATCTTGATTTAGATGAAGCTGAACAAGGTATAGAAGAATTACATAACGAAATCGAATTGTTTTATGATGCATTAGAGCACGAAGCGGAAGCGCGTCATTTCGTCAAAGAAAATCATAGCCCAACTTCCGATAAGCTACAACGTCAAAATCTGGTTTCCGATGCACTTGCAGAACAAATTACAGAAGTAAAACAAACGTATCATGTTGCGGAAGACGATTTAGCGATTTATTTAAAAACAAGCGCGAAATTAAGTGAAGCAAAAGAAAACTTTGAACAATTGACTGCTTTAATCGCTAGTGGCGAGATTGCTTACTCTGCTGCACAAGATACAATGAAAGAAATCGATGCAGCGCTTATTACTATTGGTGCGGAACAAGACAATTTTGCAGAGGAATTACGTTCTCTTCGCAAAGATGAACTTGAAGCGCGCGATGATGCTGAGCGGATGCGCCGGGCGATTATCACGCTGGATCGCAAAATGGAACGAGAACGTTTGCCAGGTCTTCCGGAAGAGTATTTATCGCTCCGTGAACATATGGGTGAGTCGATTGATACGCTGGAGAAACGCTTAGAAGAAAAACCATTGAATATGAAGGCGGTTAGCCAAGATTGGCGCATTGCCGAAGAAGACCTAATCCATTTAACGGAAAAAGCAGAAGAAATGATGGAGAATGTTCGTTTAGTCGAGCATGTCATTCAATATGCGAATCGTTACCGGTTGCGCAACAAAGAACTGGCGGATGAGCTTGTACAGGCAGAAAACCATTTCTACAATGATTATCAGTATAAGAAAGCACTGGAAATTGCTGTAACGGCGCTAGAAAAAGTCGAAACAGGTGCATTTAAAAAAGTCGAAAAAGCTTACTCTTCCAAAGTAAGTGTCGATGATATCGAATAAAATGGTAAAAACAGGTATTTCTATTATTATAGGAATCCTGTTTTTTTATGAAAATAGTAGTTGGAAAGTAGTGGAATTATGATAAAATGGAGAGTGGAATATTGGGGAGGAGAATATCGTTTTGATGATTTATTTTGATAACAGTGCGACAACCAAGCCAAATGCTGCCGTACTTGAAACATATACAAAAGTAGCAAGTAACTATTTTGCTAATCCTTCTTCGCTTCATCGTTTTGGCGCTAAGTCGAAAGAACTGCTTGATGCATCAAGAAAACAAATCGCTACGATGTTAGGCGCTTTGCCCGAAGAAATTATTTTTACATCTGGTGGAACGGAAGGGAATAATTTAGCGATTAAAGGGCTTGCCTATAGTTACAAAAATCGCGGGAAACATATTATTACTTCTAGCATTGAACATCCGTCTGTCCGTGCTGTAATGGAAGAACTGGAGCAATCCGGTTTTTCGGTAACATACTTACCAGTAGACAAAAATGGTGTTATCAAGCTAGAGGCATTACAAGCAGCACTCACAGAAGAAACGATTTTAGTGTCTATTATGGGTGTCAATAATGAAGTTGGAAGCATTCAACCGCTACACGCGATTGGGGAAATCCTTGCTGATTGTGAGCATACTTTCTTTCATGTCGATTTCGTTCAGGGGATTGGCAAAATACCGCTCGCGCTTGATGCGGATGCGATTGATTTGCTGACTTTTTCCGGGCATAAATTTCATGCTTTACGTGGCACCGGAGTACTTTTTAAACGAAAAAAGGTGCATTTACATCCGGAAATTCTTGGTGGCGGTCAGGAAATGGGCTATCGCAGTGGAACGGAAAATCTAGCGGGAAGTGTGGCGCTTGCCAAAGCATTGAGGTTGACGCTAGAAAATGAGTCTAACAAACCAGAATTAAGCGAAATTCGTGATTATTTACTAACCGAAATTGCGCAAATGCCTGATATGACTGTCCATACGAAACAAAGTGTTGCAGCGCCGCATATCGTTTGTTTTTCGGCAAAAGGGCATCGCGGTGAAATTCTCGTTCACGCCTTAGAAAAAGAAGATATTTACATTTCAACAACTAGCGCTTGTTCTTCCAAGCAAAAACTAGCGAGCAGCACGTTAAAAGCGATGGGGGTAACGGACGAAGAAGCAATCGGCGCTGTACGAGTAAGTTTATCTTTTGAAAACCGTTTATCCGAAGCGAAAATTTTTATCCAAAAACTGCAAGAAATCATTGAAAATCTAAATAAAGTGGTGAAATAAATTGGAATTTGATCGTATGTTAATTAGATACGGAGAGTTATCTACTAAAGGAAAAAACAGAAAACAATTTGTGACGAAGTTGGCGCAGAATGTCAAACGCGCAATGCAAGATTTACCGGAAGTGCGCATCCACGGGGAACGCGACCGGATGTATATTATTTTAAATGGCGCAGATTATCAGCTTGCGGAAGAACGTTTGAAACCGATTTTCGGGATTCAATCATTTAGCCCAGCTGTGCGTGTTAATTTAGATTTAGAGGAAGTAAAAGCAGCAGCACTTGCTTTAGTACAAGATGCACATGAAGAAAACGGGACATTTAAAGTAGCTGCAAGACGTAGCCACCGCGAGTTTCCGCTTGATTCCAATGAAATAAATCAAGAAATTGGAGCATACGTACTGCAAAACATCAAGGATTTAACGGTCAACGTCAAAAATCCAGATGTAAAACTAACCATTGATGTACGTAAAGAAGGCGTATTTTTATCATGCCGGACGATTCTTGGTGCTGCTGGTCTTCCAGTTGGTTCATCAGGCCGTGCGATGCTAATGCTTTCTGGTGGGATTGATAGCCCTGTTGCTGGATATTTAGCGCAAAAACGTGGTGTCGAAATTGAAGCAGTTCATTTCCATAGCCCACCATACACGAGCGAACAAGCCAAACAAAAGGCAATCGATTTAGCGGCAAAACTAGCTAAATATAGCGGACAAGTACAAATGCACATCGTTCCATTTACAGAAATTCAAGAAGTTATAAAACAACAAATTCCGGAAAGTGTTATTATGACTGTCACTCGTCGCATGATGCTGCGAATTACGGACGAACTTCGCCGCAAGAGAAATGGTTTAGCGATTGTTAATGGCGAAAGTTTAGGACAAGTAGCCAGCCAAACATTGGAAAGCATGTTAGCAATTAACGCCGTAACAGCAACACCAATCATTCGTCCAGTTGTTTCGATGGATAAAAATGAAATCATTCAAATCGCGCAAAAAATTGATACGTATAATTTATCCGTGCAACCATTTGAAGACTGCTGTACGATTTTCACACCACCATCACCAAAAACAAAACCAAAACTAGATAAAATCGAGCATTACGAAAGTTTCACCGACTTTGACGCTTTAATTACAAAAGCGTTAGACAATATCGAAACTATTTCCGTGAATATTGCTGAAACGGAACAAGTGAAAGATGAGTTTGCTGATTTATTTTAAGATTAAACCGTTTATCCGCGCTAGGATAAACGGTTTTTTTGTATATAATATACATAATAAATAACTTATGATGCATAAAACAGTTTTAATAATTAATAAAAAACCATTTGACATTATAAATATACATCATTATAATGAAAAGTATCATTTAACAATTAACGGGAGGGGTTAGGATGAAAGTTTCCATTATCGGAGCGACAGGATACGGCGGACTTGAGTTAATTCGACTGCTTCACCACCATTCTTCTGTCGACATCGCAACGTTACATAGTTTTTCCACACCTTCAGCCACACTAGCAAACTTTTATCCGCATTTAAAAGATTTAGAAGCTAGCCCCTTAGAGAAAATAAATCCAACAGAAATCATTGAAAAAAGCGAAACGGTTTTTATTGCCACACCATCAGGAATTGCCAAAGATATCGCACTACCATACGTTGATGCAGGAATGAACGTCATTGATTTATCTGGAGATTTTCGGTTGAAAGATAGCCGACTGTATGAAAAATGGTACGGGAAAAGCGCGGCGCCTGAAGACTACATCGCTAAAGCAGAATATGGGTTAGCGGAATTTCGCGAAAATAAAGAAACGACTTTTATCGCCAATCCAGGATGTTATGCCACCGCAACTTTACTTGGGTTAGCACCACTCGCGAAAAATCAGCTAATTGATCCAACATCGATTATTGTAGATGCGAAATCAGGCATTTCCGGAGCTGGAAAAGTACCATCCGCAAGCACACATTTCACCGAAACCAATGAAAACATGACTCTGTATAAAATGAATTCCCACCAACATATTCCAGAAATTATGCAACAACTGACGAAATGGGATGAAAGTATCCCAGCAATCCAATTTTCTACCTCATTAATTCCCATCACAAGAGGAATCTTCACAACCATCTACGTTAAACCAAAAAAATCAATCACCCAGAAAGCGTTACATACCCTTTATGAATCCACCTACGAAAACGCTCCATTTGTCCGAATTCAACCAGAAAATATCTATCCAACTGTGAAACAAGTGACCGCATCCAATTACTGTGACATCGGTCTTGCTTATAACGAAAAAACGAATGTCATTACCATCGTTTCCGTGATTGATAATTTAGTCAAAGGAGCGGCTGGTCAAGCGATTCAAAATTTGAATATCATGGCGAATTTTGCTGAGAGTGACGGATTAGGATTTATTCCAGTGTATCCGTGAAAGGGGAAAAGTAAAATGAAACTTATTAAAGGAAACATCGCCTCGCCAAAAGGTTTTTATGCGGACGGAAAACATGCTGGGCTGAAAAGAAAACGAAATGATATCGGATGGATTTATTCCGAAGTCCCAGCAAATTCTGCTGCTGTTTATACGATGAACCAAATGCAAGCCGCGCCGATTTTTGTGACGAAAGATTCTTTTCAAAATAGCGCCGAGTTGCAAGCGATTATTGTGAATAGTGGCAATGCCAATGCATGTACAGGCAATCAAGGAATGTTAGATGCACTAGCAATGCGGGCGAAAACGGCAGAAAATCTGGCAATTCCGTTAGAGTCTGTTGCGGTTGCTTCGACCGGGATTATTGGTGACATGCTACCGATGGACAAAATCATCGCGGGAATCGATATGCTGGAAAAAAACACCGGAAATGCGGCCGATTTTGAAGAAGCAATTTTAACAACGGATACGTTTCAAAAGCAAATTAGTTTTCAAACGGAAATCGGTGGTGAAACGGTAACGATGTCGGGTGTGGCGAAGGGATCGGGAATGATTCATCCTAATATGGCGACGATGCTCGCCTTTATTACGACCGATGCCGCCATTCCAGCTGAATTATTGCAAAAATTATTAAAAATAAAAGTAGATAAAACTTTCAATCAAATAACCGTGGATGGCGACACTTCGACAAACGATATGGTAGTAGTGATGGCGAATGGTTGCGCGCAAAATCCACTAATTCAAGAAGGAACAGCCGATTTTGCCAAATTTGCGGATATGTTTCAAGCGGTAACAGAGCATCTTGCTAAAAGCATTGCGCGTGACGGGGAAGGCGCGACGAAACTTATCGAGGTCCAAGTAAATGGCGCTACTAAAACAGAAGATGCCAGAATGATTGCGAAGAAAATCGTATCTTCCAGCTTGGTGAAAACGGCGGCTTTTGGCGGAGATGGTAACTGGGGCCGGATTATTTGCGCGATTGGGTACTCGGGTGGTCGCTTTGCCCCGGATAACATTACGATTAAAATTGGCGGGATTGAAATTCTGAATCATAGCAGCCAAACTATTTTTAACCAGCAAGCGCTAGATGCTTATTTGGAAGAGGAGCATATTGTTATCGAAGTCGATCTTCATATCGGTCTTGAGTCAGGAACGGCATGGGGTTGCGATTTAAGTTATGAATACGTCAAAATCAATGCTTGTTACCGGACGTAAGGAGGGCTACGCATGAAGAATACAATTGTCATTAAATTAGGCGGTGTCGCAAGTGATAATTTAACAGAAAGTTTCTTCCAACAAATTACAACATGGCAAGCCGAGGGTAAAAAAATCGTCCTTGTTCATGGCGGTGGTCATTATATATCCAAAATGATGGAGGCCCTCAATATTCCGGTCGAAACGAAGAACGGCTTGCGAATCACGAATAAACAAGCTCTTGAAGTGACAAAAATGGTTTTAATCGGCCAAGTTCAACCAGCCATCACAACCGCTTTTCAAAAAAGAGCTATTCCCGTGATTGGCTTAAATGCTGGCGATACAGGTTTACTCGAGGCAGAACAGTTGAGCGACACAGACCTCGGCTTTGTTGGTAAAATTACCAAAGTAAAAACGGACTTAATCGAACAACTACTTGGTAAAAATATCATCACGGTCATCGCGCCGCTTGGAATAAATAGCGAACATGATTGGCTAAATGTCAACGCCGATACAGCCGCCTGTGAAGTAGCTAGCGCGCTAAACGCAGAAGCCCTTTACCTATTAACGGACGTACCAGGCGTGAAAAATGGAGCAGAAATCATTAGCGAAATAGCAACCGCAGAAATGGACGAATTACAAACAACGGGCATAATACAAGGCGGGATGATACCAAAATTAGCAAGTGCCGCTTTTGCTGCTGAAAACGGTGTTGGTCAAGTAATTATTACAGATTCCCTTCAAGCAACGGGCACAAAAATAAAAAGTAAGGTGGCGATTGGATGAAACATGTTTTTCCTACGTATAATAGATTTCCTATTGATTTAGTCAAAGGCTCTGGAACCATCGTCACAGATGCAGCTGGTCAAACTTACCTTGATTTTACGAGTGGAATTGCGGTTTGCAACCTAGGCCATTGCCCTGAAAATGTGACAGAAGCTATCCAGCAACAATTAGCAAAAGTTTGGCACACCTCGAATTTATACGAATGTGCTTTGCAAGATAGTGTTGCAGAATTAATTACAACTGGAGAAGAGCGACTAGTTTTCTTTTGCAATAGCGGTACAGAAGCGAATGAAGCGGCTCTCAAACTAGGGAGAAAATATACCGGCAAGGAAAAAATCATTACATTTGAAAAATCTTTCCATGGCCGCACATTTGGTTCGATGTCAGCAACAGGACAAGCGAAAATCCATCAAGGTTTCGGCGGACTTGTTCCCGGTTTTACCTATGTTCCTTACAATGATAGCAAGGCTTTTCGGGAAGAAATAGACGAAAATACAGCGGCTGTCATGCTAGAGGTCATTCAAGGAGAAGGTGGCGTCATCCCAGCAAATGCCGCATGGTTGCTAGAAGTTCAAATGCTTTGTAAAAAATTGGGTGTATTACTCATTATCGATGAAGTTCAAACCGGATTAGGTCGAACGGGCACGCTTTATGGCTTCGAACAAATTGGCTTAGACCCAGATATTTTCACGTTAGCAAAAGGGCTTGGAAATGGCTTGCCGATTGGAGCAATGGTTGGAAAATCTTACCTAAGTAGCGCTTTTGGGCCGGGGAGTCACGGATCAACTTTTGGGGGGAATAAATTAGCGCTTGCAGCTGCGAAAGAAATCTTGTTAACCGTGAAACAAGCGGGATTTTTAGAAGAAGTGAATGCCAAATCGGATTATTTTAGAAATCTACTAGAAGAACATTTTGAGCTATTGGATAACGTTTCAGACATTCGCGGCGAAGGTTTTCTTATCGGAATAGAACTGGAAACTGCAGCAGAACCAGTTGTTTCGGAATTACGCGAGCAAGGCTTATTAATACTAACAGCTGGGCCAAATGTACTGCGGATTTTGCCACCTTTAACCGTAAGTTATGAAGAAATCGATCGAGCAGTTACTTTATTGAAAAACGTTTTGGAAAACCAATTGATTGGGAGTGAAGAGGGATGACGATGTATGCCAAAAACAATACAGTGGGCAAAGATATGCTCAGTTTGCTGGAATGGGATAAAGAGGAATTGACGGATATAATAAAGTTAGCTGTGGCGATGAAAACGAACCCGGCGCATTATAGCCATATTTTAAGTGGGAAGATTTTAGGAATGATTTTTGACAAACCTTCTACTAGAACGCGGGTTTCTTTTGAAGCGGGGATTTTGCAACTAGGTGGCCAAGCGATCGTGATGAGTTCCAAGGAGTTGCAAATCGGTCGCGGTGAGCCAATTAAAGATACAGCACATGTGATGTCAGAATATATTGACGCGATTATGATTCGGACATTTAGCCATGAGAAAGTGGAAGAACTGGCATATCATGCGGAAATTCCGATTATTAATGGTTTAACTGACTTACATCATCCATGTCAGGCGTTAGCGGATTTAATGACGATTTATGAATGGAAAGATCAGTTGGACGGCATCAAGCTAGCTTATATTGGTGACGGGAACAATGTTTGCCATTCACTGCTTTTAGCCAGCGCGATGGTCGGCTTGGATATCCGCCTTGCAATGCCAAAAGGCTATGAGGTTGACGAAACAATTCTCGCTACTGCAGAAAAATTGGCTGAGAAAAGTGGTGCTACCATTTTTGTAACCGAGGATTCGAAATTGGCGGTTACGGATGCAGACTTCATTTATACGGATGTTTGGACAAGCATGGGACAAGAAGATGAAAATGCAAAAAGATTAGCGGATTTTGGTGAGAAATATCAAGTAAACGCAGAACTAGTTAGTTTTGCTAAGCCTGATTACCATTTTTTACATTGCTTACCAGCACACCGGGAAGAAGAAGTAACAACGGAAATTATTGATGGCGATCACTCGGTCATTTATCAACAAGCGGGAAATAGACTCCATGCGCAAAAAGCATTACTCGCAGCAATTTTGGAGGCAAAATAAAAAAGTCTAGCATAAGAAGCAAGGAAGACTTCATAATTTTGAGAAGAGGCGTATGTTTTACGTCTCTTTTAAATGTAATATTTTTATGTTTGTGATAAGTTATTGCACCTCTTTTCACAATTAGTTATAATCGTTATAGTGAATGAATACACAATATAAAGAAGAAGGTGGAAAGAATGTCGAAATATGATGCTGAAATTGTTAGTCTACAACAATCCATCGCCGGACAACAAGAAAAAATACGAAGACTAAGAGAAGTTATCGCAAAAGTAGAGAGAAAATGATGAAAAAGAAAATAATCATGATAACGTTGGGAACAGTATGTATTTTATCTGTTCTTTGTATGTATAATTACCATCCTATAACATTTTCAGTTTGGTTGAAAAATGCTAGTTTAGAAGAACAGAGCAGATATTTTTTACAGACTAAGTTTGATAAAAAGTGGAAAAGCATGAATTCGAATATTGAATTTGAGTTTAATCAAGAAAGTGGTCATAATAGTTTGCAGTTGAATAATTATAGTGTGCAAACTCAAGTCGCTGATAAACGAGATGATATATTGAATACGGTCATAGAAAAAAAGGAATACGCATGCCATGATTCTCTTTTCAACAAAACTCGAAAATAGAATGGAAGTACAATCGCCTATTGATAAGAACGGAACACTTCATGTTTGGGAAAATATAGATTTAAATTCAAAACCCCTAAATGAAAGAACAATATACGATATTCCAATTAAAAATGGGACCTTTAAGTCAAATGAAAGAATGGAACAGGAACTTGGAATTAAGACGGATGGAGTTGTTAAGGAAGTTGAAAAAAATCGTGTTCAGTATAATTTCTTGTTAAATGAATTGAAAGAAAAAGAACTGAATAATATTATTATCGAAAGAAATTTCAGATTGCTAATGTCTAGTTTATTCATTCTAAGTGTAGTGGTTGTTTTAATAGCTATACACTACTTTAAAAATAGGAGAACAAGAAAAATGGAGAATTTTTATCTTGAATTAGAAAAAGAATCTAAATAATAAAAAGCGTAGTATTTCGAGGATTTCTCGGCATACTACGCTTTTAAAATAATATTGATTTGTTAATCTTTTATAAGAAATTACGTTTCACTTTATCCCAGAAAGAATTCTTAGGTAGTTTGATAATATTGATAAAACGGTCGCCTACTTCTAAGTTTACTTCATGAACGTGTTGAATGCTTAGTGCTTCGCTGTCCATTCCAATCATTGGGAACTCGTTATTTCCTTCTTCAGACGAAATCTCAATACGTAGTTTACGTTTTGGACTAAGGATGAAAGAAGAGCCAAGCGTACGGAATTTGTTGTTGTTTATAGAAGCCAGTTCACTTACTTGCATAGATGGAAGAAGTGGGTCCACGATAGAACCATTGACTGATTTATTATAAGCAGTACTTCCTGTTGGTGTCGAAATAACCATTCCATCACCGCGGAACGTTTCAAAGTGAGAATCATTAATATACAGATCCATCGTAAGTGTTCTGATGATAGAAGAACGAATGTTAAATTCATTCAATACATAAAATGCTTTGGTGTTATTAACTGTTCCATAAATAGTTGGGTAACGACGTACTAACCAACGATCTTCAATAGCTGCTTTGATGATTTCATCCAATTGATTAATATGAAAATCACAGTATTGACCTAATTGTTCGGTTAGTGCAATCCCTGCATATAAACAATCTTGACGGAAGCCAGTTTCTCTTACGGATTTAAGAAAAGCACCATCGCCACCAATACTGATGATAACGTTCGCTTTTTGATAGTCGTCTGTTAATTCATATCCATAATCAGTCGTAATTTTCTTCAATTCTTTTGCTTTTGCATGTAGTTCTTCGGTTTTGCGATAGGAAAAATAAAAAATAGTTTTTGCCATGTTAGTTGTCCCTCCAGAATCCAATTTTAATCAACAAACTTATTATAACATGACTTAGAAGCAATTTCTTTCTTCATCTATAAAAAAGTGAAAAGGTGCACAAATTCAAAAGAAAATTTGTACAAAATAAAAGAGACTGGTATTATTACTGTATATAAAAAGAAAAAAGGGGAGAATTTAATGAACGCTAAAAGATGGGTTGCACTAGGAATTGTTTGTGCGCTTTTGGTTGTTAGTGCATTAGCAAAGTTTACATCAAGTCAATTTGCTTCAGTGGAAGAGGGCAATCTAACATTTGCTGAAAGTTTATTCGCAGATACAGGCGAACTGACTGAGACAGTAATTGAAGAAGGTGGAATGGATACGATAGCCGTATTATCAGTAGACGGAACTATTCAAGATACAGGAGAGTCTGGTACTTTATTTAGTGATGCTGGTTACAATCATTCTCTTTTCATGCAACAATTAGAACAAGTGAGAAATGACGACCTTATCCAAGGGGTACTTTTGTATGTTAATTCACCAGGTGGCGGCGTGATGGAATCCGCACAAATTCGCGATAAAATTTTACAAATTAAAAAAGAACGAGGTATTCCATTTTACGTTTCGATGGGGAGTATGGCGGCATCAGGTGGCTATTATATCTCCGCACCAGCCGATAAGATTTTCGCGAGTAAAGAAACACTGACAGGTTCGCTTGGGGTTATTATGCAAAGCTATGACTATAGTGAATTAATGAAAAAACTAGGTGTTTCAGATAATACAATTAAAAGTGGCGAGTACAAAGATATTATGAGCGGAACAAGACCAATGACGGAAGACGAGAAGAAAATTATGCAGTCGATGATTGATGATTCCTACAATGAATTCGTTAAAGTTGTTGCAAAAGGCCGTGATATGCCGATAGAACAAGTTCGTAAAATTGCAGACGGCCGTATTTACGATGGTCGCCAAGCAAAAGAAATTGGCTTAATTGATGCATTTGGCTATCAAGAAGATGCTTTAGAAGCACTGAAAAAAGAGGAAGGTTTGTCCGGCGCTACAGTCATCGAATACAGCGCTCCAGAAGACTTTAGTTCGCTATTTTCGGTTGCTGCACAAAAAATCTCTGGACAAAATGCGGATATTTCCCAATTAATTAAATTAACTGGCACACTTAAAGCGCCAAGAATGATGTACTTATATGGAGAATAATGTGAGAGGAGAGGCGCAAATGACGCATGAAAATGTAGCTTTTGAAAGTAAACGCCAAGTCTATCATTATGAGCCGCCCATCCCGAAAGAAGAAGCTATTCCTAAACAATATTTTGCGGGATTTTGGATTCGATTTTTAGCTTATTTAGTCGATTTAATTGCGATAGCGGCCTTAAAAGGAATTCTTATAAATCCGATTTTACGTATTGCTGGCATAGGGATGGATAACAGCTTCTTCACATTTTATTGGGTAATTACGACTATTATTTTTCTCGCATATTTTGTGCTACTAACGAAATTTTTCGGGCAAACTTTAGGGAAAATGTTATTCGGTCTTCGTGTTATCAAATTAAATGGCAAGAAATTAACGTGGCTCAATGTGTTATTTCGTGAAGGCGCGATGCGATTTGTGTTAAAAACTGTTTGGCCATTATACGTTGTTTGCGCTTTTACGCCAAACAAACAAGGGATTGCTGACTTTTTTGAAGCAACATCCGTCGTACACATGGGCTACTTAGAACTAGATGAAAAATGGGTATATGGAGCAAAAAAATAGCTTATAGTTTACTTCTTCTTTAAAATGGAGTAGAAGCGTCCATTTAAAGGAGGAAGATAAAATGACTCAAGTAACATTTAAACATAATCCAGTTACACTCGTAGGCACAGAAAGAAAAGTAGGCGACAAAGCGCCCAATTTCACAGTGGTTAACAGAGATTTAGAAGAAGTAACCTTGCACGATTATGACGGGAAAGTGAGACTTATCAGCGTGGTTCCTTCCATTGATACCAGCGTTTGTTCCACACAAACGCGTAAATTTAACGAAGAAGCAAGCAATTTAGATAACACGGTTGTCTTAACTATCTCCGTTGATTTACCATTTGCGCAAAAGAAATGGTGTGCAGCAGAAGGTTTACCAAATGCAATTACTTTATCTGATCACCGTGACCTTTCCTTTGGAGAAGCATACGGTGTCATTATGAAAGAACTTCGCTTGCTAGCGCGTTCCGTATTTGTTGTCAATGCAGCAGGAGAGATTGTCTACGCGGAAGTAGTTCCAGAAGGCAGCAATCATCCAAATTATGAAGCCGCAATTGAAGCAGCGAAAAAAGCATGAATCTTAAAAGCCTTCCTTTGAATTAGGAAGGCTTTTTTCTGTATTACTACTAAAAATAAACTGTACTAATTATAATTAACTATTTCCAATGGGAATTTCATCTTTTACTACAGAAAATCCTTTCACATTCTTTAGAAATACTGTATAATGTTTGGTGGTGTTAGTAATGATAAAAATTCGAGGTGTTACTTTTGGCAAATGAAGCAACGCAAGAATTATTTCAAGTGCTTGATAATACAGCTATTATCTTGCAAAATGAGCTTGAAATAAGCTATTTGGAAGCGGTTTATGAAACAGGAGAAAATCTGTTTCAAAAAGAAGTTTTACAAAAAGAAGAGTTGTCTTCTGAAAAACAATTGAAATTACAAGCGTCTTACGAAAGTATCGAACTTGAGAATTTCTCAAATGAAGAAATCCGCAAAGGTCTTCAATTAGCACTACTAAAAGGCATGAAACATGGTATTCAAGTTAATCACCAAATGACACCAGATTCCATCGGATTTATTGTGGCGTATTTACTTGAAAAAGTGATTCAAAAGAAGAAAAATGTTTCTATTTTGGATCCAGCCTGTGGAACAGCAAACCTTTTAACGACGGTGATTAATCAACTAGAATTAAAAGGTAATGTGGAAGTTCATGCTAGTGGTGTGGATGTAGATGATTTGCTTATTTCGCTTGCATTAGTAGGTGCGGATTTACAGCGACAAAAAATGACGTTACTTCATCAAGATGGTCTGGCTAATTTATTAGTTGATCCCGTCGATGTCGTAATTAGTGATTTGCCAGTTGGTTATTATCCGGATGATGAAAATGCAAAAACATTTGAACTTTGCCGTGAAGAAGGGCATTCATTTGCACATTTCTTGTTTATTGAACAAGGAATGCGCTACACAAAACCAGGAGGATATTTATTCTTCTTGGTACCTGACGCAATGTTTGGGACTAGTGACTTTGCTAAGGTGGACAAGTTTATCAAGAAAAACGGTCATATCGAGGGAATTATTAAATTGCCCGAGACGCTGTTTAAGACTGAACAAGCACGAAAAAGCATCTTGATTTTACAAAAAGCGGACGTAAATGTAAAGCCGCCAAAAGAAGTTTTACTGGCCAATCTCTCTTCACTAACGGATCCAAGCGTAACCGCGCCGATTTTAGCGGAAATAGAGAACTGGTTCAAGAGGAAACAATAATGGAAGGAATTGACAAAAACAAAATGGAAAAAACGATTGCAATTAACGCCGGAAGTTCTTCACTGAAATTCCAATTATACGATATGCCATCTGAACGTGTTATCACAGCAGGGATTGTAGAAAGAATTGGTTTGAAAGATTCTATTTTTACAATTACTGTAGACGGAGAAAAAATCAAAGAAATTATTGATATTCCTGACCATGAAATTGCTGTTCAAATGCTACTTGAAAAATTAATTAACCACAAAGTTATCGGTTCTTACGATGAAATCACTGGAATTGGTCACCGCGTAGTTCACGGTGGAGAAAAATTCCCTGAATCCGTTTATATTGATGACCAAGTAATTAAAGATATTGAAGCATTATCTGAACTTGCGCCGCTTCATAACCCAGCGAACGTTACTGGTATTAAAGCATTCCGCAAAATTTTACCGGATGTTGTTTCGGTTGCTGTTTTCGATACAGCTTTCCACCAAACAATGCCTCCAGCAAGCTACCTTTACAGCTTGCCGTACAGCTACTATGAAGACTATGGTATCCGTAAATATGGTTTCCACGGTACAAGCCATAAATATGTATCCGAACGCGCTGCAGAACTTTTAGGACGTCCTGTAGAAGAGTTACGTTTACTAACTTGTCACCTTGGTAATGGCGCTAGTATCGCTGCTATCGAAGGCGGAAAATCAATGGATACTTCCATGGGATTCACGCCACTAGCTGGTGTTTCTATGGGAACTCGTTCTGGTAACATTGACCCAGCGCTTATTCCTTTCATCATGGAAAAAACTGACAAAACAGCAGAACAAGTACTTGATGTATTAAACAAAGAATCCGGTATGCTTGGTGTATCTGGTATTTCAAGCGACCTTCGTGATTTAGAAGATGAAGCAGCAAAAGGAAACGACCGCGCAGAACTTGCACTTCAAGTATTCGTTGACCGTATCCATAAATACATTGGTTCTTATGCAGCTCGCATGAACGGTGTAGATGCGATTATCTTCACAGCTGGTATCGGTGAAAATAGTTCTTACATTCGTGAAAAAGTACTTCGTGGACTTGAATTCATGGGCGTATACTGGGATCCAGCACTTAACCAAGTGCGCGGAGAAGAAAGATTCCTTAACTATCCTCACTCCCCAGTAAAAGTTATCATCATCCCTACAAACGAAGAATTAATGATTGCTCGTGATGTAGAAACAATCAAACAAAGTCGCTAAAAACGATAAAAAAGGCTAGCTCTTATGAAAGAGCTAGCCTTTTTCTATGGTTATTTTTCTTCTTTATAATCAGGAACATCATTACGTACGACAAGCACGTCGCAAGGGGAGTGACGAATAATATATTCAGATACACTACCAATCAGTAGACGTTCCACTGCGTTAAGCCCGGTCGCACCACACATGATTAAATCTGCTTGGAATGCTTTGGCAGCTTCTTTTGTAATAGCTGTTTTCGGTGAGCCGTATTCGATGTAGCTTTCTACTTTTGTGACACCGGCTTTTAAAGCATCTTCTTTATAGCCACTAAGTAATTCGTCCGCATATTCGGTAGCTTTGTCCGCCATGCTTGTATCGTAATTGGCTACAGATGAAAACGCGCGTGTATCGATAACGTGGACAAGACCAAGCGCCGCGTCATTACGGTTAGCCACTTGAATTGCTTTTTGGAAAGCTCTTTCTGCCTCTTTGGATCCATCAACTGCTACTAAAACTCTTTCGTATTGTTGTAACATACTAATTCCTCCAATCAAAATATATGTATTTTCTATACTTATATTTTACCCTCTTTTTCCTAAAAGAACCATAAAATGAAAAATAAATTAATTATTAGCAGATTTTGTATGTATTTTCACCCATTCAATTGTTGGAATTTAAGTTAGTTAATTTTTTACAACTTAGGTATATTGTGTTAGCATGGGGGTGTAGAAAATCTTTTATAGTCTATTATACCTATGTCAAGGAGAGTGATTTAGATGTTAGTCGGCGTACCAAAAGAAATAAAAAATAACGAGAATAGGGTGGCGATGACCCCGGCAAGTGTTTTTTCTTATGTAAATGCAGGTCATACTGTATACGTGGAAAAAGATGCGGGGATTGGCTCTAATTATCAAGACGCTGATTTTGTGGAAGCAGGGGCAACCATTGTGGAGACAGCTAAAGAAGCTTGGGATGTAGATATGGTCGTAAAAGTAAAAGAACCGATTGCATCAGAGTATAACTATTTTAAAGAAGGCTTATTACTTTTCACCTATTTGCATTTAGCGAATGAACCAACGCTTGCGAAGGCTTTGCTTCAAAGTAAAGTGAATAGTGTCGCGTATGAAACGGTAGAACTTGCAGATCGTACGTTGCCGCTGCTTTCACCGATGAGTGAAGTTGCTGGACGAATGGCGGCGCAGATTGGTGCTCAATTCCTACAAAGAACAAATGGTGGGATGGGTGTGCTTCTTGGTGGTGTACCTGGTGTAGAGAAAAGTGAGGTCGTTATTATCGGCGGCGGAATTGCTGGAACGAATGCAGCCAAAATTGCGGTGGGGCTTGGAGCGAACGTGACTATTCTTGATATGAATTTAAAACGGTTGCGCGAACTTGATGATATTTTTGGCAACCAAGTACAAACGTTGATGTCAAACGATTTTAATATCGAAACTGCCGTGAAGAAAGCCGATTTAGTAATTGGAGCCGTTTTAATTCCTGGGGCAAAAGCGCCAAAATTAGTTAAAGAGCATGTAATCAAACAAATGATTCCGGGCTCCGTTCTTGTCGACATTGCGATTGACCAAGGCGGAATTTTTGAAACAACGGATCATGTTTCGACCCACGATGATCCAACATATGAAAAATATGGCGTGCTACATTATGCCGTTGCTAATATGCCAGGAGCAGTGCCACGGACATCTACGCTGGCTCTCACTAACGCCACATTACCTTTCGGGTTAAAACTGGCGAATGAAGGCTTAGAAGTAGCAGTGAAAAAAGACCCATTCTTACTTCGCGGTTTAAATACGTATCAAGGTCATATTACGTATAAAGCCGTGGCAGATTCTCTTGGTTTAGCTTATACAGATAGTAAAGAATTGATTTAAATAAAAAGCGAACTTTCCCGAGGAGAGTTCGCTTTTCTTATTAGTTGATTACTTGTAATGTTTTTGGGAATTCGGTTAATACTTGTACGCCATCTTTGGTGACAACGAGGTCATCTTCAATTCGAACGCCGGCAACCCCGGAAACATAAATACCTGGTTCAATCGTAAATACCATATTTTCTTGAAGCTCCATATGGTTTGTTTCTGTGATAGAAGGAAATTCGTGGACACTTGCACCAAGCCCATGACCAAGACGATGTGGGAAATAATCACCATAACCAGCTTCACGAATAATGTTTCTCGCAGTTAAATCGATTTCGCTTGCTTTCACGCCAGCTTTTACTTTTTCGACGGCAGCAATTTGTGCTTCTAAAACTGTATCGTAAATCTTTTTCTGTTCAGCGGAAATGTCGCCGAAAGCAACAGTACGCGTAATATCAGAGCAATAGCCTTTATGGACAACACCTAAATCAAATAAAACTAAATCGCCTTTTTTGATTTTTGTTTCGCCAGGGGTACCATGGGGCAGGGCGCCATTTTTACCAGTAAGCACCATTGTATCGAATGACATGGCTGTGACGCCTTTTTTCTTCATTTCATATTCGATTTTGGCTACGATTTCTGCTTCGGTTTTGCCTTCTGCGATCTCGTTTACGCCAACTTGTACCGCGTAATCAGCCAATAAAGCAGCTTCTTTTAAAATGGTTAGTTCTGCCTCTGTTTTAATTAGACGGATTTGTTCGATTTTATGTTCAATCGGAATGAAAGAGCTGCCGGAGAATAGCCCGCCTAATTGTTCGTAGCGGTCCACGCTCATATGTTTTTTCTCAATCGCAAATTTGCTTGGGTTTGCGACACGTTTTTTGATTTCTTCTGCAATGATTGTAAATGGGTTTTCTGTATCGTTGTATCCGTAAGCGGGATGCGTCCAGTCGCCGCCTCGTACATCTTCTACTTCGAGAGCTGGCGTAAATAGAAATGGTTCGCTATCAGGGAAAACAGCTAAACCAAGTACGCGTTCATGTGGCTCGCTATGATAACCTGAGAAGTAAGCGATGTTCTCTGGGTCCGTCAAAAATGCTACTTCGGCACCTTGGTCTTTTAGCCATTTTTGTAAGACATCGATATTTTTTTCCATTATTGTACCTTCTTTCCAAATGATTTCTCTATCATGATAACATGCGAAGGAAATATTTTGCTAATAAACACCTCCTAGTTTACGAGGTGTTATATATTAGTTTATAATAATAGTGGTACAATAATACACATAGAATAATGAATCGGGAAGGAAGTTTTTTAACATGAAGATTTCATTTCATGGTCAGTCTTGTATTAAAATTATCACTGGGAATACAACTATTTTAGTGGATCCATTTATTTCTGGTAATAAGAAATGTGATTTAAAAGCAGAAGAGCAGATGCCAGACTTTATCGTTCTGTCGCATGGGCATGATGATCATGTCGGTGATACAGTTGAAATCGCTAGAAATTCAGGAGCAACCGTTATTTGTAATGCGGATTTGGCTTCCTTTTTAGCGGTAGAGGATGGTCTGGAGAATATTGCGCCAATGCATATTGGTGGGAAAAGACAGTTTGATTTTGGACAAGTGAAGTTAACGCAAGCTTTTCATGGTTCGCAGACTGTTCGTGATGGACGTATTATCAATCTTGGTTTTCCAACGGGGATTGTATTTACGATAGAAGGTAAAAATATTTATTTTGCAGGAGATACTGGTTTATTTTCTGATATGAAATTAATTGGGGAATTAAATCCGTTAGACGTTGCTTTCTTGCCGATTGGGGATAATTTTACCATGGGGCCGGAAGATGCGGCGATTGCAGCACGCTTTTTACAAGCAAAATTAGTGATTCCAATGCATTACAATACATTTCCGTTAATTGAGCAAGATGCGCACCAATTTGTTGCATCGCTTGATGAAGGTATTGCTGGAAAAGTACTTGAAATTGGGGAAGGTATCGAAATCTAACAAAATAGGAATGGGTGAACGAGTCGTGGCCACAAAACATGAACAGATTTTAAAATACATTGAAAATCTTGCAGTCGGAGAAAAAATATCTGTGCGGAAAATCGCGAAAAACTTGTCTGTAAGTGAGGGAACTGCTTATCGGGCAATTAAAGACGCGGAAATTATTGGTTTTGTTTCTACTATTAAACGAGTAGGGACACTTCGAATTGAGCGGAAACAAAAAGATAGCATCGAAAAATTAACTTTTGCTGAAATTGTTAATATGATTGATGGACAAGTGCTTGGCGGTCGAGCTGGATTATATAAATCGCTGAATAAGTTTGTGATTGGCGCGATGACCGTGGAAGCGATGGAACGTTATACAGATGCTGGTAACTTATTAATCGTCGGAAACCGGGTGAGTGCGCATGAACTTGCTTTGAAACGCGGTGCTGCGGTATTGATTACTGGTGGCTTTGATACGGACGACGAAGTAAAACAGTTGGCGGATGAGAAAGAATTGCCTATTTTATCGACTTCGTATGATACGTTTACGGTAGCAACGATGATTAACCGCGCGATTTATGACCAATTGATTAAAAAAGAAGTGGTGTTTGTCGAGGATATTTTAACACCACTAGAAACGACTGCATTTTTGTCCACATCGGATAAAGTTGCAGATTGGCATAAAATGGAAGAAGCGACTGGACATAGCCGTTTTCCTGTTGTTAACCGGGCGATGCGACTGACTGGAATGGTGACGAGTAAAGACATTTTAGAAAAAAATCCGAGCATTTCGATTGAACGCGTAATGACGAAAAATCCGCTAACGGTTGGGCCGAAAATGAGCGTGGCCTCGGTGGCGCATATGATGATTTGGGAAAGCATTGAAGTAATCCCGGTCGTCAAAGATGATTTAACGTTAATCGGCATTGTCAGCAGACAGGATATTCTAAAATCCATGCAAATGATTCAAAAACAACCGCAAGTCGGTGAAACGATTGACGACACAATTGCGAACCAACTTTCGGAAAAAGCGGATACTGGTGAAGAAGCGGATTATGAATTTAAAGTAAGTCCGCAAATGACGAATTCACTTGGGACTTTATCGTACGGCGTCTTTACGCAAGTAGTTTGTGATGTTGTACAGCAAAAACTATTTTCCATGAAAAAACGTAATGTGGCGATTGAAAACGTGACGATGTATTTTCTAAAACCTGTTCAAATGGACGCGACAATCGTGATTAAACCACGGATTTTGGAAATGGGGCGTAAAGCTGGGAAACTAGATGTCGAGCTTTACTTAGAAGGAATTTTGACCGGAAAAGCAATTGTTGCTTGTCAAATGATGGAACGTTAAAAAGAAACAGAGGCGAAACAATGAAAAGTGAGATTTTACAACAAATAAAGCAATTTGAAACGATTATTTTGCATCGACATGTAAGACCAGATCCAGATGCTTACGGTTCGCAAATGGGGCTTGCGGAAATTATCCGGGCTAGTTTTCCTGAGAAAAAGGTGTATTCGGTTGGAAATGATGAAGTATCGCTCCAATTTCTTGGTGTGGTGGATGAAATAACGGACGATATATATAAGGATGCGCTTGTGATTGTGTGTGACACGGCGAATCAAGAGCGCGTTTCGGATGGACGATTTAACAAAGGCAACAAATTAATCAAGATTGACCACCATCCAAACGATGATGCTTACGGTGACTTACTTTGGGTAGACACGACAGCTTCTTCTTGTAGCGAAATGATTGTCGCATTTTGGGAAGCATTTTCCGATGAATTAATTTTGAATGAAACAGCAGCGCGACTTCTTTATGCTGGGATTGTTGGTGATACTGGTCGGTTCTTATATCCGAGCACCACGGAAGAAACACTGCGTCTATCCGCGCATTTAGTGACGTTTCCGTTTGACCGTCCGGCGCTTTACCGTGAATTATATGAACTTCCAAAAAATACTGTGAAGCTTTCGGGCTACATTTTGCAAAACTTTGTGATGGACGAAAATGGCGCGGCAACGGTTTATTTAAGTGATACACTTTTAAACGAGTTTGATGTAAATCCGCGCGACGCTTCTGCACTTGTTTCTTGTATTGAAAATGTGGCGGGAATCAAGGCGTGGATTATGTTCATCCAAGAAGGGCCGGTTTTCAGAGCCCGTTTACGTTCGAAGGGTCCGGTTATCAATGAATTAGCTAAAGAGTATGGCGGCGGTGGACATCCGCTTGCTTCTGGAGCAACACTGCATAATGAAGAAGAAATCAAAGAAATGACGGCAAAATTGCAACTCATTTGCGCAACTAAATAAAGAAGAAATAAAGTCGGATTAATTATCTGGCTTTATTTTTATATAAAAACACGAACACACTTTCTTTTTTTTAGCTTAACCGATATAATGGAAAAAGAGAGTTTTGAAAGGAGAGAGGATAGTGGGGTTTGTTCATTTACAAGTTGCGAGCGCTTATGATTTGCTATCTAGTACAGCGTCCATCGATAAGCTAATCGCTAAAGCAAAAGAATACCATTATCCAGCCTTAGCAATTACGGATAAAAATGTACTTTACGGAGTAGTCGAGTTTTATCAAAAGTGTTTAGCGGCGGATATAAAACCAATTATCGGGATGACGGTAACAATTCAAGGTTACTTAAATCCAATTAATTCATATGAGTTGATATTAATTGCGGAATCAACCGCTGGATATCACGAGTTACTAAAAATCGCGAGTGCCATTCAAACGCGCGAAGAAGGACCAGAGTTACCACAAAGCTGGTTGCGTGCGTATAGCAGTGATTTAATTGCTATCTCACCTGGTGCGAAGGGAGAAGTGGAACGTCTTCTCATGGAGGAAAACCGTGACGGCGCATTAGAGGCTTACGGAAACTTAGTCGATATTTTCGGCAAAGAATCCGTCTATTTGTCAGCCCAAAAAGAAAATCCGCGTTTGTTCGCAAAAATAGAAGCATTTTCCGAGGAAGAGAGTGTAGCGGTCGTTGCGACTAAAAATGTCCAATACATGGAACCGAAAGATGCACAAGCGAAGGAAGTTTTAACGGCGATTCGCGATAATCGGACGGTAGACTGGACAACTTTACCACTTGCAGGGCCAAACTATTTTACCTCACAAGATGAGATGGAACGCGACTGGCAAACGGATTTTGAGAAACGAGCATGCCTTGAAACGGAAAAATTAGCAGCACGTTGCCATGTTGAAATTGCTTTAGACCAACATTTGTTACCAAGATTCCCTCTTGATGAAGCACAAAACGCGTCTGAAGTATTACGTCAAACTGCTTATGCTGGCTTAAAAGAACGAGGTTTATTAGCCGAAGAATATCAAGCTCGTTTAGATTATGAGTTAAAAGTTATAACAGAAATGGGTTTTGCGGATTATTTCCTGATTGTCTGGGATGTGATTCGTTATTCTCGAGAAGCTGGAATTTTAACGGGGCCGGGTCGGGGTTCTGCGGCGGGATCACTTGTTTCCTATGCGCTTAGAATTACCGATGTAGATCCAATTCGTTATAATTTGTTATTCGAGCGATTTTTAAACCCGGAACGGATTACGATGCCCGATATTGACTTGGATTTCCCAGATAATCGCCGGGATGAAGTGATTTCTTATGTTGTTTCTAAATACGGAGAAGCACATGTGGCGCAAATCGGCACGTTCGGAACATTAGCTGCCAAAGCGGCGATTCGTGATACAGCGAGGAGTTTTGGTTTGAATTCTGTTCTGTTATCTGAATGGTCTAAGCTGATTCCGAGCCAATTAGGTATCACTTTACAAAAAGCATTGCAAGAAAGTCCGCGTTTAGAAAATCATATTAAAAGTTCCAAAGAAAACGAAATGATTTGGGACGTTGCCTGCCAACTGGAAGGCTTGCCGCGCCATATTTCGACGCACGCTGCCGGAATTGTTATTAGTGATAAGCCGCTAGTTGAACAAGTTGCACTGCAATTAGGTAGTGGGGACGCGCGCTTAACCCAGTTTGCCATGGGAGAATTAGAAAAAATCGGCTTACTTAAAATGGATTTTCTTGGACTTAGAAATCTTAGTTTACTAGATCGCGTTTTAAAATCGGTTAATTACGCTAGAGAAACGCCGTTAACATTAGCGGATATTTCCTTAGAAGATAAAAAAACATTAAAACTGTTCCAAACAGGCGATACGACTGGAGTATTCCAATTCGAATCAGACGGAATTCGCCGCGTGCTCCGAAAATTAAAGCCAACTTCTTTTGAAGATGTTGTCGCGGTAGATGCACTATATCGTCCGGGCCCAATGGAACAAATCGATACGTTTATCGCTAGAAAGCACGGGAAAGAAAAAATTCAATATCCGCATCCTGATTTGGCGCCCATTTTAGAAGTGACTTACGGCGTTATCGTTTACCAAGAGCAAATCATTCAAGTCGCGAACCAAATGGCTGGATTTTCGCTTGGAGAAGCTGATTTGTTAAGACGAGCAGTCAGTAAGAAAAAAGCGGACGTCCTAAACGAAGAACGGATTCACTTTGTGGAGGGAGCTAAAAGTAAAGGTTATCCAGAAAGTAGCGCCAATCAAGTGTATGATATGATTGTCCAATTCGCGAACTACGGCTTCAACCGCAGTCATGCAGCAGCCTATTCAAAAATTGCTTTCCAACTAGCCTATCTGAAAGCCCATTTCCCAGCAGCATTTATGTCGTCACTTCTTAGCTCTGTTTTTGGCAATGACGATAAAATTTCTCAGTATATCACAGAAGCAAAAAACTACGGCATCCAAATGTTGGCGCCGAGTATCAATCATAGTAATTACTACTTCCAAATGGAGAACGAAGCATCTATCCGTTATAGTTTCCGCGTTATTCGCAAAGTGCCAACCAAATTCATTTTAGAAATTATTAACGAACGAAAAAAAGCGCCTTTCCAAGATTTCTTTGATTTTTGTGAAAGAATGCCACATAAAATACTCTCAAAAACCGTTTTAGAAGCACTCGTATTTTCTGGTTGTTTTGACGAATTTGGCGAAGATCGAGCAACGATCTTGGCAACAATTGATGCGGTATTACAATATATTTCACTACTCGGTGAAGATTCAAAAGGGATGAATCTTTTCGTGGAAGATGACGAATTTTTGAAGAAGATGAAACCAAAATATCGGAAAACCGCGCCTATTTCAATTGATGAAAAACTGGAGAAAGAAAAATTATACACTGGTCAATACGTGTCAGCGCATCCCGTATCGTATTATCAAAATAAATTACAAAACCTTGCTATCACAAGGCTTGCGAACGTTACTTCTGGTAAAAACCATCAAGTGGCAGCCTATGTCCACGAAGTAAAATCAATCAGAACGAAAAAAGGCGAAACGATGTGTTTCTTAACAATTAGTGATGAGTCCAAAGAACTTAGCGCAGTTATGTTTCCGGAAAGTTATCGTAAGTTCGCAAACTTTGCCCAAAAAGGAGAAATTCTCTTTTTGCAAGTCAAAGCAGATACGAGAAACGGGGAACTCCAATTAATCGTCAATAAAGCCGAAGATTTAAAAGAAATTAAAGCGCCAGTGAGACTGTTTTTAAAATTAACAGAACCACAACAAATGGAACAAATCAAACCCATTTTAGCGCGCTACAAAGGCGATAGTAAGGTTATCGTCCACCAAGCAATTACGAAGCAAACCGCCGAGCTGAAAAATATTCAAGTAACAGCCTCAAATGAGTTGCAAGAAGCGCTAATGGCATTGCTTGGTAAAGAGAATGTCGTAATTAAGTGATCTTAGACTTTCTATATTTATAGAAAGTATGTTATAGTTTAACGTGGAAAACAATATTGCGCAGTCTGTCCAGTTATGATTCGGATAGACTGGCATTTTGTCTTCTTGTGGAAAAATGCGGTTGATTTATGTTTCATGTCATTATTCATTTTTTATTTTTACAACATTAAAAATCGTTAATAACCACAATAGAAAGCGTAAATGGGGAGGGTTATCCTTGTTAGGAGACTTGTTTACAAAACCAAAAAAGAGAAAATATGCCACAATTCCTTCTGACGGAACAAAAGCAGATGTTCCAGAAGGTATTATGACAAAATGTCCAGAATGTAAAAAAATAATGTATACCAAAGAATTGCAAAAAAATCTTATGGTATGTAATTATTGTGGTTTTCACCATCCAATTGGGGCAAATGCACGAATCGATATGCTTGTTGATGAAGGATCTTTTGAAGAAATCGATGCTAATTTGACGACAGCAAATCCACTTGGTTTTGAAGATTATATGGATCGAATTGAGAAAGATAAGCAAAAGTCTGGTTTAAATGAGGCAATTGTTACGGGTCATGCGACTATTGATGGTAATCCACTTGTTATTGCAGTGATGGATTCTCGTTTTAGAATGGCGAGCATGGGTTCCGTTGTTGGGGAAAAAATCCTTCGTGCTGTAGAAGACGCTGATAAAACAAATAAACCATTTGTTATTTTCACTGCTTCTGGTGGTGCACGTATGCAAGAAGGGATGCTTTCACTTATGCAAATGGCGAAAACCTCTGCTGCATTTAAACGATTTAGCAACCACGGTGGGCTAGTTATTACGGTTATGACACACCCAACTACTGGTGGCGTTTCTGCTAGTTTTGCATCACTTGGAGACTATAATTTTGCAGAACCAGGCGCACTCATCGGCTTTGCTGGCCGGCGGGTTATTGAGCAAACCGTTCGTGAAGAGTTACCAGAAGACTTCCAAACGGCAGAATTCTTATTAAAACACGGACAACTAGATGATTGTATTTCACGTCTTGATTTGCAAAATAAATTAAGTTTTATTTTAAGTATTCACGTGAAAACACCTGAAGCAGGAGGTGACGTTGATGGCGAATGAGATGGAATTTGAGAAACCGATTTTAGAATTAAAAAGTAAAATCGCTGACTTAAAAGAATACAATGAAACTTCCGATGTGGACTTAACCAACGAAATCGAAAAACTGGAAAAACGTTTAGCGAAGTTGGAATCAAGCATTTATAGTAATATGACTGCTTGGGATAAATTTCAAGTAGCTCGCCATCCAGAGAGACCGACGACACTGGATTACATTCCACTATTATTTGAAGATTTCATGGAACTTCACGGTGATCGTGCTTTCGGTGATGATGCTGCAATTGTCGGTGGTATAGCTACTTTTAATGGTACTCCGGTAACTGTTATCGGACACCAACGCGGTAAAGATACAAAAGATAATTTGCATCGTAATTTTGGTATGCCGCATCCAGAAGGTTTCCGTAAGGCGTTACGTTTGATGAAACAAGCAGATAAATTTGGTCGACCAATTATTTGCTTCATCGATACAAAAGGCGCTTACCCAGGCCGTGCTGCGGAAGAACGCGGACAAAGTGAAGCAATCGCTAGAAACCTTTATGAAATGAGCGATATGAAAGTACCAATTATTTCTATCGTTATTGGTGAAGGGGGAAGCGGCGGTGCACTTGCTCTTGGTCTTGGAAATCAGATTTTCATGCTTGAAAATGCCGTTTTCTCGGTTATTTCACCAGAAGGAGCAGCGGCAATTTTATGGAAAGATGCTAGTCAGGCGAAAAAAGCAGCAGAGTCTATGCGGATTACAGCTGGCGATTTGTTTGATTTAGGCATTACTGATGGAATTATTCCAGAAGTAAAAGGCGGTGCGCACCGTGATTTAACAGCGCAAGCCAAAGAAATTAATAAAGCTATCACGAAGTCTTTACATGCTTTAATGGCGTTTTCTGAAGATCAATTAATGGATCAACGTTATGAGAAATTCAAGAAAATCGGTGTATACGAGACTTTATAAATGATTTAAGAAGCGGATTTCCTTATTTTAGGAAATCCGCTTCTTCGGTATATGCCAAAGGATGAAAGAAAGTTTATTTCTTCACAAGTATAGACCAATTACGTCTATTTAAGCTATAAAGCCATTTCGAGGGTGAATCGGAATAGACCGATGTTCGAAATGGCGTTTTATCAAGCTTGTACTTAAAAAAAGTGTTCTGTTGGAGCTTTTCATTTGACCTTTTTTCATGTAGAATAAACACATGTGATGAAAAACAATATCATTGTCTGAGGTGGTAAGTAAAATGAAACGAATTGCAATTTTAACAAGTGGAGGAGACGCTCCAGGAATGAACGCAGCCACTCGTGCTGTTGTACGGAAAGCAATCTATGAAGGACTCGAAGTTTACGGTATTAACTATGGCTTTTTAGGGCTAGTCAATGGCGATATTCGTAAATTAGAATTAGGTTCTGTTGGTGATTTACTTCACCGCGGAGGTACATTCCTTTATTCCGCAAGATATCCTGAATTCGCTACAGAAGAAGGACAACTTAAAGGAATCGAACAACTGAAAAAACATCAAATCGATGGCCTTGTTGTTATCGGTGGAGATGGTTCTTATCACGGAGCGGAAGCACTTACAAAACGTGGCTTCCCGACTATTGGTATCCCAGGAACTATTGATAATGATATTTCTGGAACTGATTTTACTATTGGTTTCGATACTGCATTGAACACGGTTCTTGATGCACTTGATAAAATCCGCGATACAGCTACAAGTCATGAACGTACTTTCATTATTGAAGTTATGGGTCGTGACGCTGGTGATATCGCTCTTTGGTCTGGTCTTGCTGGTGGCGCTGAAGCTATCATCGTTCCAGAAGAAAGCTTTAACATGGATGATGTCGTGGATCGTTTGAACAAAGGTCGCGAACGTGGTAAAAAACATAGTATTATCGTTGTTGCAGAAGGCGTAATGTCTGGTAATGACTTTGCCAAACAATTAGCTGAATATGGCGATTATCATGCACGTGTAACGGTTCTTGGACATGTTCAACGTGGTGGTAGCCCAACTGCATTTGACCGTGTACTTGCAAGTCGTCTTGGTGCGCGCTCAGTAGAATTATTGTTAGAAAACCGCGGAGGATTAGCTGTTGGAATCCGTGAAAATAGAATTGTCGAAAATGACATTAGTGAAATTTTGAAAGAAAAACACACTCTTGATCAAAAATTATTTGATCTTGCATCTATTTTGTCGATTTAAAACGGCTGAAGAGCTGGCTGCCATGACAAAGCATGGTAGCCTTTCTTTGTGAAAAATTTTAGTAACGTATTAAAAATAAACTTTGTGGGTAAAGAGAAGTAAATCGTTAATTAGCGTGATGTAACAATCTGGAAAACGTTTTCCTGTTATCGTTACCACATAGTACGGTTGCGCTTTTATTCACAAACTGACTTGTTTTACAAGGTTGTTACTGGTAAAATGGGGAAGATATGTTTATAATAAATACGAATGAATAGCTAAGTTCTAGGAGGAGTAATAACATGAAAAAAACGAAAATTGTTTGTACAATTGGTCCTGCAAGTGAGTCAGTTGACACTTTAGTTCAGTTGATCGAAGCAGGAATGAACGTAGCACGTCTTAATTTCTCTCACGGAGACTTTGAAGAGCACGGTGCGCGTATTGTAAATATCCGTGAAGCATCGAAAAAAACTGGTAAACAAGTGGCAATCTTACTTGATACAAAAGGTCCAGAAATCCGTACAAACGACATGGTTGGTGGGAAATTAGAATTCCAAACAGGTGATGTTGTACGTGTTTCCATGACTCCAGTTGAAGGAACAAAAGAAAAATTCTCCGTTACTTACGGCGAACTTTACAATGATGTAGAAATCGGATCTTCCATTTTACTTGATGATGGTTTAATCGGTCTTGAAGTAATCGAAAAAGACGAAGCTACTCGCGAATTAGTAACTAAAGTACTTAACCCAGGTGTACTTAAAAATAAAAAAGGTGTTAACGTACCAAATGTTTCTATCAACCTGCCAGGAATCACAGAAAAAGATGCTGCTGATATCCGCTTCGGTTTAGAACAAGGTATCGATTTTATCGCTGCATCTTTTGTACGTCGCGCTACAGATGTTCTTGAAATCACTAAAATTTTAGAAGAGCATAATGCAACTCACGTACAAATCATTCCTAAAATCGAAAACCAAGAGGGCGTTGACAACATCGACGAAATCTTACAAGTATCTCAAGGTTTAATGGTTGCTCGTGGTGACCTAGGTGTTGAAATTCCTGCTGAAGAAGTTCCGATTGTACAAAAAGAACTTATCAGAAAATGTAATAAACTTGGTAAACCTGTTATTACTGCAACACAAATGCTTGATTCCATGCAACGTAACCCACGTCCAACTCGCGCTGAAGCAAGTGACGTAGCGAATGCGATTTTTGATGGAACTGATGCAATTATGTTATCCGGTGAAACAGCTGCTGGGGACTATCCAGTAGAAGCAGTTAAAATGATGGCGAAAATCGCTGTTCGTACTGAAGAAGTATTAGTAGCTCAAGACAAATTTGCGCTTAAACTTCATGAAAATACGGATATGACAGAAGCTATCGGTCAAGCAGTTGGCCATACTGCGAAAAACCTAAACGTACAAACAATCGTTGCTGCGACTCAAAGTGGTCACACAGCGCGTATGATTTCTAAATACCGTCCGAAATCTCATATCGTTGCAGTAACATTCAACGAGCATGTATATCGTGGCTTAGCTCTTTCATGGGGCGTTTATCCTCGTCTAGCTACTCCAGTTAGCAACACAGACGAAATGTTCGACCTTGCAGTAAAAGAATCTCTTGCTTCTGGCGTTGCAAAACAAGGCGACCTAATCATCATCACTGCTGGTGTTCCAGTTACAGAAAGCGGAACAACTAACGTAATGAAGATCCAATTAATTGGTGAAAAAGTTGCTAAAGGCCAAGGAATTGGCAGCAAATCTGTAATTGGTAAAGCAATCGTTGCTAAATCCAATGCAGAAGCACTTCAAAAAGCAGAAGAAGGCGGAATCTTAATCGTTAAAACAACAGATAAAGAAATCCTTCCTGCATTCGAGAAAAGTGCTGCAGTTGTTGTGGAAGAAGGCGGCTTAACTAGCCACGCAGCAGTTGTTGGAATCAACCTTGGCATTCCTGTCATCGTTGGTGCTAAAGATGCAACATCTCTTGTAAAAGACGGTGAAATCATCACGGTTGATTCTCGTCAAGGCGTTGTATATAACGGCAAAACAGCAACACACTAAAATTTAATTTTCTAAAAGCGTCCCGCATGCGGGGCGCTTTTTTTATGTGGACACTGTATTGTTTTTCGATTGTGGCAAAATAGGTTATAATAGTCAGTAAGTATTGGAGTTGATTTTATGAGAAAATTTATCCTTTATTGGGCTTTATACGGCTTAATAGAATTAATTATGTATGTCTGGCTATTCCAAGTAATCGGCTTTTGGCCACTTCTTTTTATTCAAATAGCATCAAGTGCCTTTGGTATTTTTATTTTCAAGCGTCTAGGTGGCAATCTGTTCCGAAATTTACGCGATGGACGTACAGTAGCGCCATATTTATTAGATAGTCTATGCTTTTTCATCGCTGGCTTTTTATTAATTATTCCAGGGATCATCACAACCGTGCTAGGTTTGCTCATTTTTATCCCAATTTCACGCAAGCTACTAAAACCAAAATTAACCAAATGGCTCGGAAATCAAAAGAAACACACACAATATTATTATTTTGATATGTAATGCTAACCTCTATGGGAAAAATTTTTTCTATAGAGGTTTCATTGAAAAAAGGGTAATTCATTTTCCTTATGGCATTTTAGTATTACTATAAGGTAAGTTTATGATATAATAATTGTTATCTCGCTTCCTAGATGCGCGATATTGAAAGGTGACTTAATATGTTTACGGAAAGTATGTTGTTTTTACTTCTTTTTTTACTTCTCGGACTTATTGCAAAAAATAATTCGCTGATCATTGCGGTAGCTGTGGTTATTTTATTGAAGCTATTTCATGTGGACGGCAAAGTGATGGAAATGATTCAAGCAAAGGGGATTAATTGGGGTGTAACGATTATAACCGTTGCCATCTTAATTCCAATCGCCACTGGGCAAATCGGTTTCAAAGATTTAATTGATTCTTTTAAATCGGCAGCTGGTTGGATTGGCCTTGGCGCAGGGATTGCTGTTTCTATTTTAGCGAAAAAAGGTGTAGGCTATATGGCTGTTGATCCACAAGTAACTGTCTCGCTAGTATTTGGGACCATTTTAGCGGTGGTGCTTTTTAGAGGGATTGCTGCTGGACCAGTAATTGCAGCGGGTATTGCGTACATGGCAATGCAGTTAGTTGCATTCATCAAATAAGTACATACGTAAAAAAGGATAAAAGGAGGAAATGAAATGACGTTATCTAAAGGGTTAGAAAATGTATATGTTGCTGAGACTTCCATTAGCTCTATCATCGACGATATGTTAACGTACGTTGGGTATGGTATTGATGATTTAATGGAAAACAATGCTTCTTTTGAAGAAGTAATTTACTTATTATGGCATTTGCGTTTGCCGAATAAAGATGAATTTAAAAAGTTTAAATTAGAAATACAAGAAAATATGGCTGTGTCAGAAACGATTATTACGAGTTTAAGAATGCAGAACCACCAAAAATTACATCCGATGAGTGTCTTAAGAACAACGGTTTCGATGCTGGGTGTATTCGATACAGAAGCAGAACTGGACGACGGGGAAGCTGTTTACCGTAAAGGGCTACGTCTTCAAGCAAAAATGCCGACCATTGTTGCAGCGTTTTCTCGAATTCGTCGAGGGCTAGATCCGATTCCGCCAAGAGATGACTTGAATATGGCGGCGAATTTCCTTTATATGATTACGGGCGAAGAAGCGGATGCGTTATCTGTGGAAGCAATGAATAAAGCGCTTGTGCTGCATGCTGATCACGAGTTTAATGCTTCTACGTTTACAGCGCGTGTTTGTGTGGCGACGCTTTCGGATGTTTATTCGGGCGTTACAGCTGCGATTGGTGCGCTAAAAGGTCCACTTCATGGTGGTGCCAATGAACGGGTGTTTGATATGTTAGAAGAAATCGATCAAGCCGGCGATGTGCGCAATTACATCCAAGAAAAAATCGATACAAAACAAAAAATCATGGGCTTTGGTCACCGTGTTTATCGCGGCGGAGATCCTCGTGCGCAACATTTACGTGAAATGTCCAGAAAATTAACTGCTGAAAAAGGCGAAGAAAAATGGTTTGATATTTCGATGCAAGTAGAAGAAGCCGTTTGGGAATTAAAACATTTAAAACCAAATGTCGATTTCTATTCAGCCTCCGTTTATCATGCGCTTGGAATTGACCGAGACTTATTTACCTTAGTATTTTCTGTGAGCCGTGTATCTGGTTGGTTAGCGCACATTTTCGAGCAATATCGTGATAACCGCCTTATTCGTCCGCGTGCTATTTACGTTGGACCTGAAAATAGAAGTTATTTACCTGTCGAAGAACGAATTTAATGGAGGAGGAACAAACTTTATGAGTCAAAAAATTCAAGTAGAAAACGGTGTGCTAAAAACACCAAACAACCCAGTTATCCCTTTTATTGAAGGAGACGGAACTGGTCCAGATATCTGGGCAGCTGCAAAACGCGTTTTAGATGCGGCAGTAAAAAAAGCTTATAATGGCGAAAAAGAAATCGCATGGAAAGAAGTATTAGCTGGGGAAAAAGCATTCAAACAAACAGGCGAATGGCTTCCACAAGCAACTTTAGACACGATTGATGAGTATTTAATTGCTATCAAAGGCCCGCTTACAACTCCGATTGGCGGAGGTATCCGTTCATTAAACGTTGCCTTGCGTCAAGAATTAGATTTATATGTATGTTTACGTCCGGTTCGTTACTTTAAAGGTGTTCCGTCGCCGGTAAAACGCCCTGAAGACACAGATATGGTTATTTTCCGTGAAAATACAGAAGATATTTACGCAGGAATCGAATTTAAAGAAGGCAGCGAGGAATCGAAAAAATTAATCGCCTTCTTAAAATCGGAGTTTGGCGTTGATAAAATCCGTTTCCCGGAAACTTCTGGTATTGGTATCAAGCCGATTTCCAAAGAAGGAACAGAGCGTTTAGTCCGTTCTGCGATTGAATATGTGATTAAAGAAGGTCGCAAATCATTAACACTCGTACACAAAGGAAATATCATGAAATTCACAGAAGGAGCTTTCAAAAATTGGGGCTATGATTTATGTGAGCGTGAATATGGTGATAAAGTATTTACTTGGAATGAGTATGATCGCATTAAAGATGCGGAAGGTGCAGAAGCTGCTGATGCGAAACAAAGCGAAGCCCTTGCTGCTGGGAAAATTTTAGTAAAAGATTCGATTGCAGATATTTTCTTGCAACAAATCCTGACTCGTCCGGCTGAGTTTGATGTCGTTGCTACAATGAACTTAAATGGTGATTATATTTCTGATGCCCTTGCTGCTCAAGTAGGCGGAATTGGTATTGCTCCAGGAGCGAACATCAACTACTTAACTGGTCACGCAATTTTCGAAGCAACACATGGTACTGCTCCGAAATACGCAGGGTTAGATAAAGTGAATCCATCTTCGGTTATTTTATCCGGAACGCTTTTACTTGAACACATTGGTTGGGGTGAAGCGGCTGCCTTAATTAATAGTTCAATGGAAAAAACAATCGCTGCGAAAACGGTAACTTATGATTTTGCTCGATTGATGGACGGCGCGACTGAAGTTAAATGTTCGGAATTTGCAGATGAGTTGATTAAAAATTTCTAATTTTGTTCGGATTTGAATTCTAAATCTAGTTCGTAATTTTATATTTTATGATAATTGTACGTATTTAAAACAAACCATTTAATCCCATTCGGATAAGTGGTTTGTTTTTATGTTCCTATGGTAAAATAGACACAAGTGAATGATAATATCGAGGAGGATATCCCTGTGAATAAATTAGTATTAATTGATGGAAATAGTATTGCGAACCGCGCGTTTTATGCGCTACCGCTTTTAAATAACGATAAAGGTGTCTATACGAACGCGGTGTATGGATTCGCGATGATGTTGATGAATGTACTGGAAAAAGAAAAGCCTAGCCATGTACTCGTTGCTTTTGATGCGGGGAAAACCACTTTTCGCCATACGACCTTTAAAGGCTACAAAGGTGGGCGCCAAAAAACGCCAAGTGAATTATCCGAGCAATTTCCATTCATCCGAGAGCTTTTAACTGCTTACGATATCCCGCAATATGAACTTGCCAACTATGAGGCAGACGATATTATCGGAACGTTGACGAAAAAAGCAGAAGCAGACGGGCTGGAAGTGGCCATCATTACCGGAGACCGCGATTTAACGCAATTAGCTTCTGAAAAAACAACCGTTTATATTACAAAAAAAGGTATAGCGGACATGGAAACAAATACGCCAGAAACACTAAAAGAAAAATACGATCTAACTCCCGCACAAATCATTGATATGAAAGGGTTAATGGGCGATTCATCAGATAATATCCCAGGTATCCCAGGCGTAGGTGAAAAAACAGCCTTAAAACTATTACATGAATTTGGTGGAACTGTAGAAAGCGTATTAGAACATGCCGAGGAAATTTCGGGTAAAAAACTAAAAGAAAAAGTGCTGGAAAATAAAGAATTAGCGATTTTAAGTAAAGAACTTGCCACAATCAATGTCGATTCACCAATTGAATGCACGGTCGAAAGCACGAAATACGACGGCTACCAAACAGAAAAAGTAATTCCGCTTTTAAAAGAAATGAACTTTACGACATTATTGAAAAATATCGAAGGCGACACACCAGAGGAAACAAAAGAGCTCAAAGAATTATCTTTTGAAATAGTAACGGAATTAAAAGAGAAACATTTTGGTGGGAAAACGGCGCTTTATGTGGAGTTAGAAAATGATAACTATCACACCGCGAACTTCATTGGTCTAACTATTCACTCTAGCCAAGGAACGTATTTCTTTACGAAAGAAACAGCCGAAAATAGTACCACTTTCCGCGAATGGGTTGAGAGTGACCAAACGAAAGTAGTGTATGATGCGAAGAAAACAATGGTGGCAATGAATCGTATTGGTTTTGCTATTTCAGGCATCACCTTTGATATCATGTTAGCCTCCTATTTACTCAACCCGTCTGATTCCATTGATGACTTTACAAGTGTAGCAGTGCGTCATGACTACACAGAAGTAGAAACAGACGAAGCAGTGTACGGAAAAGGGGCAAAACGAAGCACGCCAGAAGAAAGTATCGTAGCAGCACATCTTTCCAGAAAAGCAGTAGCGATCGCTGATTTAGAAAAAAGGCTTGTCGATGATTTAGAGGAAAATGAACAATTAGCTTTGATGGAAGATTTAGAGCTACCACTAACATTTGTTTTAGCGCAAATGGAAATGCAAGGAGTCAGCGTAGATACAGAGCGTCTTGAAAATATGAAAGTAGAACTAGCTGGCAGACTGAAAACGTTAGAAGAGTCCATTCACTCACTAGCTGGCGAAAATTTCAATATTAATTCACCGAAGCAATTAGGGGTAATTTTATTTGAAAAACTCGGACTGCCACCAGTGAAGAAAACAAAAACAGGCTACTCCACTGCGGCAGATGTGTTAGAAAGCTTATCTGGCAAACATGCGATTATTGACGAAATCTTGCTATACCGCCAGTTGGGGAAAATCCAGTCCACTTACATTGAAGGGCTGCTTAAAGTAACCGATAAAGAGACGCATAAAGTACACACGCGCTTCAACCAAACACTGACCCAAACAGGGCGTTTAAGTTCGGTCGATCCAAACTTGCAAAACATCCCAATTCGTCTTGAAGAAGGCCGTAAAATCAGACAAGTGTTTGTACCAAGTAAACCAGGTTGGAAAATGTTTTCCGCCGATTATTCGCAGGTTGAGTTACGCGTTTTAGCACATATTTCGGAAGATGAAAACCTGATTTATGCTTTTAAACACGATTACGATATTCATACGAAAACAGCGATGGACGTTTTTCATGTGGAGCAAGAAGAAGTGGATTCACTAATGCGTCGTCAAGCAAAAGCAGTAAACTTCGGTATCGTTTACGGAATTAGTGATTACGGTCTTTCTCAAAATCTGGGTATTACTCGGAAAGAAGCAAAAGACTTTATTGACCGCTATTTTGTTAGCTATCCTGCCGTGAAAGAATACATGCAAGATATCGTTCGTTTTGCGAAAGAAAAAGGCTATGTGGAGACCATTTTACATCGTCGTCGTTATATCCCAGAGATTGTGAGCCGTAATTTCAACGTTCGAGGTTTTGCGGAAAGAACAGCAATGAACACGCCAATCCAAGGTAGTGCCGCAGATATTATCAAAAAAGCGATGATTCTGATGAGCGAACGCTTAAAATCCGAAAAATTAGAAGCAAAATTATTACTTCAAGTGCACGATGAATTGATTTTCGAAGCACCTGAAGCCGAAATCGCTAAATTAGAAGAGATTGTACCAGATGTGATGGAAAATGCTGTAGAACTTTCTGTACCACTTAAAGTAGATAGTGCATTTGGTGACACGTGGTATGACGCGAAATAAATAGAGAAACGGGGAGTTTATATATGCCAGAAATGCCGGAAGTAGAAAATGTCCGCGCAACATTACAAGAACTAGTCCCAGGTAAAAAAATAGATCAAGTAATTGTCCGTGTCCCAAAAATGATTGTCGCTACACCGCCCGATGAATTTGTTCATATGCTTGTCGGGCAAGAAATAGAAGACGTGCGCCGTCGTGGCAAATTTTTGCTGTTTGATTTGACGAACTGTACGATTTTATCTCATTTGCGCATGGAAGGTAAATTCCGTTTAATGGATGAGAACGAAGAAGTTAGCAAGCATACGCATATTATTTTTCATTTTGAAGACCACACGGAATTACGCTTTTTAGATGTGCGGAAGTTCGGAACGATGGAAGTGACTAGTAAATACGGCGAGGCGGAAACACGGTCGATAAAAAAATTAGGACCAGAGCCGTTAACCCCAGCATTTACCTTAGCTGATTTTGCAACAGGCGTGAAGAAAACAAGCCGCGCTATCAAAACGGCTTTGCTTGATCAAAAATTAGTCGCTGGAGTAGGAAATATTTACGCGGACGAAATTTGTTTTGCAGCAAAAGTGCGTCCGGAAAGAGCGGCAAATTCGCTTTCTGACAAAGAAATTAAACGGATTTTTGAAGCGACCAAAAGCATTATGACGGAAGCAGTTGCGCTTGGTGGGTCGACGGTTAGAACTTATGTGAACTCTCAAGGGAAACTAGGCCAGTACCAAGATAAACTAAAAGTGTACGGAAAAACAGGCGAATCGTGTGTTATTTGTGGGACACCAATCGAAAAAATTAAATTAAATGGACGCGGGACGCATTTTTGCCCGAGTTGTCAAAAGTAGAAAGCGAGCTGGAATCATGGGTAAAACAATTGGGTTAACAGGAAGTGTGGCAACAGGGAAATCAACTGTGAGTAACATGATTCAGCAAGCTGGTATTCCGCTAGTGGATGCAGATGTGGCGGCTCGGAAAGTCGTGGAACCTGGAACGGATGGGCTGGCGGAAATTGTTGCCTACTTTGGCGCAGAAATTTTGCTAGCAGATGGCACGTTAAATCGTCCAAAACTAGCAGAAATTATTTTTAATGATAAAGAAAAACGCGAAAAGTTAAATGAAATTACGCATCCTCGTGTGAAAGACTATATGTTAGCGGAGCGTGAACGTTATTTTAAAGCGGGCGAGGAAATTGTTTTTTTTGATATTCCGCTGTTGTTTGAAAGTCATTTAGAATCGTTAGTTGATCAGATTGTCGTTGTTTGGACAACCCCAGAAACAGAGTTAAAGCGCTTAATGAAGCGAAATGATTTAACAAAAGAAGAAGCTTTAGCAAGAATTAATAGCCAAATGAGCATTGATGAAAAGGCCAAAAAAGCGGATTTTGTGATTGATAATAATACGTCACTTGAAAAGACACGAAAGCAAGTTCTTACTTTTATCGAACGTTTTGTTAAGAACAAATAGCCACCCTTAGTTTCACATGGTATAATGAGGCATACAAATAAACAGATAGAGAAATGCTAGGGATAGGAGTGATTTTTTGTGAGATGTCCTACTTGTAAATATAATGGCACGCGTGTTGTAGACTCAAGACCGGCCGATGATGGCAATTCCATCAGAAGACGACGTGAATGTGAAAAATGCGGATTTCGTTTTACCACTTTTGAAAAGGTAGAAGAGAGTCCTTTAATAGTTGTAAAAAAAGACGGAGCAAGAGAAGAATTTGCTCGTGAAAAAGTAAGACGTGGCTTAATCAGAGCCTGTGAAAAACGGCCAGTTAGTGCGGAACAAATTGAAGAAATTGTCAATGAAGTGGAGCGCGAATTAAGAAATATTGGCGACAGCGAAATCGCTTCCGACTTAATTGGTGAAAAAGTAATGAATAAATTAGCGAGTCTGGATGAAGTTGCCTACGTGCGCTTTGCTTCGGTTTATCGCCAGTTTAAAGATATTAGTGTGTTTGTCGAAGAATTAAAAGATTTGATGGAAAAAAATAAAGATAGGTGAGTAAATTGACGGAATTTTGGATGGAACTTCAAGCGGTAGACAGCTATCAAGTGAAGGCAAGTGGAATCTTGACGGGCGCCGACAGAAAAATAATTACCATGTTATACCAACCGCTAATGGGGGCGGAATGTCTTGCTTTATACCAAACACTGTTCACAGAAGTGGAAGAAAACAGACTTTGGTCAGAAGCGCATTCGCACGTCCAACTTTTAAATATGCTTGATATTAGTTTGAAAGCGTTATTCGAGGCACGACTAAAACTAGAAGGCTTAGGTCTTTTAAAAAGTTATGTGAAAACCGAGCATGACCAACGCTTTTATATTTACGAAATCTTGCCACCGTTATCACCAGAAAAGTTTTTTTCAGATGGTTTATTAAATATTTATTTATATAGCAAAATTGGCAATGCGCAGTTTCAACGTTTGCGTCGCTTTTTTGCAGATGAGACATTTGAAACAACTACATATAGCGAAATTACTCGTTCATTCCAAGACGTTTTTGAACCATTTAAAGGCGGAAGCAGTGCTGTTCCATCTGAGTCCAGCCAAGTATTAGTGGATAAAGTGACGCCGAAAGAAATTGAATTTGATGACGCTAGTTTTGATTTTAATTTATTTTTAAGTTTGCTATCGCCGGGGATGATTGCTCGCGAAAAAATAACAAAAGAAGTGCGCCAAACGATTTTAAAATTGCACGGAATTTACCAAGTTTCTGAAAAAGACATGCCAAGCTATTTGTATCGTGCGCTAGATGCGAACGGCGAAATCGACATTGTTTATTTGCGAAAAATCGTTCGCGAAGGCTATACAATTGAAAATGGAGCACCGCCAAAACTGCAAATGAAGCAGGAAACACCGGTCAGCCGAGAAACAGAAGAAGCATTGAATGACGAGGAAGCATTACAAGTTTACTTAGAGAGCATCACGCCATTTCAATTGTTGGTCGATATTTCAGATGGTGCAGTGCCTGCTGAAACCGATTTGCGCGTCGTAGAAGAAGTGATGAATCAGCAAAATTTACCGGTTCCCGTGATGAATGTGCTAATTGAATACGTGTTACTTCGCCTCGACCGCAAACTTTCCAAGAATTATATGATGACTATCGCAGCTCACTGGAAACGAAAAAACGTGAAAACCGCCAAAGAGGCAATGGATCTCGCATGGCAAGAGCACGAAAAATACAAACGTCTACAAGAAGAACCAGCTACACCTAAAGCGAATAATTACAACCGAAATTATCAAAAATCAACTCGAAAAGAAATTTTACCGGATTGGTTTGATAAAGAACAAGTTGCTCCGGCAGAAAATAAAATGACTGACAAAGAAAAACAAACTCTCGAAGATCAAGTTCGTGAAATTAAAGAACGACTAAATAAAAGGTAGGTGAAGAATATGGATAACATCGAAAGAACATTAGGACAGCTTTTTGAAGGACGCGACTTTGAAAAAGAATACCAAGGGTTAAAACAGCAAGTTCTCCATTATCAACCAATTCAAGACTTTTTCAAGGAGCACAAAGAAGAAATCACCGAGCAATTAGTGAATCAAAACCTATCTAATTTATATGAATTTATGACGCAACATAAAAAGTTTAGCGAGCAAGAAGAAACATTAATGCCTGGCTACGCACCAAAACTTGTTCTTAATGGCGAATTCATCACCGTCACCTATTATCCGACGAAAGAGAAAATGGAAGAAGAGAAGCGCCGTGCTGTGGAGCGGAGAATCCGTTCGCTCTATATGCCGAAACAAGTAGTCGATGCGAGTTTAGCTGACTTTTATACAGATGAAGAATCACGTCAGTTGGCTCTTGTGGAAGCTTACCAATTTTTAGATAATTATCCTGCCAAAAACGGGGAACGCGCGAAAGGTTTATTTATTCATGGTAGCTTTGGGACCGGGAAATCATATTTATTAGGCGCGCTTGCGAAAGAGCTTGCCTTGAAAGGGATTTCGACGACACTCGTTTATTTACCAGAGTTCATGCGCGAAGTGAAACAGTCTATTTCTGACAATACTGTTGGTGAAAAAATCCAATTCGCGAAAGAAACAGAAGTGTTGATGCTCGATGATATCGGGGCAGAATCGATGACGGCTTGGACACGTGATGAAGTACTTGGTGCGATTTTGCAGTTCCGGATGCAAGAGGAATTACCAACGTTCTTCTCGTCTAATTACAATATGGATCAACTTGAAAATCATTTAATGTTTGCTCAAAACGGTATGGAAGAAAAACTAAAAGCTCGCAGAATCATGGAACGCGTGCGCTATTTGTCGAAAGAGGTCAACTTAGAAGGTAAAAATCGTCGTTTCTAAAAAGTGCTTGCAAATATGTTTAATCGGGCTTATAATGTGAAGTAATATAAAAACAAAGTGATGAAAAGGACAACCAATTTAACGGAAAATTTTAGAGAGGAAGGGCTAGCTGGGAACCTTCTATTGGAACTTAAATTTGGACCACCTTGGAACTTCTATTAGGAACGTTTTTTACTAGTAATAATAGACGGATCGCTCCGTTATAAGCGACAAGAGTGAAGTAGTTATTTTTAGCTATTTCTGAATCTTGGGTGGAACCACGAGCATAAACTCGTCCCTTGACAACAGGAGGGATGGGTTTTTTATTTTGCCCTCCTAACCACATTTAAAAAAGAAAAGGAGAGATTAGTATGAAAATTACATTTCCGGACGGTGCAGTAAAAGAATTCGAGCCAGGCGTTTCAACAGCGGATATTGCTGCTTCCATCAGCCCAGGGCTAAAAAAGAAAGCATTAGCAGGTAAATTAAATGGGGAATTACTTGATTTAGTAACACCAATTCACGAGGACGGAGCAATCGAAATCGTTACTCCAGATCATGAAGACGCGCTTGGTATTTTGCGTCACAGTACAGCTCATTTAATGGCACAAGCATTAAAACGACTTTATCCAGATGTGAAGTTTGGCGTTGGACCAGCGATTGAATCTGGTTTTTACTATGATATTGATACAGAAGCAGTTATTAGTGACGAATCACTCGTTGAAATCGAAAAAGAAATGCAAAAAATTGTTCGTGAAAATGTGCCAATCGAGCGTGAAGTTGTTTCTCGCGAAGAAGCGATTAAACGTTTCCAAGCAATCGGCGACCATTACAAATTAGAACTTATCGAAGCGATTCCAGAAGATGAAACAGTGACAATTTACACTCAAGGCGAGTTTTTCGACCTTTGCCGTGGCGTCCATGTTCCTTCGACTGGTAAAATCCAAGTGTTTAAATTATTAAGCGTGGCTGGTGCATACTGGCGCGGAGACAGCAATAACAAAATGCTTCAACGTATTTACGGCACAGCTTTCTTTGATAAAAACGGCTTAAAAGAATTTATCCAAATGCAAAAAGAAGCCAAAGAGCGTGACCATCGTAAACTAGGGAAAGAACTAGATTTATTTACAAACAGCATTGAAGTTGGTCAAGGACTTCCACTTTGGTTGCCAAAAGGTGCGACTATCCGCCGCGTTATCGAACGTTACATCGTGGATAAAGAAGAACGTCTTGGTTACAATCACGTTTACACTCCAATTATGGCAAACGTGGAACTTTACAAAACAAGTGGTCACTGGGATCACTACCATGAAGATATGTTCCCAACAATGAAAATGGACAACGAAGAACTTGTTTTACGTCCAATGAACTGTCCGCATCACATGATGATATATAAAAACGACATCCATAGCTACCGTGAATTACCAATTCGTATTGCTGAGCTTGGTATGATGCACCGCTACGAAATGAGTGGAGCACTTTCTGGATTACAACGTGTTCGTGGAATGACTTTAAATGATGCGCACGTATTTGTTCGTCCAGACCAAATTAAAGACGAATTCAAACGCGTTGTCGAACTAATTTTAGAAGTATATAAAGACTTTGATATTAAAGATTATTCTTTCCGTTTAAGCTACCGTGATCCGAAAAATACAGAAAAATATTTTGACGATGATGCTATGTGGGAAAAAGCGCAATCAATGCTTAAATCCGCAATGGACGAAATGGAAATGGATTACTTTGAAGCAGAAGGAGAAGCAGCATTTTACGGTCCTAAACTAGACGTTCAAGTAAAAACTGCTATCGGAAAAGAAGAAACTCTTTCCACTGTACAACTGGACTTCTTACTTCCAGAACGCTTCGATTTAACTTATATCGGCGAAGATGGCGAAAAACATCGTCCAGTCGTTATTCACCGCGGTGTTGTATCGACAATGGAACGCTTTGTCGCATATCTAATTGAAGAATACAAAGGTGCTTTCCCAACTTGGTTAGCTCCAGTCCAAATGGAACTTATCCCAGTAAACGCAGATGCCCATTTAGATTATGCAAAAGGCGTACAAGATAAATTGCAACGCGCTGGACTTCGCTCGGAAGTAGATGACCGCAATGAAAAATTAGGTTATAAAATCCGTGAAGCACAAACAAAGAAAATCCCTTATGCATTAGTACTTGGAGATCAAGAAGTAGAAGCTGGTTCGGTCAACGTTCGCCGTTACGGTTCTAAGGATTCAGAAACAATGGATTTAGATGCCTTTATTGCACAAGTAGTAGCTGAAGTAAGCAAATATTAATTCGAAAAATACTGTCTCACAATGGGGCAGTATTTTTTCATGGTGCTTTTTTCCTCTTTTTCCGTTATACTAGTAAAAGATAATGAATAGAACAGGATGGAAAATTATGGATGTAAATAATGTAGAACTAATAATAAGCGCTGTTCGACCAGAGCAATATCCCGAAACAGACCTTCCAGAATATGCACTTGCAGGTCGATCAAACGTTGGAAAATCATCTTTTATTAATACGATGATTCGCCGCAAAAGTATGGCAAGAATTTCGCAAAAACCCGGTAAAACACAAACACTAAATTTTTATAAAATTGAAGAAGCACTTTTCTTCGTCGATGTACCAGGTTATGGTTTCGCAAAAGTATCGAAAACTGAGCGAGAAAAATGGGGCGTCATGATTGAAACATATATCACTTCTCGCGAGCAACTTCGTGGTGTCATCCAAATTGTTGATTTACGTCATAAGCCAACAGAAGATGACCGAATGATGTATGAATTTCTAAAGTATTACGATATTCCTGTCATCGTTGTAGCAACAAAAGCAGACAAAATCCCGCGCAGTAAATGGCAAAAAAATGCTAAAATTGTCCGTGAAACTTTGGATTTTGATCCAGACGACAAATTTGTCTTATTCTCCTCTGAAACAAAAATGGGAAAAGACGAAGCATGGCAGTTTATCAAAGAAGGAATGGAATAATAGAAAGAGTTGGAATGAAAAATCCAGCTCTTTTTTCCGTCTAAATACAAAAACGGACTATTTGGTGTACACATCGAAAAGTGGTAGAATGTATTAGAGTTCAATTTAATTTTAGGAGGATTATCGAATGTTTATTCTCACCATGGGGCTGAATCATCACACAGCACCAATCGACATCCGCGAAAAATTAGTTTTTAAAGAAACCGAAGAAGAAATGGCCTTAGTAACATTACTGCAGGAAAAAAGTATCCTCGAAAATGTTATTATTTCAACATGCAATCGAACCGAAATTGTTGCAGTTGTCGATCAATTACATACAGGAAGATATTACCTAAAACGTTTTATGGCTAATTGGTTTCAAATGGATATGGAAAAAATTGAGCCTTATTTGTTTTTCCATGAAGAAACAGCCGCCGTCAATCATTTATATAAAGTAACCGCGGGACTCGATTCACTTGTACTTGGGGAAACGCAAATTCTCGGACAAGTAAAACATGCATTCGAAATCGCCAAACAAACCGGTACAACAGGTACACTTTTAAATAAACTTTTCCGTGAAGTCGTTACTTTTGCAAAAAAAGTACATCACCACACGAAAATTAACGAAAATGCCGTTTCTGTCAGTTATGCAGCTGTGGAAGTTGCCAAAAAATTATATGGTTCCTTAGATAACAAAAAAATCGTCCTTATTGGCGCAGGAGAAATGAGCGAACTTGCTTTGCAAAACCTCGCCGGAAGTGGCATTGCAGATATAACGATAATCAACCGTACTAAAGCCAATGCAGAAATGCTTGCTAATCAATTTCAAGCAAAAGTGGGCGCATATGAAAATATGAATGACCATTTATTGCTTGCAGATATCGTTCTTGTATCAACTAGCGCCTCAGAACCAATCATCAAACAAGCAGACATGCAAGAATTAATGGAACAAAAAGCGAGTTCTATGCTTGTGATTGACATCGGTTTACCAAGAAATGTTGAACATGATTGTTCATATATTCCCAATTTCCATTTGTACGATATTGATGATTTAGCTGGAGTTGTAAGTGCGAATTCATTAGAACGCCAAAGAATTGTTCAAGAGCTTGAAAATACGATTGAGATAGAAGTTCGAAGCTTTTTTGAATGGGAAAAACAACTTGGTGTCGTTCCTGTGATTCGTGCCTTGCGTGAAAAAGCGCTAGATATGCAAGAAGTTACTATGACTAGCCTAGAAAATAAACTTCCCGGCCTAACAGAACGCGAATACATCCAAATCGGAAAACATATGAAAAGCATCATTAATCAAATGCTAAAACAACCTATCTCAGAATTAAAAGAAATGTCAGTGGAAGAGGAAGCAGACACAAGCATTGCGCATTTTAAACGTATCTTTGGTTTAACAGAAACGGATCTAACTGTAACAGAAAAAGAACAAGCTGAAACGAGGAGTTAACAGATGAAACGAAAAATAATTGTTGGTTCTAGACGTAGTAAATTAGCTTTAACCCAGTCTAATTGGGTGATTAACAAACTCAAAGAAAATTATCCTGAATTCGATTTTGAAATAAAAGAAATTGTCACAAAAGGAGACCGGATTTTAGACGTCACACTGAGCAAAGTTGGCGGGAAAGGCCTATTTGTTTCCGAAGTGGAGCAAGCTTTGAGTGATACAGTAATTGATTTTGCGGTACATAGTATGAAAGATGTTCCTTCCAGTTTGAAAGAAGGGCTTGTTATTGGCGCGATTCCAAAACGTGAATCTCCGCTAGATTGCTTTGTGTTTAACCAAGTGAGCAGCTTAGATGAGTTGCCAAAAGGCGCTGTTATTGGTACGAGTAGTCTCCGTCGTGCAGCACAACTTCTTAAATACTGTCCAGATTTTGTTATTAAACCGATTCGCGGTAACATTGATACTCGCCTTCAAAAATTACATGCAGAAAACTTTGATGCCATCATCTTAGCGAAAGCGGGACTTTCCCGAATGGGGTGGTTGGAAAATACGGCTTTAAAACTGGAAGATATTCCGGCTGAACTATGCTTGCCGGCAGTTGGTCAAGGTGCACTTGCTATCGAATGCCGCAAAAGTGACCAGCAAATTCGAGATATGCTAGCATCTATTCATCATGAAGAAACAGGCGTATGTGTTGAAGCCGAGCGCGTTTTCTTGAAAAAATTAAACGGTGGCTGTGAAATCCCCATTGCTGGGTTCGCAGTGAAAACAGGTGATGCTATTCATTTTAAAGGTTTAGTTGGTAACGCCGATGGTTCCGTTATTCTTGAATCTGAACAAACAGGCGCCAATCCAAGCGATATAGGCAATCAAGTAGCTGAAGATTTACTAAGTGAAGGTGCCGATACGATTATCAAAGAACTGAGAAACGCATGATTAAAAAAATTGTTTTAACAAGAGAAGCGAGTAAAAATAAGCCTTGGCAAGCCTACTTTTCGAAAAATGGCTTTGAAGTTGAATCGATTCCATTAATTGAAACACGTCCGAAAAAATTCAGCTTGAATCAAGAACAACAAGCGGCGGATTGGCTTTTTTTGACAAGCGTCAATGCGGTGGAATACTTTTTCGCAAACCAAGATGTTAAAACGAACTATAAATTTGCTGTTATTGGTGAGAAAACGGAAGAAAAATTAGCCGAATTTGGTTATATGCCAAATTTTGTTCCATCTGTTTATCAGTCAGAAGTTTTTTTATCTGAGTGGCTAAATGAAAATCCAGACCAAACAAGCGTCTTACTGCCACAAAGTAATTTAAGCAGATCAATAATAAAGGACGCATTGATAGAAAAAGGGCATCTAGTTTTTTCGATGGAACTTTATGAAACAAGCTTCCCTGAGGCGTCTAAAACAAGGTTAATCAACCAATTAAAACTTAAAGAAAAACCAATAATTATTTTTGCCAGCCCATCTGCTTGGAAAAACTTTTATTCGATTGCAAAAACATTTCCAGACCAGAAAGAACATTGGCGCATTGCGTCGATTGGCAATGTAACTACTGAGGCTATTTTAGCAGATGGATGGTCAGTCACATATCAACCAAAAACCTTCACCATGAAGCACTTAGCTGATTTGATAATACAGGAGGAATTTAAATGAAAAATCAATTTGATAGACATCGTCGTCTAAGAAAAACCAAAACAATGCGTGATTTAGTGAGAGAAACAGTTTTACATACAGATGATTTAATCTATCCGATTTTTGTCAAAGATGGTAAAGAACCAAAAACCGAAGTAATCTCCATGCCAGGAGTTTTCCAATATCCGTTGCATGAATTAGAAGAAGAAATGCGAACAGTACAAAGCCTTGGAATTAAAGCAGTTATTTTATTTGGAATCCCAGCTGAAAAAGATGCAGTTGGTACACAAGCCTATCACGATCACGGCATTATCCAAGAAGCCACTAAGCTCATTAAAAATAGTTTTCCTGAAATAATTGTTGTGGCAGACACTTGCCTATGCGAGTTTACAGATCATGGTCATTGCGGCGTGATTGAAAATGGTGAAATTCTAAATGATGAATCCCTTGAATTACTGAAACGAACAGCTGTCAGTCAAGCAGCAGCAGGGGCAGACATCATCGCTCCTTCTAATATGATGGATGGCTTTGTTCAAGTAATTCGCGAAGGATTGGATGAAGCTGGATTTTATGATATTCCGATTATGTCGTACGCTGTTAAATACGCATCTGCTTTTTACGGACCTTTCCGAGATGCTGCTGGAAGTGCGCCACAATTTGGTGATAGAAAATCTTATCAAATGGATCCCGCTAACCGTGAAGAAGCCCTTCGAGAAGCAAAATCTGATGAACAAGAGGGCGCAGACTTCCTTATTGTAAAACCATCTTTATCTTACTTAGATATCATGCGCGACGTTAAAAATAATACAAATTTACCAGTAGTTGCTTATAATGTCAGCGGGGAATACGCAATGGTAAAAGCAGCCGCGCAAAACGGTTGGATTGACGAAGAAAAAATTGTTTTAGAAATGCTTACTAGTATGAAACGAGCAGGTGCAACACTCATCATCACTTATTTTGCAAAAGATGTATCTAAATACTTAAATAAATAGGAGGTAGGAAATTTGCGAAACTATTCAAACTCTGAAAAAGCTTTTAAAGAAGCAAAGAAAGTCTTACCAGGTGGTGTAAATAGCCCAGTTCGAGCATTCAATTCAGTAGATGCTTCACCAGTTTTTATGGAACATGGGAAAGGGGCTTACATTACGGATGTTGATGGTAACGAATATATTGATTACGTGCTATCTTGGGGCCCGCTGATCTTAGGTCATGCAAACCCTTCTGTTGTTAATGCCATAACAAAAGCCGCAATGAAAGGGACAAGCTTTGGAACGCCAACGGAAATTGAAACAGAATTAGCCAAACTAGTCATTGAGCGCGTTCCATCCATCGAAATCGTGCGGATGGTTTCTTCCGGAACAGAGGCAACCATGAGCGCTATTCGCCTGGCTCGCGGTTACACCAAACGAGAAAAAATATTGAAATTCGAAGGAAGCTATCATGGTCATGGTGATTCTTTATTAATTAAAGCTGGTTCTGGCGTAGCGACACTGGGTTTACCTGATTCTCCAGGAGTTACTAAAGGGCTCGCTGCTGATACAATCACTGTTCCATATAACGACATTGAAGGCGCAAAACTAGCTTTCGAGAAGTACGGCGAAGAAATAGCTGCAGTTATCGTTGAGCCAGTTGCAGGTAACATGGGTGTAGTTCCGCCGATTGAAGGCTTTTTAGAAGGGCTTAGAGAACTAACAACCAAATATGGCTCTTTACTTATTTTTGATGAAGTAATGACTGGTTTCCGCGTAGATTATTACTCGGCACAAGGTTATTATGTGGTTACTCCGGATATTACTTGTCTTGGAAAAGTAATTGGTGGAGGATTACCAGTGGGTGCGTACGGTGGTAAAAAAGAAATTATGGAACAAATTGCTCCAGCAGGTTCTATTTATCAAGCGGGAACTTTATCCGGCAATCCATTAGCGATGAACGCAGGCTTTGAAACAGTTCGCCAATTAACACCTCAACACTATGATGTTTTCCGGTCTTTAATTAAACGAATGGAAGAAGGACTAACAGAAATTTCTGCTAGACGAGAAGTACCACTTTCCATTAATAAAGCGGGTTCCATGTTTGGATTCTTCTTCACCGACCAAAAAGTCACTAATTTTGATACAGCAAAAACGAGTAATCTAGAATTTTTCCGCAGTTATTATCGCGAAATGCTAGCACAAGGTATTTTCTTACCGCCGTCTCAGTTTGAAGGTGTATTCATTTCTACAATGCATACAGAGAATGAGATTGATAAAACACTAGAAGCATTTGATACTACTTGCAAAATACTTCGCGGCTAATTGACGAATCTAGAATCTTTTGTTAAAATTATTTCTAGAATATAGAAGCAAATGCGATGAAGAGGAAGAGTAGGACACTTATTTTTCAAAAGAGAGAAAGCGGTTGGTGTAAGCTTTCAAAAATAATGTCTGAAGGTAGCCTTGGAGCAGTATTCCTGAACTCATAGTAGGGAATAACCGGTAGATTTTCTCTATCGTTAACCCAATGAAGTGCCTACATTTTTTCTGTAGGTAAAAAGGTGGTACCGCGAATAATACTCTTTTCGTCCTTTTATTAGGATGAGAAGAGTTTTTTATTTTGCTTAAAAAAGGAGGAAGCGTTATGACGATAGAACAAAATGAAGTAAATATGCCTACAAAATATGAGCCAAGTAACGTAGAAGCTGGCAAATATAAATGGTGGCTAGAAAAAGAATTTTTCAAAGCTGAAGGAAATACGGACAAAGAGCCCTATAGCATTGTTATTCCACCGCCAAACGTAACAGGGAAGTTACATTTAGGTCATGCATGGGATACTACTTTACAGGATATTATTACTCGAATGAAAAGAATGCAAGGCTTTGATACGCTATACTTGCCAGGTATGGACCATGCGGGTATTGCTACTCAAGCTAAAGTAGAAGCAAAGCTAAAAGAAACGAATATTTCTCGTTATGACTTAGGTCGCGAAGCCTTTGTTGACAAAACTTGGGAATGGAAAGAAGAATACGCTGAGTTTATTCGTGAACAATGGGAAAAACTGGGTCTTGGTTTAGACTATTCAAGAGAACGTTTTACACTAGACGATGGCTTATCCGATGCTGTCAAAAAAGTCTTTGTAACACTTTACAATAAAGGACTTATTTACCGCGGCCAATATATAATAAACTGGGATCCAGAAGCAAAAACAGCCTTATCTGATATTGAAGTTATCCATAAAGATATTGAGGGCAGTTTCTATCATTTAAAATATCCTCTTACTGATGGTTCTGGTTATTTAGAAGTAGCGACAACTCGCCCGGAAACGATTCCTGGTGATACAGCTGTTGCGGTTCATCCTAAAGATGAAAGATACCAGCATTTAATTGGTAAAACAATCATGCTGCCGATTTTAAACAGAGAAATTCCAATCGTAGCCGACGAATATGTTGAAAGAGAGTTTGGTTCCGGTGCCGTTAAAATTACACCGGCGCATGATCCGAATGACTTTGAAGTAGGTAATCGCCACGACTTACCAAGAATTATTGTTATGCATGAAAATGGAACAATGAATGAAAATGCTGGAAAATATGATGGATTAGATCGTTTTGAAGCTAGGAAAGCGATTATCCAAGACTTCAAAGAGTTAGATTTATTTATCAAACAAGAACCTCATTTGCATTCAGTAGGGCATTCTGAGAGAACTGGCGCTGTCGTAGAACCATATCTTTCTCTACAATGGTTTGTGAAAATGGAACCTCTTGCTGCAGAAGCTTTGGCACTTCAAAAAACGGAAGACAAAGTTAATTTTGTACCAGCTAGATTTGAAAAAACTTATGAAACTTGGATGGATAACATTCATGACTGGTGTATTTCTCGTCAATTATGGTGGGGTCATAGAATTCCTGCTTGGTATCATAAAGAAACTGGTGAAATTTACGTTGGTGAAAAAGAACCAGAAAACCTTGCTGAGTGGGAGCAAGATGAGGATGTACTTGATACATGGTTTAGTTCAGCTTTATGGCCATTTTCAACAATGGGTTGGCCGGATACTGAAAGCCCAGACTTTAAGCATTTCTTCCCAACAAATACGTTAGTAACGGGTTATGACATTATCTTTTTCTGGGTGTCCAGAATGATTTTTCAATCTGTTGAATTTACTGGTGAACGACCATTTAAAGACACATTGATTCATGGTTTAGTGCGCGATTCTGAAGGGCGTAAAATGTCAAAATCTCTTGGTAATGGTGTGGATCCTATTGAAGTTATAGACAAATATGGAGCGGATTCTCTTCGTTATACACTTGCGACAGGCTCATCACCGGGTCAAGATTTAAAATTCAGTTATGAAAAAGTAGAGTCCACATGGAATTTCATTAACAAAATTTGGAATGCCTCTCGTTTTGTACTAATGAATTTGGATGGCATGAAATATAGTGAGATTGATCTAACAAATGTAACTGAAGTTAGTGATAAGTGGATACTAACACGACTTAATGAAACGATTCAAGCTGTTACCTCCTTAGGTGAGAAATATGAATTTGGTGAAGTTGGAAGAACATTATACAACTTTATTTGGGATGATTTTTGTGATTGGTATATTGAAATTGCTAAAATCCCGCTTTACGGCGAAGATGAAGTTGCTAAACAAACAACAAGATCCGTCCTTGCCTATACTTTGAATACGACTATGCGCTTATTGCACCCGTTCATGCCTTTTGTAACAGAAGAAATTTGGCAAAACTTACCTCATGAAGGAGAATCTATCACAATTGCTGAATGGCCAACTGTTAATGAACAACAAATGGATACAAAATCTTCTATGGCGATGGCTACGCTAGTGGAGGTAATTCGTGCAGTTCGAAATATTCGAGCAGAAGTAAACACGCCTCTTAGCAAGCAAATTATTCTTGAAATTAAGCCAAAAGATGATACGTATAAAGAAATTTTAGAACAAAATATTTCTTATATTGAACGTTTTTGTAATCCTGAACAAGTTACCATTTCATTTGATGTAGAACCATCTAAAACTGCGATGACCGCGGTGGTTTCTGGGGCAGAGATTTTCATTCCATTAGAAGCATTAATAGACTTAAAAGTAGAGATTGCTCGTCTGGAAAAAGAACTAGAAAAATGGAATAAAGAAGTAGCTAGAGTACAAGGGAAATTAAATAACGAGCGCTTCATTAGCAAAGCTCCTGAGAATGTAGTAGCAGAAGAACGCTTAAAAGAAAAAGATTATCTAGAGAAAAAAGCCTCTGTTTTAGAAAGAATTGAAACGTTAAAAGAAGTATAATAAATGGACTGACCTTATCATAGAACCAAGTGGTAGGGTCAGTTTTAAGGTGGTTTAAATAATGACATTGAAATCATATGAAGAAGCAATAGATTGGATTCACGGAACACTTCGTCTAGGAATAAAGCCTGGGTTAGCTCGAATGGAATATATGATGGAGAAACTAAATCATCCAGAAAAAGCGAATAAGTGGGTACATATCGCTGGAACAAATGGCAAAGGCTCTACACTTACTTTTATTCGAAATGCTCTAGAAGAAGCGGGCTATCGAACAGGGACCTTTACTTCCCCTTATATTGAGATTTTTAATGAGCGAATAAGTGTGAATGGTGAGCCAATTAGCAATGAAATGATTGTTTCTTTAGCTAACCGGATTAAACCAATTGCGGAAGAACTAGAAGAAACGATTTATGGACCACCATCAGAATTTGAGATTATTACGGCTATGATGTTTTTATGTTTTGCAGAATACGAGTCTATCGATATTGGTATTATTGAAGTTGGACTTGGAGGAAGACTTGATTCTACCAACATTCTCGTTCCGTTAGTTTCTGTAATTACAACAATCGGAATGGATCATATGGAATTCCTGGGTGATACAATCGAGCAAATTGCTAGTGAAAAAGCAGGAATCATCAAACCAGGTATCCCAGTAGTTTCTGGAGCTATTCAAAAAGAAGTTCAAGAAGTAATAGAAACTATTGCCACAAATAATGAATCCAGCGTTGCGCAATTAAATAAATCTTTCTCTATAAAAAATGAAAATGGTGTCATTGCATACAAAACAATCTACGGAGAAGAACTAAGCCATCTTTCTCTTGGTTTAAAAGGGCTGCATCAATTAAATAATGCTGCTGTGGCTATAAAAGTGTTACAGTACTTAAATACATTTTCAGCTTTCGAAATCGACGAATTAGCAATCAAAAAGGGACTGGAAAAAGCATTTTGGCCGGGAAGAATGGAAAAAATCATTTCAAATCCATTTGTTATGCTGGATGGAGCTCATAATCCAGAAGGTATTCAAACATTCACTCAATCTATCGAAATGTATCCGGGGCCTAAAAAAATAATAGTTAGCATATTAGCAGATAAAAATCATGAGAAGATGCTAACGACATTAAAAGCGATTCCGAATTCGGAAATACTATTAACTACTTTCGAATATCCTAGAGCTATGACAGCGGACGAAGTAATCCAAATCGGAAAAAGTGTAGGTGTTTCCGTAAAACCAGATTGGCAACAAGCATTAAATGATATGGATGAAACTAAAAATGATACGAAATACTTTATTACTGGATCCCTTTATTTTATTTCAGAAGTCCGGAAATATTTGTTGACGACCATCCACTAAACTTTTGGAATAAAGCGAGTATACTGCGGGAAATAAAAAATGACAAATAGCTAAAAAAGCATTTTCATAGGGTAGAAGCACGCGAAAACATCTTTTTTTCTTAGTGGAAAATAGGTGTTTTTGCTATATATTGGATGTGAAAAAGCAATTTTACCTATGTGCAAAAATAAATTATCTTTGCTATCCTGTTTTTAACAACTAGGAGGTGGCAGATGCTTTATTTTTTATTAGTAATTTATAGCGCGATTTTTATGTCTTTTGTTCAGGTTGCAGGAGAATGTTTCCCGATAAAAAAACCTTTTTTATTCCGGTTTTCGGAGTGCAATTATTGCCAAAAGCCACTAACTTTCGTGCATATTATTCCCATTTTTTCATTCTTGTTCTTAAAAGGGAAATCTAAATGTTGTGGCAAATCCATTCCGTTACTTTATTTTTTGATGGAATTAATTACACCAATGTATACGCTCCTTATATACATTCACTTTTCATTTTCATATCACTTTTTTATGTACTGTATCATCTATTATTTTTTGGCTTTTTTCTTTGTTACAGATATTTTTTATCTGCACGTTCCTAACGTTATCCTCCTGTTATTTGTTTGTATATTATTTCTTCTTTTCATACTTTTTAATCAACCTTGGCTTCCTTTAATTTATTCAGGCGTTATAAGTAGTCTTTTTTACTTGCTTTTCTTTAGTCTATTTCGAAAAGGGATTGGATTAGGTGATATTAAAATACTGATTATTTTAAGCACTTTTTTAGGTTTTGAAATGGGGTACTACATCTTTTTTCTAGCGATTATTTTAGGAACAAGTCTATTATTGACCGCCGTATTGTTTAAAAAAGTGAAGAAAAACAAGCAAGTTCCATTTGTGCCTTATATTTATGCTTCCTTCTTGCTAGTTAGTATTTTGATGAAATAGGAGCTGTTCTTATGTTGATAAATGAAGTTCTGGAAAATGAAAAACCACGCGAAAAATTACAAAATTATGGGATAGAGGCTCTTTCATCTTCGGAGTTAGTCGCTTTAATTATTGAAACCGGAACAAAGAACGAGTCTGTTTTAACGATAGCAAACCGAATTATTATGAAATTCAAAAATGTGGCAGAAATGCAATATGCTTCTATTGAAGAATTCCAATTAGTTAATGGCATTGGAATAGCTAAAGCTTCTAAAATTATGGCTGCAGTCGAACTTGGTAGGCGAATAAGTTTAGTGACAGAACAAGAGGAGATTGTCGTTAGATGCCCAGAAGATGCGGTTAAATTGGTAATGCCTGAGTTAGCGTTTCTCTTCCAGGAGCATTTCCACTGCATTTTTTTAAACACAAAGAATCAAGTGATTTATCGGCAAACCATTTTTGTTGGCGGACTGAATGCGTCAATTGTTCATCCCAGAGAAGTGTTTAGATTGGCATTAAGAAAATCGGCCGCATCTATTATGTGTTTTCACAACCATCCATCTGGTGATCCAGCACCTTCAAGCGAAGACTTACTAGTAACCAAAAGATTAGCTGAAGCAGGAAATATTGTTGGAATTACGCTGTTAGATCATATTATTATCGGTAAGAATAAGTACATTAGTCTAAAAGAAAAAGGTTATTTTTAAAATTAAAACACTGTTCACAAAATATCTACAGACATCAATTGTTTCCTTATGCTAAAGTGAGTATCAACAAAATGCAAAAGGTGGCTCGTAATGCTAAATAGGTGGAAAGTATATAAAGACAATATTATGGTCTTTTCAATAGTGATTGGTATGTTTGCAATTCCAGTTTTTCTTTGCCTAATGGAATTTTTTAAGTGATAATTTATCCTTTCAAAAGTATATTTTTAATAATTTTAACGACCCAGAAATATAGTTTTTAAAGAAAAGTTAAAATTTTTTCCTTCTCATGAAAAATTAATGTCTGATAGACTTACTTATGTTATAATAAGATGGTTGTTTATGTGTCTAAATAGAAACATTGACACAAAGGGATAAGGTAACATTAATTTAATGGACGAATAAGGAAACTTAATGTATCCTGTAGAATATTACGAAGGAAAAGGAGAATACAGATGTTTGGATTTGGTAATAAAGATATTGGAATTGATTTAGGGACTGCGAATACGCTTGTCTATGTGAAGGGAAAAGGTATTGTCCTTCGTGAGCCTTCTGTTGTTGCTATGAAAAAAGACACACAAGAAATCGTTGCAGTAGGTAGCGATGCGAAAAACATGATTGGCAGAACACCTGGTAGTATTGTTGCTATTCGTCCGATGAAAGATGGCGTTATTGCTGATTATGATACAACAGCAGCAATGATGAAATATTACATACAAAAGGCTGGCAAAAGCGTTAATGCAAGCAAACCATTTGTAATGATATGTGTACCATCAGGCATTACTGGCGTAGAAAAACGTGCAGTAATTGATGCTACTCGTCAAGCCGGAGCTAAAGATGCTTTCACAATTGAAGAACCGTATGCTGCAGCTATTGGCGCTGGACTTCCAGTTGGCGAACCAACAGGTAGCATGGTTGTAGATATTGGTGGGGGAACTACAGAAGTTGCTGTAATTTCACTTGGAGGTATCGTAACTAGTCGCTCGGTAAGAACTGCTGGTGATGATTTTGATGAAGTAATCATTAACTATATCCGTAAAAAATATAATCTATTAATTGGTGACCGTACAGCAGAAGAAATTAAAATTGAAATTGGGTCTGCTAGTCCTAAAGGTTTGGATTTATCTCCATTCAGCATTCGCGGACGTGATTTAGTAACTGGACTTCCAAAAACAATTGAAATTACTCCTGAAGAAATCAGCGAAGCACTTGCGGACACAGTTGCTGCAATTATTGATGCTGTAAAAGGAACACTTGAAAATACACCACCAGAATTATCAGCAGATATTATGGATAAAGGGATTGTACTTACAGGTGGGGGAGCTCTTTTACGTAATTTAGATACTGTTATTTCTGAAGAAACAAAAATGCCTGTCATTATTGCAGATGAACCGCTTGATTGTGTGGCAATTGGTACAGGAAAAGCTTTAGATAATATCGATATGTATAAACGTGGAAAAATGAACTAAATGGACACACTCATTTATGTCCTATAACAAGATGAATTAGCTTCAAAAAATGGAAAAAGAGTACTAACGAGATGAGGTGTCGTTATGCCACAATTTTTTCTCAATAAACGTTTGATTATCTTGTTAATATCTATTATTGTTCTCGTCGCGTTAGTTGGTTTTTCTTTACGTGATCGTGAGAATGCTTCGTGGCCAGAACAATTTGTGAAAGATGTTGTTGGATTTGGTGAAAATATTGTAGCCAAGCCTACTTCATTTGTTTCAGGCGTAGTTGGTGGAGTAGTTGATTTAAAAAACACCTACACTGAAAACCAACATCTGAAAGAACGTTTAGAAGAATTGGCACAACTTGAAAGTGAAGTTGCAGACTTAAAAAAAGAAAATAAAGATTTAAAAGAAAGTCTTGATATTACTGATAGTATTCGTGACTATGATCCGCTGAATGCCTCTGTTATTTCTAGAAATCCTACAAATTGGAATGACCAAATAGAAATTGACAAAGGTTCAAGCGATGGAGTGAAGCCTGATATGGCGGTTACTACACCAAGTGGTCTTATTGGTAAAGTAACAACAACCGGCGCGAAATCAGCTACGGTTGAATTACTTACTTCATCAGATGTTAAAAACCGTGTTTCTGCTAAGGTGCAGGGCGAGGAAAATGCATTTGGTATTATCAATGGATATGACAGTGATACTAAGTTGCTTGAATTAAAACAATTACCGTATGACATGAAATTTAAAAAAGGACAGAAAGTTGTTACTTCTGGACTCGGTGGGAAATTCCCAGCAGGTATTTTTATCGGTACGATTGAAAAAGTAGAAACTGATAAAATGGGATTATCACAAACCGCGTTTATTAAGCCAGGTGCTGACATGTATGATTTAAACCATGTAACTGTTTTGAAGCGTTCAGCTGAAGCAGGAACAACGGCGGATGATACAACTAGCTCAGACGCGACTGGAGGCCAATAAGCATGAATGTAAAGAAAAACATTGCACTTCCTGCAATCATGGTTGGCACCTTTATTTTAGAAGGGGTTTTTAGTCTTCAGTTTGCGAATGGCCTTTTCAATGATAGGCATCTTTTCATTCCGCATTTTTTACTTATCATGTTGACGATTATGACTTGTTTTTATAAACGAAACACGACATTAGTATATGCGTTTATCCTAGGTTTAGTGTTTGATATTTATTATACGGGCATTATGGGAATCTATTTTGCAATCTTTCCATTTACGGTGTATATCACAGATAAATTTATGAAAGTGTTGCAAAATAATGTTCTTCTTGTTGGTTTAATCGCCGTATTCAATATTATTCTTACAGAAAGTTTGGTTTATGCATTTTATTATTTGATCGGTTCGACAACGATGACTATTCCGGTTTTTATTGATCAACGTTTATGGACAACCATCTTGTTTAATTTGGCGTTCTTTTTAGTTGTTTTTTTCCCATTCCGAATGTTTCTCGATCGGTTGGTTAAATCAGAATAACTATCGTAATTTTATCAGTTTGAATTCGCTATTACTTGAAAAAGTATGACTGTGGAGAATATCCACAGTTTGCGATTTCAAGCTGTTTTTTTCAAAAAAAGTATTTTTTTATTATCATTTAATTTGAGTTAGTGTATACTAAGGACTAGAGTATAAATGTTGCGGGGTGAAATGGTATATGAAGAAGAATGTTCAAATTAAAGGCACAAAAGACGGCATTAGTATTTTTCTTAGTGATAAAGCGAGTATATCTGAGTTGCAACAAGAATTAACTCAATTGCTAGCAGATCAGAAACAAAACCCATACTCTGGTGAAAAATTAGAGGTACAAGTTCAAATTGGTAACCGTCTGTTTTCAGAGGAAGAAGAACGTGAAATATCCACTATTATTCATAAAAATAGTCAAATGAAAATTGGCGCGTTTTATAGTAATGTTATGTCTAAAGATGAAGCCAAAAAATGGAAAGAAAATGATCAAATTTTTTCGATGGCAACGATTATTCGTTCAGGGCAAGTTGTTCAAGTTCCAGGAGATTTTTTGCTAATTGGTGATGTGAATCCTGGTGGGCAAATCCGTTCAAACGGCAATGTATTTGTTCTTGGTAATATTAAAGGAATAATTCATGCTGGTTTTGAAGGGGACGAAAATGCGGTTGTTGCAGGGAAGTTTCTTTATCCATCACAAGTTAGGATAGCTGGGAAAGTATACGGCTTTGATAGTGAGGATTATAAAGAGGTTACTGAAACAGATTTATTTTCTGCGTTTGTAGATGATGCAGGCGAGATAGTAATAGATGGAATACATAAGATAAGAAAAATTAGACCTGAAATTTCTAATTTTCAAGGAGGGCGTTAAACATGGGAGAAGCTATAGTCATTACTTCTGGGAAAGGTGGAGTAGGAAAAACTACTTCAACTGCTAACTTAGGGACAGCACTTGCTCTTCAGGGTAAAAAAGTGTGCTTGATTGATATGGATATCGGCCTTCGCAATTTAGATGTTGTTTTAGGTCTGGAAAATCGAATTATTTATGATTTGGTAGATGTGGTGGAAGGTCGCTGTAAAATTCACCAAGCGATGATTAAAGATAAACGCTTTGATGATTTGCTTTTCTTACTTCCAGCGGCGCAAACGACAGATAAAAATGCTGTTTCGGGCGAGCAAATGGTTGAGCTGATTAATCAATTACGTCCGGATTATGATTTTATTTTAATTGATTGCCCTGCAGGTATTGAAACAGGATATAAAAATGCCGTTGCTGGAGCGGATAAAGCTATTGTTGTTACTACTCCGGAAATTTCCGCGGTGCGTGATGCAGATAGAATTATCGGCTTGCTTGAAAAAGAAGATATTGAGCCACCAAAATTAATTATTAATCGTATTCGTACGCAAATGATGGTAAATGGGGATGTAATGGATATTGATGAAATTACAACGCATTTATCAATTGAATTACTAGGTATTATCATTGACGATGATGAAGTTATTCGTTCATCTAACAGTGGAGATCCGGTTGCAATGTTGCCGAATAACCGTGCTTCACAAGGTTACCGTAATATCGCTCGACGCATTCTCGGGGAGTCTATTCCATTAATGTCGATTGAGTCAAAAAAAGCAGGATTTCTTTCTCGTTTAAAAGTACTTTTTAGCGGAAAATAAAAAATTAGGCCCTTTGTCTTTTAGATGAAGGGTCTTTATAAAAGGTGATTGGATGAAAAAGCTAGTAATAAGTGCTGCTCCTATAGAAAAGCGAGCTGCAGTAGTTGAAAATGATTTATTAATAGATATCGAAATCGTGCGTCCTTCTGAAAAAGTACAAGTTGGTGATATTTTCTATGGTTTTATTCAAAAAATCGACCGTAAAATGGAAGCGGCTTTCGTTGATTTAGGTAATAATAACAAAGGTTTTATCCATTTGAAAGACATTCCAGAAAGTTATGATAAAACACAAGGGGCTAAAATCCCTGTCCAAATTGTTCGAGAAGGAAGCGCGACAAAGCTACCTTTATTATCTGGTGTACTCGAGTTTCCCGGGGATTTGCTCATTTATTTGTACGGCAAAGAATATATTTCTGTTTCCAAACGAATAGCGGACAAAGATACGTTGAAAAAAACGATGAATGCGCTAATAGTAGAAAATGAAGCACTAATTATTCGTTCTAATGCAGAAAGCGCAACTGAAGAACAATTGCAGCATGCGCTAAACCAAGCGCGCGAGAAACATCAAGCGTTGTTAAAAGAAGCAGCTAAACGCAAGAAACCAGGTTTGTTATTGTCCGCTGCTTCAGGTATTTTCACTTGTACAAAGCAGTTTATCCAACGACACAAGCCAGCAGAAATCATTACCGATGACTTTGAGTTTGCCAAATTGCTAGAAAATACTTGGTCAGACCAGCAAATCACTTTAAACAAAAGCGTGGATTTGTTTGCAGATATGGGGATTAAAGCGCAAATGGACCGATTAGCGCGCCCGGTCGTTCATTTAACAAATGGGTCTTCGTTGTTTATTGAGAAAACAGAAGCAATGTGGGTTGTGGATGTGAACTCCGGTCGATTTAAAGGTACCACAGCAAAAGAAAAGACCGTGGAATCGGTGAATATGAAAGCAGTTCCCGAAATCCTTCGTCAAATTAGATTACGCAATATGAGTGGGATGATATTGGTAGACTTTATTGGCGGAATGTCAGAAGCTGGATACACAGAGCTATATGAAGCTATAGAGAGCCAAACGCGCGAAGAATACATTACGACCCAAGTTGCGGCACTTTCACAGTCAGGGCTATTACAGTTAACGAGACGCAAGAAGCAAAAATCATTTTTAGAAGTGACGACAGCGCCGTGCCCAGTTTGTTACGCGACAGGGCATGTGGCTTCCAAAGAAACACTTGCTTTTGAATTAGAACGGGAACTTGCAGGAATTATGCAGGGGGAGCCGAATAGCATTCAAATAATTACGACAGAAGACGTGTTAGATACATTTTTGGATTTGAATACATTCAATAATGCGCCGATTGATTGGGAAGTGGCGGATGAGAGAGTTCCATTTTATCAAATTGCACGGGTGGAAAACTAAAATCAACAATTGGTTGACATAGGCGGCTTGCTTATGCTATCATTTTACTGTTATGTTTGTAGCGCACCAAGCTACAACCGCACAGAGCTGGGTCAAGTGTTTACCTCGTGTAAATCCCCTGTGATGGCGAGTCTTAGTATATGAGGAGGTGCAAGTATGTACGCAATTATTGAAACAGGTGGGAAACAAATCAAAGTAGAAGCTGGCCAAGAGATCTATGTTGAGAAATTAGCAGGTGAAGTTGGTGATGTTGTTACTTTTGACAAAGTTCTATTCGTAGGTGGAGATTCCGCTAAAGTTGGCGTTCCATTCGTGGAAGGCGCAACTGTAACAGCTAAAGTTGAAAAACAAGGCCGTGCGAAGAAATTGACAGTTTATAAATATAAACCGAAAAAGAACTACCACAAAAAACAAGGTCATCGTCAACCTTACACAAAATTAACTATTGATGCAATCAATGCTTAATTTGAAAGGACGAAAACAATGATTCAAGTCGATGTTATGCGAGAAAACAACCAAATAATTTCTTTTACAATGAGTGGACACGCCGATTTTGCCGAACATGGCAGTGATTTGGTATGTGCTGGGGCTTCGTCTATTGCTTTTGGAATGGTGAATGCTATTTCGGAAGTTCGTGACTTTGCGCCTGTAATAGAAGAGTCGGAGGGTTACCTTTACTATTCTGTGCCTGCTGATTATGTAGGGGATGACGTGGTACAAATCTTGCTTACAGGGATGGAAAATCAACTAAGGTCATTAGCGTACAGCTATCCTGATCATATAAAAATTAACTCCAAATAGGAGGTGGAATTTCATGTTAAAATTTGATATTCAACATTTTGCGCACAAAAAGGGTGGCGGTTCGACTTCTAACGGACGTGACTCTGAATCAAAACGTTTAGGTGCAAAACGTGCGGACGGACAATTTGTTACTGGTGGATCTATCCTTTACCGTCAACGTGGTACTAAAATCTATCCAGGAACTAACGTAGGACGTGGAGGCGATGATACTTTATTCGCTAAAACTGACGGCGTTGTACGTTTCGAACGTATGGGACGCGACAAGAAAAAAGTTAGCGTTTATCCTGAAGTACAAGAAGCTTAAATGCAAATTTAAAAACCGTCACTTGTGGCGGTTTTTTCTGTTTCTACCTTTGTGAATTAATTTCTTGCAAATTGGGTTATAACTCTCCGGGAATGGGGTAAAAGTAAAGAGGCAGATGAAAATACTTTGTGAAAAATAGGACAAGTCGTTTGATTGACAGCGTTTTCTTGATATGATTAAATAGACTCAAGTTAATTAATATGTCAGGAGAAGAGATGACAATCGAAACGATGCCAGGGTACTAGTATGCCTACGTTTTGATTGTCATTCTTTTTTTGAAATTAATTGATAATCGGAATGTAAGGGGACTAGTCAGGGCAAAAATTCCGGTGCTACAAATAAGCAAAAAGAAGGAGTTGGAAAAGATGATTGACACAAGTTTAGCAACACAATTTCTAGGTGAAGTTGTTGGTACTGCCATTCTAATTATTTTAGGTGCTGGTGTCGTAGCTGGTGTTTCGCTGAAGAAATCGAAAGCGGAGAATGGCGGCTGGGTCGTTATTACTTTGGCTTGGGGGCTAGGCGTTACAATGGGTGTATATGTTTCAGGCTACATGAGTATGGCCCATCTTAACCCGGCTGTAACAATCGCTATGGCGCTTGCAGGTGCTTTCCCTTGGGACTACGTATTGCCATATATTATCGCTCAGTTTATCGGAGCATTTATTGGGGCAACGCTGATTTGGTTACATTACTACCCACATTGGAAGAAAACGGAAGATAAACCAACTAAACTAGGTGTGTTTGCAACGGCACCAGCTATTCGCCATTTCACATCTAACTTTTTTGGTGAAGCATTAGGTACTTTTATGTTAGTGTTTGGATTATTGTCATTAGGTGCAAATTCCTTTTCAGACGGATTAAATCCACTCGTTGTTGGTGCATTAATAGTCGCTATCGGGATGTCTCTTGGTGGAACTACTGGTTATGCAATCAACCCAGCTCGTGACCTTGGCCCAAGAATTGCGCATTTTGTTTGGCCGATTTCTGGTAAAGGTGGATCTGACTGGGGTTACTCATGGGTTCCTGTTATCGGACCGATTATGGGCGGTGCATTAGGTGCTTTAGGGTATAATGCCATTATTAAAGGCGAACTAGGAATGTGGTTCTGGGTGTTCGCAGTATTGTTTGTTTTAATTCTTATTTTAACCATGCAACTCGACAAGAAAAAAGATTTAGCATAGGGCTAATTTTAACTAGCTCCAAACGAGAGTCTCCGGGCTTTCGTAGTACTTAAAACTTGAGGAGGAATTTTACATGGAAAAGAAATATATTTTAGCGCTGGATCAAGGAACAACTAGTTCAAGAGCGATGATTATTGATGAAGAAGGCGAAGTAATTGGCGTTGCACAAGAAGAATTTGATCAAATATTTCCTAAGCCAGGCTGGGTGGAACATAATGCCAATGAAATTTGGGCGTCCATTTTAGCGGTCATTGCGGGTGTATTACTGAAAACAAATATTTCTTCTAAAGAAATTGCTGGGATTGGTATTACTAACCAACGTGAAACAACGGTTGTTTGGGACAAAGAAAGCGGCAATCCGATTTATAATGCGATTGTTTGGCAATCCCGTCAAACGGAAGATATTTGTAAACAACTGCGTAAAGATGGTTATGAAGACACGATTCGTTCGAAAACTGGTCTTTTGATTGATCCATATTTTGCAGGAACAAAAGCTCGCTGGATTCTCGATCATGTAGATGGTGCGCAAGAACGTGCGGAAAAAGGAGAACTTCTTTTTGGAACAATCGATACTTGGTTAGTTTGGAAATTAACTGGTGGTCGTGCGCACATTACGGATTATTCCAACGCTTCTCGTACACTCCTTTATAATATTTATGATTTAGAATGGGATGATGAGCTTCTAAAAATGCTTAATATCCCGAGAGCAATGCTACCAGAAGTTCGTCCGTCCTCTGAAGTATATGCGGACACAGTTCCTTATCACTTCTTTGGCGAAGAAGTTCCAGTTGCAGGTATTGCTGGTGACCAACAAGCGGCATTATTCGGTCAAGGTTGTTTTGAAAAAGGAATGGCGAAAAATACGTACGGAACTGGTTGTTTCTTACTAATGAACACTGGGGAAAAAGCAGTACGTTCTGAAAACGGCTTGTTAACAACACTTGCTTGGGGAATTGATGGCAAAGTGGAATACGCGCTTGAAGGTAGTATTTTCGTTGCTGGTTCTGCGATTCAGTGGTTACGTGACGGTTTACGAATGGTTCGTCAATCAAGCGACTCTGAAAACTATGCAAGTCGTATTGAATCAAGTGACGGTGTATATGTTGTACCAGCTTTCGTTGGTTTAGGCGCACCTTACTGGGATTCAGATGTACGCGGCGCTGTATTTGGCTTAACTCGTGGTACGGAAAAAGAACAATTTATCCGTGCAACTTTGGAATCTCTTGCCTATCAAACAAGAGACGTACTTTATGCAATGGAACAAGATTCCGGAATTAGCTTGAAAACGTTACGTGTTGATGGCGGAGCTTCTGCTAATAATTTCTTAATGCAATTCCAATCTGATATTCTAGGCGTTCCTGTAGAGCGTCCAGAAAACAAAGAAACAACTGTACTCGGAGCAGCATTCTTAGCAGGACTTGCAGTTGGTGTTTGGAAAGATAAAAATGAAATTAAAAAACATTGGAAACTAGATAAACGTTTTGAAGTAGAAATGAAAGAAGAGCAAAGAGAAGATTTATATGAAGGCTGGCATAAAGCTGTTAAAGCAGCACAAGCTTTTAAATAATTTTTAGAAGATGCGTCAAATGTGTAAAAGCATTTGGCGCATTTTTGTTGTGTAAAACAAATAAATATCTGGAAATAAAAATAAATATAGTGACAGATGTATAGTTTGTTCGTTATAATGAAAGATAAGACTTTTAAGGAACGGGAGAATATAAAAATTATGTTTGTAGATCAGGTTAAGATATATGTAAAAGCTGGTAATGGTGGGGACGGTATGGTAGCATTCCGTCGCGAAAAATTTGTACCAAACGGTGGTCCTGCTGGCGGTGACGGCGGTAAAGGAGCAGACGTTGTATTTGTAGTAGATGAAGGTCTGCGTACGCTAGTAGATTTCCGCTTTAAACGAATATTTAAAGCAGAGCACGGCGAACACGGCATGAGTAAAAGTATGCATGGACGCGGTGCAAGTGATTTAGTAGTCAAAGTGCCACAAGGAACAATTGTAAAAGATATTGATACTGGCGAGATTATTGCTGATTTAGTAGCACATGGTCAACGCGCAGTTATTGCAAAAGCGGGACGTGGCGGACGTGGTAATAAACGTTTTGCGACACCAGCAAATCCAGCTCCGGAACTTTCTGAAAACGGAGAACCTGGACAAGAGCGTAATGTGCAATTAGAACTTAAAGTGTTAGCGGATGTTGGCTTAGTTGGTTTCCCAAGTGTTGGTAAATCGACGTTATTATCTGTTGTATCGGCAGCTAGACCAAAAATCGCTGCTTATCACTTTACAACGATTGTTCCTAACCTAGGAATGGTTGATGCAGGTGATGGTCGTAGTTTTGTTATGGCCGATTTACCGGGTCTAATTGAAGGTGCTAGCCAAGGTGTTGGTTTAGGACATCAATTCTTACGCCACATTGAAAGAACTCGTGTCATTGTGCATGTGATTGATATGTCTGGTTCAGAAGGACGCGTTCCGTTTGATGATTACGTGGCTATTAACAATGAGCTAGAGCAATACAACTTGCGCTTAATGGAACGTCCACAAATCATCGTAGCAAACAAAATGGACATGCCAGATGCAGAAGAGAACCTAAAAGAATTTAAAACAAAAATTGCTGAAGATATTCCAGTGTTCCCAATTTCCGCAGTAACGAAAACGGGACTTCGCGAATTACTTCTTGCAATTGCAGATAAATTAGAAACAACACCAGAATTTCCACTTAATGAAATTTTGGAACAAGAAGACGAAGATACAGTTCTTTACAAATATGTTGCTGAGGAACCTGACTTCGAAATTTCCAGAGAACCTGATGGCACGTTTGTATTAAGTGGTGCGAAAATCGAACGCTTATTTACAATGACGAACTTCGAACGCGATGCTTCAATTAGCCGTTTTGCGCGTCAACTGCGTGCAATGGGTGTCGATGAGGCGCTCAGAAAACGCGGTGCCACAGATGGCGATATCGTTCGCTTGCTTGATTATGAATTTGAATTTATGGATTAAACAAAGTGCTGCGCCAATCATTTGGCGCACGCTTTTTTCCTAGTTACAACAAAAAGGAGAGTTGAAAATGAAAATTGCTTATTTAGGCCCAGCAGCATCTTTTACACATGCAGCAGCAGCGAAGGCTTTTCCGAAAGAAGAGATGATTGCTAAAAGTACGATTCCGGATTGTATTATGGCAATTGAAAAGGAAGACGTAGATGTGGCTGTTGTTCCCATCGAAAATACAATCGAAGGAAGCGTTAATATCACGCTGGACTACTTATTTCATTTTTCAAGTGTTCCTGTAGTGGCGGAGATAGTTCTACCGATTGCGCAACATTTAATGGTTCATCCAGCACACGTTTCGGCGTGGAAATCGGTTCAAAAAGTAATGTCGCATCCACAGGCGCTTGCCCAGTGCCATACCTTTCTTCAAGCAGAGTTGTACGGGGTAGAGCGGGAAGTAACGCCTTCTACGGCCTACGCAGCAAAATGGGTGAGCAATAATCCAACTGAACTTGTGGCAGCCATTGCACCACGTATGGCGGCAAGCGAATATGGACTTGAAATTGTCAAAGAAAATGCGCAAGATTTGGAACTAAATCAAACGAGATTTTTTGTACTAAGTCGTAAACCAGTTTCGATTTTATTACCAAAAGAAGAAGAGAAAACATCTATTTCGGTTATTTTGCCTAATAATATGCCAGGAGCGTTACATAAAGTCTTGTCTACATTTGCTTGGCGCGATATTGATTTAAGTAAAATCGAATCAAGACCACTGAAAACCTCATTAGGCGAGTACTTTTTCTTGATTGATGTACTTTCAGAAGGGAAAGAGTTGCTTGTGACCAATGCACTCGACGAAATTACCCTTTTAGGTGGGACGGCAAATAAACTTGGAACCTATCACGTTCACCGCTTACAAACGACCTAAATAACGAGTTATCGCAATTTTTTGCGGTAACTTTTTTATTGCGAATCCTACTTTTTTACGTTAAAATTTGTAGGAGAAATGCTTTACTAAAAATTAAAAGGAGTGAAACAAATGGCAGGACATTCAAAATGGAATAATATTCAAGGACGTAAAAATGCACAAGATTCCAAGCGCTCGAAAGTATTTCAAAAGTTAGCGAGAGAAATTTTTGTTGCAGCAAAAAAAGGTCCTGATCCGAATTTAAATCCAGCACTCCGATTAGTTATGGATAAAGCAAAAGCAGTTAACATGCCGAATGACAATATTAAACGCGCTATTGATAAAGCTTCCGGCAATACGAGTGCAGAAAATTACGATGAGGTGACTTACGAAGGATACGCACCGGGCGGGATTGCTGTTCTTGTCCATGCACTTACGGATAATAAAAACCGCACGAGTACCAATGTGCGGGTAGCTTTTAATAAAAACGGTGGAAGCCTTGGTGAAACCGGAAGTGTGAGCTATATGTTCGATCGCAAAGGTTATTTGGTTATTTTACGCGAAGGTTTAGACGTGGACGAAGAGGAATTTATGCTCGAGGCCATTGAAGCAGGCGCGGACGATGTGGAGGTAAGTGAAGATGTATTTGAAATTTTCACTGATCCAGCCGCTTTTCCGAAAGTGAAGGAAGCTTTACAACAAGCCGGTTACACTTTTGCCACAGCTGAATTATCGATGTTTCCAACGGTTTATAATGCAATTGCAGAAAATAACCAAACACAATTTGATAAAATGTTAGAAGCGCTAGAAGATGATGATGACGTGCAAGAAGTTTATACGAACGCAGAGATAAATTAAGTCAACACACCCCTTTTTCGGACCATTTGAATAGGGGTGTTTTATATGAATCACTAGGAGGAAGAAAAAATGAAACCACGTAAAGTAATGATAATTGGCGCTGGGAATGTAGGGACAGCCGCAGCTCACGCATTTGTAAATCAAAAATTTGTCGAAGAGTTAATTCTCGTAGACTTAAATAAAGAACGCGTAGAAGGAAATCGCAAAGACTTGGCTGACGCAGCAGCATTTATGCCCGGAAAAATGGATATTACGGTGCGCGACGCAAGTGACTGTGCAGATGTAGATATTGCTGTAATCACTGTAACCGCGGGCCCTTTAAAAGAAGGACAAACGCGTTTAGACGAATTAAGAAGTACTTCAAGAATCGTTGCGAGCATTGTTCCAGAGATGATGAAGGGCGGGTTTAACGGTATTTTCCTCATTGCGACCAATCCATGTGACATCATCACGTATCAAGTGTGGAAGTTGTCTGGTTTGCCTAGAGAACGCGTGCTTGGAACGGGTGTCTGGTTAGATACTACAAGATTACGCCGTTTGCTTGCTGAAAAACTAGATATTGCTGCACAAAGTATCGATGCCTTTATTCTTGGTGAGCACGGTGATTCCCAGTTTCCTGTATGGTCGCATTCGTCCATTTATGGTAAACCTGTGAATGAATATAGCATGGAAAAACTAGGTGAAGCGCTTGATTTAAAACAAATTGGCGAAACGGCTCGTGATACTGGTTTTGAAATTTACCATCAAAAAGGCTGCACAGAGTATGGGATTGGCGGTACGATTGTTGAAATTTGTCGTCATATTTTCAGCGGTAGTCAGCGTGCTTTGACCGTGTCTTGCGTGTTAGACGGAGAATACGGCGAAACTGGTTTAGCAATCGGTGTACCAGCAGTTTTAAGCCAAAATGGTGTGAAAGAAATTATCTCTTTAAAATTGGATGAACAAGAGCAACAAGCCTTTGCCAATTCGGTTTCTGTAATTAAAGAAAGCATCCAATCAATCTAAGACGTCAATAATTTTATTATGTAAACTAGATAAGGATTCCTTTTATGAACAAAAACTAGTACAGACGTTCCATTTTATGCTATCATATAATGTATGACGTGAAATGAAGAGAGGACGAATAAATTGTACGATTACATAAAAGGAACCGTAACGACGATTACACCAGAATATATTGTTGTAGAAGCAGGCCAAATCGGCTATCAAATAATTACAGGAAACCCGTTTTCCTTTCAACGACTAGAAGGTACAGAAGCGCAAGTCTTTTTGTATCAGCATGTGCGGGAAGATAATATTTCTTTGTTCGGTTTTCAAACAACAGAAGAACGTTATTTATTCAAAAAATTATTAAGCGTATCCGGAATCGGACCAAAAAGCGCGCTAGCAATTATTGCTTCAGGCGATGTGGTTCCGCTTATTACTGCGATTGAATCCGAAGACGATGTTTATTTAACCAAATTTCCAAGTGTCGGTAAAAAAACTGCGCGACAAATCATTCTCGATTTAAAAGGTAAACTTGCGGATGTTGTTGCAAGTGAAATTGTTTTTGTTGCACCAGAAAACGACATCGTAGCTGGACTTTCACCGCAATTAGAAGAGGCTGTTTTAGCCTTAGAAGCACTTGGATACAGCACGCGCGAACTGAAAAAAGTAATTCCGAAATTGGCTAAAGAAGCTGATTTGACGAGTGACGCATATATCAAGCTAGCACTACAATTAATGACAAAATAGAGAGGAGCTTGTGGCATGGATGAACGAATTATTTCAAGTGAAACGGTAGACGCAGAAGAAGTATCTTTTGAAACTAGTTTGCGGCCACAGAACCTTTCACAATATATTGGGCAAGACAAAGTAAAGAATAATTTAACCGTCTTTATTGAAGCTGCCACACTCCGAAATGAAGCGCTTGATCATGTGCTTTTATACGGACCACCAGGACTTGGTAAAACAACCCTTGCGATGGTTATTGCTGCCGAAATGGGCAGTCAAATTAAAACGACGAGTGGACCGGCAATTGAACGGCCTGGCGACTTGGCGACCATTTTGACAAGTCTTGAGCCAGGGGACGTTTTATTTATTGACGAAATTCATCGATTATCTCGAGCGATTGAAGAAATTTTATATCCGGCAATGGAAGATTATTGTTTGGATATTGTGATTGGGACAGGACCGACTGCGCGTTCTGTTCGGCTAGATTTGCCACCGTTTACACTAATTGGAGCTACCACTCGGGCTGGGCTTTTATCGGCGCCACTGAGAGATCGTTTTGGTGTGATCGATCATCTGGAGTTTTATACAGAAGAGCAGTTAACGGAAATTGTACTGCGAACTTCGAGCATTTTAGATACAAAAATTGATGAACTTGGTGCACGTGAAATTGCTAGACGTTCAAGAGGGACCCCGCGGATTGCCAATCGTTTATTAAAACGAGTACGTGATTTTGCGCAAGTTCGTGGAAATGGAACCGTAACGGAAAAGCTTGCCAAAGAAGCCCTTACCTTATTGCAAGTGGATCCAAGAGGGCTAGATACGATTGACCAAAAACTATTGCATACCATTATCCAATCATTTAGAGGTGGACCAGTCGGGTTAGATACGATTGCTGCCAGTATCGGTGAAGAAAGAGAAACCATTGAAGACATGCAAGAGCCCTATTTACTACAAATCGGTTTTCTACAAAGAACGCCACGCGGAAGAATCGCGACAGAAACGGCGTACAACCATTTAGGAATAAGTTATGAAAAAGAGGTATAAAGCATGAAAGTAGAAGATTTCGATTTTGATTTACCAGAAGAATTAATTGCGCAAACACCATTACTAGACCGGACTTCAAGCCGACTAATGGTGCTTGATAAAAAATCAGGTGAAATAAAAGATCAACATTTCACGGATATTATTAGCTACTTAAATGAAGGGGACGCGCTAGTTTTAAACGATACACGCGTTCTCCCAGCTAGACTTCATGGTATTAAAGATGAAACTGGCGCACACATTGAAGTATTGCTTTTAAAACAAAAAGAAGGTAACGCATGGGAAACTCTAGTGAAACCTGCTAAAAGAATCCGCAAAGGTGCAACAATTACATTTGGTGATGGCGCTTTAAAAGCGACTTGCTTGGAAGAATTAGAGCATGGTGGCCGGATTCTTGAATTTTCTTATGAAGGCATTTTTTATGAAGTATTGGAGCAACTTGGTGAAATGCCGCTACCTCCATACATTAAAGAACAATTGGCTGACCAAGATCGTTACCAAACCGTTTATGCGAAAGAAAATGGTTCAGCTGCTGCGCCGACTGCGGGTCTTCATTTTACCGAGGATTTACTGGCAAAAATTAGCGCTAAAGGTGTAGAAATTATTTTTGTTACACTTCACGTTGGGCTTGGAACGTTCCGCCCAGTAGATGTAGAAGATACTGCCAACCACAAAATGCATTCGGAATTTTATCGTTTAACAGAGGAATCTGCGGCGCGAATTAACCAAATCAAAGCACAAGGCGGGAAAGTAGTAGCAGTCGGAACAACATCTATTCGGACATTAGAAACGATTGCGAGTCGTCACGATGGTAAATTAGTTGCTGAATCTGGCTGGACAGAGATTTTTATTTCTCCGGGGTATACTTTCCAAGCTGTCGACGCGTTGATCACGAATTTCCATTTACCGAAATCGACTTTAATTATGCTCGTGTCGGCTTTATCTGATCGGACGAAGATTTTATCGGCTTATAATCATGCTGTAGAAGAACAATATCGCTTCTTTAGTTTTGGCGACGCAATGTTTATTCATTAAATTGCGAAAAAATTAACAGAAAAGCTTGTTTTCAGCAGTGATTTTCGTTATGCTAGTGAATAGAGTAAATTAGAAAGAGGTAAGACATGTCTGCCATTCGTTATGAACTAATAAAAACAGATAAACAAACTGGTGCTCGCCTTGGTAAAATTCATACACCACACGGCACTTTTGATACACCTATGTTTATGCCAGTTGGGACACTTGCAACGGTAAAAACAATGTCGCCCGAAGAATTAAAAGCAATGGGTGCAGGAATTATTTTAAGTAATACGTATCATTTATGGTTACGTCCCGGAGAAGAACTTATCCGAGAAGCGGGCGGACTACATAAATTTATGAACTGGGATCAACCAATCTTAACGGATTCAGGTGGTTTTCAGGTGTTTAGTTTGAGTAAAATGCGTGATATCAAAGAAGAAGGCGTTCATTTCCGTAATCATTTAAACGGGGACAAACTTTTCTTATCACCAGAAAAAGCGATTCAAATTCAAAATGCGCTTGGTTCGGATATTATGATGAGTTTTGATGAATGTCCACCATACCCAGCGTCTCATGAATATATGAAAAAATCAGTGGAAAGAACATCACGCTGGGCTGAACGTGGCTTAAAAGCACACGAAAGACCAGAAGACCAAGGCTTGTTTGGTATCGTCCAAGGAGGAGCTTACGAAGATTTACGCGCCCAAAGTGCGAAAGACCTCGTTTCGCTTGATTTTCCTGGTTATTCCATCGGCGGCTTATCTGTCGGTGAGCCAAAAGACGTGATGAATCGCGTGTTGGAACATACAACACCGCTATTACCAGCTAATAAACCACGTTACTTAATGGGCGTAGGTTCGCCTGACTCATTAATTGATGGCGTAATTCGAGGAGTGGACATGTTTGACTGTGTTCTTCCCACACGTATTGCACGAAATGGTACTTGTATGACATCAAATGGTCGCTTAGTTATTAAAAATGCTAAGTTTACCCATGATTTCCGTCCAATTGATGAAAATTGTGATTGTTATACATGTAAAAACTATTCACGTGCATACATTCGACACTTGATTCGTTGTGAGGAAACATTTGGAATTCGACTTACAACTTATCATAATCTTCATTTTCTGTTAAACTTAATGAAGCAAGTCCGTGGCGCTATTATGGAAGATCGTCTTGCTGATTTTAGGGAAGAATTTTTTGAGCAATATGGATTCAATCGTCCTGATGCAAAAAATTTCTAAATATATATAAAGTATCGAAAGGAGTTGGAAAATATGGGCAGCATTGTAACATTTATACCAATTATCTTGATGATCGTTTTGTTTTACTTCTTATTAATCAGACCACAACAAAAACGTCAAAAAGAAGTACAAAATATGCAAAGTAGTTTAGCTAAAGGTGATAAAATTATTACTATTGGTGGACTTCACGGTATTGTAGACGCAATTGAGGATGGCACAGTCATTTTGAAATGCGGAAACAGCAAATTAACTTTTGACCGTAATGCAATCAGAACTGTACTTGAAAAAGGTACTTCTAATTCAGTAATTTCTGATGACACGGAAGTAGAAGACAACTAATAATACTTGAAATAAAAATGCCATTTCCCTCTAAACGGTGAAATGGCATTTTTTAACCATAAAATTAGAGCTTATACTTTCCATTTAAGCTTTTTTTAGATAAAATGGGAATATGCTTATTGTTTAAGAAAGGGGATGACTTAATGATGGATGCATTTTCGGAATGGTATGAAGATTTAGCACCTGCGATTGCGATAAAAGTGGAAGATTTTCATATTTTAGGTTACCGGGAAATTAAAGCAAGCCACATTTGGGCATTTTTAACTGAAGAAAAGTGGAAGAATAAAACAACCCCTGCTTTGCATGAACGAATCAATGATGTTATGCAAATGAATATTGGACAATTAATGCAATTTATTATGACAACAGCTGAACAAGAATCTAATAACCATGTTTCTCAAGCGATGAATGTGCTTCAACCGAATGTGGAAGATTAACAGCCTGTTAGCAAATGCTTGAGTTTAGTACATAAAAATAGAAGTATTTGTTGTTAGACTGGGATTTGTTATGGTTTAGATGAGGGAGGAACGAAACAGAAATGGTAAAAAAGAGTAAGATAGTTATTTTCTTTCTAGTAGTTGCAATTATCTTTGGTGCTGTATTTGGCACCGCAAAAATGGTTATGCAAAACATCAACTTAGGATTGGATCTGCAAGGGGGATTCGAAGTTCTTTATGAAGTTTCGCCAGCTGACGGTAAAGGAACTGTATCCAAACAAACATTAACAGATACAGTAACGTCACTTGATAAACGGATTAATTCATTAGGTGTTGCAGAACCAAGTATCCAAATCGAAGGAGATAACCGTATTCGTGTTCAATTGGCTGGGATAACTGACCAAGCAGAAGCACGAAAAATGCTATCCACTACAGCCCAATTATCATTTAGAGATGCAAATGACAAAATGATGATGAACGGTAGTGACTTAGTTGCAGGCGGGGCAAAACAAGCTTTCGATTCTAGCAATAATCCAATCGTTACCTTAAAACTAAAAAGCGCAGATAAATTTGCTAGTGTAACAAAAACAATTTTAGCAGAAGCACCTGACAATCAATTAGTTATTTGGTTAGATTGGAAAGAAGGACAAAAATACAAAACAGAACGTGAGAAGAAAGATCCAGCTTACTTGTCAGCGCCAAACGTAAGTAGTGTGCTTGATACAGATAAAGTGGAAATCTCCGGAAGTTTTACAACAGAAGAAGCCAAAGATTTAGCTGAACTTCTGAACTCCGGTGCGCTTCCTGTGAAAATGACAGAAGTTTATTCGACATCTGTTGGTGCACAATTTGGTCAAGATGCGCTACAAGAAACTATTTTAGCGGGTATTATTGGTGTTATGGCTATCTTTATTTTCATGATGGCAGTATACCGTCTACCAGGTGTTGTTGCATCGATTACATTAGTTGCTTACACTTATTTAGTATTATTAATTCTAAGTCTGCTTCACGCAACGCTAACTTTACCAGGAATCGCCGGTTTGATTCTGGGGATAGGTATGGCTGTTGACGCGAACGTAATCACATACGAGCGGATAAAAGAAGAAATCAAAGTCGGTAGGTCGACCAAAGCTGCTTTCGAAGTCGGCGGAAAAGAAGCTTTCCGTGCGATTTTAGATGGTAACTTAACGACACTTATCGTAGCTGCGGTTCTCTTCTACTTCGGAACAAGCTCGATTAAAGGTTTTGCTACAGTACTGATCATTAGTATTTTAGTCAGCTTCTTGACAGCCGTTTGGGGATCAAGATTCTTACTTGGACTATTAGTGAAAAGTAATTGGCTTAACAATAAACCGGGATTCTTTGCAGTTAAACGTAAAGATATCCATAATTTACACGAAGGCATCAATAGCTTTAACTTAAAAACACACTTTGATCGTTATGACTTTGTTAAACATCATCGTTTGTTCTTATCTATTTTTACCGCGATTGTCATTGTCGGTATCGTTATTCTATCAATATTCAAATTGAACCTTGGCATCGATTTTGCCAGTGGGACGCGAGCAGAAGTAACTGCGAACCAAACACTGACAGAAACACAAATTAAGAAAGATTTAAAAGAAATTGATATGCCGTCTGATGATATTGTTTTCCAAGGATCCGGTTCTAAAACAGCCGTTATTTCTTACAAAGGAACTTTATCTCAAAATGATGTAGCTAAATTCAAAGATTACTTTGAAGACAAATATAAGCACGAACCAAGCATTAGTACTGTTTCTCCAACTGTCGGGAAAGAACTTGCCAAAAATGGCTTCTGGGCACTTGGCGTGGCTTCTGTGTTGATTGTACTTTATATTGCGGTACGATTTGAGTTTTATATGGGTATTGCGGCGATTCTGTCCTTGCTATTCGACGCATTTATCATCTTCATCTTCTTTAGTGTTACAAGACTGGAGGTTGACTTAACGTTCATTGCCGCAGTTCTAACGGTTATCGGTTATTCGATAAATGATACGATAGTCACCGCCGACCGGATACGAGATATTAGTATGAAGATGCAGCGTTTTAAAACGAAAGAAGAGATTGCCGATGCAGTTAACAAAGCATTGCGTCAAACATTCACTCGTTCTATCAATACCATTTTAACGGTTATTTTCACCGTACTTGCACTTGTACTATTCGGTAGTGAGTCAATTCTGAACTTCTCCATCGCTTTACTTGTTGGACTTGTTTCCAGTGTGTTCTCGTCTATCTTTATGGCGATGCAACTATGGTACGTATTTAAAGCAAGACAACTACGTAAAAAAGGACCTATTAGTACGGTTAAAAAGAAAAAACCACGCAATAACGGACAACCTGTCGTTTAAAAACAATGGCCGAATTTCATAAAAAGAGATTCGGCCGTTTTTAATAGGCTGGAAACGGGTAAATAGTAAGATAATTGTTGCAAGGAGGAGAAAACATGAAAGAAAATAAAGTACAGTGGCAAGTGATTGCGGGAATTATTTTAGCACTTATTATTGCAATATTTGCAGTTATCAATGTAGATCCAGTAGAAGTAAACTTTTTATTTGCTCAAGCGGAATGGCCATTAATTTTAATTATTATTGGGTCGGTTCTTTGCGGTTGCTTGATTATCTTTTTCTTAAATATCGCGAAATCTCGTGGAATGAAGAAAAAAGTAAAGCAATTAACAGCCGAAAAAGCGGAAGTAGAACGTCAACTAGCAGCTGCTAAAGCGATGAAAACTCATTCATCTAAAGTGGAAAAACGAGATACTGAAAAAGTAGTAGATACAACGAAATAAAGAAACGGACGCTGACTTCTGAAGTTGGCGTTTTTTGTTTTGAAGATTCCTCTTGGTTTTTCTAGTGATTTTCGATATAATAGGAAGGTTGAGAGGTGGGGTAATGTGATTCATTCAAAATACTTATGGAATATCGAGGAAGCAGCAGAAGATAAAGCTAGCCAATTAGCAGAACAGCTAAAAATCTCGCTTCCACTTGCAAAACTACTTTGGAAAAGAAAAATTACTACGCAAGGACAATTCGATAAATTTTTCCACCCAGAAAAATATGAAAGCTACGACCCATTTTTATTTGCAGAGATGGATCTTGCGGTTGCTAGAATTAAGCAAGCGATAGAATTAAATGAGCAGATTTTAGTTTACGGCGATTACGATGCGGATGGTGTTACGAGCATTGCTGTGTTAATGAAAACGCTGCGTCATATAGGTGCGAACGCTGAATTTTATATTCCTAATCGTTTTACAGAAGGATACGGCCCGAACATTGCCGCATTTGATATGGCGAAAAATCAAGGAACTGATTTAATTATTACGGTTGATAATGGGATTGCAGCGCTGGAAGTCATGACGCATGCGAAAGAAATTGGTTTAGATGTTATCGTTACAGATCACCATGAGCCACGTGAGGTAATGCCAGAAGCTGTTGCGGTTATCCACCCGAAACATCCGAAGTCGGCTTATCCATTTGATGAGCTTGCTGGTGTAGGTGTTGCGTATAAATTATCTCATGCGCTACTTGGGGAAGAGCCAAAGGAATTGCTTGATTTGGTTGCTGTAGGTACGGTTGCCGATTTAGTTTCTTTAACAGACGAAAACCGTTTGCTCGTACAACTTGGTTTGCGTCAATTGCGTGAATCCGCGAATCTGGGTCTTTCGGTTTTAGCCAAGAAAGCTAGCTTAAAGTTGGAAGAGGCTACCGAAGAAACGATTGGCTTTGGTTTGGCGCCGCGACTTAATGCTGTTGGTCGTTTAGGCCCAGCCGATCCAGCTGCTGATTTACTTTTAACAGAAGATCCGGAAGAGGCGCTTTTCTTAGCGGAAGAAATTGACGATGCGAATAAGGAACGGAAACAAGTCGTAGTAGACACAACGAAACTTGCGATGGAAGTAATCGAAGCGAAAGAAACGTTAGGGAATGTCCTCGTTGTTTACGGAGAAGGTTGGAATACTGGTATCCTAGGCATTGTCGCTTCTAAATTAGTTGGTACTTACTCTCGTCCGGCTATTGTGCTCGGTATTGACCCGGTAACAGGTATTGCCAAAGGATCAGGCCGAAGTGTAGATGCGTTTCATTTGTATCAAGCGCTTGATAAACACCGTGATTTAATGACTGCTTTTGGCGGGCATCCAATGGCGGCAGGTTTAACACTACCAGCTGAAAACTTGGCCGATTTAGAAGCTAAATTACAAGAAGAAGCTAGTTTTCTTTCCGAAGAAGATTTCCGACCAGCTTTAAAAATAGAAGAAAAAATCGATTTAGCAGACGTTTCTGTTGCTTTTATTGCGCAGTTAGAAAAATTAGCACCATTCGGCATGGACAATCCCAAACCAATCTTCCTTTTAGAGAATATGCATTTAAAAGGGACGAAAAGAATTGGAGCGGATAAAACCCATCTAAAAACGATGCTTGCGACGACTGAAAGTGATGCTACGCTAGATTCTATCGGATTTGGTGTTGGTGATTTAGTAGAAAAAATTTCTCCATCAGCAGCCGTGAATGTCGTTGGGGAATTGTCCATCAATGAATGGAATAATGTCAAAAAACCACAGCTACGAATGATGGATATTCATATCGCGCACTGGCAACTTTTCGATGTGCGGAGTAAAGCGGAATGGGCGAGAATCCTTCAAGAACAAACAGCGTCAAGAGTGTTCGTTTGCTTTGAAGAAAGGACAATTGCGGCGCTCGGTGAACAAAAATATATTTTAGTCGATGAAAAAACGGATTTTACGGCCGATTTCGAGACGGAAGAACTTGTTTTCGCAGATATGCCAACAAATATCGAATTAATTGAAACGATTGTTCGCGAAACAAAACCAGAACGTATTTTTGTCCATTTTGATGCAGCTGAAGGGAATCAAATCCCAGCAATACCGGACCGAGTAGCGTTTGCAGAGCTATATAGTTTAATAAAAAAATTCCAACCATTTCCAATCGAAAAGTACACACCACGGCTAATGCAGAAGTTTGGCTGGAATAAAGATCAAATAGATTTCATGTCAAAGGTGTTTTTTGATTTAGAATTTGCTAAAATGGATAGTGGTCAGATTATTATCAATGAAGTTGTTGAAAAACGTAATCTGGACGAGTCACTTGTTTATCAACAAAAGGTAGAAGAAATAACTACAAGAAAAAAACTGTTGTACTCCAATTATACTGAGCTTCATAGTTGGATGAAATCAATGATGGAAACATCAATTTACCCGAATGCGGAGGAACTAGAAAATGGAAATTAAAGATTTACAAAATTACGTAGCGATTGTGAACGATTGGCCGAAAAAAGGGATTGTTTTTAAAGATATTACACCACTTATGAATGATGGTGAAGCTTATCGTTTTGCTACAGATAAAATCGTGGAATATGCAAAAGAATTAAAAATTGATATTATTGTTGGACCGGAAGCACGTGGTTTCATTATTGGTTGCCCAGTTGCTTATGCGTTAGGAATTGGTTTTGCGCCAGTTCGTAAACCAGGAAAACTTCCTCGTGAAACAATCGAAATGGAATACGATTTAGAATATGGTACAAACAAATTATCGATGCATAGCGATGCCATCAAACCGGGCCAACGCGTACTTATTACAGATGATTTGCTAGCAACAGGTGGAACAATCGAAGCGACAATTAAACTAGTAGAAGAACTAGGCGGTATCGTAGCTGGTTGTGCTTTCCTAATCGAACTTAAAGAACTAGAAGGACACAAAAAATTAAATGGTTACGACCGTTTAATTCTGATGCAATTATAAAAAATAAACTACTCCTATTATTTTAGGGGTAGTTTTTTGATTGAAAAAGCTGGAAAGTACTAGAAAATCTGAAAAATCAAGGAAAAGTGCTTTCTAAACAAAGTGGCCTCATGCTATAATATTAGACAAGAATATTTTTTAGAGCACTCAGTTATTGGGTGTTTTTAAGTTGTAGATATTTCAAGGGATAAGAGGGTGAATGTAAATGGCGAAAGAACAAAATCTGACAGCTGAGCAAGTCATCGATATGGCTTCTCATTATATGAATCAGGAACATCTAGCGCTCGTAAAAAAAGCGTATGAATTTGCGCGCGATTCTCATAAAGAACAATTTCGTAAATCAGGTGAGCCGTATATTATTCATCCAATTCAAGTTGCTGGCATTTTAGTAGAATTAAAAATGGATCCATCGACAGTTGCATCAGGATTTTTGCATGATGTTGTGGAAGACACGCCAGTCACGCTAGCAGATTTAGAAGAAGTTTTCGGCAGTGAAGTTGCCATGCTAGTAGACGGTGTAACAAAACTTGGTAAAATCAAATATAAATCACATGAAGAGCAACAAGCAGAAAATCATCGAAAAATGTTTATTGCCATGGCGCAGGATATCCGCGTTATTTTAATTAAACTGGCAGACCGTTTGCACAATATGCGGACATTAAAACATTTGCCAGTAGAAAAACAACGTAGAATTGCGAATGAAACACTAGAAATTTTTGCACCACTTGCGCATCGTTTAGGGATTTCCCGCGTAAAATGGGAACTAGAAGATACGGCCTTGCGTTATTTAAATCCGCAACAATATTACCGTATCGTTCATTTAATGAAACAAAAGCGGGATGCAAGAGAGCGCTATTTACATGACGTGATTGATGGCGTCAATGAAAACCTAGATGAACTCAATATTCAAGCAGATATTTCTGGTAGACCGAAACACATTTATTCAATTTACCGGAAAATGAGCGAACAAAACAAACAATTTAACGAAATTTATGATTTACTCGCGGTTCGTATCGTTGTTAGTAGTATCAAGGATTGCTATGCCGTTCTTGGTATCATTCATACACGCTGGAAACCGATGCCAGGACGCTTTAAAGATTACATTGCAATGCCTAAGTCCAATATGTATCAATCGATTCATACGACGGTTATCGGGCCTCAAGGCGAACCACTTGAAGTCCAAATTAGAACACACGAAATGCACCAAATCGCTGAATACGGGGTTGCGGCACACTGGGCTTACAAAGAAGGCAAAGTCGTCAATTCTAAAACATCCTTCGATAACAAACTAACGTGGTTCCGTGAAATTTTAGAATATCAAAATGAATCGGATAACGCCGAAGAATTTATGGAAAGCTTGAAACTCGATTTGTTTTCCGATGTTGTCTACGTATTCACACCAAAAGGCGATGTATACGAGCTACCGAATGGCTCTGTACCACTTGATTTTGCTTACCGTGTCCATACAGAGATTGGAAACAAAACAATCGGTGCAAAAATTAACGGAAAAATTGTCACGTTAGATTATAAATTAAAAACGGGCGATATTATTGACATCTTAACGTCCAAACATTCATATGGCCCAAGCCGCGACTGGTTGAAATTAGTTCAGACGTCCCAAGCGCGCAACAAAATCAAGCAATTTTTCAAACGACAAGCGAAAGAAGAAAATGTTGAAAAAGGTCGCGATTTAATAGAAAAAGAAATCAGACAGCTTGGATTCGAACCGAAAAAAATTATGGTTCCCGAAAATCTGCGTAAACTAGCGGATAAATTGAATTTCTCGCATGAAGACGATCTGTTTGCCGCAGTTGGATATAATGGGATTACAGCGTTACAAGTGGCCAATCGTCTAACCGAAAAACTACGTAAAGAGCGAGAAATTGAAGCAGAAACCGAGAAGTTGCTCACCCAATCTGAGAATAAACCATCCAATTCAGATGCAAACAACGAAAAACTGAAAATCAAACACAATGCAGGTGTCGTTGTTCAAGGTGTAGGGAACTTATTGATTCGTCTTTCAAGATGTTGTAATCCAGTACCTGGTGATGATATCGTCGGTTACATTACAAAAGGTCGCGGAATTTCTATTCACCGCCAAGATTGCCCGAATGTACAAGCAATCGAGCCAGAACGACTAATCGATGTTGATTGGGAAGATACTGATTCTCAAGCGAAAAACGATTACAATGTCGATATCGAGATTTATGGCTATAATCGCAATGGTTTACTAAATGATATTCTGCAAGTAATCAATAGTTTGACATCCAATATTAACGGAGTCAATGCCAAAGTCGATAATAATAAAATGGCAACCTTAGTTGTCACGCTGCAAATTCATAATATTAATCATTTACAACGCGTAGTGGATAAAATAAAACAAATCCCAGATGTTTATACTGTGAGAAGATTAATGAACTAAAGGAGTGAAGGGCGATGCGTGTACTACTGCAAAGGTGCTACGAAGCATCTGTAAAAGTAGAAGAGGAAATTATCGGCGAAATAGCTGGTGGTCTTTGTCTGTTAGTTGGATTTACTCATAGCGATACACCAGAAACAGTTGATTATATCGCGAACAAAATCGTTGGGTTACGAATTTTCGAAGATGAGTCAGAAAAGATGAATATTTCTTTAGCAGAACGAGGCGGCGCGATTCTTAGTGTCTCTCAATTCACTTTATATGCGGATGTTAGCAAAGGGAAACGTCCGAGCTTTACAAAATCTGCTCCAGGCGAAAAAGCAGAAGCGTTATATGACTTATTTAACCAAAAGCTTTCAGACGCAGGTTTTATTGTTGAAACAGGGGTGTTTGGCGCATCAATGGATGTGAAAATTGTCAATCACGGTCCCGTTACAATAATGCTTGATTCCGACGAAATGCGAAAATAAAAAAACGATCATTCAGGTCATCTGAATGATCGTTTTTTTAATTAGAGAAGTAATTTGATAAACCATCTGTTACAGAGTCAGCGATTTGACTTCTATAAGATGCGGAATTAATATTACGTTCATCTTTTGCGGAACTTAGATAACCAAGTTCTAAAAGTACAGCTGGTTGTGAATTCTCTCTGACTACATAATAATCGCCAACTCGTGAGCCGCGGTTAGAAGTAGGGAGGTCGTTCCCAAGCGTTGTATTAATACTTTCTGCGAGCGATTTGTCGCTATTATCATAATAATAGGTTGTTTGACCGCTGACCGCTTTACTCGTATCTTCTAAACTGTCAAAATGAATGCTAATAAACACATCGGCGTTATTTTTAGCAGCTACATTTGTTCTCGCTTTTAAAGAAATGTATTTATCGCTGTTTCTTGTTAAAATTACTTTCGCGCCTCTGGATTCAAGCTTTTCTTTTAGTTGTTTAGCTGTTTTTAAAGTCATTTCTTTTTCGATTGTGCCATTTGCACCTTTTGCACCTGGGTCATTGCCGCCGTGTCCGGGGTCAATAACGATGGTCGCTTCGGATAATTTGGTTGTTTTACTACGAGGGCTTGATGTTTGTCCTTTATCGGAAACATCGACAACCCAGTTCGCTACATAACCTTCTTCACCGCTTGTTGTACGAATTTTATACCAGTCACCTTGTACTCCTTGGATAGCAAACCCTTGGCCAGAATTTGCTTTTTCGATGACGGCGCCATCACGGCTTGGTTTATTTCTAATATTAGTGGAGTCGTCGCGAATTGTTACTGTTTGAAGTTCGCTTTCATCAACTTTCGTAACGGATTCACGGATTGTTAAGTAATCGGAGCTAACCCATGCGCTTTTACCATTATATTGGATTTGCGCCCAGCCGTTTTGTTGGCTAGTTACTGTTACTTGATCCCCTTTATTTAGTAAGCCAAGTGAATTACTAGAGGTACTTGGTTTTTCGCGGACATTTAAGCCGCCATCAGATGAGACAATAGCTACACTGTTACTTGCAGCGCTGACGTCAGTATTTTCTACTAACCAGCTAGCAACCCAACCGCTATTCCCGTTATCTAATTGAACTTTGTACCATTGATTTTCTTCACCGACTACCCGGAGTACTTCATTTTTTCTGGCTTGGCTCGTTACATCATAGGCTAAACCAGGACCGCTGCGGACATTTAAGACTTCTGCTTTGACGACAACGGAATTCGCATTCGCCATCGCAATGGTTGTAAATATACCTGCTGCAATCAATAAAATGGAGACAACGGTGATAAAAATGAATTTATTTTTCATTTAAAGCTAACACCACCCATATACTCATAAACTTTTATCTGACAGTAAAATGTTACCATAAAATGCGCTTTCATGGAACTAGAAAGTGGAATTTTATAAAAAAACTGGCAAAATGTTGACTTTTCAGTGTGTTTTTAGTAATCTTAGAATAATTCATATTTAAAACTAGCGACAGAGAAAAGTACGAAAATCCATGCTATACAGAGAATTTATCCCATTTGGCTGAAAGGATAAAGATAGTCATATTTTCCGAAAAGACACTCTCGAGGTTTCTTGTTGAAAACAGTAAGCAAGAACGTATTCAGGCGTTAACTGACTTAAGTGAGGACTCATTAGTAGTTCTAATTAGGGTGGTACCACGGGTGTAAATAAACTCTCGTCCCTTGTTTTTATAACAAGTGACGGGGGTTTTTCTTTATATTTTGAAGTAGAAAAAGGAGGTTTATGGTGATGGATTTGCAATTACCAAGAGGGACACGAGATATTTTGCCGGAAGAGGTTAGTAAATGGCATTTTTTAGAGACAGAGTTTAAAAAAGTTTGCGAAAACTACCAATACGAAGAAATTAGAACGCCTATTTTTGAACATACGGAATTATTTGAACGTGGGGTTGGTGATTCCACAGATATCGTATCGAAAGAAATGTACACGTTTGAAGATAAAGGTGGTAGAAGTTTAACGCTTAGACCAGAAGGGACTGCTTCTGTTGTTCGTGCTTTCGTTGAGCATAAATTATACGGCGAAGTGAGCCAACCTATCAAAATGTACTATAATGAGCCGATGTTCCGCTATGAACGTCCACAAGGCGGAAGACAGCGCCAATTTACCCAAATGGGCATTGAAGCACTTGGAAGTGATGATCCGTCGATTGATGTGGAAGTTATCTCGCTAGCAATGGAGTTTTTCCGGAAAATTGGACTAACAAATATTAAATTAGTTATTAATAGTCTTGGAGATAAAGAAAGCCGTTTGAAACACCGCGAAGCACTTGTTGCTCATTTTGAGCCGCATATCGATGAATTTTGTTCGGAGTGTCAGGTACGTTTACACAAAAATCCACTGCGTATTTTAGATTGCAAAAAAGACCATGATAATCCGCTTATTCAATCCGCACCATCTATTTTGGACTTTTTGAATGAAGAATCTGTTGCCTATTTTGAAAATGTTAAAAATTACTTGACGGCACTTGGGGTTCCTTTTGAAATTGATCCGACGATGGTCCGTGGTTTAGATTATTATAACCATACAACCTTTGAAATTATGAGTGTGGAAGAAGGATTCGGCGCAAAAACCACGCTTTGTGGTGGGGGAAGATATCACGGCTTAGTAAAAGAGTTTGGCGGACCAGATACACCGGGAATCGGTTTTGGGATTGGTGTAGAGCGAATCTTGCTGGCTTTAGAAAAAGCGGATATCGAAATACCAGCCAAAAAGCCGCTGGAAGTATACGTGATAACTGCCCAACCAGAAGCAGAATTAAAAGCTGTAACACTTGTAAATAAATTAAGACAAAATGGCATTAGTGCAGAAAAAGATTACTTAAAACGTAAATTCAAAGCACAATTAAAAGATGCCAATCGAAAAAATGCTGTCTACACCATCATTCTTGGTGAGGAAGAACTACAAACAGGCAACTACCAATTGAAAAATATGGAAACAGGCGAGCAAGAAGCTGTTTCTGAAACAACGATATTAGAAAAACTAACAAACACCAAGGGGGAGAAATAAAATGGAAAAACGTACAAGTTACTGCGGAGAATTAAACGAAACCCATATCGGTCAAAGTGTTGTCCTTCATGGATGGGTTCAAAAACGACGCGATTTAGGTGGACTTATTTTCATCGATTTACGCGACCGTGAAGGGATTGTGCAAGTAGTTTTCAATCCGGAGTTTTCAAAAGAAGCACTCGAAATTGCTGATAGCGTTCGTAATGAATTTGTTGTTACCATTAAAGGGAAAGTACATGCTCGTGGCGAAAAAGCTATCAATGACAAATTAGCAACAGGAAAAGTAGAAATTTTAGCAGAAGAAATTACCATTTTAAATACATCTAAAACACCACCATTTTATATTGAAGATGGCGTGAATGTTTCGGATGAACTTCGCTTGAAATATCGTTACTTAGATTTACGTCGCCCGGAAATGAACAATATTTTCAAAATGCGCCATACGGTAACAAGAACGTTCCGCAATAAATTAGATGCACTTGGTTTCTTTGATATCGAAACACCTTACTTAACTAAAAGTACGCCAGAGGGTGCGCGTGACTATCTTGTACCGAGCCGTGTTTATCCTGGTAACTTCTATGCATTACCGCAATCGCCGCAAATTTTAAAACAGTTGTTAATGACGGCTGGTTTTGATAAATATTATCAAATCGTACGTTGTTTCCGCGATGAAGATTTGCGCGGTGACCGTCAACCGGAATTTACACAAATTGATTTAGAAACAAGCTTTTTAACAAAAGAAGAAATTCAAGCAATTACGGAAGATATGCTGGTAGATGTTGTCAAAGAAGCAAAAAATATCACCATTGAAAAACCGTTTCCTCGTATGACGTATAAAGAAGCAATGGATCGTTTTGGCAGTGATAAACCGGATATTCGTTTTGGTTTAGAATTACAAAATGTATCGGATGTCGTAAAAGATGTTGATTTTAAAGTCTTCCAATCCGCAATTGAAAATGGTGGCGAAGTGAAAGCAATCAACGCGAAAGCAGCCGCAGCTAATTTTTCTCGTAAAGATTTAGATGCACTTGGCGTTTTTGTTGCTAACTACGGTGCGAAAGGTCTTGCATGGCTAAAAGTTGAAGCAGGCGAACTAAAAGGACCGATTGCTAAATTCTTCCCTGAAGATAAAGCGGCAGAACTACAAGCAGCATTACAAGCCGAGGATGGCGACTTATTATTATTTGCAGCTGACAAAGCAGATGTCGTTGCCGCATCGCTTGGAGCGCTTCGTAATAAGCTTGGCAAAGATTTAAACTTAATCAATGAAGAAGAACTTGCTTTCTTATGGGTAACAGATTGGCCATTATTCGAATATGATGAAGAAGCTGGTCGCTATGTATCTGCGCATCATCCATTCACTTTGCCAAAAGAAGAAGATATTCCACTTCTTGAAACAGATTCTTCCAAAGTAATGGCAGAAGCATATGATATCGTCTTGAATGGTTATGAAATCGGCGGCGGTTCATTGCGTATTTATAAAAAAGAAGTACAAGAATCGATGTTCCGCGCGCTTGGTTTCACGGATGAATCAGCGAAAGAACAGTTTGGCTTCTTAATGGATGCGTTAGAATATGGCACGCCGCCACATGGTGGTGTCGCGCTTGGCCTAGACCGTATCGTCATGATTTTAGCTGGCCGAAACAACTTGCGCGACACAATTGCATTCCCTAAAACAGGAAGTGCTGTAGACCCGTTGACAAATGCGCCAGGAGAGGTTAGTTCCGCTCAACTTGCGGAATTGAAATTGGAAACAGTGAAAAAAGAATCGAACTAAAATGAAAAAGAAGCTGAGCGGGTAGCGCTCAGCTTCTTTTTGTTTTAAAAATCATCACTTAATTCTTGAATATTTTCTACATGTACTTTATTAACTAATAACCCTTGATTGGAATCATTGGACCAAAACGGACCGTCCAATTCTTTCGCTTCATTGGAGCTGATTTTATTTTTGTTATAAAAAGTGGCTTCCACATTGTAGCGATTCCCTTTTTTTACTGCATCCCAGCTCTCTTCGGAAAGCGGTAGTGTAATGGATTTGTTTCCAGCGCCATCGATGGTACCAGTGACGGTATTATCTTTTGCTTTTTGATCTACCACGAAATTGAAGGTAACATCTACTTTTGACGAAGCGTGCTGATAAAGATAATAGCCACCGAAAAGCAAGATAGCTGCTAGAAGGGTGAAAATGGGGATTTTACGCATAGGGAATTTCGCGCCTCCTTATCTATTCTAAACGTTCTTCCTTTTTCATTATAAGTGTAAAAGCTAAGAAGCGGAAGGGGTAAACGCCATTTCTCATTGATTTTTTAGAATAGAGGCCCCATTTTTAATTAATTCACCATTTTAACTATTCATTTTGATGGTTTATCTTGTAATGCATCGACGCCTGTCTCTCCTGTACTGATTTTAATGACTTCTGCTAGCGGGTAAATAAAGACTTTTCCGTCGCCGGGTTCGCCAGTTCGAAGCGTTTCTTTTACGACGCGGAGCACATCTTCAACCGGAACAGTAGATACAACAATTTCAATTTTCATCCGTTCATGGATATTGGTTTCTTTTTTTGTACCACGATAAAGTTCGATAAAGCCTTTTTCAAGACCGGTTCCAAGCGCTTTCGTGACAGTTAAACCGCTCACGCCGATTTTCGCAAGTTCTTTTTGAAATAAGTTAAAACGATTTGGACGAGTGATAATTTCGATTTTTGTTAATCCAGACATATTGTTGCCTCCCTTATTCTTGATATGCTTTTTCGCCGTGAAGCGTCAAATCAAGTCCTTTAAATTCTTGTTCTTCATTTACGCGAATTGGTAAAAATAGTTTGATGATCACGACGATGAGGGCCGTTACCACAGCGACATATGCGACAGTTGAGCCGATTGCGATTAGCTGTTTCACTACTAGAGATGCGTTACCGTAAAATAAACCATCTGCTCCAGCTTCATTTACTTTCGTTGTAGCAAAAAGTCCGGTTGCGATGCCGCCCCAAATACCACCAATACCGTGAAGGCCAAACGCATCAAGCGCATCGTCGTATTTTACTTTGCCTTTCAACCAGAATACAGCCCAGAAGCATAACGCTCCGCCGAGGAAACCGATAATCAAAGAACTTGGGACAGTAACAAATCCAGCAGCAGGGGTGATAGAAACTAAACCAGCAATAGCTCCAGAAATCGTTCCAAGCATCGTCGGTTTTTTATTCGTTAACCATTCGACAAGTCCCCAACCGATAATACCAGCTGCAGCCGCCGTATTCGTATTAACAAATGCCGTCATCGCCACGTTATCAATCGTTAGGGCGCTCCCAACATTAAATCCATACCAACCAAACCAAACGAGAATGCCACCGATAAGTGCGAGCGGCAAGTTATGCGGGGAAGCAGAGTCCGCTTCTTTTCTCCGACCAATCATAATAGCGAGTACCAATCCGGTTACGCCTGAGCTAATATGAACCACGTTTCCGCCGGCAAAATCAAGTGCTCCTAGATCGCGTAACCAACCGCCATCGCCCCAAACCCAGTGGGCAACAGGGGAATAAACAAGTAACGACCACAAAATAATGAAAATCAAATATGCGGAGAAATTCATTCGTTCTGCAAATGCCCCGGAAATGATAGCTACAGTTAAAATAGCAAAAGTCATTTGGAACATCATAAAGAGAATATGTGGAATAGCATCTGAGTAAGTATCGTTTGCAGCGAACCCGACGTTATGAAGGAATATCCAGTCAAAACTGCCAATAAAGCCGTTTCCAGGTGCAAAAGCTAATGAATAACCAACAATCACCCAAAGAATAGAAACAATTGCCATTGAGCTAAAACTATACATTGCCGTACTTAACACATTTTTGCGCCGAACCATGCCACCATAAAATAATGCAATTCCTGGTGTCATTAACCAAACCAATAAAGTACAAAAGAACATAAATACTGATTCCATACTCAACTCTCCTTTTGTTAGATAAGCTAACATGATTTATTTTATTTATGCGTTCATCATACACTATATTCAAATAAAGGCAAGAATATTTTATCAATTCAATTAATTTGGTTAGATAATCTAACATATAGCGTTTTCAATTGATTGCTTTTCGGGTTCATTTCAGAATAATCAGACAAATAGAGAGGTGGAAATTCCGTTTAAATGGCAGATGAAAAGCCTATTCGGAAATAGGCTTTTTTCATTAAATATAAAACATGTAACCATCCGATAGTTCGGAGTCTGTCGAATGTTTTAATAAGTCAGCAAGTGTCGTTTGATCTAATACATCGCGGACAGCATTACGCATGCGGGTCCATAGTTCGCGTTGTGCCGCTTCCTCGTCTTCCATACTCTCGACAAGTACGATAGGGCCTTCCAGCGTGCGAATAATATCGCCAGCCGTAATTTTTTCTGGATCACCATTTAACACATATCCACCGTGCGCCCCGCGGATACTTTTGACAATTCCTGCATTACGTAATGGTCCGATTAATTGTTCTAAATAATGTTCGGATAAATTTTTATCTTGAGCGATGCTGCGAAGGGAAATAGGGCCATCGCCAATTCTTTTTGCTAATTCTAATGTTATTGTTAGGCCATAACGACCTTTTGTTGTGATTTTCATTTTTATTTAACCTCCAGTAATTTCGAAACCGCTTATACCGCATCTATTATATCGGAATTACAGAAAGAAGGCAAAGGAAACAAGTAGGTGAACGCACAGATGTTCTTATGTTATAATAGAAAACAAGCAAAATAAGAAGGAGCGGTTATATGGCAATTCAACCTTTAGCTTACCGGATGCGCCCAAAAGCACTAGATGAAATCGTGGGACAAACGCATTTAGTCGGTAAAGATAAAATTATTTACCGGATGGTCAAAGCAAAACAATTATCTTCTATGATATTATATGGACCGCCTGGAATTGGAAAAACCTCGATTGCAAGCGCGATTGCTGGTAGTACGAAATATGCTTTTCGTACATTAAATGCAGTAACGAATAATAAAAAAGATATGGAAGTAGTGGCTGCTGAAGCAAAAATGAGCGGTACGGTAATTCTGCTTTTGGATGAAGTACATCGTTTAGATAAAGCCAAACAAGATTTTTTGCTTCCTTTACTGGAAAGTGGTGCAATCATTTTAATAGGCGCGACGACAAGTAATCCATATATCGCCATTAATCCGGCTATTCGAAGCAGAACACAAATTTTCGAATTAAAGCCTTTGACGGTAGAAGACATTATGATAACGATGGACCGAGCGCTTAGAGATAAAGAACGAGGACTCGGGAATTATGAAGTAGAAATAGATGAAGTAGCGAAAAAACACTTTGCAACGGCTAGTAATGGCGATGTGCGTAGTGCGCTGAATGCCCTCGAGTTAGCAGTTATTTCATCCGAACCAAACGAAGCTGGAGTTATTCATATTACAGTGGAGGTAGCAGAAGAGTGCTTACAAAAGAAAAGTCTCGCACATGATAAAGACGGAGATGCGCATTATGATGTGCTAAGTGCGTTTCAAAAATCAGTTCGAGGTAGTGATGTCAATGCTGCACTCCATTATATGGGACGTTTGATAGAAGCTGGGGATTTAGTGAGTATTAGTAGAAGAATGCTTGTTATGGCATACGAAGATATTGGCTTGGCTAATCCACAAGCGGGCGCACATACATTAGCCGCGATTCAAACTGCAGAAAAAGTCGGCTTTCCAGAAGCACGAATCCCGCTTGCAAATGCGGTAATCGAGCTATGTTTATCACCGAAATCCAATTCAGCTATTATGGCGATTGATGCCGCGTTAGCAGACATTCGCCAAGGAAATAGCGGGGAAGTGCCGGACCATTTGCGTGATGGCCATTACTCCGGGGCGCAAAAACTTGGTCGAGCGATTGACTATAAATACCCGCATAATTATGAGAACGCGTGGGTTGATCAACAATATTTACCAGATCGACTCAAAAAGAAATTATATTATGAGCCAAAATTTACTTCTAAATTTGAGCAAACAATTGCCGGCGTGTACCAAAAAATTAACGAAAACAAAGCAAAAAAAGAATAAAAAAAGTGCCAAATGAAAAGTCGCTAACATTGAAATTTCGTCTTTCCTATGGTATTCTAAATGAAGAAAAGAAACCCTAATGTATTCGATATAGTTCCTATATTTTTGAACCGAACAATTTTTTATACCTAGGGAGCTTGGAGTTCCGGCGCGGCGCACATGCCTTCACACGAGGAAGTGCAAACCGTTAGACAGAGCACCCACCTGCTTTAATTGAGAGCGGGTTCAAAGGAAGGGAATCCTAAACGGTACGATTGGGGTTTCTTTTTTGCGTGTAAATAGGAGTTATTCCTCTTTACTTTACAGGAGTATTGCTGTTACAATAAGAAACGATTAACGGCGAACAGGAATTCGTCTACAAAAAAGGACGCGATAAAAAATGGAAAACAGAATTTACTTAGACCATGCTGCGACAAGTCCAATTCATCCAGAAGTTATCCAAACAATGCTTGGCGCAATCACTAATACGTACGGCAATCCTTCCAGTATTCATTACGCTGGACGAGAGGCAAGAAAAGCATTGGATGAAGCTCGTCACACAATTGCTAAAAGTATCCACGCTACAGAAAAAGAAATTATTTTTACAAGCGGCGGTACAGAAGGCGATAATTTGGCACTTATTGGAACGGCTTTGGCACATCAAGAAAACGGAAAACACATTATTACTTCTCAGATTGAGCATCATGCTGTTTTAAAAACATGTGAATATCTTGAGACTCAAGGCTTTGAAGTGACTTACTTGCCAGTAGATGAGCATGGAATCGTGTCAACAGAGAGCGTAGAGAAAGCTTTACGACCAGATACAATTCTCGTTTCCATCATGTACGGTAATAATGAAATTGGCTCGATTCAGCCGATTGCGGAGATTGGCGCGGCGTTAAGCGAACATCAAGCCATTTTCCACACTGATGCAGTACAAGCTTACGGGCTATTAAATATAGATGTAACAGAACTTGGAGTAGATTTATTAACTACTTCTTCTCATAAAATAAACGGACCACGCGGCGTAGGTTTTTTATACGTCAAAAATGGGACGCGTCTTGCGTATCAAATGCACGGCGGCGAACAAGAACGAAAACGACGCGCTGGTACAGAAAACTTAGCGGGGATTTGTGGGTTTAGTGCAGCTTCTACCATTATGACAAATGAACGCGAACTGAAAAACGAGGAATATGTTTCCTTTAAAAAACGGATGGCAGAAATTTGGCGTTCGGCTGAGCTTGATTTTGAAGTGAATGGTTTAGAAGCGAACACTTTACCGCATGTTTTTAGCGTGCGTTTTCCGGGCGTTTCGATTGAACAATTATTAATGAATTTAGATATGGAAGGAATTGCCGTTTCGAGTGGTTCGGCATGCACGGCGGGGACAGTAGATCCGTCGCATGTTTTAGTAGCGCTTTTTGGTGAAAATCATCCAGCGATTCAAGAAACAGTTCGGATTAGTTTTGGACTGGGAAATCATTTAGAAGAAGTGGAAACGGCAGCTACGAAAATAAGTGAAGTAGTAGCGCGTTTAATGAAAATATAAGAAGGCGAGGAGCTAGTTTTGACTACAAATAATAGTGACATTCGTGTCGTTGTCGGCATGTCAGGCGGAGTGGATTCATCAGTCACTGCTCATATATTGAAAGAACAAGGTTACGATGTCATTGGAATTTTCATGAAAAATTGGGACGATACCGATGAATTTGGTGTTTGTACAGCAACGGAAGATTACGATGATGTTATTCGTGTAGCAAACCAAATTGGTATCCCGTATTATGCGGTCAATTTTGAAAAAGAATATTGGGACAAAGTGTTTACGTATTTCTTAGATGAATACAAACTTGGTCGTACGCCAAACCCCGATGTGATGTGTAATAAAGAAATTAAATTTAAGGCATTTTTAGAACATGCGGAAAGTCTTGGCGCGGATTATGTGGCGACTGGTCACTATGCACAAGTGAAAAAAGTAGGTGATGAAATCGAATTGCTTCGTGGCGTCGATAACAATAAAGACCAAACGTACTTTTTAAACCAACTTTCCCAAGACCAACTGAAAAAAGTCATGTTCCCACTTGGCGGTATGGAAAAAACCGAAGTACGTGAAATCGCGAAAAAAGCGGGACTTGCTACTGCTGACAAAAAAGATAGCACCGGCATTTGCTTTATTGGCGAAAGAAACTTTAAGCAATTTTTAAGTGAATATCTTCCAGCACAACCCGGCGAAATGAAAACCTTAGACGGCGAAGTACTTGGTAAGCATGATGGCTTAATGTATTACACTATTGGTCAACGTCATGGTTTAGGTATTGGCGGAGACGGTGAACCTTGGTTTGTTGTCGGTAAAGATTTGAAAAAAAATGTGTTGTTTGTAGAACAAGGTTTCCATCATGAAACATTGTACTCAGATTCCTTAATTGCGACCGATATCTCTTTTACTACCAATGCAGAAAAACCAAAAACAATCGAATGTACTGCAAAATTCCGTTATCGTCAAACAGATACAAAAGTAACGGTACACTTACGCGAAGATGGTACAGCCGAAGTTGTTTTTGCTGACCCAGTGCGCGCTATTACACCTGGTCAAGCAGTCGTTTTCTATGATGGCGACATTTGTCTTGGCGGCGGAACAATTGATACTGTTTGGAAAAATGGCACGCAATTAGATTATGTAGGTTAAAAATTGGAACCGGAGAATCTTGTTTTCTACGAGACTCCGGTTTTTTCCTGTTCAAAAGCGTTTTTTTAAACAGATTTTGTGGTAAAATATTATACGAAACAGGGAAAAGAGGTCCTTTATGAAAAAGATAGCGATTTTCGGGAGTGCGATTGTTATATTTTGCCTCCTTATATGGGGATATTTTTATTTCAACTCAGAACCTTCTACGATTGCAGAAAATGCTGCAAATTCATCTAAAACAGTAGATGTGCTCGAGGAAAATGACATTCTTGTTTTTACGCCGCGGAAATCTGATGCTGGTATGAGTATTATTTTATATCCAGGTGCGTTTGTGGATGCGCTTAGCTATGCACCGCTTGCAAACAAATTAGCTTCGAGTGGTTATAAAACGTATATCGTCGAAATGCCCCTTAATTTAGCTGTTTTTGGCAAAAATCGAGCGGCGGATATTATTGACGAAGCTCCTGATGAGAAATTTGTGATTGGTGGTCATTCGCTAGGTGGTGTGATGGCTTCAAGATTCGCACACGATAATGAAGCAGAACTAGAAGGCGCATTTTTCTTAGCCAGTTATCCCGATGAAAAAGGTTCACTCAAAAATGCTCCTTTTCCAGCTATTTCTATTACTGGGACAAAGGATGACGTCTTAAATCAAGATGCTTATGACAAAAATAAAAAATACTTACCTAAAGATACTACTTTTGTTTCAATCGAAGGCGGAAATCATGCGCAATTTGGTGCTTACGGCGAACAACACGGTGACGGAAAAGCAACAATCAGTGTAACCGAACAGACAGATCAAGTCGCAAATGCGATTATTTCGTGGCTGAATACATCGGTAAAAAATCAAGAAAGATAAGAGGGAATAGAAAATGGATAAAAACCAATTAGGCATCAAACAAATGCAAGAAGGCAATTTAGAAGAAGCGGTCAAATTATTTACAGAAGTCATCGAAGAACATCCAAGTGATCCAGTTGGTTATATCAATTTTGGGAACGTATTGCTTTCCATGGATGACTTTGAACGTGCAGAATTATTTTTCAAAAGAGCGCTTGAACTAGATGATACGGTTCCGGCGGCTTACTATAGCTTAGGCAATTTATATTATGAATTAGAACGTTATCAAGAAGCCGCTGATAGCTTCCAAAATGCCACCAAACAAGGGATGGAAAATGGCGACTTATTTTTCATGTTAGGAATGAGCTTTGTTCAAATGGAAGAATTAACGCTAGCGATGCCGTATTTACTTAGAAGTGTGGAGTTAAATCCAGAAGACGGGGAAGCATTATTCCAATATGGAATTGTACTTGCTCGAAGCGGTTTTTATGAAGATGCGATTACGATGCTGGAACGCGTACTGCTTGTGAAACCAGAAGATCCAGATGCGCTTTACAATATTGGTGCTGCTTATCTAGCGTGGCAAGGCGATATCGTACTTGCAAAAACATATTTCGAACGCGCTCTTGCAACTGGTATACCACATGAATTAGCCGAAAACGCATTAAATGCCATTCAAGATTTAGAAAATGAAGCAGAATAATTTTTAGAAAGGAGGCGGCTTTAGATGGCTGAACAAGACTCTCTCGCCTTATTTGATGATACACCAGAAGAACTTTTCATGAAGGGCACGATGCTGTCTACCATTTTTTATAATGCCGAAAACCTCTTTTCTGTTGTGCGAATACTTGTGAAAGAAACCAATGCGGATTGGGATGAAAAAGATATTATCGTCACCGGCTTTTTCCCAGCACTTCACGAACAAGAAGTCTATACATTTTACGGAAAAATGCAGGAACATGCCAAATTTGGTCAACAATTCAAAGCAGATAGATTTCGTAAAGAAATGCCACAATCGCGCGCCGGCTTAATTAATTATCTTTCCGGAGAACTCTTCAAAGGAATTGGTAAAGTGACAGCCGAAAACATTGTCGATACGATTGGCGACGATGCGATTACGAAAATTTTATCGGACCCAAGCTTGTTAAATACGGTGCCTAAATTACCATCTGGCGCAGCGGAAAGTTTGCTAGCGTCCCTTAGAGAAAATCAAGGCTTGGAACATGTGATGGTCGGGCTGAATGAATATGGCTTTGGTCCACAGTTATCGATGAAAATTTTCCAAGCGTATAAACAAAATGCAATGGAAGTGTTAGAAAACAATCCGTATAAATTAATAGAAGACGTCAAAGGAATTGGTTTTCAACGAGCGGATGAACTGGGACGAAAACTCGGTCTTGGTGGGAATCATCCAGAGCGGCTTCGTGCGGGGATTTTATTTATGCTGGATTCTGTCTGCATGCAGCAAGGGCATGTGTATATGGAGCAAGAAGTTCTTCTCGGAGAAGTGACCTATTTGCTGGAAGAAAGTGAAGGCATTCGCATCGACCAAAGTATTTTAGTGTCCCAAGTCGAAAAATTAGCAGAAGAACAAAAGATAATTACCGAAAATACACGTGTTTATATGCCTTCGCTATATTATTCAGAAAGTGGCTTTGCGTACCATGTGAAACGAATGATGAAACAAACCGAATATCAAGAGCAATTTCCGCAATCTGAATTTTTACTGGCTCTCGGGGAATTGGAAGAACGAATTGGTGTTCACTATGGCGACTCACAGCGTCAAGCTTTAGAGCAAGCCTTAATGTCTCCAATGCTCGTGCTTACTGGCGGACCCGGGACAGGTAAAACGACGGTTATTAAAGGAATTGTAGAATTGTATGCTGAGTTGAATGGTGTTAGCCTTGATCCGCACGCGTACAAAGATGGAGCCACTTTTCCAGTATTACTTGCGGCTCCAACTGGACGAGCGGCGAAACGAATGTCTGAATCAACTGGGCTTCCAGCGATGACGATTCACCGTTTGCTTGGAATGAATGGTCAAGAACAAATGGACGACGACGCAGAAAGACTCATTGATGGCCGACTTTTAATCGTTGATGAGATGTCGATGGTGGATATTTGGCTTGCTAATCAATTGTTCCGGGCTTTGCCAGCGCATATGCAAGTCGTGCTCGTAGGTGACCAAGATCAACTACCATCAGTTGGACCGGGGCAAGTATTAAAAGACATTCTTGAGTCAGAACAAATTCCAACCGTGGCACTTTCAGATATTTATCGCCAAAAAGATGGATCGTCGATTATTGAAATGGCGCATTATATTAAAGAAGGCATGTTACCAGCTGATTTCACGAAAAATAGAGCAGATCGTTCTTTTTTCCATTGTACGGTGAACCAGATTGGTGATGTCGTTGAACAAGTAGTTAAAAATGCGAAAAATAAAGGCTTTCGAGCAAAAGACATTCAAGTTTTAGCGCCGATGTATCGTGGGCCAGCGGGAATTGATATTTTAAATAAAAAACTCCAAGAAATTTTTAATCCAAATGATACAGGACGGCGAAAAGAAGTCCAATTTGGCGAAATTAAGTATCGGGTTCACGACAAAGTACTGCAACTAATTAATCAACCAGAGAAAAATGTATTCAATGGCGATATTGGTGAGATTGTTTCGATTATTTATGCGAAAGAAAATACCGAAAAGCAAGATATGATTGTCGTGCAGTTTGACCAAACAGAAGTTTCTTATTATCGGCAAGAATTTAACCAATTAACACACGCTTATTGTTGTTCGATTCATAAAGCGCAGGGAAGTGAATTTCCGATTGTAATTATGCCGATTGTTCGGAGCTATTACCGCATGTTGCGCCGTGATTTACTTTATACCGGAGTAACAAGAAGTAAACAGTTTCTAATTCTCTGCGGGGAAGAAGAAGCTTTTCGAATGGGAATAGAACGAATTGATGAAAATAAACGCAATACGACACTTTCCGAACGTTTAATGAGCGAAGATGTAATGCTCGAACAAATGACGAATAAACGAATACTTACCTCCGAAAATATTACCGAAATTGATCCAATGATTGGGATGGAAGGGATTACTCCAGAACAATTTATGGCAGGATAAAAAGAACCGCTTTCTAATTGACTAGAAGGCGGTTCTTTTTTATTGCTCATTATCTTGGAAAAAAGGAAGGCGAATCGTGAAGCTTGTACCTTTGTTTGGCTCACTTGTTGCGGTAATTGTCCCATCGTGATATTCAATTAATTGCTTCACAATCGACAGTCCGATGCCGGATTCACCAAAAGCAGTATTCGTCCGCGACATATCTGCTTTGAAAAATCTTTCCCAAATTTGCTCTAATTCTTCTGTGTTCATGCCGATCCCCGTATCAGTAATCGTCAAGACAGACTCTTTATAATCTTGCGTACCAGTTAAAGTAATCTGACCATTTTCTGTAAACTGCACACTGTTTTTGACAATATTGATAAATACTTGTGTTAATCTGTCGTAGTCTGCATAAATAGCCATATCTTTATCAATAGCGACCGTAATCGTGTTGCCTTTTTCGCTCGCTACGTAATCAAGTTGCTCTTTAATTAACTCGAGGAATTCTTTGCCATTAAAGCGTGTTTTTTGAAGTTTGATTTTATTGCTACGAATTTTTTCATAATCTAAATTCTCATTGACTAATTTTGTTAAACGTCTAGCTTCAGTGTCAATGAGTGCGATACAACGGTCGGTTTCGCTTTTTGGAATAATATCATTGACTAAACCTTCTGTGAGACCACTAATCGTTGTAAGTGGGGTGCGCATCTCATGAGAAACATCCGCGATAAATTGCCGCCGCCGTTTTTCTTGACGCTCAATTTCTTCTTGGGATGTTTCAAGTGTTTGCGTCATTTTATTGAAATCAATAGCCAGTGCGCCGATTTCATCGAAGTTATTTTCTTTTAGTCGAGCTTTGTAATTGCCTTGAATAACATCTTTGGTGGCAGCTCGCAATTTATTAATCCGATTAACTTGTAGCTTGGATAAAATCGCACTAAGAATAAGTGCTACGGTGATGGAAAGCAAAATAGTGTAGAACATATAACGATTAATTGTACCAACGACTTGCTGCGTGCCACTAATCGGAGAATTCAACACAATCGAACCGACAAATTTGTTGCCATCCATAATCGGAACGTACACAATCGTCATTTCTCTATTAAAACGATTATCAATCTTTTTACTAACCGTTTCGCCACTTTCTAATTTTTTCTTATCATCCGCTGAAATAGAAAAATCCTTAGGTAATGGCTGATTTAGCTGAGTTGGATAAATCGTTTCGTCATCGGCATTTTTGATTGTATAATGGATTTTTTTCACATCTAATGTTCGTTGATACGTATTCAAAACTTGCATCGTAGCATCTTGCGGCGAATGACGAATATCCATCGAAATCGTCTCCCCGTAACTCGTTAAGTCATTTACTTGGCTTTGATAAAAATAATCTTTTAAAGAGTGGGAGACAAGCAGCCCAATCATAATACAAGCGATAAGCAAAATGATAAATTGCGTGAAAAATAGTTGATAGGCATATTTAAATTTCATTCGCTTCATTCCGTTTCATCAAATTTGTAGCCGACACCCCAAACAGTGTGTAAAAACGGCTTTGTTTCCGTGGCGATTTTTTGGCGTAACCGTTTGATATGAACATCCACCGTACGCTCATCCCCGTAAAATTGATAACCCCAAACTTGTTCTAGCAACTGCTCTCTCGAAAAAACTTGGCGCGGATGCTGCATCAAGAAATAAAGTAAATCAAATTCTTTCGGAGTTAACGCATCAAGCAATTCGCCTTGATAAAATATTTCGCGCGTCCTTTTACTAATTTTGAAATAAGTCGTTTCTAGGATGTCTTCGTTGTTTTCTGTTGGAGTTGCACTATTTTTGCGACGAGTAACCGCTTTGATTCGTGCCATTAAAGTCAGTGGGCTGAATGGTTTCGTCACATAATCATCGGCGCCCATTTCAAGACCAAGCACTTGATCTGATTCCGATTCCTTCGCCGTTAAAATAATAATCGGCACATCGCTCACTTCACGGATTTTGCGACAAATAGTCATTCCATCCATATTCGGAAGCATTAAATCAATAATCGCAATATCAAAATCATCTTTAAAAAACGTTTCATAACCCATTTTGCCGTCATGAACAAACGTTGCGTCAATTTCTTCTTTCATAAAAAACATTTCTATCATTTCGCATACACTGACATTATCTTCTATCATAAGTAATTTCATCTTCTGTACTCACTCCTCTTACATTAAAACTAGCCTAATTAGACCCAATAATCAAGCTTAATTATTTTTTTCGCGAAAGTTTAAAATATGCATCATAGTTTGTTCATACTTTCTTCATAACTGCCCAGTAATCTTAGTGGAGTAGAAACCGAATGGAGGAAAACACATGAATTTTTTTAAGAGGGCATGGCTCAGCATGAAAGCAAGAAAAGGAAGATCTGTTTTACAACTAATTATTTTCACAGTTGTCTGTGTACTTATTTTATCAGGCTTTACTATTCAATCCGCCGCAGATAAAGCGAGCGAATTAGCCAGAGAACAACTTGGTGGAACGGTGACACTTACGGTTGACCGTGAAAAACAAATGCAAGCGATGCGAGAAGAGGCATCCAGTAGTGAAAGCAGCTCTACCGAAGCAAAACCAAAATTCGAGAGTAGCCCAATCGATGTTAGTGATGCTAACGATTTGGCTAAATTAGATCATGTAGCAAGCTATAATTATTATTCCAGCACACAAGCTTTAGCATCCGGATTTGATCCAATTGAATCTTCCGGTGATACTTCTTCAAGCGATGATTCGTCCACAACAACTCAAACACAAGGACCAGGTGGCGGCCAAGGTGGACCACAAATGGTAGATGCGGATTTAAGCATTAGTGGCTTACTAGATTCCGCAACAAGCACTGATTTTGAAGCAGGAACAAGCGAACTAACTAGCGGTGTAGCCATTACTTCCGCTGACAAAGACAAAAATGTAGCAATGGTAGAAGAAAATTTAGCAGAAGAAAATGACTGGAAAGTGGGCGATTCCTTCACTGTTACTTCCAGCGACGGCAATACGAAAGTAACATTGAAAATCGTTGGAATTTATAAATCGACTGATGCAGGAAGTGACATGGCGCAAAACTTCTCTTTCCTAAATCCTTATAACAAAGTATACGTTCCTTATACAGTAGCCAACACAATTAAAGGTTCTGATTATAAAAATACAGTAGATTCCGCAGTTTATACGATGGATGATGCAGCGAACATTTCTGCTTTTGAAAAAGAAGCGAAAAAAGTTGATAGCATTGATTGGGATACATTTAAACTAGATGCGAATGACACGCTTTACCAACAAATGATTGGACCAATCGACAGCGTAGCATCGTTCTCTAAAAATGTCGTTTATATTGTCAGCATTGCTGGGGCACTTATCTTAGGGCTGCTCGTAATGATGCAAGTACGCGACCGCAAATACGAAATGGGCGTACTTCTAGCTATCGGTGAAAAACGTGGTAAATTAATCGCGCAATTCTTTGTTGAAATTTTAATCGTCGCATTAATTTCCTTTGGTTTAGCCGCGGCAAGTAGTCATTATGTCGCACAATTAGCTGGAAATCAATTACTAGCGCAACAAAACTCATCGACTACTGAAACGAGTACGACAGAAAATCGTGGTCCGGGCGGTAACGGTCAAGGTGGCCCAGGTGGATTCGCGGGTAGCGTTAGCAACTTAACAAAAAACGCTGAACAAATCAAAGAGCTAGACATTCAAGTAACATTAGAAGATATGCTAAAAATGGGTGGGATTGGCATCGGTATTGCCTTTATCTCCGTACTTTTACCAGCGGCACTCGTTCTTCGTATGAATCCAAAAACAATTCTAACTAAACAGGAGTAGGTGATGATATGACTAAAGTATTGACGTTTGAAAATATTTCTTACTGGTATAAAACGAAAGATGAATCCATTTTAAGTGATATTAATTATGATTTTGAAGCGGGTGTTTTTTACACGGTAGTAGGTAGTTCTGGTTCAGGGAAAACGACCTTCTTATCCCTTGCAGGAGGGCTTGATACGCAAAAAGAAGGTGATATCTTCTATAAAGGAAGTTCCCTCAAAAGCATCGGTCTACAACAATTTAGAAATAAATATGTCTCCATTGTATTCCAAAGCTATAATTTATTAACCTATATGACAGCACTCCAAAACGTTACGACCGCAATGGAAATAACCCATGTAAACCAACCGGATAAAAAAGCTTTTGCCTTGAGTATGCTAGAAAAAGTAGGCATTACAGAAGATATGGCACGCCAAAAAGTACTGACACTAAGCGGTGGACAACAACAACGGGTTTCGATAGCACGTGCGCTGTGCTGCGAAACGGAATTAATTGTCGCTGATGAACCAACTGGGAACCTGGATGAGCGTACAAGTAAAGAAGTCGTTACTTTATTCCAAGATTTAGCCCATAAAGAAGGCAAATGCGTCATCATGGTAACGCACGACCCAGAAATTGCGAAAGTATCCGATGTAAAACTAACCCTTAAAAACGGTAGCTTTGTAGAAAAGAAACAATCAACGAATAGTCTAATAAACAGTTGACATTTAGCCATCCGTTCTTTATAATTTAGTTTATTGTTGAATAAAAGTTGATACATGATAGGAATATGATTTTGGTTTCCACGTGATTAGAGAGTTTTCCCTTGGCTGGAAGGAAAACCACGCTTGCACCAAAGTTGCTCTCCCATTAGATGATCCGTCTTATCCACGTTAACAGATAACTGAAGAGGTAATGATACAAAGTCTATATCATTGCAAACAGGGTGGTACCGCGATTTCACCAAAATCGTCCCTGTGAGCAATCATATAGGCTTTTTTTGTTGTAAAAACCAAAAGGAGGAAATGAAAAATGAAACAATTATCAAGCGCAGAAGTAAGACAGTTATTTTTAGATTTCTTTAAAGAAAAAGGGCATACAATCGAACCTAGCGCACCACTAGTACCAAACAACGATCCAACGATTCTTTGGATTAACAGTGGAGTAGCTACAATGAAAAAATACTTCGATGGCTCGGTTATTCCAGACAATCCTAGAATGGCTAACGCGCAAAAATCTATCCGTACAAACGACATCGAAAACGTTGGTAAAACAGCACGCCATCATACGTTCTTTGAAATGCTAGGGAACTTTTCTATTGGCGATTACTTTAAAGAAGGCGCAATCTTATTCGCATGGGAATTCCTAACAAGCCCTAAATGGATTGGCTTTGACCCTGATAAATTATATGTAACGGTTTATCCAGAAGATGAAGAAGCAAAAACATTATGGCGCGAAAAAATTGGTTTAAGCGATGACCATATCGTGGAAATTGAAGATAATTTCTGGGATATCGGTATTGGACCAAGTGGCCCGGATAGCGAGATTTTCTACGACCGCGGACCTGCATTTGGTGACGACGCGAGTGATCCTGAACTTTATCCAGGCGGAGAAAACGAACGTTATTTAGAAATTTGGAACTTAGTATTTTCGCAGTTCAATCATAATCCAGACGGAACTTACACACCACTTCCTAAACAAAATATTGATACAGGGATGGGTCTAGAACGGATGGTTTCCATTATCCAAGACGCACCTACAAACTTTGAAACAGACTTATTTATGCCGATTATCCGCGAAGTAGAACAAATTGCTGGCGTGAAATACGGTCACTCACAAGAAAACGACGTGGCATTTAAAGTAATCGCAGACCACATTCGTACGGTTGCATTTGCCATTGGCGACGGCGCTTTACCATCCAATGAAGGACGCGGCTATATTTTACGTCGCTTACTACGTCGTGCTGTTCGTTACGCAAAAGTCCTAACAATTAACGAACCATTCATGTACAAATTAGTACCAGTCGTTGGCAAAATCATGAATACTTTCTACCCAGAAGTAGAAAACCAAACAGACTTCATCCAAAAAGTGATTCGTACAGAAGAAGAACGCTTCCATGAAACTTTAAATGAAGGTTTAGCAATTTTGGAAACGATTCTTAAAAATGCTAAAGAAACAAACGAACAAGTGATTAAAGGCGCGGACATTTTCAAATTATATGATACATTCGGTTTCCCTGTGGAATTAACAGAAGAATACGCAGAAGATCATGGCCTAAAAGTGGACCATGCTGGGTTTGAAGCTGAAATGAAAGAACAACGCGACCGTGCTCGTTCTGCAAGAGCTGACGTGAAATCGATGCAAGTCCAAGGCGAACTACTTGCCAATTTAACAGAGAAAAGTGAATTCGTTGGTTACAATACAACAGAACATGTTTCTGAAATCCTGTATTTAATTCAAGATGACACACTTGTTGATAAAGTAGCAGCTGGAAACGAAGCGCAAGTTATCTTCAAAGAAACACCATTTTATGCAGAAAGCGGCGGACAAGTAGCAGACAAAGGAACCATCGAAAGCGAAACAGGTCTTGCTTATGTAGAAGACGTCCAAAAAGCACCGAACAAACAAAACTTGCACCGTATTTCCGTAAAAGAAGGCGTATTAAAAACAGGCGACACAGTAAAACTAGCTGTTGATAAAGTAAAACGTCGTGAAACAATCAAAAACCATACAGCAACCCATCTATTACACCGTGCGTTAAAAGACACATTAGGCGAGCACGTTAACCAAGCTGGCTCACTTGTTTCTCCAGACCGCTTACGTTTTGACTTCTCTCATTTTGGTCAAATTACCGAAGAAGAATTAACGAAAATGGAAGAAATCGTCAATGAAAAAATCTGGGAACAAATCAATGTTGTAATTGAAGAAATGCCAATCGCAGAAGCAAAAGAACTTGGCGCTATGGCACTATTTGGCGAAAAATACGGCGATGTTGTTCGTGTCGTTCAAGTAGGCAAATATAGCATTGAGCTTTGTGGTGGTGTCCACGTCCGTAATACTGCAGATATCGGTCTATTCAAAATCGTATCCGAAACAGGTATTGGAGCGGGAACTAGACGTATCGAAGCCGTTACAGGAAAAGAAGCATATCGCTTTGTAACAGAGCAAGAAAACACCTTAAAACACGCAGCTAACCTACTTAAAACAACAACAAAAGAAACACCACAAAAAGTAGAACAATTACAAGCTGATTTACGTGAAGTGAAACGTGAAAACGAATCCTTATTAAGCAAATTAGCAAGTGCAGCAAGTGCTGATATTTTTGAATCACCAGAAGAAATCGGCGGCGTTAAAGTAATTGCTAAACAAGTAAATGCCAAAGATATGAACCAATTACGTCAGTTCGTTGATAACTGGAAAGATAAAAAAATCGGTGGTGTTCTTGTTCTAGGAGCTGTTCAAGGAGATAAAGTAAACCTAATTTCTGCAGTTTCCGAAGATGCAATCAAAGCAGGCTACCACGCAGGCAAACTACTGAAAGAAGTAGCAACACGCTGCGGCGGAAATGGCGGCGGACGTCCTGATATGGCTCAAGCTGGCGGTAAAAATCCAGCAGAACTAGGAACAGCCCTTGATTACGTTGCCACATGGGTAAAAGAACAACAAGCATAAATTTCATCAAAGCGCCTCATTTTTCTTTGTTATTTTTGTTCACATAGTGTAAAATGAAAAGAGATACATGAAGGAATGAGGTGCTTCGATTATGGATTCAAAAGATCAAACAATGTTTTACAACTTCGGCGATGATTCAATTGAAGAAGATGTAAAAAAATTAATGAAACAAGTCTACGTTGCTCTTGAAGAAAAAGGCTATAACCCCGTAAATCAAATCGTTGGCTATTTACTTTCAGGCGATCCTGCTTATATTCCGCGTCACAAGGATGCTAGAAGTATGATACGTCGTTTAGAACGAGATGAAATTATCGAGGAACTTGTCAAAGCGTATCTGAAAAATAACGAAATTGGTGAGAAATGAGAATAATGGGTTTAGATGTCGGCTCAAAAACGGTCGGCGTAGCGATAAGTGATCCACTCGGTTGGACCGCACAAGGTGTGGAAACAATTCAGATTGACGAGAATAGAAAGCAATTCGGCTATGACCGCGTAAAAGAGCTAGTACTCGAATACGAAGTGGAAAAAGTCGTAGTTGGTCTTCCTAAGAATATGAATAATACCATAGGACCTCGTGCTGAAAGTTCTAAAATATATGCTGAAGTACTTGAGGGAAGAATTGGTTTGCCCGTTGTACTTTGGGATGAACGCTTAACCACTTCTGCAGCAGAAAGAACTTTGATCGAAGCAGACGTTTCGCGTAAAAAACGAAAAGAAGTAATTGATAAGTTAGCTGCAGTAATGATTTTACAGTCCTATTTGGACACTACTAATTAATTTGAGGTGAATTTAATGGCAGAAGAACATAACCATAATCATGAAGAAGAAAATATTATTTGGATCACAAACGAAGAAGGAAAAGAAGAAGCTTTTGAAATTCTAATGAGCTTTGATTCCGAGCATTTTGATAAATCATACGTTTTATATTTCCCAGCTGGTAAAGGGGAAGATGAAGAAATCGAAATCCTTGCTTCAAGCTACACTCAAGATGAAAATGGTAATCAAGGACATCTTCAACCAGTTGAAACAGACGAAGAGTGGGATAGAATTGAAGAAATGTTAGCAACTTTCTTAGCTGACGAAGACGAAGAATAAAAATTTAAAAAAGCATGTCCTGACAAAAAATGTCAAGACATGCTTTTTATTTTGCGTTTCTAGCGCGTTTATTCCATATTTTATAAGCAAGATAAACTACAATTGCGATGACCAATGCAAGCATTAAATAGCTAATTGGCCGAGTATACTTTTCGACGACACTCCAATTGGAACCTAAAGAATAACCAAGCCACGTTAGAAAAATGTTCCACGGAATACAACCTAAAATTGTGTAGACGATAAATTTCCACACGTTCATTTTCGCAATACCCGCTGGTAAAGAAATAAATGTTCGGATGACCGGCAAGACACGACCGAAAAACACTGCTCTCGCCCCGTAACGACCAAACCAAAGTTCTGCTTTATCTAGATGTTTGACATTCAAGAAAATATATTTCCCGAATTTTAATACTAATGCTCTGCCACCAAATTTTCCGATATAGTAAGCAATTAAAGAGCCCACCAAGTTTCCCGAAATACCCGCAAAAACCACGAGCCAAAAGTTGAGTTTCCCAGCCTCGGCCATAAATCCACCGAACAGCATAATTACTTCACTCGGGAGGGGAATACAAACACTTTCAATTAGCATTCCAAGAAAAATCCCCCAGTGGCCAAGTGAATCGACTAGCCACATCGTGAAATCTTGTAAACTTTGTATTAACGTATGTAACATCCAAAAGACTCCTTCAATATTTAATTAATTGGCAGAAGCAAGTCTTTGACTGATTCTGTCTTGTTCGTTAAATCACGCTACTAATTATACCGAAAAAAAATAAAAACGTCACTTTTTAAGAAAATTTTCCGTATTGAATAGCATTTTTTTTAGATAATCGGTATAATGGATTAGAATTGTTTTCAATGAAATGAGGTTTATAATGAAGAATACAAAAGGTAAGAAAATTACAATTATTATTTCTATTATTATTTTAATTCTAGTGATTGCAACTTTTTCAGGCTATTATTATGTAAAATCACAACTAGAACCAAAAGATGAAGCAAGCAAAGAGAAAATCGTCGTAGAAATCCCTGCAGGATCTAGCATTTCTGATATTTCTACCATTTTAGAAGATAAAAACGTCATTAATAACGCTTCTATTTTCTCGTTTTATGTAAAATACAATAATGACACGAATTTAAAAGCTGGAAATTACGAATTCAGCCCAGCGATGAACACAGATCAAATCGTCAAAAAAATGCAAGAAGGTAAAACCGTAGCCCCGGCGAAATTAGTCATTCCAGAAGGCTACACACTAGATCAAATTGCGGATAGAATCGTTGCTTATCAACCAAAACTAAAAAAAGCCGATGTGCTTAAAACGATGGATGACCCGACATTTGTTGCTTCCATGATAAAAGCATACCCAGACACCGTAACCAATGATGTCTTAAACAAATCTATCAAACATCCATTAGAAGGTTATTTATACCCAGCGACATACACATTCAAAGGAACAGATGTATCTGCCGAAGAAATCATTACCGAAATGGTCAAAGCGACAGATGTAAACATTGGGAAATACCGCGCAGAACTAACGAAACAAAACATGTCCGTCCACAAATTCCTAACGATGTCTTCTATTATCGAAAAAGAAGCAACGGAAAATGTCGACCGCAAAATGATTGCGAGTGTATTCTACAACCGCTTAGCAAAAGATATGCGCCTGCAAACCGATCCAACCGTTCTTTATGCGCTAGGTGAACACAAAAGCAAAACAACCTATAAAGATTTAGAAGTCGAGTCACCGTATAACACTTACAAAAACAACGGCCTACCACCAGGTCCAATTTCCAATAGTGGCGACTCTTCGATGGAAGCAGCACTTTACCCAGAAAAAAGCGACTACCTATACTTCTTAGCAAACACAAAAACAGGGAAAGTTTATTTCTCGAAAACGTTAGAAGAGCACAATAAATTAAAAGAAGAGCATATTACAAAAAATAATTAAAAACACCCACTTGTCAGAAGCATGTTTCGCATGTTTTTGGCAGGTGCTTTGTTTGTTAAGATAGGGGATCCTAGCAGTGAATGATATGATTCATGATTATTTATTAAAACACATTCCTAAGAGCACGCCGTTTTTTGAAGAGCTTGAAGCCTATGCCGCGGCCAATGAAGTGCCAATTATGGAGCCAGATTCTTTATATTGTTTATTACAGATTTTGGATATTCAAAAGCCAAAACGTATATTAGAGCTTGGAACAGCAATTGGCTACTCCGCTTTAAAAATGGCAGATCAACTTCCTGATGCAGAAATCATTACCGTTGAGCGCGACGAAGCACGATACAAACAAGCTGTACATAATATTCAACGTTACGGAGCATCTGACAGAGTAAAACCGTTACTAACGGATGCGATTGAAGGCTCCGAAGAAATTTTAGCTCATGGTCCATTTGATGCCATCTTTATCGATGCAGCGAAAGCGCAATATGAGAAATTTTTCCATATTTATACAGGATCGTTAGCTGAAAATGGGGTTATTTATAGTGATAATGTTCTTTTTAAAGGATTAGCACTTGATATGTCGCCCGAAAAACAACGTAAATTACGCGTTGCTAGAAAAATGCGTAATTTTAATGATTTCTTAGTGACACATCCTGATTTTGACACAACGACCATTCCACTCGGGGACGGCTTATCTATTTCCAAAAGAAAGAAAAATGGAGGCGTATCATGACAAAAAAACCAATCGTAGTCGGCGTAACTGGTGGTTCAGGTTCAGGTAAGACTAGCGTAACAAAGGCAATTTGCGACCATTTTAGCGGTCACTCGATTTTGATGATTGCTCAAGACGTCTATTATCATGACCAAGCGAATATTAGTTTTGAAGATAGATTAAAAGTGAACTATGATCATCCGTTAGCCTTTGATACCGATCTACTTATTTCACATATTGCGGCGCTACGTCGTTATGAAACGATTGAAAAACCGATTTACGACTATGCCAAATATACGCGAAAAGAAGAGGTAGAAATCCAAGAACCTCGCGAAGTAATCATTTTAGAAGGAATTTTAATTTTGGAAGATAAACGCCTCCGAGATTTAATGGATATTAAAGTATATGTTGATACAGATGATGATATTCGTTTTATTCGCCGGCTGTTACGCGATATGAAAGAACGTGGCCGGACGATGGATTCAGTAATCGATCAATACCTTTCCGTCGTTAAACCGATGCATAACGAATTCATTGAACCTACGAAAAAATTTGCTGATATTATCATTCCAGAAGGCGGCGAGAACCACGTAGCAATCGATTTAATGACAACAAAAATTGAATCAATCTTGCAAAAACATGTATAAACAACAGGTATCACTTGTCAAATAGAGAAAATTAAGGTAAAATTTTCCTAGTAAAAAGAGAGACAATTGCTTGCTATTTCTAGCGTGGCATGTTAATCTTTCACACGAGTAGTAATATTTTTGATGAAGGTGCGGAGCGATATCTCCGTGCTTTTCTATACAATAATGAACAAACAAAAGGAGCGAAATCGATTGGCGACAGAAAAAGTATTTCCAATGACCCTAGATGGGAAAGCAAAATTAGAAAATGAATTACAAGAACTTAAGACAGTAAAACGGAAAGAAGTTGTAGAACGGATTAAAATTGCCCGCAGTTTTGGTGATTTATCTGAGAACTCCGAGTACGATTCCGCAAAAGACGAACAAGCTTTTGTTGAAGGTCGTATCACTACGATTGAAAATATGATTCGTAATGCACAAATCATTGATGCTGCAGAAGCACATAATGGTTTAGTAACACTAGGAAACACAGTTACTTTCATCGAATTACCAGACGGCGAAGAAGAAACTTACACAATCGTAGGTAGCGCAGAAGCAGATCCGTTTGAAGGTAAAATTTCCAATGATTCTCCAATTGCCAAAGGTTTACTTGGCCATAAAGAAGGGGAAGAAGTAACTATCCAAACACCAGCTGGTGATATGAGCGTTAAAATCGAAAAAATCACTGCATCTTAATTTTATCTGGTGTTTTTGTACAGCGGTTACTTATAAGGTGGTGAATGCAAATGGCAGACAAACGACAATCAAATAACCGTCGCATTAAACAAAATTTGGTCGAAGGATCTCGCTCACAACAAAATACAAAACGAAAAAAGACGAATTTAGTTTTAAACGTTTTAATTATCGTGGTAAGCTTACTTATCATTGGTAGTTTGTATTTTGTGCTATTTAAAACGGAGAGTGACCCAGCACAACAAGAAAACAAAACGGCATCTTCCACATCGAAAAAAGAAGATGCCGCTAAATCAGATAAATCATCCGAACAAGAAAAAGAGTCTTCCGATGAAAAAACAACGGAAACGACCGAAAGCGACGATCCCAATGTGGCGAAAGTTATTACAAAAGACTGGAAACCAATCGGCACGGATCAAACTGGCGATCACGTGAATTCGTACAGTTCCACCAGTGTAGATTGGCAAGAAAAACGTAAAGCTTTTTCTGCAGCAACAGATATTCCAATCTCGAACACATCACTTTGGTTCGTGGAGCAAGGCGCTGATCCTGCAACGCAATCAATTGGAACGCTTTCGACTAAAGAAGACCCAGATAAAGCATATCGTGTTTATATCACATGGGTGGACGGTGAAGGATGGCAACCAACCAAAGTAGAAGAACTTAAAACAAACGACAAAAGATAAAAGCACAGAAGTTAGCTGTTAACGACTGTGCTTTTTTGGAGGTTACATAATGACAATTGGTATTATCGGAGCAATGGAAGAAGAAGTAGAACTATTAAAAAATACGATGCCAAGCGTAGAAGAAATTGTTATTGGCGGCGCGAAATTTTACGTAGGTGAGATTTCTGGCAAAGAAGTAGTACTTTTAGAATCAGGAATCGGTAAAGTAAATGCGGCGCTTGGGACAACCCTTATGGCAGACCGTTTTAAACCAGAAGTAATTATTAACACTGGTTCAGCTGGTGGTATGGCAGAAGGTTTAGCTGTTGGCGATGTTATAATTTCTGATCGCTTAGCATATGGGGATGTAGACGTAACTGAATTCGGCTACACATATGGTCAAGTTCCACGCATGCCAGCTTTTTACCAAGGGGATGCAGTTCTTCTTAAAAAAGCAGAGACAATTTACCGCGAAAATTTTGCTGCAAGTGAAAATAAAGCAGTGTATGGTTTAGTAATCACAAATGATTCGTTCATTATGCGTCCAGACCAGCATGAAACAATCCGCACTTTTTTCCCGGATGTGAAAGCAGTTGAAATGGAGGCAGCGGCAATTGCGCAAGTGGCTTATCAATTCGATATCCCATTTTTAATTATTCGTGCTATTTCCGATTTAGCTAATCAAGAAGCGACCATTTCTTTTGATGAGTTTATCCATCTAGCTGCGAAACAATCTGCTACTTGTATCATTGAATTACTAAAAACAATATAAAGAAAACGCCTGGAGTTTTTTAAGCTCCAAGCGTTTTTTTATTTTACGTATTCTTCTGTTAAAGCAAGGAAATCTTCTACATCTTTAGCGGCTAGAGCAACTGCTTCTTCCCAGAAGTCAGCTTTACGTAAGTCAACTCCTAGATGTTTTTCAGCAAGTTGTTCGGTCGTCATGGAGCCAGTGTCTTGTAGTAGCGCAATGTACTTATCTTCATAACTAGCACCTTCTGCTTGAGCTTTATGGTAAATACCAAGCGAGAACAAGTAACCGAACGTATATGGGAAGTTATAAAACGGTACATCAGCAATATAAAAATGTAATTTAGAAGCCCAGAACTGTGGATGATACTCATCTAACGCATCCAAATATGCTTCGCGTTGTGCCTCTTCCATTAAGGAATTAAGTCTATCAACGGAAACTACGCCTTGTTTACGTGCTTCATAGAAATTACATTCGAAAATAAAACGAGCATGAATATTCATAAAGAAGGCAATACTACGACCAATTTTATCTTCCAATAAGGTAATTTTTTCTTCTTTTGTTTTGGCATCTTTTACAGAGGCATCGGCAATAATCATTTCCGCAAAAGTAGAAGCAGTTTCTGCAACGTTCATGGCATAATCAGTGTTTTCAAAAGGCTCATCGCGAATAACGTGAGAGTGGAAAGCATGTCCAAGCTCATGTGCAAGGGTAGCGACCGTACCAGGAGCGCCATCATATGTCATGAAAATACGACTTTCTTTCTCAACAGGGAAGTCGGTACAAAAACCACCAGGACGTTTGTTATCACGATCTTCTGCTTCAATCCAACCTTTTTCAAAAGCAGATTCCGCAAAATTTGCCATTTTTGGACTGAATTTATTAAATTGCTCAATGATAAATTCCGCGCCTTCTTGATACGTATATTTCTTCGGTTCACTTGAAAATACAAGAGGAGCTTCCACATCATAAAAGCTTAATTTCTCTAAACCAAGTAAGTTTGCTTTGCGATCTAAAAAGCGAACAAAAGTAGGTTTATTCGTTTGGATAACATTCCACATCGATTGCAATGTTTGCTCATCTAAACGATTGATAGCAAGCGGTTCATCGAGAATATTTTCCCATTTACGAATATCATATGTAGCTAAACGGAAGCCAGATAAATGATTTAATGTATCGCTAAACAAACGAGATTCCTCTTGCCAAACCCGTGTATATTCTTTGAAAACGGCTTGACGAACTGCGCGGTCTGGATGGTTTAATAAGTTTAGCGCTTGTCCAGCAGAAACGTCTTTTTCTTCTCCGTCAATTGTAACGTGCATGCGTAGTTTACCAACGATTGTATCATAATGGTCAGACCAGCCGCGATAACCATCGACAGCTAAAGAATTAATAGCCGCTTCTTGTTCTTTACTGCCTTTTTTACGGCGATTGGTGCGCGCTTCACTCAAAATAAAGCTAATTTGCGATAAACCGTTTTGTTGCATTAGCTCGTCCCAAACGCGGTCAGAAACTTGTGCAAATTTGTCATGCCATTCATCTTCAGCAGTAGCAAGTGTTGCGACATATTGATAAATTAACGCCGAAAGCTCATTTGCACGAGTATCATTGATATCAGCAGAAGCAAGACATTCTAAAAAAGAACCTGCTGTAAGTAAAATTTTCGAAATATCTGCGTTTTGGTTTACTAGAAGTAAAAATTCTGCAGAGGCTTCCACATTTTCAGGAACTTCCCATTCAGCGACATTTGCGACAAAGCTATCTAAATCAGCTTTTACCTCTTGAAGCGTTTGCTGTAATTCTTCAGAACCGCTGCCGCCAGCATATATATTTTCTAAATCCCATGTTAATGCATAATCTTTTGACATTTGTTTGCCTCCTTAAAAATATAACGTTTCCTTTCATATTATAGCATTTTTCTAAGCTTTTTTTGTAAAATAAGCAGAAAGATGGTAAAATTTATAGATTATTAGTCTAATTGAATGTATGATAGAATAGACTGTACTAAATAAAAGAATGAGGTGCCAATACGTGTTAAAGCAATTCTCACCAGATAAAATGTTGAATACTCCATTTGGAATAACAGCAGAGCAGCTTCGAAAAATGGGAAAGACTACTATTTTAACTGATCTTGACAATACGCTGCTCGCATGGGATCAACTAGATGCAACGGATGAAGTTATCAACTGGTTTACTATATTAAAAGAAGAAGGAATCAAAGTAATGATTTTTTCTAATAATAATGAAGAACGAGTTGCTCGTGTGGCAAAAGCAATCGATGTCCCTTATTTAGCGCGGGCTAAAAAACCCTTAGGCGCTAATTTCCGCTGGGCATTGAAAGAACTAAATGCAACGCCAGAAGAAACTGTGATGATTGGTGATCAAATTATGACAGATATATTCGGTGGAAATCGTCAAAAATTAACAACCATTTTTGTTCGTCCCGTGAAACAAACCGATGGAATGGCGACAAAATTAAATCGAATGATGGAAAGCGTTATTTTAAAACGATTAGAAAAGAAAAACCAAATTAAGTGGGAGGAATCACTTTGACAGAAGAAATAAGATGTATTGGTTGTGGGGCCATTATTCAAACAGAAGATCCTGACAAAATCGGCTATGCGCCAAAATCATCCCTCAATAATGAACAAGTTATTTGTAAAAGATGTTTTCGTCTAAAGCATTACAATGAAATTCAAGATGTTGCGCTAACAGATGATGATTTTTTACGCATTTTAAATCAAATTAGTTCGAAGCAGGCATTAATCGTCTATGTGGTGGATATTTTTGATTTTGATGGCAGTTGGTTACCGGGACTTCCTCGTTTTGCAGGAAGCAACCCTGTATTACTTGTTGGTAACAAAGAAGACGTGTTACCAAAATCATTAAAACGCGATAAATTAACACGCTGGATGAGAACGCGTGCCAAAGAGCAGGGCTTGGCGGCGACGGATGTTGTTTTAGTCAGCGCGGAAAAAGGTCACGGTTTTGATACCCTTTTAGAGAAAATTGATGAATTACGAAGCGGACAAGATGTGTATGTTGTCGGTTGTACAAATGTTGGTAAATCAACGCTTATCAATCGGATTATTAAACAAGCATCTGGTGAAAATAATGTGATTACAACATCGCAATTCCCGGGAACAACGCTTGATAAAATCGAAATCCCATTAGCAGATGGCAATGTACTTGTGGACACACCAGGAATTATTAACCATCACCAAATGGCGCATTTCATTGATACAAATACATTAAAAGCTATTACACCTAAAAAAGAAATAAAACCAGCCGTTTTCCAATTAAACGAAGAGCAAACCTTGTTCTTAGGCGCGCTTGCTCGTTTGGATTACGTTTCAGGTGGCCGTAAATCGCTTGTTGTCTATGTATCAAACAATTTACCAATTCACCGCACGAAATTAGAAAAAGCCGAAGCATTATATGAAAATCAAGCTGGACTAGTTCTTCAACCGCCAACCGAAGAAGGAATGAAAACATTACCTAAACTCGTGCCATATTCCTTTACTGTAAAAGAAAAAGCGGATATTGTCTTTTCTGGACTTGGCTGGGTTACGATTCCAGAAGGTGGCGCAAAAGTAACTGCTTGGGTTCCAGAAGGCGTAAGCGCAACTATCCGGACATCACTCGTTTAAAACTAAGGAGGCCTGTCATTTGGAAAAATATGTTGTTATCGGAAATCCTATTCGTCACTCGTTATCACCAGCTATGCAAAATCGGATTTTCCAAGAACTTGGAATGAACGCGGAGTATAACTCTGTTTTAATAGAAGAAGACGCTTTTGAAACAGAAATTAAAAAATTAATGGATTCTGGCGTGCGTGGTTTTAACATCACTACACCTTTTAAAGAGCGCATTTTACCATTTTTAGACGAATTAGAAGATCTTGCAGCAGCATCTGGCGCAGTGAATACTGTGCTCAGAAAAGACGACAAATGGTACGGATTCAACACAGATGGCAAAGGCTACTTAGAAGGATTAGAAGAAATTCGTCCGATTACAGCGGCTGATTCGATTTTAATCACTGGGGCAGGCGGGGCAAGTAAGGCGATTTATCTCGCGCTTACGAGTCATACAGACGCCAAAATCACCGTTGCCAACCGAACAACAGAAAAAGCGATAGAGATGACGAAAGATAACGCGAATCACCATGCGATGACACTGCAAGAAGCAGAAAATAAGTTGGCTGACTTTACGATTATCATTCAAACCACATCTATCGGTCTTGAAGCTTCTAAAAACAAAAGCCCGATTTCACTGGCAAATGTGTCAAAAGGAACGATTTGTTCTGATATTATTTATAATCCAGCCGAAACGGCCTTTTTAAAAGAAGCAAAGAAAAATGGAGCTATTACCCAAAATGGCTTGCCGATGTTTGTTAATCAAGGGGCACTTGCCTTTGAAATATGGACTGGTATTAAACCAGAGCGATCACTGATGAAAGAAGCAGTACTCGAACAATTAGGAGGAAACTAATGTTAACAGCTACACAAAAACGTTTTTTAAGAAAAGAAGCACATAATATCCAACCAATTTTCCAAGTAGGAAAAGGAAGCGTATCACCAAACTTAATTATTCACGTAAAAGAAGCGCTAGAAGTGAGAGAATTAATTAAAATCTCCATTCTACAAAACTGTGAAGAAGATAAACAAACCGTTGCAGAGAAAATCAGCGCGCGTTCAGGAGCAGATATCGTCCAAGTGATTGGTAGAACGATTATTCTCTATAAAACTTCTGTAAACAAGCCACAAATTAAATTGCCGTAAATCTGGAGGAAACCTGCGATGAAACGTAAAGTCGGTATCTTAGGCGGAACATTTGATCCACCGCATTTAGCGCACCTCCACATGGCAGAAGAGGCCAAAAAGCAGCTCGGTCTTGAAAAAATTCTATTTCTACCTAATAAAATTCCGCCACATAAACATATTAGTGGCATGGCTTCCAGTGAGGCACGTGTTGAAATGCTTCAATTGATGATAGAGGGTATTGATTCGTTTGAAGTTGATACACGTGAACTTCTGCGCGCGGGAAAGTCCTATACGTATGATACAATGCGTGATATGATAAGCGAGCAACCGGATACTGATTTTTATTTTATTATCGGCGGAGACATGGTAGAATATTTGCCAAAGTGGTATCATATAGATGACTTAGTAAAAATGGTAACGTTCGTTGGGGTTAATCGCCCACTTTATCAACCAGAAGTTCCTTATGATGTCGTTAAAATCGACATGCCGGAAACGACTATTTCTTCCACAGAAATTAGGAATGATATCGAACATGCGAAATCCTTTTTACCAGAAAAAGTATGGTCATATATAAAGGAGCATCAACTTTATGGAAAGAAATGAAGTGCTAAAAAAAGTAGAAGCAGCTATGCCTAGTGCACGTTTTACGCACACTTTAGGCGTAGAAAAAGCAGCTGTAGAACTTGCAGAACATTATCATATGGATGTAGAAAAAGCACGAATCACCGCTTTATTACACGATTATGCCAAGTACTATGAAGATGATAAAGCAAGAAAAATCATCGAGGACGAGGGTTACGATCCGCGTTTGCTGGAATTTCATCGTTCGCTGTGGCACGCTCCAGTTGGCGCTTATTTGGCCGAAAAAGAATTTGGTATTACTGATACAGAAATTCTAGAAGCTATTCGCTTGCATACAACAGGAAGCGCTACGATGTCTGATTTCGATAAACTTATCTACTTAGCCGACTATACAGAACAAGGAAGAACATTTCCCGGTGTATATAAAGCACGTAGATTAGCACTTAAATCATTGGACGAAGCGATGTTATTCGCTCTATCTAATACGATTACGCACTTGATTAAAAAGCAACAATTGGTTTTTCCAGATACTTTGGATGCCTACAATTATTTTGTTAATTTAAATTTGGAAGGAGACTATTAATAATTTGAACAGTTACGATACATTAATGCTGACCGCAAAGGCAGCAGACGATAAAAGAGCAGAGGATATTTTAGCATTAGACATGAAGGGGTTATCAAGCTTTGCGGATTATTTCGTTATCTGCCACGGTAATTCAGACAAACAAGTCCAAGCAATCGCTCGTGAAATTAAAGAAAAAGCATTAGAAAACCAAGTAGATGTGAAACGTTTAGAAGGTTTTGATGCGGCACAATGGGTGTTAATCGACTTAGGTGATGTGATTATCCATGTGTTCCACAAAGAAGAACGTTCTTACTATAACTTAGAAAAACTATGGGGAGACGCACCACTTGTGGACGTTTCTGCGGCGTTTGTCTCTTAATAACAAACAGAAACAGGCGGGAAGCTAACTCGTCTGTTTTTTTAAGGAGAAATTAAAAATGAGTTATGAATATTTCCCAGGATTTTATGATCGACTCATGGATTCTGAACTTTATGATGAATGGGTAGAATTTTCTGCTGATTTTATTGGAGACGACCCGAAAAAAGTACTTGATTTAGCCTGCGGAACCGCGGAATTTGCTTTACGATTAAGCTTTCTAGGCCATCAAGTTACCGGTGTAGATTTATCAGCAGAAATGGTGGCCGTTGCCAAAGAAAAAGTCGCGGCAGCTGAGATCAATTTACCAATTTTAGAGCAAGATATGTCGAAATTAGCATTAAATCAAACATTTGATGTTATCACGTGTTTCTGCGATTCGCTTAATTATTTGGAGACAGAACAAGCACTGGAGGATACAATTCAAGCAGTATGTGCACATTTAGAACCAAATGGCTTATTTTTATTTGATGTCCATTCTGTATTTAAAATAGAGCAAGGCTTTAAAGATTATTCATACGGAGATAGTGATGAGGAAATTTCCACCATTTGGAATTCTTTTCCTGGCGAGTATCCACATTCCGTCGAACATGAGCTAACTTTTTACATTTTAGGGGAAGACGATACGTATAACCGGGTAGACGAATTACACAAAGAGCGAACCTATCCAATCACGACATATGAAAATATATTAAAAAAAGCCGGCTTTACGAAAATAGATGTTTACGCTGATTTTAGCCTTGAAAAACCAACCAATACAAGCGAAAGAATCTTTTTCGTAGCCAGAAAGTAATTTCCCTCAAATTACTTTCTTTTTTTATGCCATTTTCGCCTTAGCTATCAAAAAGGATTTTGGACTGTTTTGGCGAATACTATATTAAGGCGGTGATAGGTATGTTGGAGCTACTGAAAAAACACAAAAATTATTTTTTGATTGGCATTGCTATTCTTTGTGCTGGATTAGTTTATATTTGTTTGCCAGATGGAGGAACAGATGAGATATCGGCAAAACAAACCGCAACGAAAGAAGAAAAACCAGTTAAGGAAGAAATCAAGACGTCGAATCACTTGTACATCGACATTAAAGGCGCAGTACGGACACCTGGCGTGTATAAATTACCAGCTGATGCTAGAGTGCAAGATGTAGTGAAAATGGCAGGAGGACTCACAGAAGAAGCGGATAACAGCAAATTAAACCTAGCTGAAAAGTTAAAAGACGAAATGAGTATTTATGTCTACAAAAAAGGCGAAGAAGGATCAGAATTACCTGTATCAAACACAAGAGAAACAACCAGTACAACCGATAAAATCAATATTAACAACGCAACAAAAGTAGATTTACAACAAGTACCCGGTATTGGTGACTCAAAAGCAACCGCCATTATTGAGTACCGCGAAAAAGAAGGCTTGTTTCAAACAATAGAGGACTTAAAAAATGTTTCTGGCATTGGCGAAAAGACAGTAGAAAAATTAAAAGAATATTTGGATGTTAATTAATAAAAGTGGTTGACGAACTTCCTTCTGAACACCTATACTAATATTTATCAAATCATAAGGGAGTTTTTAATGTGCAAAGGATCGCATGGGATCAGTTTTTTATGGCGCAAAGTCATCTAATATCATCAAGGAGCACGTGTACACGACTAATGGTAGGTGCGACAATAGTTCGAGATAAACGTATTATTGCGGGCGGATATAACGGATCCATCGCTGGTGGGGATCACTGTGCAGAACATGGTTGTTATGTTGTAGACGGTCACTGTATCCGAACCATTCATGCAGAAATGAACGCTATCCTACAATGTGCCAAATTCGGTGCCACGACAGATAATGCAGAATTATATGTGACGCATTTCCCTTGTCTTGCTTGTACGAAATCAATTATTCAAGCAGGAATCAAGAAAGTATATTTCGCCAAAGATTACAAAAATCATTCGTACGCTTTGGAATTATTTAAAATTGCTGGTGTTGAATTGCAAAAAGTAGAATTTGATGAATCCGTTCTCCAAGTAAACAATTGGAACGAAGAAAAAATGCATACTTTAGTCAAAGAAGCAGCAGTCGAAGTAAATATCGAACCAGAAAAAGCAGAGCAACTGTACCAACACATCTCAGAAAAATTGAACTAAATAAGGAGGGAACGTTATCGAGCGATATTTAGCTATGATCATTTTAGCTATTATTTGTGCATCTGTTACAAGCTCTTTCGTTCCCATATGTATTTGTTTGCTCAGTTTGATTGCTTTTATAAAAAAATCCAAAATGATTCTTCTCTTTATCCTCATCTATCTTCTAATCTGCGGCTTTTTATTTATTGTCGAAAAATCGAATACAACCTCTTTTACGGCAACTGAGTTTAGCGGAAACTGTCAAATAATTGATAATTTAAAGGTTGATGGCGACAGTTTTCAAGCTATCGTACGCTACGAAAAAGAAGCATTTCAATTGCGTTATAAAATTACCACAGAAGAAGAACAACAAACATTAAAAAAGCTTCAATACGGACAATTTATTACTGTCTTCGCAAATGTAGAAACCCCTCAAGCCAATCGCAATCAAAACCAATTTAATTACCAAGAGTATCTTAAACGTCAAAAAATACACTATGTACTTGAAGCTAGCTCACTATCAATTTCCGAAAAAGTTTCACCATCTATTTTAATGCGTATTCAAAATATCCGATTACAAACCATAGCATATATAAGCGAAAATATTTCCCCAAAAATAAATCCTTATTTCCTTGCGTTAATTACCGGTGAGAAAAATGGCTTTTCGCCTGAAATGTATGAAACCTACCAACAAATGGGGGTTGTCCATCTATTAGCAATCTCTGGACTTCATGTTAATTTATTAATTGGAGCTATTTATTTTTTATTGCTAAAATTTAGCATAACTCGCGAACGAGCCATTATCTGCCTACTTGCTTTTTTACCTTTTTATGTTATCTTCACAGGAGCCAATCCGCCAGTTATTCGTGCAGCAACGATGACAGCATTGCTTTTATTATCCGAAAAATATGCTACCAAATGGAGTTCATTTTCGGTTATTTGCTTATCCTTTATTCTATTTTTCCTCCTACAACCATATGTCATTTACGAAGTGGGATTCCAGCTTTCTTATGCAGTTTCATTTGGTATTATTTTATCCTCGAGGCAAATATTAACTAGACAACAGAACACCTTCACTAAGTCACTCGCGATATCCTTTGTTTCAACAATAATGTCATCCGTTGTGATGATGTATCATTTCTATTCTTTTTCATGGGTCGGAATTTTCTTCAACTTGCTATATGTACCGATTTTTACAATTATCATATTGCCAGGCTGTATAAGTGTCTTTTTATTGTCTATGTGCTCCCAGTCGCTCGCCACTATCCCTGAATCTGTGCTTGTTTTTCTTATCCAATTGATAGAAAGCTTCACTAATGTTTTCGCGAAGATACCGCATCAAACTATTGTAACTGGAAGGCCTAACACGGTGATTCTCGTGTTAATTATAGTTACTATCTTGCTATTCTTTTATCAGTGGCAAAAGAATAAGTTTCCGAGAAGGATTTTTATCATTTTTTGTCTACTCTGTTATTTTTCCAGTTTTAATGTTAGTGGCAAAGTTAGTTTTGTTGATGTAGGGCAAGGGGATAGCATCTTAATTCAATTGCCTTACAATAAAGGCAACTATTTAATTGATACAGGTGGGCAACTTCTATTTGAAAAAGAAGATTGGGCGAAAAAAAGAAAACCATTTACCATTGGCGGGAGTACGCTCACTCCAGTTTTAAAATCAAAAGGGATTAGCAGTCTAGATAAGGTAATCATTACGCATAGTGACGCGGATCATATGGAAGGGCTTGATGACTTAGCAAAAAATATTTCTATTAGAGAACTTATTTTCGCCCAAGGAGCTGAAAATAAAGCGATTATGAAAGAAGCGCTCGATGCAATGCCGAAAGTAAAGCAAACAATTATTTTAGCGGGAGCGAACTGGCAAGTGGGTGAAAGCCGTTTTGAATGCTTGTACCCAACGCAAGCGGGTGTTGGCGGAAACGATGATTCCATTGTCTTGAAAGCAATATTAGATAATAAAGTGTGGCTTTTCACCGGAGATTTAGAGGCGAATGGAGAACAAAAACTGTTAGATCAACCAATGAAGGCAGATATTTTAAAAGTAGGGCATCACGGTAGCAAAACTTCGACATCCAAAGAGTTTATAGAACAAGTCCAACCAACTTTTGCGATTATTTCTTGCGGAGTGGAAAATCGTTTTGGTCACCCTCATGCAGAAACGTTAAATACACTTGAAGAAGCAGAGACCACAATTCTGCGAACAGATTTACAAGGAGAAATAATTTATACATTTGGAAAAGGCTTTGAAGTGACTTTGAAATAAAACTTGCTATCTCTTATTTCATGTTTTACCATAGAAAGAGAAATAAGAGTGAAGCGAGGCGAAATGAATGCTGCCAGAATGGAAACAGATACGCTCCAAAAAAATAACTCCAGTGTACTTAATCATTGGAACAGAAGATTATATTATTAACGAAACGAAGCAACTTTTAATAGATAACATTCTAGATGGCGAAGAGGTAGAATTTAACTATGCCAATCTGGATTTAGAAGAAATGCCGATTGAAGCAGTCGTTCAAGAAGCAGAAAGTATGCCATTTTTTGGAGATAAACGTTTAGTAATGGCAAACAATCCGCTCTTTTTAACGACGGAAAAAAGTAAAAACAAAGTGGAACACGATACAGCGAAACTAGAAGCGTATCTCAATGAGCCAGTAGACTACTCAGTTTTATGCTTTGTGGCGCGCGTAGAAAAATTGGATGAACGTAAAAAACTAACTAAACTTCTCAAGAAAACAGCTACAGTCATAGAAGCAAAGCGACCTAATGAAAATGAACTCAAAAAGTGGATTGAAGCAAAAACAAGCGAGAATCAGATGCAAATGTCACAAGCAGCGATCACGCGACTTATTGAATTAACTAGCGGCCAGTTAACAACAGCTATGAATGAATTACAAAAATTAATGCTCTATTGCTTTGATACAAAAGAAATTACGGTTCAAGAGGTAGAATCTTTAGTTGTTCGCTCACTAGAGCAAAACATTTTCTTGCTACTTGATAAAATGATCGCTATGGATATCGGTGGGGCACTCCGAATTTATTATGATTTATTAAAACAAAAAGAGGAACCTATCAAAATACTCGCATTAATTTCTAGCCAATTCCGATTGCTGAATCAATTAAAGCTGCTAGAACAACAAGGCTACTCACAACAACAAGCTGCAACTAAATTAAAAGTGCATCCATTTCGCGTGAAATTAGCATCTAAACAAGCAAAGAATTTCTCAGAGCGACAATTAAATCAAGCGTTAAAACGATTAGCTGAAATAGACTTTGAAATGAAAACAGGTTTTGGTGATAAAGAACAGAAACTCGAATGGTTTTTGTTTGAATTACAAGATAATCGTCAAAAGACAGTATAAAAAATAGCTTTGTCGCTAAGGACAAAGCTATTTTTACAAACAAAAAACACCACACAAGGTGTGATGTTTTATACCGAACTCGGTATTATTTAGCTAATTTAGCAGCTAAGCGAGATTTGTTGCGAGCAGCATTGTTTTTGTGAATCAATCCTTTGCTCACAGCGCTATCTAATTTTTTTGATGCTTCTACGTAAAGATCTTTCGCGTTGTCCGCGTTGTTTGCAGCTGCTTCATCAAATTTCTTGATAGCAGTACGCATTGCAGAACGTTGAGATGCATTACGGCTGTTGCGAGTTTCAGCAGTTTTTACACGTTTAATTGCAGATTTAATATTTGGCATTCCATTCACCTCCGTCCAAACTAATGAGGTAGTATTTATTTCATATAACATACCTTTTAAATTATATCAGAACAAATGCTATTATACCGAAATCACAGCCATAATGCAATAATACTTTCTATTTTATTTTAAATTTATCTGTATTTAATAAAGAAGTCATTGAATGTTAAGCGTTCTACTGATATAATCAAGGATAGCTTGCCATCGGATTTATGCGATGAGTTCTAATCAGGAGCTGGGGAAATGAACAAAGAAGAAATGAATGCAAGACAAAAGAAAATTAGAAACTTTTCGATTATCGCGCACATAGATCATGGTAAATCTACACTCGCTGATCGGATTTTAGAACAAACGGGTGCTTTGACGCATCGTGAAATGAAAAATCAGCTACTAGATTCGATGGATTTAGAACGTGAACGCGGGATAACCATAAAATTAAATGCTGTACAATTAAAATATAAAGCAAAAGATGGCGAAACATATATTTTCCATCTGATTGATACGCCAGGGCATGTCGATTTCACCTATGAAGTATCAAGAAGTTTAGCTGCATGTGAGGGAGCCATTCTAGTAGTAGATGCTGCGCAAGGGATTGAAGCACAAACACTTGCCAATGTTTATCTTGCACTAGACAATGATTTAGAAATTTTACCTGTCATTAACAAAATCGATTTACCAGCGGCCGATCCAGAAAGAGTCCGTGAAGAGATTGAAGATGTTATCGGCTTAGATGCTTCCGACGCTGTACTCGCTTCGGCAAAATCAGGTATTGGTATTGAAGATATTCTTGAACAAATTGTTGAAAAAGTGCCAGAACCTTCTGGAGATGTCAACAAACCGTTAAAAGCGCTCATTTTCGACTCCGTTTTTGATGCGTACCGCGGCGTTATTGCTAACATTCGTATCATGGATGGCGTTGTGAAGGCCGGCGACAGAATTAAAATGATGTCGAATGGTAAAGAATTCGAAGTAACGGAAGTAGGCGTTTTCTCTCCAAAAGCAACACCGCGCGACGAATTACTTGTTGGTGATGTAGGTTACTTAACAGCTGCTATCAAAAATGTTGGTGATACGCGAGTAGGTGACACGATTACTCTAGCAAATAATCCAGCTGAAGAAGCGCTTGATGGTTACCGCAAATTAAATCCAATGGTTTACTGTGGTTTGTATCCAATCGATTCTTCTAAATACAATGATTTGCGTGATGCTCTGGAAAAACTTGAACTAAATGACTCCGCTCTTCAATTTGAAGCAGAGACTTCTCAAGCGCTAGGCTTCGGTTTCCGTTGTGGTTTCCTAGGATTACTGCACATGGAAATCATTCAAGAGCGAATTGAACGCGAATTTAACATTGATTTAATCACTACTGCTCCAAGCGTTATCTATCATGTCAATTTAACAGATGGTTCAAATATCGTCGTTGATAATCCTGCTGAAATGCCTGAACCTGGTGTAATTGAAAGCGTAGAAGAGCCGTATGTAAAAGCAACTGTCATGGTACCGAATGATTACGTTGGCGCAGTTATGGAATTAGCGCAAAATAAACGTGGTAACTTCATTACGATGGAGTATTTAGATGATATCCGTGTGAGTATTGTGTACGAAATTCCGCTTTCCGAAATTGTTTACGACTTTTTCGACCAATTAAAATCATCTACAAAAGGCTATGCGTCCTTTGACTATGAATTAATTGGCTATAAAGCTTCTAAACTGGTGAAAATGGATATTCTTTTAAATGCGGAAAAAGTCGATGCATTAAGCTTTATCGTTCACCGTGATTTTGCCTACGAGCGCGGCAAAATTATCGTGGAAAAACTAAAAGAACTTATTCCAAGGCAACAGTTTGAAGTGCCAATCCAAGCAGCGATTGCCACAAAAATCGTTTCTCGTTCTACTATCAAAGCACTGCGTAAAAACGTACTTGCTAAATGTTATGGTGGGGACGTATCTCGTAAACGGAAACTCCTAGAGAAACAAAAAGAAGGTAAAAAACGAATGAAACAAATCGGTTCCGTTGAAGTTCCACAAGAAGCCTTCATGGCCATCTTGAAAATGGATGAATCGAAATAATAAAAAGGTTGTGCTGTGAGCTCACGTTCACGGCACAACCTTTTTATATATGATACGGATAAATTAAATCATGTTTTTTCTTCTCCATAGTGACATATTTTCGCTCAGCAGTAATGACTTCTACGGCATCAGGAGAAGAATACTTCGCAATTTTCACATCAACTTCTTTTAGATTTTCCGTTAAATCCTCTAAATTTTTCAAAACAACTGTCCGATGATCCAAGAGCAACTGTTTCCGAGCTTCGATAGAAACAGGTCCTTCCATCACGCAATCAATATATGTGCGGATTTGTTTCAACGGCATTCCCGTATTTTTCAAACAACAAATCGTATGAATTAATTTCAAATCCGATTCCGTAAATTCGCGGTATCCAGACTGATTTTTAGAAACAAATGGCAGTAAACCTTGTTTATCATAGTAACGCAATGTATAAATCGACAAATTAAATATTTTGGATACTTCTTTAATAGAATAAGTCATTTTTTCCTCCAATAAATAATTTACTTGCCCTACACTATACTCTAGGGTTTACAGTAAGTATAAAGCGAATAGAACAAATAAGCAAAATTAATTATTATCGGAGGAATTTATAATGAAAAACAACGTATTAGTAACAGGCGGAACTGGATTTTTAGGAATGCACATTATCTTTCAATTATTACAAAAAGGCTACCGTGTCAAAACAACCGTCCGTTCTTTAAAAAGTAAAGATAACGTCATTAAAATACTAAAAAATAACGGAATTACAGATTTCACGCAGTTATCCTTTGTTGAACTTGATTTATCTAAAGATGCAGGTTGGAAAGAAGCCATGCTAGACTGTGAGTATGTGTTAAGTGTTGCTTCACCAGTGTTTTTTGGTAAATTTAAAAACGAAGATGAATTAATCCGCCCAGCGATAGACGGTATCACACGAATTCTAAAAGCAGCCAAAGCGGCCAAAGTAAAACGAGTAGTTATGACGTCCAATTTTGGCGCAATCGGTTTTAGTAATTCGGATAAAACGAGCATCACGACGGAAGCATTTTGGACCGATGAGTTTGCTAAAGGATTATCGGCCTATGAAAAATCGAAACTAATCGCTGAAAAAGAAGCTTGGAAATTTATGGGGAACGAAACAGAATTGGAATTCGCAACGATTAACCCAGTGGCTATTTTCGGACCATCGCAAAGTAGCCATGTATCCGGAAGCTTTGACTTGCTAAAAAATCTGTTGAACGGTTCCATGAAACGCGTCATTAATATTCCGTTAAATGTAGTAGATGTGAGAGATGTCGCTGATTTACACATCCGCGCAATGATCACTAAAGAAGCAAACGGCGAAAGATTTATTGCATCCGCGGACGGAGAAATCAGCATGGAAGACATCGCTCATTTACTTCGCCAAAAACGCCCCGACCTTGTTTCTAAAATGCCGCAAAAAACGTTACCGAATATCGCTATTAGAGCTGCTGCGTTGTTTAACAAACATGCCAAAGAAGGCGAGTTAATGATTAATATGAATCGCCAAATAAGCAATGAAAAAGCCAAAAAGATGTTAGGTTGGACACCAATTTCCACGAAAGAAGAAGCTGTCTTAGCCGCGGTAGACAGTTTGGCGAAGTATGGTTTACTAGATTAAAAGCGAATCCACCACATAAGCCCTTAAAAATATGTTAAACTGTCTAATGGACAACGAAGCCAATTTTAAGTGCAAGGAATTGATAAAAATGATAAATGCGAACCAATCGAGTAATGAGCAATCCGCGGTATACATCCATATTCCGTTTTGCGAACATATTTGCTATTACTGCGATTTCAATAAAGTATTCCTAGAAGGGCAACCGGTCGATGAATACGTAGATTTACTAATAAAAGAAATGAAACTCACAGCTGCAAAAGGACCAATCGCACCAGTGGACACGGTTTTTGTTGGCGGAGGAACACCTACGACATTAAACGAAGCGCAAATTGCCAGACTTTGTACAGCAATTCAAGAAATATTACCACTCAAAAAAGATATCGAATTTTCCTTTGAAGCAAATCCAGGGGACCTCTCGCTATCTAAATTACAAGCAATGCAAGATCACGGCGTTAACCGCATTAGCATGGGCGTTCAAAGCTTCAACAACGAACTACTCAAAAAAATCGGCCGGATTCATACAGTGAAAGACGTCTATCAATCCGTTGAAAATATGCGTAAAATCGGTTTCGAAAACGTGAGCATTGATTTGATCTTTAGCTTACCCGGACAAACAGAAGCAGATTTCCAAGATACATTAAAACAAGCGCTTGACTTAGATTTACCCCATTATTCCGCATATTCGCTTATTATCGAACCAAAAACGATTTTCTACAACCTAATGCAAAAAGGAAAACTCATCCTTCCCGGACAAGACGCGGAAGCAAACATGTACGACTTATTGCTGAACGAAATGGAAAAACACGGTCGCAAACAATATGAAATTAGTAATTTTGCCAAAGAAGGCTTCCAAAGTAAACACAATATTACTTACTGGAGCAATGAACATTACTACGGATTCGGCGCCGGCGCACACGGCTATGTTGGCGACACACGTTACAGCAATTTCGGACCAATCAAAAAATACATGGAACCCTTGCAAGAAAATAAACTGCCAACCTTCCAACAAAAAGAACTCACTTTAAAAGAAAAAATGGAAGAAGAGATGTTCTTAGGTCTTCGGAAAGTGGACGGCGTGAACAAAAACCACTTTAAGCAAAAATTCGGCCAAGATTTAGATACTACTTTTGCTAATGCGATTCAAAAAACAATGGCAAAAGGCTGGCTCGAAAATAATGAAGAAAATGTGGCACTTACAAGAAGCGGCAGATTTTTAGGGAATAATGTTTTCCAAGAATTTCTCTAAAACCGCATCATTTGACCTTTTTTGACCAAACAATCCTACTTTAGTCTGAAATCGAGTGTTTTCGGTTGACTAAGGTGGAATTGTTTGGTAAATTTATACTTGTATTTAGCACTTGACGTTATGGAGTGCTAAAAGAGGTGATTGCTATGTTAACAGAAAGACAACTTTTGATTTTCCGTGCCATCATCGATCATTTCACTTGGACTATTCAGCCGGTTGGATCAAAGAATTTGCTGAAAGAAAAAGGTTTGCCTTATAGTTCCGCGACTATCCGTAATGAAATGGGGGTCCTCGAAGAATACGGTTTTATTGAAAAGACGCATTCCTCGTCCGGACGAGTTCCATCAGAGAAAGGGTACCGCTTCTATGTCGATTATTTACTCCAGCCCAAAAAGCTCGATAAATCTGACAGGCAAATGATTCGTTCCTTCTTTTCAGAGAATTACTACGAAATGGAAGGACTTATCCAAAATTCAGCTTTAATGTTATCCGATTTAACCAATTACACGTCCATCTTGCTTGGTCCTGAAGCGACGAAAAATCATTTAAGTGGCTTTAGATTTGTACCAATAAATAATTTTCAAGCAATGCTCATTTTAATTACCGATCAAGGGCATGTTGATAATCATCTTGTGACCATACCTGAGGGCTCAACGCTTTCCGATATCGAACGAATGGTTAACATCCTAAATGAACGGTTGATTGGGCTTTCGCTAGATGATTTAAAAGTACAAATACCAATGGAAGTAAAAGAACTACTCGGCAAGCATGTCAGAAACTATGAAAGCTTTATGCATGTATTCTCGGATTCTTTTGCTCAAGCAAGTCAACAAAAAGTGTATTTTGGCGGAAAAACAAATATCCTTAACCAACCAGAATTTCATGATATTAATAAAGTCCGTGAGATGCTTCATTTGATGGAAGAAGAACAAGATGTGTATGAATTGTTTAGGGATATTCCCGATGGCCTCCAAGTGAAGATTGGCCGTGAAAACAATAATAGTCTAATGGAAGATTGTAGTATCATTACAGCGACGTATAATATTGCTGGCGAACGCGTTGGCGGTATCGTACTCCTAGGCCCAACAAGAATGGAATACAGCAGGATGATGGGACTCGTTGATGTAATGAGCCGAGATTTAACCGATGTGTTAACCAAACTTTATCGTGATAACCAAAATTAGGAAGGCTGAAAAAGCACAAGTTTTTTCAGGAGGTGGCTAAAGTGTCTGAGAAAAAGAATAAAAAAGAAAGACTAGCTGATGAAATCGAACAAGAAGAATTAAACATTTTAGATGAATCAGAAGAAACCGTTGAAGAAGAAGCTGCGGCCGATACTTTAACCGAAGAACAAACGAAGATTTTAGAACTTGAAAACAAACTTGATGAAGTGGAAAATCGCTATCTTCGTATGCAAGCGGACTTCGAAAACGTCAAAAAAAGACATATCGCAGACCGTGATGCCAGTCAGAAATATCGTTCGCAAAGCCTAGCGCAAGATTTACTTCCTGCACTAGATAGTTTTGAAAAAGCACTTGCAACGAATTCTGATCATGAAGAAGTGAAGCAAATTTTAAAAGGAATGGAAATGGTGTACAACCAAATTCTTGTTGCTTTTGAAAAAGAAGGTATTGAAGTAATTCCGGCTGTCGGCGAACAATTTGACCCGAATTTCCATCAAGCCGTTATGCAAGACAGTGACGAAAATGCAGAAAGCAACGAAATCACTGCCGAACTTCAAAAAGGTTATAAATTAAAAGATCGGGTTATTCGCCCATCAATGGTAAAAGTAAATCAATAAAAAATAATTACTGAATAACAGGAGGAAATAACAATGAGCAAAATTATCGGTATTGACTTAGGAACAACAAACTCTGCAGTAGCAGTATTAGAAGGCGGAGAAGCTAAAATCATCCCTAACCCAGAAGGCGCACGTACAACACCTTCCGTAGTTGGTTTCAAAAATGGCGAACGTCAAGTAGGTGAAGTAGCGAAACGTGCTGCTATCACAAACCCAAATACAGTAAGTTCTATTAAACGTCACATGGGTACTAACTACAAAGAATCCGTAGAAGGAAAAGACTACTCTCCACAAGAAATCAGTGCAATCATTTTGCAATACCTAAAAAGTTATGCAGAAGATTACCTTGGCGAAACTGTTGATAAAGCAGTTATCACTGTTCCAGCTTATTTCAACGATGCACAACGTCAAGCAACAAAAGATGCTGGTAAAATCGCTGGACTTGAAGTAGAGCGTATTATTAACGAACCAACAGCAGCAGCACTTGCTTATGGTATGGATAAAACAGAAACAGACCAAACAATTCTAGTATTTGACCTTGGTGGCGGTACTTTTGACGTATCTATCCTTGAACTAGGCGACGGCGTATTCGAAGTACACTCTACTGCCGGCGACAACGAACTAGGTGGAGATGACTTTGACAAAAAAATCATCGACTATCTAGTAGCTGAATTCAAAAAAGACAACGGTATTGATCTAAGTCAAGACAAAATGGCGCTTCAACGTTTGAAAGATGCAGCTGAAAAAGCGAAAAAAGATCTTTCTGGCGTAACAAGCACACAAATCTCTTTACCATTTATCACAGCCGGAGAAGCTGGCCCACTTCACTTAGAAGTAACACTTACTCGTGCTAAATTTGATGAATTAACTCATGACTTAGTTGAACGTACAATTGCGCCAACTCGTCAAGCATTAAAAGATGCGAACCTTTCTGCAAGCGATATTGACCAAGTTATTTTAGTTGGTGGATCTACTCGTATTCCTGCAGTTCAAGAAACAATCAAAAAAGAATTAGGCAAAGAGCCTCATAAAGGTGTAAACCCGGATGAAGTTGTAGCAATGGGTGCTGCAATTCAAGGTGGCGTAATCACTGGTGATGTAAAAGACGTTGTACTACTTGATGTAACTCCATTATCCCTTGGTATTGAAACAATGGGCGGCGTTATGACTACACTTATCGAACGTAATACAACTATTCCAACATCTAAATCTCAAACATTCTCTACAGCAGCTGACAATCAACCAGCCGTAGATATCCATGTACTTCAAGGTGAACGCCCAATGGCAAAAGACAACAAAACATTAGGTCGTTTCCAATTAGCGGACATTCCAGCAGCACCACGCGGAATCCCTCAAATCGAAGTATCATTTGATATCGACAAAAATGGTATCGTAACAGTTCGCGCGAAAGACCTTGGAACTGGTAAAGAACAAAACATCGTTATTAAATCTTCTTCAGGTTTAACAGACGAAGAAATCGAAAAAATGGTTCAAGATGCAGAAGCTAACGCAGAAGAAGATAAAAAGAACAAAGAAAATGCAGAACTTCGCAACAACGCTGACCAACTAGTATTCACTGTAGATAAAACATTGAAAGAACTAGAAGGCAAAGTAGACGAAGAAGAAGTGAAAAAAGCAGAAGCAGCGCGCGACGAATTACAAGAAGCGCTTAAAGGCGAAGATTTCGATGCAATTAAAGAAAAAACAGAAAGCTTAAACGAAATCGTTCAAAACCTATCTGTTAAATTATACGAACAAGCTGCAGCAGAACAACAAGCAGCAGGTGGCGCAGAAGGTCAAGAAGCTCCGCAAAATGACGACATCGTAGACGCTGAATTTGAAGAAGTAAATGACGACGACAAAGAAAACAAATAATCTTTTTAACAGGTAAGGATAATGAGTCAAAGTCTACTGTGGCTTTGGCTTTTTATCTGAAATAAAGTTTTTACAACATCTCTTTCAAATGTTACAATACGTTAGGACTATAAAAATCTATCATGGACAGGAGTGATGGCGGATGGCAAAACGAGATTACTATGAAGTGCTTGGTATTTCCAAAAGCGCCTCAGCGGACGAAATAAAAAAAGCTTACCGGAAACTGTCCAAACAGTATCATCCGGACATAAATAAAGAAGCAGGCGCTGATGAGAAATTCAAAGAAATATCAGAGGCTTATGAAGCATTAAGTGACCCACAAAAACGTGCACAATATGACCAATACGGACATGTAGATCCAAACCAAGGCTTCGGCGGCGGTGCTGGTGGTGGCTTTGGTGGCGGAGGCTTCTCCGGATTTGAAGATATCTTTGACACGTTCTTCGGTGGCGGCGGACGTCAACAAGATCCAAATGCCCCAAGACAAGGTAGCGATTTACAATACACGATGCGCCTTAAATTCAAAGAAGCTGTTTTCGGTAAAGATGCCGAAATCGAAATTCCTCGCGAAGAAAACTGTGATACATGTCATGGTTCCGGCGCGAAACCAGGAACGACACCTGAAAAATGTAGCCATTGTGGCGGTAAAGGTTCTATTAACGTGGAACAAAATACTCCATTCGGCCGCGTAGTTAATAAACGCACATGTCAATACTGTAATGGTACTGGTAAAGAAATTAAAGAAAAATGTGCTACATGTCACGGTAAAGGCCGCGTAACGAAAACGAAAAAAATCAAAGTTAAAGTGCCAGCTGGTGTCAATGACGGCCAACAAATGCGTGTATCTGGCGAAGGGGAAGCTGGCATTAACGGCGGACCTAACGGCGATTTATATGTGGTATTTGTCGTTATTCCAGATGAATTTTTCGAACGTGAAGCAGATGACATTTATGTAGAAGTTCCAATTACATTCGTACAAGCAACATTAGGCGACGAAATTGACGTGCCAACTGTTCACGGCAAAGTTCGCTTAAAAATCCCGAATGGTACACAAACAGGAACAACCTTCCGCCTACGTGGCAAAGGCGTTCCACATCTTCGTGGCAACGGAACAGGTGACCAACACGTCATCGTCAAAGTAATCGTTCCGAAAAAACTAGATGATAAACAAAAAGAAATCTTGCGCGAGTTTGCTTCCACTACTGGAGACAAAGTAGATGAGCAAACATCTGGATTTTTTGACAAAATGAAACGAGCTTTTAAAGGCGATTGATGAACGTAGAGGTCGATAGTTGTGCGAGAAGCAACCATCGACCTTTTCTACATACTAAAGGAGTGTTAAAAAATGGAATGGTCAGAAGTAGAAGTCCATACAACAAATGAAGCAGTAGAGCCAGTGGCGAATGTTTTAACAGAATTTGGCGCAGCAGGCGTATCAATTGAAGATGTAGCTGACTTTTTGCGCGAACGCGAAGATAAATTTGGCGAAATTTATGCACTTAAACGCGAAGATTACCCAGAAGACGGCGTAATCATCAAAGCTTATTTCTTAAAAACGACCGAATTCGTGGAGCAAATTCCAGAAATCGAACAAACTTTGAAAAACCTCACAACTTTTGATATCCCATTAGGTAAGTTTCAATTTGTTGTGAATGATGTCGATGATGAAGAATGGGCTACTGCTTGGAAAAAATACTATCATCCGGTTCAAATCACCGACAGAATTACCATCGTGCCTAGCTGGGAATCCTACGAAGCATCCGCAAACGAAATAATCATTGAACTGGATCCAGGAATGGCTTTTGGAACAGGAACTCACCCGACTACCCAATTATGTATTCGTGCATTAAGTGACTATTTGCAACCAGGCGACGATATCATTGATGTTGGAACCGGCTCAGGCGTATTAAGTATTGCCAGTGCCAAATTAGGCGCTAAGTCCATTTTAGCAACAGACCTTGACGAAATTGCCACGCGTGCAGCAGAAGAAAATATTGCGTTAAATAAAACCGAGCATATTATTACAGTAAAACAAAACAATCTTCTTCAAGATATTAATAAAACAAATGTTGATATCGTAGTTGCCAATATTTTAGCAGAAGTTATTTTACTTTTCCCTGACGATGTTTATGCGGCACTAAAACCAGGCGGGATTTTCATCGCTTCGGGAATTATTGAAGATAAAGCGAAAGTAGTAGAAGAAGCGCTGAAAAAAGCGGGACTTATTATCGAGAAAATTGAGCAACAAGGGGACTGGGTTGCGATTATTTCCAAACGAGGAGTGGAATAAATGCAGCGTTATTTCGTAACAAATGAGCTAGAAAACGATAACGATACAATCAGTATAACGGGAGAAAATTTTCATCATATGACTCGTGTTATGCGAATGAAAGAATCCGACCAAGTATTCATCGCCTTTCCAAGCCAAAAAACGTGTATCGCCGCGATAACTGCCATTAATGACGAGGAAGTGCTATTAAATCTCGTTAAATGGTTGGAGGAATCTACCGAGTTACCAATTGAAATCACGATTGCGAGCGGCCTCCCAAAAGGAGACAAACTAGAACTGATCATCCAAAAAGCTACCGAACTAGGCGCGCACAAATTTATTCCTTTTAAAGCAGAACGTTCTGTAGTGAAGTGGGATGATAAAAAAGTCATCAAAAAAATCGAACGCCTGCAAAAAATTGCGCAAGAAGCAGCCGAACAATCACATCGGACAATTATTCCAGAAGTACATTATGCAGCTAGTTTTAAAGAATTAATGTTCGATCATGTTCATTATGACTACGTAATTGCTGCTTATGAAGAAAGTGCCCGAGAAGGTGAGGTTAGCGCGCTTGCTAGTTTATTCCAAACAATCAAGCCAGGACAGTCTGTTTTATGCATTTTCGGACCAGAAGGCGGTATTAGCGAAAAAGAGCTAGTTTTCCTTCAAGAAGTGAATGCACAACTCGCTGGACTCGGCCCGAGAATTTTAAGAACAGAAACTGCTCCGCTCTATGTTTTATCCGCCGCTTCGTTCTATTTTGACCTTTATAAAAGTAAAAACGAATAACATTTCAAAGTTTTATGCGAAAGTTAACGATTTCATGTTGACGATGCCCGATGTTTCGTATATAATTTTTAATGAGTGAATGCTTATCTGCATTACTTCAGAATAATTCATAATTTATTTTCCGTTATGTCCTATTCTGGAACTTAAATGAAGGATTTAAGTGAGTGCATGTAAGTGCCGGAGGGAGGGAAAGAGAGATGTCAAAAACAGTAGTTCGTAAAAACGAATCGCTTGAAGATGCTCTTCGTCGCTTTAAACGTACTGTTTCCAAAAGTGGAACTTTGCAAGAATCCAGAAAGCGCGAATTTTATGAAAAACCAAGCGTAAAACGTAAGAAAAAATCCGAAGCAGCAAGAAAACGCAAATTCTAATTAAAAGGCGATGATTTCGTTGACACTGCTTGACAAGTTAAATGAAGATATGAAACAAGCGATGCGCGATAAAGAGAAAGAAAAACTTTCCGTTATTCGTATGTTAAAAGCAGCTTTACAAAACGAAGCAATTCACCAAGGTGTGAAAGATCTTACTCCGGATGATGAAGTAACCGTGATTTCCCGCGAACTCAAACAACGCAGAGATTCTCTAGCAGAGTTTGACAAAGCTGGACGTAGCGACCTTTCTGATAAAGTCCGTTCCGAGATTGTCATTGTAGAGGACTATGCGCCAAAACAATTGACTCCTGAAGAGCTTGAGAATATTGTGAAAGCAACTATCGAAGAAGTTGGCGCATCTAGTAAAGCTGATTTCGGCAAAGTAATGTCCGCAATTATGCCTAAAGTAAAAGGCAAAGCTGACGGCGGTGCTGTTAACCAATTCGTAAAAAAATATCTTTCATAAACTAATTCAAACTAGTTTTGAAACATTAAGAAACAGGGTTCCTTCGTATCTTATGGAGGAAATCCTGTTTTTTTATGCGTATTTTTACTCGATTTGCGTAGTTACTATCGCTTCGTTTTTCAAGCAAGGCAATTTCGTGTATAATATAACTAATCAAGGCACTTATAACAGGTGAAGGGGTTAGCCAATGCTAAATGAATTTAATGAAGTAGTCGAATTATCTGATGACACAAATATTCAAGATTTATTCGGCAATAATAATAAGAATATCGAACTTTTAGAAGAATTACTTCAAGTAAAAATTATTACACGGGGAGAATCACTATCCATCACAGGAGAAGAAGAACCTGTACAACATACGACAGCCGTCTTAAATGAACTTATTCTAACCGTAAAACGCGGCATTCATATTGACGGTCGTGATATCGCCCAAGCAGTCAAAATGCAAAGAAACGGCACATTAATTTACTTCCACACATTATTTGAAGAAGAAATTACGAAGAATGCCAAAGGGATGCCTATTCGCCCTAAAACATTCGGACAAAGAACGTATATTCAAATGATCAAAAAACACGACATCGTTTTCGGCGTCGGCCCAGCTGGTACTGGTAAAACATATCTTGCTGTAGTTATGGCTGTAGACGCATGGAAAAAAGGAAATGTCAGCAAAATCATCTTAACAAGACCTGCTGTTGAAGCCGGCGAAAGCTTAGGATTTCTACCAGGAGACTTAAAAGAAAAAGTAGATCCCTATTTACGCCCTGTATACGACGCGCTATACGATATTTTTGGCACAGAGCATACAACAAGGTTAATGGACCGCGGCGTCATTGAAATAGCTCCTCTAGCTTATATGAGGGGACGTACGCTAGATCATGCTTTTGTCATCCTAGACGAAGCGCAAAATACAACCATCGCACAAATGAAAATGTTTTTAACACGCCTTGGTTATGATTCTAAAATGATTGTCAACGGCGATATGACGCAAATTGACTTGCCAAAAGGCGCAACGAGCGGCCTTGTCAACGCAGAACAAGTTTTGAAAGACGTTAAAGATATCGGTTTTGTTTATTTTGAACACCATGATGTAGTCAGACACCCATTAGTTGCTGAAATAATTAAAGCCTACGAAGGGAAACAAAATTAGAAAGGAGACTAAGATGTGAAACTACCCAAGAAATGGAGAAATTGGTACATCGAAAGTGGAAAGAAATACCTTTTTCCGCTGCTCCTTGTTTGTTTTGCTGTTATAGCGTATTTTCTCGTTTGCCAAATGACGAAACCGGAATCATACAATGTCAAATTATTCCAAGTTGCTGAAAAAACGATTCGTTCGCCGCAAACAGTGGAAGACACAGAAAAAACCAAAGAAGAACGGACCAAAGCAAGCGATGCCGTAGAAGATGTCTATGTCTACAATCGTGAAACGGGTCAAAATCGAGTAGCCCTAATCCAAAGTGTATTCGCCTATGTAAATGAAGTAAATGCAGAGGCTGAAGATAACGACAAAAAAAATAAAGAAAAAGCTGAAAAAGAGGATAAACCTGTTCCCGCTCCAACAACTACAGAAACGAAATTAAAAAACTTAAAAGATAAATTATCCAACAATGTATCGGAAAAAATAACCTCTAACATATCCGATGAAGTACTTACAACTTTAATCGAAGCGAAAAATAAAGATTTTAACATCATGGAAGATGTCGTAACAACTGAAGTGGCCAAAACCATGGAGAACAAAATCCGTGATGAGAATCTAAATTCCGTTAAAATTAGAGCACGCGATGATATCGAACTATCTGCCATACCTTCTTATTACAAAAGCGTATCAAAAGCCTTAGTTTCTTATGCAATCGTACCTAACGAAATTTATAACGAAGAGCAAACTGACGCCAGACGAAAAGAAGCAGCACAATCGGTCGTTCCAGTAAAAATTTTACAAGGGCAAGTTATTGTCCAAGAAGGCCAAATCGTTGATAGAGAAAATTACCGTCAGTTAAAAATGCTGCATTTACTTGATCAAAAAATGCCTGTAAAACAATATGCCGGTTTTGCTATTTTCATTATTGCGCTCGCAGCAATCCTGTTTCTTTATACGAAAAAACAGACGCAACCTAAAGCGAAAAAAATGCAAACGATGCTGATTTTTTCTTCTGTATATATTGTTTCGTTATTCATGCTTTTAATTATTTTATTCTTAGAAACGCAAAATATCAGTAATATAGCCTTCCTATTCCCGGCAGCATTTGCGCCGATGATACTAAAAATATTACTGAACGAAAAATATGCCTTTTTGAGTGTCATTTTTATCGCTGTTACAAGCTTATTAACATTTCAAAATGACGCAAACAGTGGTATAACTGTCTTTATCCTACTGAGTGGTATGACAAGTGTCGTAGCATTGCGTGATTACAGCAGACGTTCAGCCATTATGTTCTCAGGCTTTATGGTTGGTCTAATAAATATGGTTTATGTGTTACTATTATTATTCATAAACAACAGTACGCTATTACAAGTTTCTACGCTAATGGCAATCGGATACGCCTTTTTAGGTGGGTTTGGTGCCTTTATTCTCGGCGTCGGAGTTATTCCGTTATTTGAAACAATTTTCGGCTTATTGACTACTAGTCGTTTAGTGGAACTAGCTAATCCAAACCATCCATTACTGAAAAAAATACTAATGAAAGCACCTGGTACGTATCATCACAGTATGATGGTAGCCAATTTGGCAGAAGCATGTGCTGATAAAATTGGTGCCAATAGCTTACTTGTTCGGGTTGGATGTTTTTATCACGATATTGGTAAAACATTAAGACCGCCGTATTTTGTAGAAAATCAATTACAAGGAATTAATCCGCATGATAGGCTGACACCAGAGCAAAGTCGTGATATAATTCTCTCGCATACAAAAGATGGCGCGGAGATTTTAAAAGAGAATCACATGCCACAACCAATTATTGATATCGCACTGCAACATCACGGTACTACTTTGCTTAAATATTTCTATTTTAAAGCAAAAGAGACCAATCCGGATGTAAAAGAAGCGGACTATCGTTACAGTGGACCAAAACCACAAACGAAAGAAATTGCGATTATCAATATTTCCGATAGTGTGGAGGCTGCGGTACGTTCTTCCACAGAACCAACGATGGCAAAAATAACAGAAATTATTGACGGAATCATTAAAGATCGCTTCCTAGATGGGCAATTTACAGAGTGTGATATTACGATTAGAGAAATTAGAATCATTCGTGACACATTAATCGCCACATTAAACGGAATATATCATCAACGAATTCAATATCCTGATGACAAAGATTGAAATAGGGAGGACACAAGATGACGGTCTTAGAGATTGATTTACTGGATGAAACAAACAAGCTACCTGACGAAGATAAAGAACTAGTGGAAAACATTCTGCAATTTGCTGCTGGTTATTTAAAAATCGAACAAGGAACGGAACTTTCGCTTACTTTTACAACAAATGAAGGGATTCGTGAAATTAATCGGGAATACCGCGGCAAAGATCAAGCAACGGATGTTATTTCTTTCGCACTGGAAGAAATGGGCGACGGGGAAACAGAGATTGATTGGGGCGAATTCGACCTTGAAACACCTCGTATGCTTGGCGATATTATCATCTCCACTGAAAAAGCAGAAGAACAAGCCAAAGATTACGGACATACAAAAGCAAGAGAATTAGGATTCTTGGCAGTTCACGGATTACTGCATTTGCTTGGGTATGATCATATGGAGCCTGACGAAGAAAAAATAATGTTCGGCTTACAAAAAGAAGTGTTGGATGCTTATGGACTTGAAAGATAGAAAATATAAACGCAGTAAAAATTATGCAGAATCTTTTCGCCATGCTTTTACTGGGCTAAAAACAGCTTTTTTAGAAGAACGAAATATGCGATTCCATACATTTGCAGCCCTTGCTGTTGTTATTTGCGGCTTTTTCTTTCATGTCACTAAATCAGAGTGGACATTGTTAATCCTATCTATTTTTGGCGTGTTAATCCTAGAAATGGTCAATACAGCGATTGAACGAGCCGTAGATGTAGCGACAGAACAGTATATTGATGAAGCGAAGAAAGCGAAGGATGTAGCTGCAGGTGCGGTATTACTAGCCGCATTTGTTGCCAGTTTTATCGGACTAATTATATTCATACCATACTTTTGCCAGATGTTTTTATAAAAAGAAGGGATTGTGACTTGGTAAATGAAAGAAAATAATTTTATCTCACTCGCTAAACAAGCAAGAGAATTTGCGTATGTTCCTTACTCGAAATTCCCAGTAGGAGCAGCTCTTGTTACGACGGACGATGAGGTCGTACTTGGTTGTAATATCGAAAATGCATCATTTGGCTTAACAAACTGCGCAGAACGAACAGCTATTTTTAAAGCTGTATCAGAAGGCAAACGAGATTTCAAACAACTGGTTGTCGTAGCAGATACAGATGGCCCAGTTTCGCCGTGCGGGGCATGTAGACAAGTCATCAGCGAGTTTTGCGCACCAGATATGCCAGTAATTTTAACAAACTTAACAGGAAAAACAGCGACGGTAACAGTGAAAGAACTTTTACCAGGCGCATTCACATCGGAGGACATGTTATGAGCGAACCATTTAAATCAGGATTTGTAGCTATTGTTGGGCGACCTAATGTTGGGAAATCAACTTTATTAAATCATATTATCGGTCAAAAAATTGCAATCATGAGTGATAAAGCCCAAACTACAAGAAATAAAGTACAAGGGGTATACACAACAGACGAGTCACAAATTGTTTTTATTGATACACCAGGGATACATAAACCAAAACATAAACTAGGCGATTTCATGGTAAAAATCGCATTAAATACGTTCCAAGAAGTAGACTTAATTTATTTCGTAATCGACGCATCTACTGGATTTGGTCGCGGCGATGAATTTATCATCGAAAAACTGAAAAATGTTCAAACACCCGTTTTTCTTTTGATTAACAAAATCGACTTGATTGCGCCAGAAGATTTATTCAAATTAATCGAACAGTACCGCGAATTGATGGATTTTGAAGAAATCATTCCTATCTCAGCGCTTCAAGGAAATAACGTACCTAACTTATTAGAGCAAACAAATGCTAATTTAGAAATCGGCCCAATGTATTATCCAAAAGATCAGATTACGGACCATCCAGAACGATTCATCATTTCCGAACTAATTCGTGAACAAGTTTTACAATTAACGAGGGAAGAAGTACCGCATTCGGTTGCCGTAGTTATCGAAGGAATCGAAAAAAATCCTAAAACAGAAAAACTTACTATCAATGCGACAATTATAGTCGAAAGAAGTACACAAAAGGGCATTATTATCGGCAAACAAGGTCAAATGCTTAAACAAATCGGCATGCGCGCTAGAAAAGAAATCGAAAGCTTACTCGGTTCTAAAGTATTTTTAGAAATCTGGGTAAAAGTTCAAAAGAATTGGCGCGACAAAGAACATTATTTACAAGACTACGGTTTCGACCGCGAAGAGTATTAAAAAAAAGCATCTGGCACACAATTTTGATTGTGTGCCAGATGCTTTTACTTATTCGGCTGTTTGTTCAGTCCAGTTATAGTTATCATATTCTACGTCATAAGGACCTGAGTTGAATACTTCATAGTATAGTGTTAATTCTTTTGATTCACCAGCTTGAATTTCACCAGAGAACGCATCTTCTGTAATTTGTTGTCCGTAATCGTCATCTGTATTGTCATACAACGAAACGTCTTCAGAAAAGAACTCAATTGGATCAGAGCTAGTGTTTTCAAATTTCACTTTTACTTTATAAATTTCATAGCCTTCTTTTTTCTGGGAAAGTTCTGGTTTCGAAATAGTAACTGTGCTACCATTTTCAATCGTTACAGCTTCATCAAAGTTTACATCTGTGTAGTCATCATAATAATTTTCATCATAGTCTTCCTCGAAGTTACTAGTGTTCGTATCTTCGTCGGATTCATAATTATAAATAGAAAATGGGTTATTAGCTAATTTAGACAGTGATGCAGTCACTACGTTTAGACCAGCTATTAATACGAAGAAGCCAATCCCAAATGATAGTCCAGCAACAATAATTCCTGCCCATCGTTCTTTTCTTACAATAAGCAAAATAATTCCCACAACAACACCTATGAATGTGAGTGTAAATAAGCTGATAAGTAATATAAGTAACATATCCATAGTTAAAAAAATCCTTTCTTTTCATACCTTTTTCTCTATTTTACAATAGGTAGGCGCGGAAAGATAGCAAAAAATTTAAAAAGACATAAACATAAAGAAAATGTTATAATAAATCGTATGAAAAAGGAGGCTTACCACATGGAAAAATGCGAAGGAATCGTGATACGGCAAACAAGTTACCGTGAATCAGATAAAATTGTCCGAATGTATACACGTGAATTCGGGAAAATTGGTGTGGTAGCTCGTGGTGCAAAAAAAACCAAAAGTAGACTAGCCGCAGTAACTCAATTATTTACAAATGGTTATTTTACTTTTTTTGGCGGAAATGGTCTTGGGACGCTTCAACAAGGCGAAGTGATAGAAAACTTTTCTTCTATACAACAAGATATTTTTATGACGGCTTATGCGACCTATGTTTGCGAATTGCTAGATAAAGCGACAGAAGAACGTCAACCGAATCCATACTTATATGAACTAACCTTTCAAATTTTGCGTGATATTGATGAAGGTTATGACCCGCAAATTCTTACTCAAATTTATGAAATGAAGATGTTGCCGGTTCTTGGGCTCTATCCAACCATGGATAAATGTGCTATTTGCGGTGAAACAACCGGACATTTTGATTTTTCGACGAGAAGTAATGGGATTATTTGCCATCGTTGTTTTGATCGAGATCGTTATCGAATGCATTTGCCGGAAAATGTGGTCAAGCTTTTACGATTATTCTTCATTTTCCAATTAGATCGATTAGGCAACATCGATGTCAAACCAGAAACAAAACAATGGCTCCAAAAAGCAATTGATACTTACTACGACGAATATTCCGGTTTATATTTAAAAAGCAGGAAATTCTTACGCGATATGGATAAATGGGAAAATATGTTAAAAAAAGAGAGCGACGATTGACTTTTTAGCAAAAATACAGTATCTTTTAATATATCAACTAATAGGTACGTTGAAGGGAAATAGTAACGAAAAGCTCTGTTTTTTAGCGAGTTCGGGTTTGGTGTGAGCCGGATATTTAACTTTTTGTGAAGGCGTTCTGGAGTACAGCGAAATCAAGGTGGGAATTATTTCAATTCCAAATAGGGTGGAACCGCGAGCTAACTCTCGTCCCTATATGCTTTAAATCAGCATATAGAGACGAGAGTTTTTATATTGGCTGAATTATTTTGGAGGTGGAAGCAATGAATTTACAAACAATGATTAGAACGTTGCAAGATTATTGGTCCGAGCAAGGTTGTATTATGTTGCAATCGTATGATGTGGAAAAAGGTGCCGGCACAATGAGTCCGTATACTTTCTTAAAAGCAATTGGTCCAGAACCGTGGAAAGCAGGTTACGTGGAGCCATCTCGTCGTCCAGCTGATGGTCGTTACGGAGAAAATCCAAACAGATTATTCCAACATCACCAATTTCAAGTAGTGATGAAGCCTTCTCCTGACAACATTCAAGAGCTTTATCTTGGCTCTTTAGAAAAATTAGGAATCAACCCATTGGAGCATGATATCCGTTTTGTAGAGGATAACTGGGAGAATCCATCCCTTGGTTGTGCGGGTCTTGGTTGGGAAGTATGGTTAGATGGAATGGAAATTACTCAATTCACTTATTTCCAACAAGTAGGTGGTTTAGAATGTTTCCCTGTCACTTCCGAAATCACGTATGGTGTAGAACGTTTAGCAAGTTATATTCAAGACAAAGAAAATGTGTTTGATTTAGAATGGACGGAAGGCATTAGCTACCGTGATATCTTCTTCCAAGCAGAATTCGAAAACTCCACATATGCCTTTGAAACTTCTAATACAGACATGTTGTTATCGCTTTTTGACACATATGAAAGAGAAGCAACACGTCAAATGCAAGACGGACTCGTTTTCCCGGCGTATGATTACGTATTGAAATGTTCGCATACATTTAACCTTTTAGATGCTCGTGGGGTTGTGTCTGTAACGGAACGCGCGCAGTATATTGGTCGAATCAGAAACTTAGCAAGACGTATCGCGAAAACATTTTATGAATCACGAGAAAAATTGGGCTTCCCATTACTCAAAGAAGAGGGAGGAAAACGTCATGAGTAAAGACTTTTTATTAGAAATTGGTTTAGAAGAAATGCCCGCACAATATGTGACTAGTTCTGTAGCACAATTAGAAAAACGGGTGACGGACTGGTTAAATGAAAATAAAATCGAATATGGCGCAGTTAAAACTTATTCGACACCAAGACGTTTAACTGTTCTTGTCGAAGCAATGGCAGAAGAACAAGCTAACCGCGTGGAAGAAGCAAAAGGTCCAGCGAAAAAAATTGCTTTGGACGAAGAAGGCAATTGGTCAAAAGCGGCACTAGGTTTCGCCAAAAGCCAAAAAGTAGAACCAGCTGACCTTACTTTCCGTGATATTAAAGGCGTTGAATATATCTACATTAAAAAAGAAGTTATCGGCGAAAAAACAACCGCGTTACTGCCAAGCTTAGAAAAAGTAGTAACAAGTATGACGTTCCCTGTAAGCATGCATTGGGGTAGCAATGATTTACGTTACATTCGCCCAATCAAATGGCTTATCGCGATGTTCGGTGAAGAAATCATTCCATTTGAAATCACTGGTGTGGCAACGAGCAATACTTCACGCGGCCACCGTTTCTTAGGAGGAACAGCTACGATTAAACAACCGAGTGACTATCCAAATGCCTTATTAGAGCAATTCGTAGTCATTAATGCCGAAGATCGTAAACAAGCTATCGCAGAACAATTACGCGAACTTGAATCAATGGAAAACTGGCAAATCAAAGAAGACGCGGACTTGCTAGAAGAAGTAACGAATCTTGTCGAATATCCAACTGTTTTAGCTGGGAATTTTGAAAAAGAATATTTGGAGCTACCTGAAGAAGTTTTAATCACCACGATGAAAGAACACCAACGTTATTTCCCAGTTTTCAGCCAAGACGGAGAATTATTACCTCATTTTGTAACTGTGCGCAATGGTAACCACGAAAACCTTGAAACCGTAGCACGCGGAAATGAAAAAGTGTTGCGCGCTCGTTTATCTGATGCTGATTTCTTCTATCAAGAAGATTTAAAAATGACGATTGACCAAGCCGTAGCTAAATTACAAAATATCGTTTTCCACGAAAAATTAGGTACGTTAACCGAAAAAATGAAACGCGTTCAAAAAGTAGCGTTAATGCTTGCTGACTATTTAGATTGGCAAGAAGAAGACAAACAAGACATTATCCGTCTAACTAATATTTATAAATTTGATTTAGTAACTAATATCGTCGGTGAATTCCCAGAACTACAAGGTTTAATGGGAGAAAAATATGCGTTGTTACAAGGTGAAAAACCTGCAATTGCAACCGCGATTCGTGAACATTATTTACCTAACTCAGCAGAAGGAGACTTACCACAAACCGATTTAGGTTCGTTAATCGCGATTGCGGACAAATTAGAAACATTAATCGGTTTCTTCTGTGTCAATATTGTTCCAACAGGTTCCGCCGATCCATTTGGTTTACGTCGTAGTGCTTTTGGAGCGATGCGCATTATCCAAGCAAATGGTTGGGACATTCCAATGCTTGAAGTTATCTCACGTATTGTTGATATGGAGCGTGCAGAAGGTTCCGCAGAATTACCTGGCGCAGATGTGAAAAAAGAAGTACAGACTTTCTTAAAAAATCGTCTACGTGTGATTCTACAAGGCCATCACATTCGCCATGATATCATTGATGCTGTCATTGCCGGCGATCCAAACGTGATTCCACAACTAATTGATCGCGCACAAATTTTGAATGAGCACGCTGAAGCTGAATGGTTCCGCCCAACAATTGAAGCTCTTAGCCGCGTAGTGAAAATTTCTAAAAAACATGAAGATGGCGTGGAAGTAGATCCATCCTTATTTGAAAATGAATACGAACAAGCTTTGTTTGATAAACTAGAAAAACTGAAATTTGATTATGCCGGTTTAACTATCATCGAAAGACTAAAAGCATTTGCTGATTTACGCACAACGATTGATGCTTATTTCGATAACACGCTAGTTATGAGCGACAACGCCGAATTGAAAAATAACCGTCTAGCATTATTATTCGAACTTGCAAGCTTTATTAAAGAATTTGCTCAAATGGACGAAATTAATGTAAAATAAAAGTAAGATTTTGAGCAAAGAGGAGGAAGTATGTATGACTCAACCAGCCGTATACGTGGTTTCCGATTCAACAGGAGAAACGGCCGAACTTGTGACAAGAGCGGCACTTAGTCAATTTGGTCAAACACCAAAGTTTATCCATCGTTTTCACCACGTCGATTCTTCTCACATGATTGAAGAAATTGTCGACTTAGTGGCCGTAAATAACGGTATTATCGTCCATACGATTGTACTAGAAAGCGTTCGAGAAGAGCTAAATAAAACTGCTCAAGCTTTTGGTGTGCCAATCATTGACTTATTTGGCCCGCTTTTAAACCAGTTAGAAGAAACCTATAAAATTAAGCCACTTTCTGAGCCTGGACGCGTTCGTTCGATGGATGAAGCGTATTTTACGAAAGTTGCAGCAATCGAATTTGCCGTTGAAAATGACGATGGTCGTAATCCTAGAGGCATTTTGCAAGCGGATTATGTATTAATTGGTATTTCGCGAACATCCAAAACACCTTTATCGCAATATTTAGCGCTTAAAGGCTTGAAAATCGTTAATATCCCCATCGTTCCAGAAGCGCAAATTCCAGATGAACTTTTTGAAATTGATCCGAAAAAAATCATCGGTCTGAAAATTAGTAAACAAAAATTAACGAAAATCAGACAAGAACGTTTAATCTCGATTGGTTTACCAGGTGCTGGAACTTATGCAAGTAATCAACGTATTGATGAAGAGCTAGCGATTTTTAATAAATTAGCAAGTAAACTTAATTGTTTCGTCTTAGATGTGACGAATAAAGCGATTGAAGAGACTGCAAATGAGATTTTAATCCACATTGGTGAAATTGTTGATGAAAATTTAGAATTATAAGAAGGACTTTTGCTTTTTGTGGCGAATATATATATTATACGGGGAAATCTGCTTGTAAAAGTTAGTATCTTCCCGTATAATCTAATTTCGCTTATTAAAAAGCTAAATCTATGCATATTATTTTAAAAACGGGTGGAAAAACTCGTTTTTTAACGTGCCTTCATAGATTTTGAAGAGAGGATGGAATGTGTGCCACAAATTTTGGTTGATGCCGATGCTTGTCCAGTGAAAGCAGAAATAAAACAAGTAGCAAAAGAATTTCAATTAGAAGTCACTTTCGTCGCTTCGTTTAACCATTACTCTGTCAATACGAACGGAGAGAATTGGATTTTTGTTGATACGGGAAAAGAATCAGCGGACATGCGAATGATGAATTTAGCCAAGAAAGGCGATATTATCGTAACACAAGATATTGGCCTAGCTAGCATTCTACTTGCAAAAGGCACATTTGTCTTTTCTAATCGCGGTGAACTTTACCGAGAAGAAGAAATGTCATTAATGTTAGATATTCGCTATAGACATGCCAAAGAAAGGCAACAAGGTAAATATAGCAAAGGTCCAAAAGCAATGAGTGATGCAGATCGCTCGCTTTTCCAAGACCGATTGACCACATTTTTGCAAAATAAGTAAATAGGAGTTGACTGTCAACATGGCGCGGATTCCTGAAGAAGTAATTGATCAAGTCCGGAATCAAGCGGATATAGTCGATATAATTGGTAATTATGTCCAATTAAAAAAGCAGGGACGAAATTACTCTGGCTTATGTCCTTTCCACGGTGAAAAAACGCCATCTTTTTCCGTATCACCAGAAAAACAGATTTTCCATTGTTTTGGGTGTGGTAAGGGAGGCAATGTTTTTTCCTTTCTAATGGAACACGATGGACTCACTTTTGTCGAATCGGTTAAAAAAGTAGCAGATATGAGCCATTTAGATGTGTCTATCGAGCTCCCAGAAGAACGCGACACAAGTAATTTACCGAAAGAAACTTCGGAAACGGCAAAAATGGTCGAAATGCACCAACTGACCGCCAAACTCTATCATTATATTTTGATGGAAACAGAAGAAGGCGCAGCAGCACTGACCTATTTGAAAGAACGCGGTATGTCTGAGCAGATGATGACCACCTTCCAAATTGGCTTTGCGCCAAATCACCATGCAACGATTACTTCTTTTCTAGAAAAAAGAGGCATGGACTTACAACTTGCTGGCATGGCCGGGCTTTTATCCGAACGTGATGATGGCCAAATGGTCGACCGTTTTCGGAATCGAATTATGTTTCCTATTACGAATGATCGTGGTCAAATTATCGCTTTTTCTGGTCGTTTATTTGATCGTGATGATGGACCGAAGTATTTAAATAGTCCTGAAACGCCTATTTTTAATAAAAGACGGACGTTATTCCATTTTTCTGAGGCAAGACAGGCTATTCGAAAACAAGAAGAAATCACGCTCATGGAAGGTTTTATGGATGTTATTTCCGCAGAAGAAGCAGGTGTTCAAAATGCCGTTGCTTCGATGGGAACTAGCTTAACCGAAGAACATGCAGATTTGATTAAAAGGCTCACTAATCGAGCTATTATCTGCTATGACGGTGACCGTGCTGGAATTGAAGCTGCCTACAAAGCAGGAACACTTCTAGTTGAACGGAATCGCTTAGATGTTTTTGTTTTGCAACTCCCCGCTGGAAAAGATCCCGATGACTTTATTAGAGCAAGTGGCGCAGAAAAATTCAAAGAAATCTACAAGCAACAGCGAATGACTTGGACTGCTTTTAAAATCCACTATTTGCGAAAAGAACGTAATTTGCAAAATGAAACAGATCAAATCGCCTATATTGACGATTGTCTGCGTGAAATTGCGAAACTGGATCAAGCCGTAGAACGAGAATTATACTTAAAGCAGCTAGCAGATGAATTTGAATTAACCATCGAAACATTAAAACAACAATTACAGCAATCACTTAAAAATAGTCAAAAATCACGACAAATGGCTAGTTATAATGAACCACCAATAGATGATTCTTTTATGGGGATGATGCCGCAAGAAGATACAGAAATGCTATTTTCTTTCGAGCAACCAGCACAACAAAAATTATCTGCCCATACAATCTCAGAGCAGCAGCTAATGAAAGCTATGATGGAAAGCCGAGATAATTTTCTTTTAATTAAGCAACTTCTTGGCGACACGACGTTTTACCATGATAATTACGAAGCGCTTTATACCTATCTAATTGGTTATTTTGCGGAAGGTAATGATGCGGATCCAACGAAATTCATGGATAGCGTTCCGGATGCTGCGATGAAAGGACTTATTAGTAGCCTCGAAATGGTTATTAGTCCAGATGAACAAGGTAAACCCCAGTTTGAAGACTATATTAGAAGTCTAAAACGGTATAAATTAGAACAAAAGAAAAAAGAACTTGAGCAAGAATTAGTGACGTACAATCGTGAAAACGACAACGAAAATGAAATTCGCGTCATGCTCGAAATCGTCCAACTCAACCGCCAGTTAAACAGCGGCCAATTGGATTAATAACGTTTTAAAACCGCTAAATGATGGTATTATTACCTAAGAGAAGCCTTTTAATAAGGTTAGCGGCATTTTGGAAGGAGGAATACAGGCAGTTATGAGTGATAAAACAAAAAACACAAAACCAGTTGCTGAACTAAGCGTTGAGCAAGTAAAAGAAGCCCTGATAGAAGAAGGTAAGAAAAAGGGGATTTTAACTTATGCAAAAATCGCTGCCAGATTAGCTCCATTCACTTTAGATTCCGATCAAATGGATGAGTATTTAGAACATGTTGGTGAAGCAGGAATTGAAGTTTCTGACGATGCAGATGATGAAGATCCAGATGAAACAGAACTTGTAAAAGAAGAAACCGAATCCTTTGATTTAACAGATATGAGTGTACCACCAGGCGTAAAAATTAATGACCCTGTTCGCATGTATCTAAAAGAAATTGGTCGAGTTGACTTACTAACAGCAGATGAAGAAATTGCTTTAGCAAAACGTATCGAAGCTGGCGACATCGAAGCTAAGGGACGTCTTGCAGAAGCCAACCTACGTCTTGTTGTAAGTATTGCAAAACGTTATGTTGGTCGTGGGATGTTATTCCTTGATTTAATTCAAGAAGGTAACATGGGACTAATGAAAGCCGTTGAGAAATTCGACTTCAATAAAGGATTTAAATTCAGTACCTATGCAACATGGTGGATTCGTCAAGCAATAACCCGTGCGATTGCGGACCAAGCAAGAACTATCCGTATTCCTGTGCATATGGTGGAAACAATCAACAAACTAATCCGTGTACAACGTTCCTTATTACAAGATTTAGGCCGCGATCCTTCACCAGAAGAAATTGGCGAAGAAATGGACTTACCGACAGAAAAAGTTCGGGAAATCCTAAAAATCGCACAAGAGCCTGTTTCCCTTGAAACACCAATCGGCGAAGAAGATGATTCTCACCTTGGCGATTTTATCGAAGACCAAGATGCAACTTCACCATCTGACCACGCTGCTTACGAATTACTAAAAGAACAACTAGAAGACGTGCTTGATACGTTAACAGACCGTGAAGAAAACGTACTTCGCTTACGTTTCGGTCTTGATGATGGTCGTACGCGCACTTTAGAAGAAGTTGGTCGTGTATTTGGTGTAACTCGTGAACGGATTCGTCAAATTGAAGCCAAAGCATTACGTAAATTACGTCATCCAAGCCGCAGCAAACAATTGAAAGACTTCCTGGAATAATGTACAACCGGGCAGGAGGACAAATCGTTCTCCTGCCTTTTTAATGAAAATGAAAGTAGGGAACCAAATGAACGAAGAGCAACTATCGAAGCGACTCGAAAAAGTGGCTTCTTACATAACAAAAAATGAACGAATCGCAGACATCGGAAGCGACCATGCTTATTTACCATGTTTTGCAATCAAAAACCAAACAGCTTCTTTTGCTATTGCTGGCGAAGTCGTTGATGGACCTTTTCAATCTGCCCAAAAACAAGTCCGTTCTTCTGGCTTAACAGAACAAATTGATGTTAGAAAAGGGAATGGTTTAGCCGTTATCGAAAAAGAAGATGCGATTGATACGATTGTGATTGCTGGCATGGGTGGCACATTAATCCGCACGATTTTAGAAGAAGGCGCTGCAAAATTAGCTGGCGTAACTAAACTGATTTTGCAACCTAATATTGCAGCATGGCAGTTAAGAGAGTGGTCTGAACAAAATAACTGGCTTATTACTTCAGAAGCAATTTTACGGGAAGATAATAAGATTTATGAAATTATGGTGTTAACGCCCTCTGAAAAACCTGTTGCTTGGACGAAGCAAGAAATATTTTTCGGGCCTTGTTTACTACAAGAACAAAGCGCTATTTTCAAAAGCAAATGGCGACACGAAGCCAACACTTGGCAAAATATCATTCAAACCATTTCTAATAATCAACCGATTTCAACGGAAAACCAAGCGAAAATTCGTGAATTAGAACATAAAATCGCATTAGTAGAGGATGTGCTAAAATGAAAGTCGCAAATGGCTACGAATACACAGCGATAATGGAAAAAATCGCACCTAAAAAGCTCGCAATGCAAGGCGATCCCATTGGTTTACAAGTAGGTGATTTATCCAAAAAAGTAAGAAAAATTATGTTTACCTTAGATGTGTTAGAAGAAGTGGTGGATGAAGCCATCGAAAAAAAGGTCGATTTAATTATCGCCCATCATCCATTCTTATATCGTCCAACCCAACACATTGATACAACAACAAAACAAGGGAAAATGATTAAAAAATTAATCAAACATGATATCACTGTTTTTGCCGCACACACGAATCTCGACATCGCTCAGGGCGGTGTAAACGACATTCTGGCAGACTTGCTCCAATTACAAGATACAACGATGATTGAAGAAACTTATACAGAACCTTACTGCAAAATCGCTGTTTATGTACCGGAAAATGAACTAGAAAGTGTTCGTTTAGCACTTGTCAACAACGGGGCTGGCCAAATCGGCACTGCTTATTCAGAATGTACTTTTCACACAACGGGTATCGGTTCCTTTAAACCAGGAGTAGATGCCAACCCAACGATTGGTGAGAAAGAACAGCTGACTTCCATTCCCGAAGTGAAAATAGAGGCGATTTTCCCGCAGTATTTAACAGAAACGATTACAAAAGCCGTGAAGATTGCGCATCCTTATGAGGAACCAGCTATTGATGTTTACACGCTAGAAACACAAACGTATAAAGAAGGCTTAGGTCGTGTCGGTACTTTACCGAAAAAACTCGGTATGGTTTCATTTATTGATAAATTAAAAACTGCTTTCGCGATTGAAAATGTTCGTTTTATTGGTGATTTAAAAACAACAGTCAAAAAAGTAGCGATTATTGGTGGTGATGGAAATAAATTTATCCATCAAGCAAAAGCTACTGGTGCAGATGTTTTTATTACCGGAGATGTCTATTACCACACAGGGCATGATTTATTAGCGATTAACCTTCCAACGATTGATGCTGGCCATAATATCGAAAAAGTAATGAAAGGCTATCTGAAAACCAAAATGGAAGAACAAGCGAAAATTTTGGATTATGAAGCAGAATTTATTGTTTCTGAAGTAAATACAGATCCATTCCAATTTTGTTAAGAAAAAGCCGACTAACTCCTTGATTAAAGGGAATTAGTCGGCTTTTTTAATTGTCACCATTTTTTAGATGGGCTAAACGTTGGCGTCTTTTTTCTGCCATATTTTTATTTTTCATTTTTGGAATGATACTAGCAAAATCAGGGCGATGTGTTCGTTCCCAAGTAGATTCATCTGCCGCATCAAACTGCTCTAAAAAAACAAGCACTTCTCGTACAAGTGGTGTTGGGATACTTGCACCAGCCGTTACCGCCACTTTTTTCGCATCTTTAATCCACTGAATGTCTAATTCTGAAATATCAGCAATCCGGTAAGCGGGAGTTCCTGCTTTCACCATCGAAACTTGCGCCAGGCGAGCCGTGTTATTGCTCCTAGGATCGCCAACGACAATTGTGACATCCGCATCTTTGGCTTGCTCGGCGACAGCTTCTTGACGCACTTGAGTCGCCATGCAAATTTCTTGATGAGGAATCGACGTCGGGTATTTGGCTTGTATATAATCCATTAATTCTGCCACATCCCATTTGCTCATCGTCGTTTGATTGGTAACAAAAATTTTATCGGAAGCTAATGAAAGGGCGTCAATATCCGCTTTTGTTTCGACTAAATGAACAACCTCTGGTGCAGTGCCATATGCGCCTTCTGGTTCCGGGTGTCCTTTTTTACCAATGTAGATGATTTGATAGCCAGCTGCTTGTTTTTCTAAAATCAAATCATACGTATGAAGCACATCTGGACAGGTAGCATCAATGGTTGTTAACCCTTTTGCCATTGCCTTCTTTTTAACAGCAGGAGAGACGCCGTGTGCTGTAAAGATAATCGTCCCAGTCGTTATTTTATCCAAAATTGCTTCGCGGTTCGCGCCATCCACTGTATAAATACCAATCGATTCAAAGGCATCGGTGACATGTTTATTATGAACAATCATGCCTAAAATATGAATAGGTCGAGGTAAATTCGGATCCAGCGAAGCGTTTTTAGCAATCACCATCGCATCAATGACTCCGTAACAATAACCACGAGGAGATATTTTGATAATTTCCATTCGAAAACATCCTCATTTCTGTATTAGATTCTTTATTTAGTATAATAGACTTAGCTTGTTTTGACAAAGTTGTCTTAACACGCGCACGAATGTCCAATTATGTGCTATAATGGCTACTAGGTATAGAACGGAGTGGAAATATTTTATGACGAAGAAATCAAGGTTTGACCAATTCGGCTTTCAACCTTTTATTGGACTTGCAATAGATAAATTAGGATTCTATGAGCCAACAGAAGTACAACAGAAGCTAATCCCAGGCATTTTAAAAGGGGAAAGTATCATCGGCCAATCTCAAACAGGTACAGGGAAAACCCATACTTTTATTTTGCCAATTATTAACAATGTGAATCCTGAAAAAGATGCAGTACAAGCAGTTATTACGGCACCAAGTCGTGAGCTTGCTACTCAAATTTATAATGAAATTCGCAAAGTAACGAAATACAGCGAAAAAGAAATCGCTGTACAACTAGTTATCGGTGGTACAGACAAACAACGTGCGATTGATAAACTAAAAAAACAACCACAAATTATTGTCGGAACGCCTGGTCGTATCAATGACTTAATCCGCGAACAAGCTCTATTTGTTCATACAGCGAAAACACTCGTTATTGACGAAGCAGACATGACACTTGATATGGGATTCTTAAATGATGTCGACCATATCGCTGGAAAAATGCCAGCTAATTTACAAATGCTTGTTTTTTCCGCAACAATTCCGCAAAAATTAAAACCATTTTTAAGCAAATATATGGAAAATCCACGTTATGAGCATATTCAGCCAAAAGTTGCTGCCTCAAAAACGGTGGAACATCGCATTATGGCCACTCGTAGCCGTAATAAACTTGATTTACTTAAAAATGTTTTAGTTGGTTCGCAACCTTATTTGGCGATTGTTTTTACTAATACGAAAACAACAGCTGATGAAGTAGCAAATGGATTAATCGAACGTGGACTTAAAGTAGCCAAAATTCATGGTGACGTCAACCCACGTGAACGTAAACGGACAATGAAACAAATCGAAAACTTAGATTATCAATATGTCGTTGCGACAGATTTAGCTGCCCGCGGTATTGATATCCAAGGAATTAGTCATGTCGTAAACTATGAATTACCAGATGACTTAGATTTCTACATTCACCGCACAGGTCGTACTGGTCGCGCCGGACATTCTGGTATCGCACTTACTTTATTTGAACCAGCGGATGAAGATCGTCTAAACCAACTCGAAAAAATGGGGATTGAGTTTAAACATGTTGACTGGAAAAATAAAGAGTTCGTTACACTAGAAGACCGCAACCGTCGTGCAAAACGTGAAGCAAAACGCGAAACAGCCGATCCACGTGAAATTGGTATGCGTAAAAAAGCCAAACAAAAAGGTAAACCAAACTATAAAAAGAAAATTAACTACAAAATGAACGAAATTAAACGTCGCGAAAGACGGAAAAAACGATAAGTGAGGAATGAATTATGCTAAGACTAGGTTCTCATGTATCAATGAGCGGAAAGAAAATGCTTCTTGGCGCAAGTGAAGAAGCAGCTTCTTACGACTCTAATACGTTTATGATTTATACTGGCGCTCCGCAAAACACGCGCAGAAAGCCGATTGAAGAGCTAAATATTGAAGCCGGCCTAGAACATATGAAAGCCCATGATATGGCTGACATCGTTGTTCATGCGCCTTACATCATCAATATCGGCAACTCAGTTAAGCCAGAAACTTTTGAACTAGGGGTTAATTTCTTACAATCTGAAATTGAACGTACGCGTGCGCTTGGTGCCAAACAAATCGTTCTACATCCCGGCGCTCATGTTGGTGAAGGGACAGACAAAGGAATCAAACAAATTATTCGAGGCCTAAATGAAGCATTACTACATGACCAAGATGTACAAATCGCTTTAGAAACAATGGCTGGAAAAGGTTCCGAATGTGGCCGCACTTTTGAAGAGTTAGCACAAATTATCGATGGTGTAACGCACAACGAATTATTATCCGTTACGTTTGATACATGCCACACGCATGATGCAGGTTACGATATTGTGAATGACTTTGACGGCGTACTAAATCAATTCGATAAAATTGTCGGCATTGATCGCTTGAAAGTATTACATATCAATGATAGCAAGAATGAACGAGGCGCACACAAAGACCGACATGCAAATATCGGTTTTGGCCATATCGGCTTTGATGCCCTTCATTATATTGTGCATCATCCGCAACTAGCAGATGTGCCGAAAATCCTTGAAACGCCTTATGTCGGCGAAGATAAAGCATCAAAAAAAGCACCATACAAATGGGAAATCGCCATGCTAAGAAATGGTGAATTCGACCCAGATTTATTAAATAAAATTCAAAACAGCTAAAAGGAGACGAAAATAATGACAAAAACACTTGTATTCGGTCATAAAAATCCAGATACAGATACGATTTGTTCTGCCATTAGTTACGCAGAATTAAAAAAAGCACAAGGAGCAGATATTGAAGCGGTTCGTTTAGGCGAGCTTAATAGTGAAACAGCTTTTGTTCTTGATTATTTCCAAGTAACAGCTCCACGTCTAGTTCAAACAGTTGCGAATGAAGTTTCTGAAGTAGCTCTTGTTGACCATAACGAACGTCAACAAAGTGTCGATGATATTGACGATGTAACAGTCACAGCCGTTGTTGACCATCATCGTATCGCTAACTTCGAAACATCTGACCCACTTTATTACCGCGCTGAACCCGTTGGATGTACAACAACAATCCTTCTAAAAATGTTCCGTGAAAATGAAGTAGAAGTAAGTAAAACTGTTGCAGGACTTATGCTTTCTGCTATCATTTCTGACACACTTCTTTTCCAATCACCAACATGCACAGAAGAAGATAAAGTTGCCGCTGAAAAATTAGCGCTTATCGCAGAAGTTGATATTCAAACATACGGTATGGAAATGTTAAAAGCTGGAGCAGATGTCAGTAAAAAATCTGTAGCTGAACTATTACTTGATGCGAAAGAGTTCAACATGAACGATAACAAAGTAGAAATCGCTCAAATTAATGTTGTTGATGTGAACGATGTACTTAGCCGTCGAGCGGAAGTTGAAGCACTTATTACTAATACCATTGTAGAAAAAGGACTTGATTTATACTTGTTCGTCATCACAAACATTCTTACTAATGACTCTGTTGGCATTGCTATCGGTTCAAAAACAGACGTTGTCGAAGAAGCTTATGGTGTCAAATTCATCGAAAATCAAGCACCACTAAAAGGTGTTGTATCACGTAAAAAACAAGTAGTTCCAATTTTAACAGATACATTTGCTAAATAATAACGTTAACCTGGAAAATGACAGCCATCTTTTCCAGGTTTTTTTGTCCAAATTTTTAATTCGAAGTAATTACGATTTACATTTTAAGTATTATTTTATATACTAGTAAAAGCGGCTAGCAAATGCTGTCAAAGGAGAAACATGAATGAACAAAATCATAGAAGTAAATAATGTAAGCTATCATTATGATAAAGAACATGCCTTAGAAAACATTCATTTTCAAGTAACTAAAGGCAGTTTTACTGGTTTAATTGGTCCTAATGGTTCAGGTAAATCAACCATGCTAAAATTAATTCTTGGCGTGCTCAAAAAACAACAAGGAAGCATCTCGTTATTTGGAGAGAAACAAGCAGACTTCAAAGATTGGGTCAAAATCGGCTTTGTTTCGCAAAAATCTAATGCCTTCAATTCCGCTTTTCCAGCCACAGTAAAAGAAGTGGTTGCAAGTGGATTAACCAAGAAAAAAGGCTTATTTAAAACCTTAAATAATAAAGATAAAGAAGACATTGACTACGCTTTAAAGCGAGTAGAAATGACAGATTATCTACATCGCAACATCGGGGAGCTTTCTGGTGGACAGCAGCAACGTGTTTTTATCGCTCGTGCGTTAGTAAGTAGACCAGAGCTGCTAATTTTGGATGAGCCGACTGTTGGGGTCGATGTTGAAAATGTCAAAGCTTTTTATGAGCTTTTAGCCGAATTAAATCGGACAGAAGAAATGACGCTTTTACTCGTAACACATGATTTAATGGCCGTAAATACGTATGTTAATCATGTTATTAGCATTAATAAACGCATTATTTTCGATGGTTCTGCGCATGAATATCAACATTATTTGGCCGACCGTGAACTTGAAATATTAGCCGAACAACGCAGAAGGGAGGATGCTTGCCGTGATTGCGACGCTTCTCCAGTATGATTTTATCCGTAATACATTTATTGTCGGGCTTGTGATTGGCATCATCGCTCCATTACTTGGAAGTTTTATCGTTGTTAGAAAACTTTCTTTAATGGCAGACGCGCTTAGTCATGTGACGCTTGGTGGAATTGCTGTTAGTTTATTTTTAAGCAAAACTTATTTGCCACTAGCTGCACTGAATCCGCTCTACCTGGGTTTTGGCTTTTCGGTAGTAGGATCCTTATTAATGGAAAAATTGCGTACTGTATATAAGCATTTTGAAGAACTGGCTATTCCGATTATTATGTCGGCAGGTATGGGTTTTTCTGTTATTTTTATTTCCTTAGCGAATGGCTTTAATACTGATTTATTTAGTTATTTATTTGGTAGCGTAAGTGCCGTGAGTCGCACAGATATGATTACGATTGTTGTGACTGCGATTATTGTATTTATCGTTATTTTATCTTTATATAAAGAACTATTTCTGTTATCATTTGATGAAGAATATGCGAAAGTTTCCGGTTTAAAAGCGAAAGTATTTGATATTATTTTCATGGTTTTAGTCGCGCTTGTTATTGCATCTTCCATGCGAATTGTCGGTATTTTGCTCGTATCCTCTTTAATGACATTACCTGTCGCAGCAGCTATTCGCATCGCCAAAGGATTTAAACAAACTATTTTACTTTCGATTTTATTCGGCGAAATTGCTGTTATCGGTGGCTTATTTACCGCGTATTATTTAAATTTAGCACCCGGTGGAGCCATTGTTATTATTTCCGTACTACTTTTAATCGTCACCATTTTATATCAAAAAATACGTCAAAAAATCTTAATTTCAAAACGAGGTGAGGAAAATGGGACTTACAGCAACTGAAGCACTCATGAAAATGAAGGAAAAAGGCTATAAACATACAGATAAACGTGAATTTCTAATTAACTTACTAGCTCGGAAAAATAAATATTTGACGGCAAAAGATGTCTTAGAAAACATGAAAGATGATTTCCCAGGAATTAGTTTTGATACGATTTACCGTAATCTCTCTTTATTTGTCGAGTTAGGTATTTTTGAAGAAACCGATCTTTCCGGTGAACGCAATTTCCGTTTAGCTTGTACACACGAACATCACCACCATCACTTTATTTGCATGAAATGTGGCAAAACCAAAGAAATTATGATGTGCCCAATGGATTTTTTAACCGAAGCATTGCCTGGTTACCAAATTGATGGCCATAAATTCGAGGTTTACGGTGAATGCCCCGAATGTTTACAAGCCTCTTAATAGCAAAAAGGTCCGATATCCGGGCCTTTTTTTATTTTAGACATAATGTTCATAGTTATTTCATATTTGTTTCTTATTCTGGACACTTTTTATCGTTAAAGTAAGAAGTAGCCGAAAGAAGAAGGAGAGGAACAGTTTGACAAAATTAAAAAAAGTGATGATTTCCGTAATAGCAGCTACATTGCTATTGCTTGCTGGATGTGGCAGTAGTGCTGTTGTAAAAACAGATGCAGGAAGTGTCACGCAAGATGAACTTTATGAAGCAATGAAAACGACATATGGTAATGAGGTCGTGCAACAACTTACTTTCAAAAAAATCTTAGCCGATAAATACACCGTAACTGAAAAAGAAGTCGATGCAGAATATAAAAAATACGAAGAACAGTACGGTGACTCATTTGAATCAACGCTATCTTCTAATAATTTAACAAAAACTTCTTTCAAAGAAAATTTAGAATATAATCTACTAGTCCAAAAAGCAACAGAAGCCAATATGAATGTCAGTGAAAGTAAACTAAAAACCTACTATAAAACTTGGGAACCAGATATCACGGTACGCCATATTTTAGTAGATGACGAAGCGACAGCCAAAGAAATCCAAACAAAACTAAAAAACGGTGAAAAATTCGCCGATTTAGCAAAAGAGTATTCTACAGATACTGCAACTAGCACCAATGGCGGTCTATTAGATCCATTTGGTCCAGGTGAAATGGACGAAACGTTTGAAAAAGCCGCTTATGCGCTGAAAAATACAGACGATGTTAGCGGAATTGTCAAATCGACTTACGGTTATCACTTGATTCAATTAGTGAAGAAAACCGAAAAAGGCACGTATGAAAAAGAAAAAGCGAACGTAAAAGCTGCTTATATCGAATCACAACTAACTTCTGAAAATATGACAGCTGCACTGAAAAAAGAGTTAAAAGCAGCTAACATTGATATTAAAGACAGCGATTTAAAAGATGCTTTTGCTGATTATACAGACACTTCATCAACTAGTACAACTACATCTAACTAAAGTTACTTCAGATCCACCCATAAATAAAAAGCCCTTTACTGGTTTTGATTCCCGTCAAAAACACACTCCAGTAAAGGGCTTTTCTATACAAATAAACGAATCATCGCCATCGAAAAAATCCCAACGATAACAATCCACATTAAATTTTTAGTTACAATTGCTGTCAGAATAGTGGGCAAAGAAGCTAGTAAATTTTCCACATTGATTCCCGGAAAACCATTTTCTCGCGTCACTAATAGACTTTGAACGAAAAGAGCTGTCAGAATGCAGAGGGGCACATAAGATAAATACCGAATCACCACATCCGGAAGCTGTAATTTGCGGACAAAAATAAAAGGTAATACACGTGGAATGAAAGTTACAAGACCACAACCAACAATAACAAATAAAGTATACGAACTTAACGCCATTTTTCTAATATCACTCCCATCAAACAGCCAAGCAGTGTTGCTGTTAAAATAGCTAACTCAGGTGTCATGAAACGCATAAAGAGGACTAAAAACAGCGCAACGAGAATCATCACTAGCAAACTCGTACTCATTTTTTTACTTTTATCACTCACCACTTGCAAATAAAGCAAACCAATGAACATCGCTGATAAAGCGAAATCTAGGCCAAATTGTTCTGGATTGGGCAACCAATTTCCAATAATAGCACCAACAATACAAGCTATAATCCACGCCAGATAGGCCGTCACATTAATCCCGTGCATCCATTTGGCACTGACTGGCTTTTTATTTCCAATTTGATTCATCGAAACCCCAAATGTTTCATCCGTAAGAAGGGCGCCAATCCCGATATTATTCCACAGAGAATATTTTTTAAAATGAGGAGCCTCGGCCATACTCATCAAAAAATGTCTTGAATTAATTAAAAAAGTCGTAAAAATAATAGCTGAAATGGGACTCTGTAACAATAATAAACCAGAAATAATAAATTGAGCTGCACCCGCATACACGATAACCGCAAGCAGCGTCACTTCTAAGAGGCTTAAATGCGATGCTTTTCCTACCACACCAGCGGCAATCCCAATCCCTGCATAGCCAAGCACTGTAGGGAGACAGGCTTTAACACCATCATAAAAACTTAATTCTTTATCTTTTTCCAAAAAAATCCCACCTTAACACAAAAACCTGGAGGCTGTTATCCCAGGTTTTCCAGTTCTATTTTCTTAGCAAAATGTGCTTCTGCCAAAAGATCAATTTCTTTTTTTAACTCGTCCACCATAATGGCTTCTGGTACTTTACGAATGATTTTACCATGTCTAAAAAGAAGTCCTTCTCCGTTCGAACCAGCAATGCCGATGTCTGCTTCACGCGCTTCTCCGGGACCATTGACCGCACAGCCAAGCACAGCGACTTTAATTGGTGCTTTGATGGTTGCGATATATTCTTCCACCTCATTAGCAATGCGAATTAAATCTATTTCTATCCGCCCACAAGTAGGACATGAAATGAGCGTGGCCGCATTAGATGACAAGCCGAATGATTTTAATAATTCACGAGCCACTTTTATTTCTTCGACAGGATCCGCACTAAGTGATACCCGTAAAGTATTTCCAATGCCTAAACTAAGCATGGCGCCAAGCCCGGCAGCACTTTTTATTCCGCCAGCAAATTGTGTTCCAGATTCCGTAATTCCAAGATGAAGAGGGTAGTTAAAGACACGACTAGCTTTATCATATGCTTCAATAGCCAAATTCACGTCAGATGCTTTTAAAGAAACGATAATATCATGAAAATCTAAATCTTCGAGAATTTTAATATGTGCAAGGGCACTTTCGACCATACCATCTGCAGTAGGATAGCCATACTTTTGAATGATTTTCTTTTCTAAACTGCCTGCATTGACACCAATTCGAATGGGGATATTTTTCGCTTTAGCAGCATTAACTACTTTTTCCACACGATCGCGCCGACCGATATTACCGGGATTAATACGAATTTTATCTACGCCAGCATCAATGGCTTTCAGCGCCAATCGGTAATCAAAATGGATATCTGCTACGAGGGGAATATGAATTCTTTTTTTGATAGCAGCAAGCGCATTAGCCGCTCGATCGTCTGGACAAGCTACCCGGACAATTTGGCAACCAGCTTCCTCTAAACGGTGAATTTCCGCCACCGTTGCTTCGACATCATGTGTTTTAGTTGTAGTCATACTTTGGATCGTTAATTCATTATTACCACCAATCGTTAAATTACCAACTTGGACTGGGCGAGTATGTTCGCGAGATGTTCTTTCATTCAAAGAAATCGCTCCTTTAGTCTAGCTTTGATTTTTTTATCATACCATTTTTATAGAACAAAATCACGTGAATAACGCCACAAAAAAGCCACCTGCACGAGCAAGTGGCTAGGAATCATTTGTCTAAAACAGTTGGTTCGCTTGGCGGAATGGAACGAATCGCAAGGAAAACGAAAATCATGCTTACAACCATATTGATTTCCATTCCAAAAGGAACGATAATTTGTAAAGCTTCCATAACCATCGTGAAAACGGCCGCTAGCGTTATAGAATAGGCAGCAATCATCCAGTTTTGACGGAAAGCAATACCAGTTCGACCAAATCCAGAAAGAATAAAACCGAACAACGCATAAAGTGCGACACGGAAGAAAATCGAGCCTAACGTGAAAATAAAGAGCACGAGTAATGCGATTGGAATAAAGTACTTAGCTAATGACTCAATAGATGTATATAAATCAACTAAATCTGCTTTATCACTAATTCCAGCTGTTTCATAACTAACTGATTGAGAAACACCAGCTGCAGTAATATAAATACTATCTGAAAGAAAAGCAACCGCGCTGTCATAAGAAGCAATTTTATTATCAATATCATCTTTATCAAGTGTGCCGGAAGCATCAAAATAAATATGTAATTCATCTTGATCAATCGAGATAGGGACATTTTTAACGGTATCATCCGTTAAAACTAATTTACCATCTGTCACTTTAAAATCTGGAATTTCATTTGTAATTGTTTCCTCGCCAACTTTTAGCGCGTTTTTTGTCGTAACGTTCGTAAAGTATGCTAATGGAAGGAATGTGACGAATGATAAAACGATGATGTAAACGATACTTTTTCTGATTTTATCATTGCGAAACGAAGCAATATCCGCAGGGGAATACAAACTCTTCCAGAAGCGTTTAAAAATATTCATTCTTTTTTCAACACCTCACCTAATGGTTTAACTTTTGCGTTTAAGGGAAAAAGATACATGTATGTGCAAAAGAGCGTACTTTTTCCACCTAAACTTAATCATAGCTTGAAATGATGGCAAAATCAATATGGAAACATCACTGAGCAGAAAAATTGCAAGCATTTCAGGAGCATGGTAGGCTAAATGGTGTAAGAAGAAACTGTTTTTAAGGTTAATAGTAGTTCTATCGAAATGGGACATGAAACTTTTGCCTTATATGTCATTTCTTTTCACGTAAAAACAATACAAGGAGGAATTTTTAATGACTTACGAATTACCTAAATTACCTTATACTTATGATGCTTTGGAGCCGAATTTTGATAAAGAAACAATGGAAATTCACTATACAAAGCACCACAATACTTATGTTACAAAACTAAACGAAGCGGTTGCAGGACATCCTGAGCTTGCAAGTAAATCTGCGGAAGAATTAGTTGCTAACTTAGATAGCGTTCCTGAAGACATTCGCGGCGCTGTCCGTAACCACGGTGGCGGTCATGCTAACCATACATTATTCTGGTCTATCCTTAGCCCAAATGGCGGCGGTGCTCCAACTGGCGACTTAAAAGCAGCAATCGAAAGCGAATTTGGCACTTTTGACGAATTCAAAGAAAAATTCAATGCAGCAGCTGCAGCACGTTTTGGTTCTGGCTGGGCTTGGCTAGTAGTAAATGGTGGCAAATTAGAAATCGTTTCTACAGCTAACCAAGATTCTCCACTAAGCGATGGCAAAACGCCGGTTCTTGGCTTAGATGTTTGGGAACATGCTTATTACCTTAAATTCCAAAACCGTCGTCCTGAATATATCGACACATTTTGGAATGTTATTAACTGGGATGAAGCGAACAAACGCTTTGACGCAGCTAAATAATAATCAAAAGACTCACTTAGGTGGGTCTTTTTTTATTTCTAATGAATTTCTAATCAACTTACAGTGGAAAAATCATGCTTTTTCAGCTACAATAGGGAAAGGTATTATTGAAAAGTGAGGTAACTATGCGTGAAACTAAATTTTAGAAAAAAGAAAAAAGATTCCACTAAGAAGAAACGCGCCATCATTCCACTACGTTTAAATATTCTATTCTTTATTATATTTATTTTATTCTCTGTGTTAATTTTACGACTTGGAATTGTTCAAATCGTACAAGGGGATACTTACAAGCGGCAATTAGAAGAGACCGATAACGTAACAGTTTCCAAAAACGTGCCGCGTGGTAGCATTTATGACCGGAATTACAATTTATTAGTTGGGAATTCTGCCGTCAAATCAATCACCTACACACGTAGCCAGCAAACAGAAACTGCGGAAACGCTTCACGTAGCTCAAACACTACAAAAATTAATTACAGTTGAACCCGAGAAGCTAACCGACCGTGATTTAAAAGATTACTGGATTTTAACGCATCAAACGGAATCGCTAAACCGTTTATCCGCGAAAGAACAAGCACTTGATGCCGCTAAAGCCTACAAAGTCCAAGTAGAAAAAGTAACAAAAGAAGATATTGCTAGTTTAACGACCGAAGATTTAAAAGTAGCAACTATCTACAAAAAAATGACGACTGGTTACGCAATGACAGAATCGGTTGTCAAAAATAAAGATGTAACAGACGAAGAAATCGCTCGCGTTAGTGAAAACATGGACAGTTTACCTGGTGTTGACACTACAACAGACTGGAATCGTTACTATACGTACGATGAAACGTTACGCTCTATCTTAGGTTCCGTTTCTACAGCGAAAGAAGGTCTACCGAAAGACAAAGCGGAATATTACTTATCACAAGGGTATAGCCGTAATGACCGCGTCGGTAAAAGTTATTTAGAAGCACAATACGAAAGTGTTCTCGCTGGATCAAAATCCCAGTCCGAGAGCGTTCTTGATTCTAAAGGAAACATTATCGAAACAGTCAGCAAATACGAAGGCTCTAAAGGAAAAGATTTAGTTCTTTCCGTAGATGTCGAATTCCAAAAAGCAGTAGAAGAAATCCTTCAAAAAAATATTAAACAAGGGAAACAATATGCTGGTTCTGACCTTTTTGACCGCGCATTCGTGGTTGCCATGGATCCATATTCCGGAGAAGTTCTCGCACTTGCTGGTCAAAAACTCAATGACAAAGGCGAATTTGAAGATTACTCTCTAGGAACATTTACAACAGCTTATGCGATGGGTTCTGCCGTGAAAGGTTCCACTATTCTTGGCGGTATTATGGATGGCGCGATTACAAACAAAACTGTTTTCACCGACCAACCAATTGCCTTAAAAGGAACAAAACCAAAGAGTTCTTGGTTTAACAGAACCGGAGCTGGTAATAGACCACTTGATCCTGTTGGCGCTTTAGAAATTTCTTCCAACTCATATATGTATCAAGTAGCCATGAAAATGGGTGGCGCAAAATATGTACCAAACGGCCCACTGAGAGCACCACTAAGTACGTTTGACGATATGCGTTATTACTATAACCAATTCGGTCTAGGCGTAAAAACTGGTATCGATCTTCCAGGAGAACAAACTGGTTACAAAGGGGACGACCAAACAATTGGTAAAATTCTCGATTTCGCTATCGGACAATATGATTCGTACACACCTTTACAAATGGCACAATACGTTTCAACCATTGCTAATGGCGGTTCAAGAATCGCGCCAAGTATGGTGAAAGAAATCAGAAACCCAAGTACAGATGGTGATACGGTTGGAACACTTGCAACAGCAAACGAACCAAAAGTATTAAATAAAATCGGCGTTTCCGAAAGTGACATAAAAACAGTCCAACAAGGTTTCTACGAAGTAACACATGGTTCTACTGGTACTGCGAGAACCGTCTTCACATCCAGTGATTACGATGTTGCTGGTAAAACTGGTACAGCCGATGCGTTCTACGATGGACCAAAAGAAGGTAACAAAATGGCCAGCGTTTGGAATACTACTTTCGTCGGTTATGCACCTGTTGAAAAACCAGAAATCGCGATTTCTGTCGTAGTTCCTTGGATTTATCGCCCATACGGAACTGACCAAAAAACGAATATGAAAATTTCCAAAGAAGTACTAGATAAATATTTTGAACTCAAAAAAGAACGTGCTGAATCTAACAAAGATGAGTCCAAAGTACAACAACCAATTAACAACAAAGAAGAAGCTGCAAAAGCACAATCCGAACAAACCGAAAATTAATCCAAAACCACTTTCATTTACGTGAAAGTGGTTTTTTTATTTCAAACTAACAAACAATTTAAAAAAATAGTTGTTAATACGTATAAAAAACTGCGAAATGGCTTTGTTTATGGTATGATAAAGTAAGTGTAAAATTAACCAGATTTCTGTTTTCAAGCAGAAATACGAGGATTAAATTGAAGGAGGAATTGTAAACTATGACAAAAAGCTATCATGTCGCAGTTGTAGGTGCTACTGGTGCAGTTGGTACCCAAATGATTGAATTACTAGAAGAGGCGGCGACTTTTAAGATAAAGCAAGTTTCATTCTTGTCTTCTATTCGTTCTGCTGGAAAAAAACTAAGCTTTCGCGGGGAAGAAGTAACGATTCAAGAAGCAACACCTGAAAGTTTTGAAGGCGTTGATATCGCTTTATTTAGTGCGGGCGGTTCTGTTTCTAAAGCACTTGCAAAAGAAGCTGTGAAACGCGGAGCCATCGTTATTGATAACACAAGTGCTTACCGTATGGATCCAACAGTCCCATTAGTCGTTCCAGAAGTAAATGAAAAAGCACTTTTCTCCCATAATGGAATTATTGCCAATCCTAACTGTTCCACCATTCAAATGGTAGCAGCACTCGAACCGATTCGAGAAACGTTTGGATTAAATCGTATTATTGTTTCTACTTATCAAGCTGTTTCTGGTTCTGGGGTAAGTGCTATTCAAGAACTAAAAGACGGTAGTAGAGCAGTTTTAGATAACGAAGAATTCACTCCACAAATCATGCCCGTAAAAGGGGACAAAAAACATTATCCAATCGCTTTTAACGCATTACCACAAATTGATGTTTTCACAGAAAATGATTATACATACGAAGAAATGAAAATGATCAATGAAACGAAAAAAATCATGGAAGACAACACCATGAAAGTTTCCGCTACATGTGTCCGAATTCCGGTAGTGAGCGGTCACTCTGAAAGTGTTTATATTGAAGTAGATAAAGACGGCGTAAGCGCAAAAGATATCCAAAATGTGCTAAAAAATGCCCCTGGTGTTGTGCTTGAAGACGATCCAGCAAATCAAGTTTATCCGCAAGCAATTGAAGCTGCAGGCAAAAAAGAAGTATTCGTTGGTCGCATCCGCGCTGACATTGACGATTCCAAAGGTTTCCATATGTGGATTGTTTCTGACAATTTACTCAAAGGTGCTGCATGGAATTCGATTCAAATAGCTGAAAGTTTAGTCAAACTAGCGATTATTTAGAGGTGTAAGTAATGAAAATCATTGTTCAAAAATTTGGCGGTACTTCTGTCCAAAATGAAAAGTCACGTTTAATGGCATTTAACCACATAAAATATGCCTTAAAAGAAGGTTACAAAGTGGTCGTTGTTGTTTCAGCAATTGGACGATACGGCGATCCGTATGCGACTGATACGCTGTTAGAACTTATCGGCGCTAAAAATACAAAGCTAACTGCCAGAGAGCAAGATACTTTACTTTCTGTTGGCGAAACTATTTCTGCCTCTGTTTTCACGAACATGCTAAAAGAAGCCAACATTAAAGCTGAAGCATTTTCTGGTGGCCAAGCAGGCATCATTACATCCGATGACCATTTAAATGCAAAAATCACAGAAGTAGATACAACTCGTTTAAAAAACGCCTTATCTTCCCTTGACGTTGCAGTAGTAGCTGGTTTTCAAGGAATAACGGCTGAAGGGGATATTTCTACATTAGGTCGTGGCGGAAGTGACACATCGGCTGCCGCGCTGGGTGTATCCTTACAAGCGGACTACATTGATATTTTCACAGACGTCGATGGCATGATGACAGCTGATCCTCGTATCGTGGAGCACGCTCGTTCACTTCCGCGCGTAAGCTATAACGAAGTAAGCAATATGGCGTATCAAGGCGCTAAAGTCATTCATCCACGTGCAGTGGAAATTGCGATGACTGCCAAAATCCCGATGCGCATTCGCTCTACTTATTTAGAAAGTACAGGCACACTCGTCACTTCACTAGCAGATGATTCAGGTCATTTTGATGTGAAAGAACGCATGGTGACAGGCGTAGCGCACGTTACCAACCTTACGCAAATATCCGTACAAACAGAAACAGTAAAAGCACAACAACTTGCTTTTAAAATATTAGCAGATGCAGGAATCAGTCTTGATTTCATAAACATCTCTACTCAATCTGTTATTTTCACCGTACCAGAAGAAAAATGTTCTATCGTTACACAACTACTAGAAGACGCAAATATGCAAACAACCGTACGAGAAGCTTGTGCTAAAGTTTCTATTGTTGGTGCTGGAATCACAGGAGTTCCTGGTGTTACAGCGCGAATTGTAGGTGCATTATCTGAAAAAAACATCCCCATTTTACAATCAGCGGATAGTCACACAACTATTTGGGTATTAGTAAGAGAAGAGGACTTAATTTCAGCAGTCAATGCCCTTCATGACGTATTTTGTTTGGAAATTAAGTAAGGAGGAAATGAAAGATGGATTTAGGGAAAGTAATTACAGCAATGGTGACACCAATTCACCCAGAAAAAGATAAAGTATGCAAAAAAAGAATTCATCATCTCGTGAATCACTTAATCGAAAATGGCTCAGACGGTTTAGTAATCGCTGGTACGACAGGCGAATCACCAACGTTATCCCATGATGAAAAAATAAAATTATTCCGCCAAGTAATTGAAACAAATGATGGACGCGCAAAATTAATCGCTGGAACTGGCTCCAATAATACAGCCGAAACCATCGCTTTTACAAAAGAAGTCGCTGAACTTGGTGGTATTGATGCTGTTTTAATCGTTGCGCCATATTACAATAAACCAAATCAAGACGGTTTGTATGCACATTTTGCCGCAGTTGCGGAAGCTTCAGATTTGCCAGTCGTTATTTATAACATTCCTGGTCGCAGCGTCGTTAATATCGAACCAGAAACAATTATCCGTTTAGCAAAATTACCTAACATTGTTGGTGTAAAAGAATCTAGTGGTAATTTGGATAATATTAGCAAAATCATTGCTGAAACTTCGGATGATTTCCAAGTATATAGTGGTGATGACAGTTTAACTTTACCAATTCTAGCTGTTGGTGGAGACGGGGTTATTTCTGTTGCTAGCCATGTGGTAGGGAACGAAATGCAAGAAATGATTCAAGCATTTGAACGAGGCGACGTGCAAAAAGCAGCCAACATCCACCGTGAATTACTACCGCTCATGAATGGTCTGTTCTCTGTACCAAATCCAGCACCAACAAAATACTTACTTAATCAACAAGGTATTAGCGTTGGGCCTGTAAGACTACCACTTGTAGATTTGAATGCTGAACAAGGAACGAAATTACAAGCTATATTAGAAGGATTTTCTAAATAGTTCAAAGGAGGTCTACGCTTTGACAATCAAAAAAGCGAAAAACATAAAAATCATTCCACTCGGCGGCGTCGATGAAAGTGGCAAAAATTTATATGTAGTAGAAATAGACGAAGATATCTTTATTTTAGATGCAGGCTTAATGTTCCCTGAAAATGAATTACTAGGAATTGACATTGTTATCCCTGATTTTAAATATTTAGAAGAAAATAAAGACCGCGTGAAAGCTATTCTGTTAACGCATGGTCATGAAGACGCAATCGGTGCATTGCCGTACTTACTTCAAAAAATCAAAGCGCCAGTTTACGGGACAGAATTAACGATCGCGCTTGCAAAATCCGCACTGAAAGAACATCGTAAACTACGCTTCAAAAATTTCCATATTGTTAACGAAGAAACAACCTTATCATTTGCTAAAATCGATGTTTCCTTTTTCCGGACAACGCATACGATTCCAGATTCAGTTGGGATTGTGCTTGAAACAAGTGAAGGATCTATCGTTTATACAGGTGATTTCAAATTTGATCAATCAGCCAAAGACGGCTACGCTTCTGATTTAAGCCATATTGCAGAATTTGGCGAAAGAGGGGTACTAGCATTACTTTCTGACAGTTCAGAAGCAGAGCACCCTGGAACAACTTCTAGCGATAGCTTAATTGAGGAAGAAATTAGACATGCTTTCCGAATGGCAGACGGTCGAATTATCGTCGCTTGTGTCGCATCCAATTTAATCCGTTTACAACAAGTGCTCGATGCATCTGTCGCAACGAAACGTAAAGTCGCGATTGTTGGTAAAGAACTAGAGCGCGTCTTTGAAATCGCTGGTAGCTTAGGCAAAATCGTGATTGAAGAAGACTTAATCGTGCCATTAAAAGAACTAAAAAAATATAACGATGACGAAATTACAATTATCGAAACAGGTAATCTGGGCGAACCAATCCAGTCATTACAATTAATGACAAAAGGAAATCATCCACAACTTAACATCAAACCAGGCGATACAGTTTATATTACAACAACTCCATCCCCGTCACTGGAAACAATGATGGCGAAAACAATGGACATGCTCTATAAAGCTGGTGCCAAAGTGTTAACCATGAGTAATAATCTGTTCATCTCTGGCCATGCGAGCCAAGAAGATTTAAAACTAATGATTAACTTATTAAAACCAAGATATTTCGTACCTGTTCACGGCGAATATCGTATGCTAATCAGTCACGCTAAATTAGCACATGAAGTTGGTATGGCCAAATCAGAAGTATTCATCGTTGGTAAAGGCGAAATTTTAGAATTCAAAAATGATAAAATGACTGCCGGCAACCGCGTATACTCTGGAAATACATTAATTGATGGCTTAGGTGTTGGTGACGTTGGAAACATCGTACTTCGTGACCGTAAGCTACTCTCTGAAGACGGTATTTTCATCGTTGTAGTGACGCTTAATCGTAAATCAAAAACAATCACTTCTGGTCCAGAAATCATTTCACGTGGCTTTATCTATGTTCGCGAATCTGAGCATTTAATTGAAGAATCCTCCAAAGTGGTTACAAAAATTGTCGAAAAAAACCTACAAGAAACTGGCTTTGAATGGGCGAAATTAAAACAAGATATTCGCGATCAATTAAATCGCTACTTATTCGAACAAACAAAACGTCGTCCAATGATTTTACCGATTATTATGGAAGTCTAGTATCAACTGCTACACATTCGTGTGTGGCAGTTTTTTTCGTTTAAAAGTCAATGCAGACGGGAAAACATGCTAGGAAGGAGTGATTTACATGGCAAAATTTACATATGATCTAGTAGTCATCGGAAGTGGCGCAAGCGGAACAACCGTTGCTTTTGAAGCGCAGGCAGCCGGTTTAAAAGTGGCAATCATCGAAGAGCGGAGTTGGGGTGGAACTTGCGTGCTCAGAGGATGTGACCCTAAAAAAGTACTTGTCGGAGCAGCCGAAGCAAGAAAACTTTCTACCAGATTACGTGGTAAAGGTATTAAACAAGCCGCAACAATTAGCTGGACCGATTTAATGGCCTTTAAAGAAACTTTCGTGGAGGACGTTCCTGAGAGTCGATTAGAAAGTTTTAGGGAAGCTGGCATCGAAACATTCTTTGGCCCAGCCAGCTTTCAAGATGCTACGACTATACAAGTAGCCGATGATTTACTACAAGCAGCCAAAATAGTTATCGCAACCGGTGCAACACCAAGCACACTCCAAGTAGAAGGGCAATCATTTATCCAGACCAGTGATGATTTCTTATCCCTTCAAGAACTTCCAGATTCTATCGTTTTCATCGGTGGCGGCTATATTTCTTTTGAATTTGCCTCTATAGCACAAGCTGCCGGAAGCGAAGTCCATATTATTCACCACAATAGCGAACCCTTAAAAAAATTCGACCCCGATTTTGTGGCCGCTTTAGTCGCTAATATGAAAGAAGAGGGCATTCATTTCCATTTTGACACAGATATTACTAAAATCACTAAAAAGGGCGAAAAGCTGCAAATCCAAGGTGAAAATGGTTTTTCATTAAATACCGACTTCATTATCGGCGCAACCGGTAGAAAGCCAAATATTGATCACCTATCATTAGAAAAAGCCAATATCGATTATACGAAAAAAGGCATCGTCGTCAATGAAAAACTGCAAACACCTAATCATTCGCACATTTATGCATGTGGAGACGTTGCTGCAACAAAAGGTGCGCCACTAACACCAGTGGTCAGTATGGAAGCCGCATTCGTTGCCAAGATTATTTTAGGTGACGATGAAAAAATCAACTATCCAGCAATACCAAGTGTCGTTTTTACAAGTCCAAAACTTTCCAGCATTGGTATTAGCGCAGAAGAAGCTAAAGCAAATCCAGACAAATACCAAATCAAAAATCATGACACAACCAATTGGTACACTTACAAACGAACCAATGAGCAAATAGCGCTCGCAAAAATAATTGAAGATCGAAAAACCGGCCAAATAAAAGGTGCCCATTTCCTTAGTGAGGAGGCCGATTATATGATTAATTATATCGCGCTTCTAATAAAAGCAAATTTAACTTTAGCGGATTTACAATCAGTTATTTTCGCTTATCCATCCCCAGCAAGTGACTTAACTGCTTTGAACTAAAGGAGAAATATGTTATAGTGAGGGAGAAATTCGCATAAAAAGGAGCAAATAAGATGGAAATTTGGATTATTGCCGGAATATGTGCTTTCTTAATTTTTATCGCAGGTATCGTTATTTTATTTTTCCCAGCGAAACGGAAAATCGGTGCTATTTTAACAAGCGCAGGGACATTATTAATGATTGGCTCAATTATTGGTATCATTGTTAGTTTTTCACATTATCAACAAGTGCAAAACGATGTGTTTAACTATTCTTCTAAAGGAACAAGTCAAACTACCCCAGAAGAAACAAAGACATATCAAGTAAACTATGAAGATTCCGCAGATAATATTAAGAAAAAAATCAGCACGATAACGGTCGAAAAGAAAGAAACTTACTCAACATTAGAAAGTAAGTCAGTTGAAGGTAGCATTACAATCGCTTTAGAAATCACCAACAACGCATCTAAAATACTTGAAACGTATCCAAATCAAGGACAATTAGAAGCAAATGATCTCGATTTAAATGGTGGAGATGCTATGTTATCTAATTTCGACACAACCGAAATCAAGCCCGGCGAAACAGCCAAAGGAAAAATTGTTTTCCCAGTGGACAAATTAGACAAGGTTTCTGATATTACGTGGGTTTCTTATAGTTTCCTAAGCTATTTAAAAGATTCCACCACGCCAATTACAACAGAAACAGGCAAAATTGAATTAAAATAAAAAACAATATCCCGAATAGGGGATATTGTTTTTTTTTACTCTTATTCCGTAACATTCATAACTTCTTTTAAATACTCATCATAAGAAATTTCTTTATTGTAAAATTGGTCTTTTGATAAGTTAACAATACGAGTTGCGATTGTTTGTAGTAGCTGATGGTCATGGGAAGCAAAGATCATTGCGCCTTTAAAACCTTCCAAGCCATTATTTAACGCTGTAATTGATTCTAAGTCCAAGTGGTTAGTAGGTTCGTCTAGTAATAGAACGTTAGAACCCGAAAGCATCATTTTGGATAACATACAACGAACTTTTTCTCCACCAGATAAGACGCGTACTTTTTTCAGTACTTCGTCGCCGCTGAATAGCATACGACCAAGGAATCCACGTAAGAATGCTTCACTGTCATCTTCTGGAGAGAATTGACGCAACCACTCTACAAGGCTCATATCGTTTTCCTCGAAGAATTCGGAGTTATCTTTCGGGAAGTAGCTTTGGCTTGTTGTAATACCCCATTTATAGCTACCTTCGTCAGGCTCCATTTCACCAGCAAGGATTTGGAAAAGAACCGTTTTTGCAACTTCATCATCGCCAACTAAAGCCACTTTGTCATTACGATTAATCGAGAAGGAAAGATTATCAAGAATCTTCACGCCATCAATTGTTTTAGACAAGTTTGTCACTGTTAGTAGGTCATTCCCAACTTCACGGTCCGGTTTGAACTGAATGAAAGGGTAACGACGACTAGAAGGTTGAATATCTTCCAACGTAATTTTTTCAAGCATTTTTTTACGGCTTGTCGCTTGTTTGGATTTAGATGCATTGGCACTAAACCGGGCAATAAACTCTTGTAATTCTTTCATTTTTTCTTCTTTTTTCTTATTACGATCGCCCATCATTGTTTGAGCTAATTGACTTGATTCATACCAAAAATCGTAGTTTCCGACATATAATTTAATTTTGCTGAAATCAAGATCCGCAATGTGCGTACATACTTTATTTAAGAAGTGACGGTCATGGGATACAACGATAACAGTATTGTCAAAGTTAATTAAAAATTCTTCTAACCAATGAATCGCACGGATGTCCAGGTGATTGGTAGGCTCATCCAGAAGTAAGATATCTGGTTTACCGAATAAAGCTTGCGCAAGAAGCACTTTCACTTTTTCTCCACCAGTTAAATCTTTCATTAGTTTTCCGTGTAGGTCAGTAGGGATACCTAAGCCGTTTAGTAAAACAGCAGCGTCAGATTCCGCTTCCCAACCGTTTAATTCAGCAAATTCGCCTTCTAGTTCCGCAGCACGGATACCATCTGCATCACTGAAATCTTCTTTCATGTAAATGGCATTTTTTTCGTCCATAATTTTGTATAGACGTTCATGTCCCATAATGACAGTGTTAAGAACAAGCTCATCATCATACTGGAAATGATCTTGGCGAAGGACAGCTAGACGCTCACCTGAACCAATATGCACATTACCACTTTGTGAATCAAGCTCGCCAGAAAGCACTTTTAGGAACGTTGATTTACCAGCACCGTTTGCGCCAATAAGACCGTAACAGTTACCTGGCAAAAATTTAATCGAAACATCTTCAAATAGCTTTTTATCGCCGTAGCGTAAGCCAACATTATTTACAGTTAACATTTTCTTCCTCCAATACTAAGTTACTTCTTCTTGAAATCAGAAAAAGCACAATTACTTTTATTTTAACATGGTTAGTGTAGCAAAGAAAGCATACACACATAAATAAATGTTATAATATGAAAATAAGGGGGAGAGCCGGATGAATTACGAACAAACTTTACAAGAAAAAGTCGCGCTTTGTCTTACTTTACAAGCTGCTAAAGAAACTTTTCCATTTGATAAGACAACGCATGCCTTAACGGTTGGCGGTAAAATATTTGCGCTAATACATCTATACCACGGGGATTTATATGTCAGTGTTAAGTGTCAGCCTGAAAGAATTGATTTGTTGCGTGATGAATATTTGAGCATAAAACCAGGCTATCATTTAAATAAAAAGCATTGGATTACGCTCGTTATTAATGAAAAATACGATGTAGAAGCTGAAACAGAATTCGCTTTAATTAAAAATAGTTATCAACTTATTTTTGATAAACTTCCGAAAAAAGCACAAAATACTGTGAAATTTTCTGCAATTGACTAAAGAAAAGAAAAAATTCTTTACAAAAAAGAAGTGCATGCTATAATGATTGTTGTACGATAATTTCATAGACGTTACCACAGGGGGGGCTTCTTAGCTGAGATTGAGTCCGCGTGTTTTTGGATTCTGACCCTTTGAACCTGTTCGTTAATACGAGCGTAGGGATTGTGGCGATTGCATTTCTAACCATAGAAACTGCTTTCTTCTGGGGTACGTTTTTGACCAAAAAGAAGAGGGGAGTTTATTTTTTATGCAAAACAAACGATTAATCATTTTACTTGAGTGTGCTATCTTTGCTGCAGTGGCGATGGTACTAAGTTTTATCCCGCTGGACATTGGTTCTAGTTTCTCGATTTCACTAGGCATGATTCCAATGTATGTAATTGCGATTCGTCGCGGCTTTTGGGCGGCTGGATTCGCCGGATTGTTATGGGGATTGCTACATTTCCTCACTGGGAAAGCCTATATTTTAATGCCGTCGCAAGCGATTATTGAGTACATTTTAGCATTCAGTTTTATTGCGTTTAGTGGCGTATTCAGTAAGCAAGTACGAAGCAATTTAGCTGCTAATCAACTTAAAAAGGCAATCCAATGGGCGTGGGGGACCATGATTATTGGTGGCATCGCTAAATATTTTTGGCATTATGTTGCTGGCGTGTTGTTCTGGGGCGCCTATGCTTTCAAAGGATGGGGCGCGCAGCTGTTTTCGATAGTGATGAACGGGGCTAGTTGCCTTGCTACAGTACTTGTTGCCGGTATCGTCATCTCGATATTACTAAAAACTTCACCCAAATTATTCTTACCAAAATAACCACAAGGTCCGAGAGCATTTGCTTTTGGGCCTTTTTAAGTGTGTTATAATTAAATAAATACTATATTGCAGCTTATTACAATGCTCATTTTCACGATTAAAGTTTAGCATCGATGTCACACGTGCCACAAGTACGAATCATCTTGTCTAGGAACTTCCGTTTGAATGTAACACTGTCTTTAAGCTGTTTTTTTGTATTTAAAAAGTTTAAATCCGTGCTCTTTAGGGAAAATATTTATCGATTGCCAATTTTTTTGGTAGTGGTAAAGAAAAAATGGAGGTGTATAAGCGTGTTAAAATTTGAACACGTAACGAAGACTTATAAAGGGGGCAAAAAAGCTGTTAATGATCTAACACTTAACATCGATAAAGGAGAATTTGTTTGTTTTATCGGTCCAAGTGGTTGTGGGAAAACGACAACGATGAAGATGATTAACCGGCTTATTGAACCTACAGAAGGCAAAATATTTATTAATGACAAAGACATCATGGCGGAAGATCCTGTCAAACTAAGACGTTCGATTGGTTATGTTATCCAGCAAATTGGATTAATGCCACATATGACGATTCGTGAAAATATCGTCCTTGTTCCAAAGTTACTTAAATGGTCTGAAGAGAAAAAACAAGAACGGGCCAAAGAATTAATAAAATTAGTCGATTTACCAGAAGAATTTTTAGATCGCTATCCTTATGAATTAAGTGGTGGACAGCAACAACGTATCGGTGTACTGAGAGCGCTTGCGGCAGAGCAAAACTTAATTTTAATGGATGAACCTTTTGGCGCACTGGACCCAATTACCCGTGATTCACTTCAAGAAGAGTTCAAAAATTTGCAAAAAGAACTCGGGAAAACAATCATTTTTGTTACCCATGATATGGATGAAGCGATTAAACTTGCAGACCGCATTGTAATTATGAAAGCAGGCGAAATCGTTCAATTTGATACACCAGATGAAATTTTGCGTAATCCAGCGAATTCCTTTGTTCGTGATTTCATTGGGAAAGATCGCTTAATTGAAGCGAAACCCGATGTAACCCAAGTAGCGCAAATTATGAATACGAATCCCGTTTCTATTACAGCCGATAAATCTCTACAAGCGGCTATTACAATTATGAAAGAAAAACGAGTCGATACGTTACTTGTAGTGGATGAAGGGAATGTCTTAAAAGGCTTTATCGACGTAGAGCAAATCGATTTAAATCGCCGTACTGCAACTTCTGTTATGGATATAATTGAGAAAAACGTTTTTTATGTCCATGAAGATACGTTACTCCGCGATACCGTACAACGGATTCTAAAACGTGGCTATAAATATATTCCTGTCGTAGATAAAGACAAACGACTTGTCGGAATTGTCACTCGTGCCAGCTTAGTTGATATCGTCTATGATTCCATCTGGGGCGAAGGAGCAGAAACGCAGGAGGAACATGCCGCTTCCGAAACGACAGAGTCAGAAATGAAGCAGGAGGGATAAGCTATGGACGCAATTGTTACTTTTTTTCAAGAAAACGGCCATAACTTACTCGTTCAAACATGGCAACATCTATTTATTTCCTTGTCTGCGGTTATTTTAGGCATTGCAGTTGCCGTACCTACAGGAATTTTACTCACTCGTTCACCAAAAGTGGCGAACTTTGTTATTGGTGTCGTTAGTGTGCTTCAAACGGTACCTTCGCTTGCTATTTTGGCGTTTATTATTCCATTTCTTGGGGTCGGAACGCTTCCGGCGATTATCGCACTATTTATTTACGCGCTTTTACCAATCTTACGCAACACGTTTATCGGCGTTCGCGGGGTAGATAAAAACTTAATCGAATCTGGTCGCGGAATGGGGATGACGAATTGGCAACTAATCATTAACGTCGAAATTCCAAACTCGATATCGATTATTATGGCTGGTATTCGTTTATCTGCTGTATATGTTATCGCTTGGGCAACGCTTGCTTCTTATATTGGAGCAGGCGGACTAGGAGACTTTATTTTTAATGGCTTAAATTTATACCGTCCAGATTTAATTCTCGGCGGAGCAATTCCCGTAACCATTTTAGCCCTTGTAGTAGAATTCGTGCTTGGAAAATTAGAATATCGCCTCACTCCAAAAGCCATCCGCGAAGCTCGGGAAGGGGGAGAATGATATGAAGAAAAAATGTATCGCGTTATTCAGTGTTTTACTACTAACTAGCTCTCTGTTCTTGTCTAGCTGTTCTTTACCAGGTCTTGGAGGCAGTTCCAAAGATACTATCCGTATTGGTGCAATGGCCACAACCGAGTCCCAAATTGTTTCCAATATTTTAAAAGAATTAATTGAACACGATACTGGCTTGAAAGTAGAAATCGTCAACAACCTTGGCTCAACAATCGTCCAACACCAAGCAATGTTAAATGGTGATGTGGATATAACTGCTACCAGATACACAGGAACCGATTTAGTCGGACCACTTGGCGAAGAAGCCATTAAAGATCCTGAAAAAGCCTTAGCAGCTGTAAAAAAAGGATTTGAAGAACGTTTCCACCAAACCTGGTTCGATTCTTACGGTTTTGCGAATACGTATGTGTTTATGGTGCGCCAAGATACGGCGAAAAAATACAATTTAAACACCGTAAGTGATATGCGCAAAGTAGAAAACGAGCTCACTGCTGGTGTAGATAATTCTTGGATGGAGCGTGAAGGAGACGGCTATAAAGCATTCTCCAAAGCCTATAACATCGAATTCAAGAAAATCTTCCCAATGCAAATCGGCTTAATCTATACCGCACTGAAAAACAACCAAATGGACGTGGCGCTCGGTTATTCCACCGACGGCCGTATCCCAACATACAACTTAAAACTTTTAGAAGATGATAAAAAATTCTTCCCACCATACGACGCATCCGCACTTGCAACAGACGAAATTTTAAAGAAACATCCAGAATTAAAAACGACTATCAATAAATTAAAAGGAAAAATTTCTACAGAACAAATGCAAAAACTTAATTATGAAGCAGATGGCAAATTAAAAGAACCATCTATTGTAGCGCAAGAATTCCTGCAAAAAAATAATTACTTTGATGGTAAAAACTAAGGAGGTGCCAAAAGATGGACACATTAAAACAATTAATTGACTATTACCAAACAAACGGAAATTACGTTATGGAAGAGTTCTGGCGGCATTTCTTAATGAGTGCTTACGGAGTTATCTTCGCAGCAATCATAGCGATACCACTCGGAGTATATATTGCGAGGAAGAAACGCTTAGCTAGTTGGGTTATTCAAATCGCCAATATTATCCAAACAATCCCAGCACTGGCACTATTAGCTGTACTCATGCTGATTATGGGCTTAGGGACGAATACAGTCGTTTTATCCTTGTTCCTATATTCTTTACTACCTATTCTAAAAAACACCTATACAGGCATTAGAAACGTTGACGGAGCGCTTCTTGAATCAGGTAAGGCAATGGGGATGACCAAATGGCAAGTACTGCGCCTCATCGAAATGCCACTTGCTTTATCCGTTATTATGGCCGGTATCAGAAACGCATTGGTTATTGCGATTGGTGTCGCAGCTATTGGAACATTCGTTGGAGCAGGCGGTCTCGGAGACATTATCGTCCGCGGAACCAACGCCACAAATGGGACCGCAATCATTTTAGCAGGCGCAATCCCAACCGCAGTCATGGCCATTTTAGCCGATGTATTGCTTGGTTGGGTCGAACGCACATTAAACCCAGTGAAAAACAAAAGAAAATCATTAACCGAAGCCTTATAAGAATACACGAAAACACAACCTATCATCTTCATCAAAAGGTTGTGTTTTTCGTTTGACAAAGAATGTTTCCCGTAGTAAACTTTTTATCATAAACGAAAGAAGGTCAGGGAGCATGAAAAAAGAGAAAACAGAACGCACCAAACAAAGCTGGAGAAAAGCACAAAATGCTCCCAGCTTGAGTGAAGTAAATAATTCCGTAGCCATTCCCAAAAATGCGAAATTCTTCCGCAAATTATTTGCTTTTATGGGGCCAGGCGCTCTTATCGCGGTAGGTTATGTCGATCCAGGGAATTGGGCAACTTCTATTGCCGGCGGATCAGAATTCGGCTACACTTTATTATCTGTTATTTTAATTTCTAATATTTTAGCTGTTTTATTACAATCACTTGCCTCTAAATTAGGTATCGTTACTGGCCGAGATTTAGCGCAGGCATCTAGTGATCATTTTTCGAAACCGTTTGGCTTTGTCCTTTGGATATTAGCCGAACTAGCAATTATTGCCACTGATATTGCAGAAGTTATCGGTAGTGCGATTGCGCTTAATTTACTATTTGGAATCCCGTTAATTTGGGGTGTTTGTATTACTGCATTGGATATTTTTCTCGTGCTATTTTTACAACACAAAGGTTTCCGTTATATCGAAGTCATTGTCATTACCTTGATGGTTACCATTTTAGTATGTTTCGGAGCGGAAATGGTGATGTCACATCCAGATATGCAAGCAATCGCCAAAGGTTTTATCCCACAATCAGAAATCGTAACTAATCCGGCTATGCTTTATATTGCACTTGGTATTCTTGGTGCGACTGTCATGCCACATAATTTATATTTGCATTCATCTATCGTCCAAACAAGACAATACGCGCGCACAAAAGAAGGGAAGAAAGAGGCAATTCGTTTTTCATTTATCGATTCCACTTTTTCCTTAACGATTGCTTTATTAATTAATGCATCGATTTTAATTTTAGCTGCAGCAGCTTTTTATACTACCGGGCAACATAATGTAGCTGGAATTGAGGATGCTTATAAGTTACTCAATCCAACACTTGGTAGCAGTATTGCCAGTACTGTTTTTGCCGTCGCTTTACTTGCATCAGGTCAAAACTCTACATTAACAGGTACGCTAGCTGGTCAAATCGTCATGGAAGGTTTCTTGAATATCCGTTTAAAACCAGTCGTTCGTCGTTTACTAACACGTGTGCTAGCAATTGTTCCAGCGGTTATTATTACAGCCTTATACGGAGCAAACGGAATAAATGAACTACTTATTTTTAGCCAAGTTATTCTCTCGATGCAACTATCATTTGCCGTTATTCCTTTAGTTATGTTTACAAGTGATAAACAGAAAATGGGCGAATTCGTTAACCCAACCTGGTTAAAAATCATTTCTTGGGCCGTTGCGATTTTCATTGCCGTCTTAAATATCTATTTATTATTCTATACTTTAACGTCTTTATAAAGAGGTAAGGGGACAATAATTATATTATGTAAACAATTAAAAATAATTTTCTCATTTCTTTCCCTCGAAATTTTCATCTTTATACTATATAATTGAATTATATAATACTAATGGCGTAGTAAAGGTGTTGAATAACAATGACGGATAAACTATTAAAACAACATAAAAGGCTTTTAGAACAGCAACATAAACTACCGTACACAATCAATTTGGACGGCGAAATTTTCACGATTATTATTTATACCAAATTAAGTAAAGTAGCTGGTGTAACTGTCTTAAATTCAAAAGAAGAACCAGCGACCGTGAAAGAAGCAGAAGCAGTTGTTAATCGCATTCAAAAGTATAACTTCTATTTTGAGTACTTAGGTAAACGATCTCATGTAATTAAAGAACGCGATAGCATTATTGCTGAAAAAATAGAACAAACGCAATTAATTTTAAATGATAATACGATTTTTGGCGAAAAAATGCAGCCAACCATTGATGAGCTTAATTTAGCGATGGAAGTTTACAAACAGCAGCAACACAAAATGGATATTTATCAAGAAGATATTACGTTGCTCAATCAAAAAATCAAGATGCAAGGTGAAATTTTAGAAGAAGACTGGGAATCCGCTGAAAACTTATCGATTGCGTTCGCTAAAGCTGCGTATGCGCAAAGCATTTATTTAGAAGCAACGCGAAAAAATCGTAAACAACTAGCAAAATGGTTCCATCTTCATCAAAAAGAGCTTCCTACAGAAAAACAAAAAGCACTTGGCAAAATGGTTTCTGTTTTAAGCGACACGAATGCCGGTCTAGTTTTCGACCAAATCATTTCCCTTACACCGCTCCTTGAAGAAGGCTTAATGCTTGATCACGAGCAATCTTTAACCCAACGAGCAGCTGAATTTAACAAAGAATTTGAAACACATTGTCGTTTCTATAAACCGAACGTTAATAAAGTTAAAAACTTAATTAGACAATAAAAAATAAAGCTAAGTGGTTTTTACGCCACTTAGCTTTATTTTATTTAATGATACCTTGATCTTGTAAGTAATCCTTAGCAACAGTATAAGCTGATTTACCATTTACATTGACTTCGTAGTTCATTTTGCGCATTTCATCGTCTGTAATTTTCCCAGCGAGTTTGTTTAATGGTTTTTTCAGTTCTGGATATTTATCCAACGTTTTTGTCAGCATAAGTGGTGCCCCTTGATAAGGAGGGAAGAGTTGCTGATCATCTTCCAGCACTTTTAATTTATACTGTGCTAGTTCGCTATCTGTCGAATAAGCATCTAACAAGTTAATATCCCCAGATTTAATCGCATTATAGCGCAGTTTCGGTTCCATTGTTTTCAAGTTTGAAAAAGTCAGGCCGTATTTATCTTGAATGCCTTTATAGCCATCCGAACGGTCTTTGAACTCAAGTGTGAATCCTGCTTTCACTTGGTCGGATACTGGACCGAGATCCGATATTTTTTCCAAATTATTTTCTTTAGCAAATTCAGGTGAAACTGCTAGCGCATAAGTATTGTTATATTTCATTGGTTTTAAGTAAGTCATGTTGAAATCTTTTGCTAAACCATCACGTGCTTGCGTATAAACTTGCTCAGGATCATGTGTTTTCGCATTTTCTTTTAAGAAGGTTTCCAACACTGTTCCCGTAAATTCAGGATAAATATCAATATCACCTGATTTTAAGGCATTAAAAACGAAGCTTGTTTTACCCATATTAGGCTTCACATTGACTTTTAAATCGGTTTCGTCTTCAATAACCAACTTGTACATATTAATCAAAATTTCTGGCTCAGCACCTAATTTACCAGCAATCGTAATTTCTTTTTTATCGGACACAAAATAAGGAACGACAATGATTGCTGCAGTCAGTAAAATCCCTGCTGAAATCGTAATTACAGTACTTCTAAAGGATGCTTTTTCAAGGAAACGCAATAGGAAATCAAACAAGATAGCGAGTAATGCTGCTGGAATGGCACCAAGCAAAATCAAACTATTATCATTGCGGTCAATCCCTAGTAAAATCAAGTCCCCAAGTCCACCAGCGCCTATTAATGCAGCGAGTGTTGCGGTACCGATGATTAATACCATCGCTGTACGAATACCAGCCATAATTACAGGCATTGCAAGTGGCAATTGAACTTTGTAAAGTCGTTTCCATTTGTTCATTCCCATGGCGCGTGAAGCTTCGACAAGAGCTGGATCGACTTCTTTTATCCCAGTATATGTATTCCTTAAAATCGGCAAAAGGGCATAAATAACAAGCGCGATAATCGCCGGAACAATCCCAATACCAACAAGCGGAATTAATAATCCCAGTAGGGCAAGGGAAGGAATCGTTTGGAAAATGGCAGCTACTTGAATAATTGGCTCAGCAAGACGTTTGTGTCTAGTTAAGTAAATACCAAGTGGTAGCGCAATTAACACAGCGATAAATAGGGATACGAAAGAAATTTGAATATGTTGCACTAAAGCCGTGAACAGTTCATCTTTACGGACAGCAAATGTATCTAAAAGTGTATTCATACTAGCTCACCTGAACTTTCCAGATGACGCGCTAAAAATTGCATCACGTGTTTATTTGCAATCGTACCAATAAAATTGCCCGCTTCGTCTGTAACCGGAATCGATTGTTCTTCAGCAATGCGGCGCACAAGATTTTCGACAGGTTCTTTGGAAGAAATACCAAGTGTACCGTCGCTAGCTTGGTAAGCATAAAACAAATCGGCCTCGATTAAATCATTCACTGTAAAACTTCCTTCTAAAATCGGCGTATTAAACGCATGACCAGAAGCTAAGAAATCTTTGACAAAGTCGTTCTCTGGATTTTTGATAATTTCTTGCGGGGTAGCTACTTGAACAATTTCGCCGCCTTGCATTACGCAAATTCGGTCCCCAAGTGCTAGAGCTTCTTGCATATCATGCGTAACAAATACAATCGTTTTCTTGATTTTCTTTTGAAGCGCGGAAATATCTTGCTGTAAACGTTGGCGAGAGATAGGATCAAGCGCACTAAATGGCTCATCCATCAGAATAATTCCTGGATCTGCAGCAAGGGCACGGACAACGCCAACACGTTGCTGTTCTCCGCCTGAGAGTTCAGCTGGTTTACGATTGCGATAACTTTCCGGATCTAAGCCAACACTATCTAGTAATCCCGTAATTCGGTCGTGAATTTTTTCTTTACTCCATTTCTTTAATTCTGGAACAATCGCAATATTTTCTTCAATCGTCATATGAGGAAAGAGTGCAATTTGCTGTAATACATAGCCGATATCCCAGCGAAGTTCATGAATATCGTAATCACTAATTCGCTTCTCATTAATATAAATGGTTCCAGTTGTCAGTGGAATCAAGCGATTAATCATTTTTAGAGTGGTTGTTTTCCCGCAGCCACTCGGTCCGATGAAAACAAAGAACTCGCCGTCTTTAATATCTAAGGTCACGTTGTTTACAGCGGTTTTATCATCGTTATATTTTTTTGATACATTATCAAAACGAATCATTTTTTCATCCCTTTCCTTTTAATCGAATGTATGTTCTATATTCTAACATTATTCATTTTAATACTCAAGAACATATCAACCAATTACCCTAAAATATACTTAAATATTCCTATTTTACTAAAAAAACTCTGGAATTCTTTGTAAAAGTGCGGTTCCATGATAAAATAAAGGAAGTGATTTTTTAAACTACAACCATGAAAGGTTTGAAATAAATAATGAATAACTTACAAACACAGTTTCCACATATAACAATAAAATTAAATGAACCCTTATCTAACTATACGTATACAAAAACAGGTGGCGTGGCAGACATTTTCGTTATGCCGAAAACAATAGAAGAGACGCAAGAAGTAGTATCTTACTGTCACCAAAATAAAATTCCGTTAACGATTCTTGGTAACGGATCGAATCTTATTATTAAAGATGGCGGAATTCGTGGCGTCATCTTACATCTCGATTTACTCCAAACGATTGAAAGAAACAATACGCAAATTACTGCAATGAGTGGCGCCAAACTTATTGATACAGCAAAATTTGCACTTGATGAGAGCCTTAGTGGGCTCGAATTCGCTTGCGGCATTCCTGGCTCTATTGGTGGAGCACTACATATGAATGCAGGGGCATACGGCGGCGAAATTAGCGATGTTTTAGAAGCAGCAACCGTATTAACCCAAACCGGCGAACTAAAGAAATTAAAGCGCTCTGAGCTAAAAGCAGCGTATCGTTTTAGTACTATTGCAGAGAAAAATTACATCGTGTTAGATGCGACTTTCTCTTTAGCCTTAGATGATAAAAATACTATCCAAGCAAAAATGGATGAACTAACAGCAGCACGTGAATCCAAACAGCCACTTGAATATCCTTCATGTGGTAGTGTATTCAAGCGCCCACCAGGTCATTTTGCCGGTAAACTCATTCAAGATAGCGGCTTACAAGGACATATTATCGGCGGAGCTCAGGTTTCATTAAAACATGCTGGGTTTATTGTAAATATCGGCGGCGCAACTGCCACGGACTACATGGATTTAATCGCATATGTTCAAAAAACTGTCCGCGAAAAATTCGATGTAGAATTAGAAACAGAAGTTAAAATTATTGGCGAAGATAAGTAGCCACAACACAAGTAGGAGGTCATCTATTTTTGAAAGAGCTTAGTTCATTTTTACAAAATCGCAGCGTACGACGGGTTGGCGTCTTTATTTTAATCGCCTTCGTCTTATACTTACTCAGAAGTCAAATGAATATTATTTTATTAACATTTATTTTTTCTTATCTTATAACACGCCTTGAGAACTTTATTTTACGGAGAATCTCGATTTATCGGCAAATTATTGTCTTGCTACTTTATGCGTTAATTGCCGCTGTCATTGTGTTTGTGTTCGTCAAGTACATTCCTGTTTTGGCGGATCAAATCAATCAATTGGTGAAATTCGGTAATACGTTCTTAAAAACAGATAGCAACAATGATTTCATTAATTATATTGTGAGCTTAGCGAATCAATTTGATATTATGAAATACACAGAGCAAGGGGTTTCGATGATTTTAACGTACTTAACAAACGTCGGGACTGTCTTGATGAACGTGTTTATCGCGCTAATGTTAAGCCTGTTTTTCTCCCTAGGAAAAGAGCATCTAGTTTCCTTTACGAATCAATTTTCTACTAGTAAAATCGCTTTTATCTACGAGGAAGTGAAGTTCTTCGGATCCAAATTTGTTGCGACTTTCGGTAAAGTTATCGAAGCTCAATTTATTATCGCGCTTGTCAATGCAATTTTAACAACGATTGCGCTTTGGATTTTAGGATTCCCGCAATTGATGACTTTATCAATTATGGTATTCTTGCTTGGCTTGATTCCGGTAGCTGGGGTGATTATTTCTCTTATCCCGCTAACGATTATCGGTTATTCCATTGGTGGTGTCGAATACATTTTCTACATTTTAGTAGTCGTTATCATTATCCATGCATTAGAATCTTACGTCCTTAATCCAAAACTTATGTCAGCAAAAACCAATTTACCCGTTTTTTATACTTTCATTATTCTTATTTTCGGAGAGCACTTCTTTGGAATTTGGGGATTAATCGTTGGTATTCCAGTCGTTATGTTCTTCTTAGATGTACTCGGTGTCACGAATCAAGAGGAAATCGAACAGCCAAAAGATACAATCAGTCATACGTAATTTACACAGGGGTTCTTCCAGATTAGCTGGAAAATCCCTGTTTTTTTGAAAGGGGAGAAAATAATGAAAAAACATCTTTTCGTGATTTCATTAGATGCACTTGGGGCGCTTGATTTAAAAGACACAGCGGACTTACCAGTTTTACGAGAATTAATTGAAACTGGAACTCATATTCAGGAAGTAGAAACCATTTATCCATCACTGACCTATCCAGCACATACGAGTATTATCACAGGGCATTATCCCGCAACGCATGGCATCGTTAACAATACAAAAATCCAACCCGAAAAGGATTCTCCTGATTGGTATTGGTATAAAAAAGCTATTCAAGTTCCGACGCTTTACGATTTAGCGAAAGAGCACGGGATGACAACCGCCGCATTTTTATGGCCTGTTGCCGCAAAAAGTGGCATTGATTATAATATAGCCGAAATTTTCCCGAACCGTTTTTGGTTAACGCAAATGATGGTATCACTTCACGCGAGCTCGCCATTATTTTTAATCGATATGGACCGAAAATTTGGCCATTTACGAAAAGGGATTAATCAACCTGATTTAGATATATTTTTGACAGCGAGCGTCGTTGATACGATCAAAACGAAAAAGCCAACCTTGCTATTAACACATTTGGTTGATATGGATAGTATGCGGCATGCGCACGGAGTCAATTCACCAGAAGCAAAAGCAGCGTTAAAAAGGCATGATAACCGCTTAGCTGAGATTATCCAAGCCACCAAAGACGCCGGAATCTACGAAAATACTGTTTTCGCTATTCTTGGAGATCATTATCAAATCAATGTAACCCATGCCATCCGTTTAAATGTACTTTTTGCCGAAAAAGGGTGGCTGACAGTAGTGGAAGAGAAGATTACTGACTGGGAAGTGTACGCCAAAAGCTGCGATGGATCCTGTTATATCTATACAAAAAGTGATTTGCACACAAAAGAAATTCAGCAATTACTTCAAAACATGACCGAAATAGAAGAAGTCTTAACAGCAGATGAAATTACGCGACGTGGCGCAGATAATAACGCGACTTTGATGGTAGAAGGGAAGGCCGGTTACTATTTTATGGATGACTTATACGGGCCGTTATACGAAGAGGTGACCGCGGAAATGCTTGGAAAACCGGGCTACTATAAAGCAGTCCACGGTTATTCACCTCATAAACCAGATTACAAAACGACGATTATTTTCAACGGACCAGGCATTAAAAAAGGCGAAAAAATCACAAGTGCACACTTAGTGGATGAAGCTCCTACATTTGCCAAGATTTTAGGTTTACAATTTCCTGATACTGCTGGCAAAGTGATAGAAGTGCTATTCGAATAGAAAAGGGGAGAAACACACTTGGCATATACAAAAGAGGAGAAAAGTTGGATTTTTCAAGATTGGGCGAATTCCGCTTATTCAATCATGATAACAACGGCGATTTTACCAATTTATTTCAAAGGGGTGGCAGCGAATGCTGGGATTGCGGACACAACTTCGACGGCTTATTGGGGCTATGCAAACTCGATTGGGACGTTACTTATTTCGTTACTTGCGCCAATACTTGGAACAATAGCTGATTATCAATTTTTCAAGAAACGGTTTTTCGGCATTTTCACGGCCATTGGGATTGCTTTTACTTTTTTATTAATTTTTATACCAACGGATGCTTGGCTTTTGCTACTTGGGTTTTATGTGCTATCGTTAATTGGTTTTTCTGGCGCAAATATATTTTATGATGCGTTTTTAATTGATGTAACAACGAATGATCGGATGGATAAAGTATCATCTGCTGGCTATGCGTATGGTTATTTAGGTAGTTGCATTCCTTTTATTATTTTCATTATTTTTCAAGCAACAGGGATTTTACCGATTAGTGATGTGGCGCTCGTTAATATTGGCTTTGTGATGACGGCGCTTTGGTGGCTATTTTTCACGATTCCGATGTGGAAAAATGTTCATCAAATCCACTATATTCCAGCGGTGAAGAATCCTGTGCGCACAAGTTTCAAACGATTATTTCATACGATAAGTCATATTAGCGAGCATAAAAATATTGTTATTTTCTTAATTGCTTATTTTTTCTACATAGACGGGGTGGATACGATTTTCCGGATGGCGACATCTTACGGGATTGACCTTGGCATTTCGCAAACAACACTCATCCTAATTCTTTTAATGACCCAACTAGTTGCATTCCCATTTACATTATTGTACGGCTATTTAGCCAAACGATTCAGTGCGAAGCCGCTTATTTTCACAGCAATATTTGTCTATATTATTATTTGTGTTTATGCTGTATTCATGAAGTCTGCGCTCGATTTCTGGATTTTAGCAATGTTGGTCGGAACTTCGCAAGGTGGGATTCAAGCATTAAGTCGTTCTTTCTTCGGAAAAATTATTCCTAAAAAACGCTCCAATGAATTTTACGGTTTTTATAATATTTTCGGGAAATTTTCAGCAATTATGGGGCCGGCACTTATGGGGGTAATCACACAAATCACAGGAAAAACGCAATACGGGGTCGCAAGTTTGATCGTCCTTTTCCTCGTTGGCGGCATTCTGTTTTTATTCGTCAAAGAGAAAAACTTAGAAAATCTTTAAATCCTTTTAAGAAAGTCCTTATTTTCGAGTGTTATCCTTGAGTTAGCCTTTGAAAAGGAGGAGACCAGGATGAAAAGATACTTTATAATTCTTGTTTTACCAATCATTTCGCTATTTGCTGCAGTAACGATGTATTTTTCCTGGTTCCAGGGATGGCTTTATTTTTACTTAAAGCACGTAATGGCCACAGTTAGTCATATGGGCTACATTACGGTTGGCATCACGGCGATTTTACTTTATTTTGTTGCTGTACAATTAGTAAACTGGAAAATAAATAAAGCATTGCTCGTATTTTGTTACATTATTTATTTCAGTATTCTACTTTGTTTATTATTCGGCAAAGCTTCTGACACACAAGGATTTTCAAGTGACACCTTTGGATTTGTTGATACATTTTTATCTGGTAATTTACGGGTCATTATTGTGGGAAATGTATTAGCTTTTGTACCAATTGGCTTTTTATTAAAGAAATTAGGCTTTTTCACGGCATTAGTATCAGCTGGAATGTTGATTTTCGCGGTGGAAGGGGCACAGTACATCATGCACGTGGGGTTCTTTGATACCGGAGATGTTTTCCTCAATGTATGCGGAATTATGCTTGGGTACATCGTGATTCGTTTTTTGTCCCCAAGAAAATTTAAACAACTCAAAGTAAAACCGACTAGCTAATTTAGCCTAGTCGGTTTTTTGATTATTTTTTGATATATTGACGTTTGTGGTCTTGAATGCCAGTTAATACAATCGCTGCCGGGTCGCTAGCTGGATCGACTTCGAAAGTAGAACCATCTTTTGGCAATTGTTGTTTAAATTTCGTTTCATAATCTGGAATAGCTAGTTTCGTACGATTCGCTAATAATTCCGCATGTTCGTCTTTACGGATATATTTTTTATAGTCCGGTTGAAGCACACCGTGGAAAAACTCACCAACAGCACCAGAACCATAGCTAAAGAAGCCAATTTTGTCATCTGCTTGTAAATCTGCTTGATTATCTAGCAAGGAAATAAAGCTTAAATAAAGCGAACCTGTGTAAATATTACCGACATTACGGCTATAAAGCGTACTTAGACGATAATTTTCCAGCAATCTTTCTTGAACTTCACTTGGAGCCGTTTCAATAATAGTATCTAACGCTTTTTTCCCCATTTTTGTATATGGTAAGTGGAAACAAATAGCTGCAAAATCTGCTAAATTCTTACCAAATTTCGCTGAATACTTTTCCCAAATAGTTTGGAAGAAGTGGATGTATTGTTCTGTCGAATATTTACCTTCCACACATGCGTATTCGGAGTAAACTGGGCGCCAGAAATCCATAATATCTTCTGTATAGAACACATTATCATCTTCAAGCGTCACACAGCGCGGATTAGCTGCAATAACCATCGCAACCGCACCAGCTCCTTGAGTTGCTTCGCCGCCAGTTGCAAGGCCGTAACGAGCAATATCCGAACCAATAACAAGCACTTTGCTATCCGGATGTTTCGCGACATAATCTTTCGCTAAATTAATCCCAGCAGTAGCTCCGTAACAAGCTTCTTTTATTTCGATAGCACGAGAGAACGGCTGAATACCAAGTAAACGGTGAATATAAACTGCACCAGCTTTCGATTCATCAATTCCCGATTCTGTCGCTAAAATAACTAAATCAATTTTTTTCAAATCAGCTTCATCTAAAATTTGCAAAGCTGCGTTGGCGCCCATTGTTACGGAATCTTGCGTAATAGGGGCAAAAGCCATTTTATCTTGGCCAATACCAATAGTAAATTTATTCGGGTCAATATTTCTAGCTTCAGCAAGTTCTGTCATATCAACATAAAATGCAGGAGTATAAAAACCTATTTTATCAATTCCAATTTTCATATGTACACTCAAGTCCTTTATATTTTATTTGTAAGTACTCTAATTTTAGTAGAAAAATGCATAAAATACAATACATTGGGCTTAATCTAGTGAGTTTTTAGCAAGTTTCATGATATAATACGAGTAGATTACATTTAAAGGAGATTGCTATGAACGAAGTAGTTATAATAGATGCAGTTAGAACACCAATTGGAAAATTCGGTGGCAGTTTGAAAGACATCAGTGCAGTAGACCTTGGCGCTACCGCTCTAAAAGGCGTTTTAGAAAGAGCCAACATCGCTCCAGACCGCGTAGATCAAGTTATTTTCGGTAATGTATTACAAGCCGGTCTTGGTCAAAACGTAGCTAGACAAGTCGCTATTAAAGCAGGAATTCCTTATAAAGTCCCCGGTGTCACTATCAATGAAGTGTGTGGCTCTGGTTTAAAATCAATCATGCTTGGCAGACAAGCAATTCAACTAGGCGAGGCGGATATCGTAGCAGTAGGAGGGACCGAAAACATGTCCCAAGCCCCGCTATTACTAAGTCCCGAACTAGTTGGTGAAGAAATCAATGCTAAAGATTTAAGAAACAGCATGTTAATTGACGGCCTTACAGATGTTTACGGCGAATACCACATGGGAATTACAGCAGAAAATGTTGCTGAAAAATTCTCCGTATCGCGAGAAGAACAAGACAAATTCGCTCACAACTCACAAATGAAAGCCGCAAGCGCACAAGAAAAAAATCTTTTTAGCGAAGAAATTATCCCAGTAGAACTTCCGGATGGCTCGCTTTTCGAAGCAGATGAAACAATCCGCGCTAATTCTACTTTAGAAAAACTAGCTACATTGAAAAGCGTATTTAAAGAAGACGGAACGGTCACAGCCGGCAATGCTTCTGGTATAAACGACGGAGCTTCTGCTATTATTTTAATGTCGAAGGAAAAAGCAATTGCTGAAAACATTCCTTATATCGCGACAATTAAAGTCACCTCTGAAATCGGTGTTGATCCTGCTATCATGGGCTATGCGCCATACTACGCAGTGAATGAAGCTTTAGCAAAAGGCGGATACACCATTGACGAAATTGATTTATTCCATTTAAATGAAGCTTTTGCCTCACAATCTGTTGCAGTAGCTCGTGATTTAAAAATTCCAGAAGAGAAACTTAATATTTACGGTGGCGCAATTGCACTAGGTCATCCTATCGGAGCATCTGGAGCACGCATTATTGCCTCCTTATTAAATGAGTTAAAACAAGAAAACAAGCATATCGGAGTAGCTTCCTTATGTATTGGCGGCGGAATTGGAATTGCAATTATCGTTGAAAGAGCTTGATAATACTACATTTTAATAGTAATAAAAAGCTAAAATCAGTTGCTCGATGATTTTAGCTTTTTATCATTTTCGCATTTGTCCTTTCTGTGAACTAAATACAAACTTTTTTTCGAAAATACTGACAAAAAAAGTATTAAAACTATTTTGATGCTAGAATGTAAATATTCTAACTAGCAGGAGGACACAATGAAGCACAGAAAAAGAACTTTACTTATCTTCATTATATTTATAACAATTCTAAGTATTACTTTTAATCCCTTTTCGGCAAAAGCAGCACCGGTAACGCTAAATTTACCAGAACCTCAAGTAGATCCACTTTATATTGGGGATGATTATATTACCGGAAAGTTGCAGCAAGTTATACCCATGCACTATCCGGGTAATGCAGCTTACGTTTTGTTTAACAATAAACTATCTTATATTACAGATTATACCGTTGAAAATGATGTGAATTTCCGGCTCAAATTACCCAAAACTTTAGAAGCAGGAGACACTTTAAACTATTTTACTATCACTGGTACTGTACTTGATCCTGTTGCTTATCCAGGACAAGAATCATACAAATTAGCCGGTCCTTTTACAGCAATCGAAAAAGCTAAATTACAAGTTAATTATCTCGATGAAGCAAACCAAACACTCGCAACTTCCGATACAATGTCCGGAAAAATCGGTGAAAGCTATACAACATCTCCTAAAACCATCGATGGCTATCAAGTAAAACAAACACCGTCAAACGCAACTGGCACATACACAACAAACACAACAACGATAGAAGTAAATTATATTTATGAAAAAACAGTCGCAAATGGAGAGAACGTGACTATCGAATATATAGACGAAGCCAGCAATGAAGCAATCGCCCCAGTCCAAACACTTTCTGGCAAAATTGGTGCTCCTTACCAAGCAGAATCCAAAGAAATCGACGGCTACGAACTAAGCCAAATGCCATCAAATCAAACAGGAATATACACCAACCAACCACAATCAGTTATTTTCAAATATAAAAAAATAACAACCCCAGCGAAAATCGCAAAAGATGTAACCGTAACGTATAAAGATACTGATGGCAATCAACTTGCTGAGCCAGTCATATTAACAGGAAACCTCGGAGCAACTTTTGAAACAGAAGCTAAATCTTTTCAAGGTTATAAATTAACTAAAACACCAAGTAACCACGCTGGTTTATTTACAAGTGATAGCCAAGAAGTGGACTACGTGTATAGTAAAGACAGCGATGTTATTGCCCCAATAGATCCGGATAACCCAGTAAAACCAGCCACACCAACTGTACCAAGCAAAAATAGTTCAAAAAAGAACACCACTAAAACTGTAAACCAAACAGAGAAAACTACTACTGCTATCGAGTTACCAAAAACAGGCGACAATGGAAATAATTTATCATTAATTATCGGTGTTAGTTTGTTAATCAGCGGAGTTTATATCTTTACCACAAGAAGAAAAAGAGCGAAATAAGTTTCAATTTGGCCTTAATCATCATAGTGATTAAGGCTTTTGTGATTAAATAGAACAAATAACGTAATAAAAGTAGACGTGTTTTATTTTTTCTTGTTATAATTAGCAGGAGACATTGTTATTATTTTCACAAATTTAAAGAAACGGGAATTACAACTAAAGTCAATACATAAAGGACTGATATTTAGTGAGCCGAATTGACATCGGAGAAATACAAACCTTTGCGCACCAACTACATACAGCTAATGAAGCGGGAAGAAAAAATATCCAAGACATCAAAACCGCCGTGAACAACTATACCGAAGACGGCAGTTTAAAAGGGAAAGCAATTGATGCATCGAAAGATTATTACCAAATGACCTATTTCCCATTATGTGATGCGATAATCGAAGCAATGAATGAGAGCGAAGAACGATTAGCGCAGTATATAGCTGATTTCCACGCACAAGTGGACGGTTCGGCTGATGCGAGAATTGATGCGGACGGCTTATACGAACTCGGGAAAATGATTGATCGCATCGAAGCGAAAAAAGAGGCACTAGCCCAGCGGATGAATACCGGAACAGAAGGGCAGATGCAGAGTTATCGTTCCCAGCTGAGTATCGCTTACAAACAAGAAAATATCTTAGAGAAATACTTGGCTTTTGAACAAAGTCATGGCGGTTTTTTTGATAATTTAACCGATCTAGTCCGAGGAATTCAGCAAACCATTCGCGAACTCCAGTCGAACATTCAATTTAACAGTAAAACCGGCACCTATGATATGAGCAAGCTGAATTTCACCACCGTGAGCCGGATGCAAAACGCCTTAGGAAAAGCACTAAAAAACAACGAAACAACATTCAATTTTGACGAATATCAAAAAACATACCGTGGCCAAATGTGGGTGTTAATGAAAAATGGTATAGTAGACGTAGAAGCAACGAACGCGTACAATGCTTCCGTGCTCGGTGGGAAAATGCCGCATGAAAGCAATGAAGCGCAGGAAGAAGCCGAGTTGTTGCAGGCGGTTATTCAATCGGTGAGAGATGGAACAGACCCGGTTACTGGGCAAGAGATAAGTAAGGCGCAAGGATTTAGCATTATAAGTGGCGTTATCTTTTACTACACAACTGGTGGGTATAAAGGGAAAAAAATTAAGATTCCTAAGAAGTGGTTGGATAGAAGAAGGAAAATTAATAGAATTGATTTTCTGCTGAGTGTTAATATTAAAGACTTTGTAGTGAAAGACAAGCATTTACGTAATTCTACGGCAAAACGTGCAAGAAAGTTTGATGCAGAAACACCTGAAGATGCTAATTTGATAGTAAAAGATGCATTGAAAAATGGTAAAGTCAAAAAAATTGAAGATAATGGCCTAGGAAGTCAAGGGCAAAAATCTTATTCTGCAATAATAGATACGGAAAAAAATGTTGGAACAAAAGGTGAGTCGCATATTAAAATTGTATATGATGAATTAAATAATGTGTGGACTGTATATCCAGTTCCTGCACCATGAAGAAGGTGGAGATTAATATGAATAATATAGATAGTATTATGTCTAAATACAACAAACAACAAGGTAGTAAAATTAAAGATTTTCTATTATCTGAAATAGATTCAGACAATATAGAAGAAACCATTGATTTTGTAAAAAGCAGCAATCAAGAGAAAATGAGTAGATTTCAAGATATTCTGTACGATGGTGAAAATTATTCAGGTTTATTTATAGAAGGAAATCAATATTTGATTTCTAGTTCTGATCGTAAAGTCTTAATAATTGATGCAGTTAGCGAAGAAAACGGCGTGAATAAAGAGCTTACTCAAATAGAATGTTCGCTTGAAGACTTTACTTATTTACTGAAGAATATAAAAGATGTTCTGAGATATGAAGAGAAGTAGATGGTGAACTGCCTTGTTATTCGTCACTATTTTGGGATGGACTCTGAGGAATCTGAGGAATTCAGCAAACTATTCGCGAACTTCAGTTAAACATTCAATTTAACAGCAAATCCGGCACCTATGATATGAGCAAGCTGAATTTCACCACAGCAAAAAAATTTAATGATGAATTAAACCAGCTAAGTCTAAAATTTCCTAATTTAGATTTAGAAACAGATATTTCATATAATATGTAGCATGTAAATGAAGATTAAAAAATAACCAATGATATAAATCAAGAGAGAGCAATATTTCTCACTTGATTTATACATCACTTTTCTAGTTTACATAATATATATTATAGGAAGTAACACGTATTATCGCAAACAACCAATAAACACTTACCCCAGCAAATAATCCACATTTCATAAGCATTCATTGACTATTATCAGCAATAATTATTCAATTTCCTATAACTATCTATTATAAACCGTTCTTTTTCATACACATTATCCAATAATTCCTTTGTTTGTTTTCCAGAACGCTTATTATACCTTAAAGTATACATCAAAAACGATAAACTTAATTTTTCCTCGCAGCCTTCAGTTACATCTGGTCGTGGATTCGTCGCGTATTTAAATCTTCTTTTAATTATATTCGCCACACACAACCACAAAGGAATTTTTATCCAAATAACTAAATCCGCGCGCTCGAGTCTTTTCTCCAAATTAAAGAAATAATCGCCATCTATAACATACGGTTTTTCAGAACACATAATTTCGTTCACTTTGTTCTCAAATTCCGCTTTTGCTACAGCATTCCAATTTTCCTGCCAAAAAAGCTTATCTAAATGACAAACTTCAAAATGATAATGTTTTCCAAGTTTTGCCGCAAAAGTGGATTTTCCGGCGCCGTTAGGACCAATGATTAACACTTTTTTCTTGTTTGTTAATACTGCTTGCAATTCATTATGTTTATCCATATTTTAAGTGCTCCTTATCTATATGTGATCAATCTAACGCATTTAAAGTTCGCTATCAATAGAATCATCGGCTACATACTCTAAAATATCGCCAGGTTGGCAGTTTAACACTTTGCATATTTCATTTAGTGTTGAAAACCGAATGGCGCTAACTTTGCCGGTTTTTATTTTGGATAAATTCACATTTGCCACACCAACTTCTTGGGATAGCTGGTTTAAAGATATTTTACGGTCGGCCATTATTCGGTCCAACCTTAATACAATTGCCATCGTTTTTCGCTCCAATCATAAAGTTTCGTCGGATTCTTTTTGCAAAGAGGCACCGTAAAGAAATATTTCCGTTAAACAATAAAAAATAAGTGCAAAGAAAAACGACATATTCAGCCCAAAATTAATGCTGTAACCTGGTATGAGCACTGTATGCAAAATAGAATACATTATCTGCGGTACTAGTGCATAAATTAGTAGCAAATAGGAAATTCTCCGCAATCGATTCACTTCAATATCGCTAAAAGGCGCAAATTCTGCGGCCAAATCTTTAAAAATCATACTTGCAATCCATAGCAGACATGCAATTAAACTAACAGAAAACACAGCAACACTAACCAAAATCCATTCCTCCGTTTGCGTATATCGCTGCATATCCGCACCAGAGAAAAATTCTGTTTGAAAATTAAAAATAGTGTCTGATTCCAATTTATTCATCATAACATTTTTGCTACTAAAAAGCTTCATTAAAACAGCCATAATAGCCATCATAACCGAACCTACTGATAAAATTTTAAGTGCAATATGTAGAAAATAACTCATTTTTTGCAATCGTTTTAGCTTCATATGTAAATTCTCTCCCTTTTTTCTAAATTATACCTATCCCGAAGCATAGCTGTCAATCCATTTTTAACGATAAACATTAAATAATTAATTTTTAACATAAAAAAAGACTGAGCACGATTACTCAGTCTTTTGCCTTTTATTCACTTTTAATTGAAGTAGATTGTTGTAATGTAAAGTGTGCTGGTTTTAGTTTAATGAACAGTAAACCCATGCCAGCTAAACAAATGATACTAGCGACGATAAACGGCATTTTCATACCTAACGCCTCGCTTAATAATCCTGAACAAAGCGGTGCGAACGCTGCTCCTAACCAACGAACAAAGTTATAAGCGCCACTCGTTACACTTCTGGCATACGGTGAATGCTCCATGACAGTGGTTGTGAATAGTGCATTATTTATGCCTAAAATCAAACCAGAAACAACGATTAAGCCAATGTCTACAGCCGTATTATCAATAAATCCTAGTAAAGCTAAAATAACCGCACAAGCCAGCAATGACCCTTTTAAAATTTGTTTGCTGTTGAACCGAACTTCTAACGCATGCGAAACTTTGGCTGATCCTAGCGCCAAACACAAGCCCCAAGCGAAAAATACAAAACCAATTTGAATGGCGGATAAACCAAGAATAAGTGGCGAATAAGCCAAAATCGTAAAGAAGCAATAATAATAAAACATCCCACTAAACGCAATTTGTAAAAATGGACGATATTTAAATAAATGGAGCATCTGTTTGATGGCAACTTCATTTTTTTCCGTGGACGCTGGTACGACTTTCTTCGGCTCTTTTACTTTAAATAAAATCAGTAAAAACGCGATAAAAATTAAGCAAGCAGTGGCAAAAAATGGATAGCGCCAAGAAAGATTGCCTAGAATACCTCCTAATAGCGGTCCGAATGCCATCCCAAGGCCCATCGAAGCTTCATAAATTCCAATGGCGTGTCCTGGTGTTTCCGATAAAGCAATTAACATTGTCATCGCTGTAGCCATAAACATTGAATTTCCGAATCCCCAACCAGCACGAAAAATAGATAAAGCGCTAATTGTGTCTGATAAACCGCATAATAAAGCAAAAATAGTAACGATAAATAGACCGATAACGATTAACTTTTTGTCACCTAATTTCCCAGCGACTATCCCAATTGGAATCATCATAATTGCCATAGTAAAAATATATGCAGTGAATAACATTTCCACTTGCGAATGAGATGCTCCGATACTTTCCGCAATCGAAGGCAACAGTGGATCGACAACACCTATCCCCATAAACGCAAGCAAACTAGCTGCTGCAGTTATCCATTTCCCTGTATTCATTTCTTTGTCCGTCATCATAATACAACTACACTTCCCTTTCCAAATAAAACTCAACTATAATACTACGCTTGATAAATACCAATGTCAATATTTACATATATAATTTATTACATATATAACCATTTTACTTATTGGTGTTTATCGCTTACAATAAAGTTAAATAGAAATTTAGAGGTGCAATGGTATGATTCCAAATGTTTTAGAATTTACGTTATTACAAATGATTGCTCGTGAAGCATCTAGCGGTTATGAGCTCGCAAATCGGCTTAGAATTATGCAAAATACACATCATAGCCAAATCTACCCTTCTTTATCTAAGTTGGAAAAAGCAGGTTTCTTAGTCGTACATAAGCATTCCCAAGATAAAAAGCCTGATAAAAAAGTCTACACAATCACCCAAACTGGCTTAGACTCTTTGCTTGAATGGTCTGAAACGCCACTTAAAATTCCTGTAACAAGAGATGAATTCACGACAAAAGTACAGCTTGATTGGTTGAATAGCACCCGCACAAAGGGCCTCATCCAAGAAAGAGAAAACTATTTAAAAGAACAGCTCGTCTTAATTGAAGAAACGCTTGACCATTTTGCCAAGTTATTTGATTTAAAAACCAAGCAAGACAAACTTAAAAACATGTCTTATCAAGTCTATGCAAGAAAATTTGATTTAATTCAAACGGAACTAAAATGGTGTGAAGAAATATATAAAATACTATAAAAAAACCGGCGAATTCAATCTTCGCCGGTTTTTTACTATTTATAACTACTAGTTTCTAAAATTTTATTAGCCATTGCCACTACTTCTTCTTCTGGAGCTTCGATACCTTCTAACGGATAACGAATGCCCATTTCTTTCCATTTGTAAACACCCATTGTATGGTATGGAAGTACATCCACTTGTTTTACGTTCGGAAGCGTTTGAATGAATTCGTGTAGCTTGGTTAAATCTTCTGGATCATCGGTTTTCGTTGGAATTAGCACGTGTCTAATCCAAATTGGTTGTTCTTTATCACGTAAATAATGAGCAAAATCAATAATTGGCGCATTGGATTTGGTCGTCAGTTTTAAATGCTTTTCTGGGTTAATTTGTTTAATATCCAGTAAAATTAAATCTGTTACTTCCATCAAACGGTCTAATTTCTCGATAAATTCAGGATCACGTGTGAAACAACCACCGCAAGAGTCAATCGTTGTATGAATCCCTGCTGCTTTACAAAGCGTGAAGAACTCAATTAGGAAATCTACTTGAAGTAATGGTTCACCGCCACTAACTGTAACGCCGCCGCCAGAAGCATCCCAAAACTCTTTATACTTAATTGCTTCGTCAAATACATCTTGGGCAGAACGTTCTGTGCCAGTACCAATTTTCCAAGTATCGGGATTATGACAAAATTGGCAACGAAGTAAACACCCCTGCATGAAAACAATAAAGCGGATACCTGGACCGTCTACTGTTCCCATTGTTTCTACTGAATGAACTCTTCCTAAAACCTCTGTCATAATTCTCCTCTTCCTTTCCTAAATAACAAGGATTGCTACGGTGAGCAATCCTTGTCAAAGCGTTCTCGCCTGATATTACATAGATTCGTGCATTGTACGGTGAATAACGTCTAATTGTTGTTCACGTGTTAATTTAATGAAGTTAACTGCATATCCAGAAACACGGATAGTTAATTGTGGGTATTCTTCTGGGTGATCCATCGCATCTAGTAACGTATCACGATTGAATACGTTGATGTTTAAGTGATGTCCCATTTTTGTGGAATAACCATCAAGCATTGCAACTAAGTTATTGATTTGAGATTCATCTTCGCGACCTAAAGCTTTCGGTACGATAGAGAATGTGTTCGAAATACCATCTTGACCATATTCGTAAGGAAGTTTAGCAACAGAAGATAGAGAAGCTAAAGCGCCTTTTGTATCACGGCCGTGCATTGGGTTCGCACCTGGTGCAAATGGTTCGCCAGCACGACGTCCGTCTGGTGTATTACCAGTTTTCTTACCATAAACTACGTTAGAAGTAATTGTAAGAACAGAAGTTGTGTGAACTGCATCACGGTAAGTTTTATGTTTTCTTACTTTAGTCATGAATGTTTTTAGAAGTTCTACTGCGATTTCATCTACACGGTCATCATTGTTTCCGTATTTAGGATAGTCGCCTTCAATTGCATAATCAACAACGATGCCGTCTTCGTCACGAATTGGGCGAACAGTTGCGTATTTAATAGCAGATAAGGAGTCAGCTGCAACAGAAAGTCCAGCGATACCAGTTGCCATTGTACGTAATACTTCTGTATCATGTAAAGCCATTTCGATACGTTCGTAAGCGTATTTATCATGCATATAGTGAATTACATTTAGTGTATTAAGGTAAAGTTCAGCAATCCATTCCATCATTGCATCATATTTTTCCATTACTTCTTTGTAATCTAATACGTCGCCTTCAACTGGACGGTAAGCTGGTCCAACTTGAGCTTTAGATTTTTCGTCGACACCACCATTGATTGCATAAAGAAGTGTTTTAGCAAGGTTGGCACGAGCACCAAAGAATTGCATTTGTTTACCAACGCGCATTGCGGATACACAACATGCGATTGCATAGTCGTCTCCCCATTTAGGGCGCATAACATCATCATTTTCGTATTGAATAGCAGATGTTTTGATAGACATTTTAGCACAGAATTTCTTGAATCCTGATGGTAAATGAGTGGACCAAAGTACAGTTAAGTTTGGCTCTGGAGCTGGTCCTAAGTTGTCTAATGTGTGTAAGAAACGGAATGAGTTTTTCGTTACAAGTGGAACGCCTTCTTCTGTGATACCACCGATGGATTCAGTAACCCAAGTTGGATCTCCAGAGAATAATTCGTTGTAATCTGGTGTACGAGCAAATTTTACAAGACGTAATTTCATGATGAAGTGGTCAACGATTTCTTGCGCTTCTTCTTCTGTAATTAAGCCATTGCGAAGATCACGTTCTACATAAATATCAAGGAATGTAGATGTACGACCTAAGCTCATTGCCGCACCATTTTGTTCTTTGATTGCTGCTAAGTAACCAAGGTATAACCATTGGAAAGCTTCTTGAGCAGTTTTAGCTGGGCGACCAAGATCGAAACCATGTTTTTCGCCTAGTACTTTTAATTCGCCAAGAGCACGAATTTGTTCGTTAAGTTCTTCACGTTGACGGATAACGTCATCGCTCATTGTACGTAAACCTGTATTGTTTAAATCTTGTTTCTTTTGTTTGATTAAGAAGTCTACACCGTAAAGTGCTACACGACGGTAGTCACCGATAATACGTCCACGACCATAAGCATCTGGAAGACCAGTGATTACGCCAGATTTACGAGCTGCGCGCATTTCAGCTGTATAAGCATCAAATACACCTTGGTTATGTGTTTTACGGTATTCAGAGAAAATATGGCTAATTTCTTCGTCTACTTTAAAACCATAAGATTCAGCTGCAACTTCTGCCATACGGATTCCGCCGAATGGTTGTAAAGCGCGTTTGAAAGGTACGTCAGTTTGAACGCCGACAACTTTTTCTAAATCTTTATTTAAGTAACCTGGGTCATGTGAAGTGATGGTTGAAACGATTTTGGTATCCATATCCAGTACGCCACCGTTTTCACGTTCTTTTTTAGTTAAGTCCATTACTTGATCCCAAAGTTTTGTAGTTGCTTCGGTTGGGCCAACTAAGAAAGTGTCGTCACCGTCATATAAGCGATAGTTTTTTAAGATAAAGTCACGTACATCTACTTCTTGTTGCCAGTTACCACCTGCGAATTCATACCATTGTTCAGTCATCATATAACCTCCATTTATTGTTCATTCTCGAGCGTGCTTGTTTGAGCAAACTGATTTATAAATAATCTACACTGTTATCATAACATATTCTCCAAAAAATGCTACAGTTTTGTGCAATATTTTTCAAACTTTTTTATGACTTTTTTGTGACATTTTAATTTATAAAGGGCGTTATCGTCTATGTAAAGCCATTCTCCTAGTTTATCATGATTCTAATTTTGTTTTTATTTTAATCCTTTATTTTTACTGTACCACTTCAAACACCCCTATCTGTTATGATACAGTTTGAAAAACCTTTATTTCTATAGAACAGTTGGAAAACGCTTAAACCCTTGCAGTTCAAAGCTTTTCAGCAATATATAGCGTTTTCATTGTTTTTCATAAAAAAAGAGCTAAGCCGTTAATGCTACACGACTTAGCTTCTGTTTCACCATAAATATTTATTGGATGTTGTAACGGCGATTGCCCCGCTCGCGATTACTTGATCAACTTGCTCGCTCGTTTCAATTAATCCACCTGCAATAACAGGGATATGCAGTTTTTGCGTCATTTTTTGTACTTGTTCTGGGATAATCCCTGGTAAAAGTTCAATACAATCTGGTTGCACTTTTTGAATCAAGGCTACTCCTTTGTTGTAAGCACTTGAATCAATCATGAAAAGACGTTGAATTGCTAGCATTTTGTGCTGTTTTGCTTTCATAATGGCATTTCCTCTAGTCGAGATAATTCCATCTGGACAAATTTCTTTGCACAAAAAGTCGATTGCGTAATCATCGTTTTTCAAGCCATTCACTAAATCGGCGTGTAGTAAAACTTTTTTCCCGCTAGCTTGCGCGTATTTGACTAAAGATTTGAGTTGAGCAACATGCGTTTCGAGCATCACCATATAAGTCAAATCAAGTTCTAAAATTTTCTCCATATCTTTTTGATTATGTGCAGCTGGGATGATAGATTGACCGGAAAATGGTAATTCCAAGTTTTTTCCTCCTCTTTTACATGACACGTTTAAACATTTTTTCTAGTTCATAGGTCGAATACTGAATAATCACGGGCCGACCATGTGGACAAGTGAATGGATCGCTCGCTTCTCTAAGTGTGTCGAGTAACGCTTCCATATCTTGCGTTGTTAAATAATGATTGGCTTTAATTGATTTTTTACAGCTCATCATAATCGCTGTATCTTCTCTTAGTTTATGAATACTGATACTTGGTGCGGATAATGCTTCGTCGATAATTTCGCGGAGCATCTCTTCTTCTTGATCTTTTGGAAACCAAGCTGGGTGCGCACGAATGATAAAGCTATTTTGTCCGAAGTTTTCTAGGAATACACCCACTTCTTCTAGTTTAACTTTTTGTTCTTCTAAGCGAACATATTCATCTGCCGGGAACTCGAGCACAATCGGTACTAGTAGTTCTTGCAATTCGCGGCTAACTTCGCCGATTTTTTCACGGTAGAATTCGTACTTAATTCGTTCTTGTGCCGCATGTTGATCAATGATATATAAACCATTTTCATTCTGAGCAAAAATGTACGTAGCGTGCATTTGACCGATTGGGTACATTTTTGGGATGCGCTCTTTCGGTTGTTCTGCATGCTCCGTTTGAGGTGCTGATTCGTATGGCGGCATCGTTTCTAAAATAAAGTCGTCTTCCCGCGGAGCATCCTCATCGGAAGGAACATATTCTGGAATAGCCGGTTTGGAAAAAAGGGTTGGTACTTCTTTCGGCGGTTTATTCTCTTCAAAGGACATTTGAATTTGCTCGGATTTTTGAACTTCTTTTTGCTTTTTAGAAATTTCACCATCTGGAATTAGTTGTAACTTATGAAAGGCAGCTTTAATCATTTGACTAATAAGCTGACCAAGCTCTTTTTCTTTACTTAAACGGACTTCTAACTTTGCAGGGTGAACGTTGACATCTACAATAATCGGGTCCATTTCAATTTGTAAAACGATAATCGGAAAGCGACCAATCGGTAAAAGCGTGTGGTAACCTTCTTGAATGGCTTTTACTAATGCAAAATTTTTAATAAAACGGCCGTTGATAATGGTCGAAATATAATTACGATTGGAACGATTCACTTCTGGTAACACGGCGTATCCGGAAATTTTAAAATCGAGTGACTCCGCTTTGACAGGGATCGATTTTTTCGCAATTGAAACACCGTAAATCGCAGCAATCACTTGACGTAAATCACCATTGCCGTTAGTTTGCAGTAATGGTTTCCCGTTGTGCGAAAAGCGGAAACTGATATCCGGATGTGCTAAAGCTAGGCGATTGAGAATGTCGGTGATATTACCTAGTTCTGTTGGTAAGCTTTTTAAATATTTGAGGCGGGCTGGCGTATTAAAGAATAACTGGGATACTTCGATTTGTGTCCCTTTTCTAGCGTGCCCGCTTTTTTGTTCGATGATTTTCCCGCCTTCTAAGGAAATCGTTGTCCCTTTAGTTTCTCCGGTAGAAGTTTCCAGTGACAAATGGGAAACTGAGGCGATACTTGGAAGTGCCTCGCCGCGGAATCCCAGAGTATGCACGCGGAATAAATCTGCTTCGTTTTTGATTTTACTTGTGGCGTGGCGCAAGAAGGCTGTTGCAACGTCTTCTTCTTCAATGCCGCTACCATTATCAATAATAGTAATTTTATTCAATCCCGCTTCTTCCACTAGAATATCGATGACCGTACTTTTTGCATCAATAGCATTTTCTACTAATTCTTTGACAACAGAAGCAGGGCGCTCGACTACTTCTCCGGCAGCTATTTTATTGGATAAAGCATCCGTTAATTCGACAATATGTTTAGCCATTTAAAAACCCGCCTTTCTATTTTAATGGACTTTACTTTGAAGTTCGTATAGTTTGTTCATTGCATCCATTGGCGTCATTTGCATAATGTTCATAGAAGCAATTTCTTTTAGTAGTTTGGTTTCTTTCGATGATGCTTTTTTCTCTGGCTCTACTGGGAACATGGATAGTTGAACTTCTTCGTGAACTTGTTCTGGTTGTTTGTCGTTTGTGATAATTATTTTCTTATCGTCGCTTTCAAGCTGTTCTAAAATACGGCTTGCTCGTTCGATTAATGATTTTGGTAGTTCCGCTAACTCAGCGACATGAATCCCGTAACTTTTATCTGCTGGGCCTTCTTTAATTTTATGAAGGAATACTACTTTACCATTTTCTTCAACGGCGCTAACATGAATATTTTGCAGACCTCTTAGCTCTTTCTCGAGATCTGTTAGTTCATGGTAATGTGTGGAGAAAAGTGTTTTAGCATGGACGTTTTCATGGATATATTCAATGATCGCTTGCGCAAGTGCCATTCCATCATAAGTAGCTGTCCCGCGACCAATTTCATCAAATAAGATTAAACTGTCTTTTGTCGCATGGACGATGGCATTTCTCGCTTCCAGCATCTCGACCATGAACGTACTTTGGCCGGCGATTAAATCATCCGCTGCACCAATTCGTGTGAAAATCTGGTCAAAAATTGGTAATGTCGCTTCTTCGGCAGGAACAAAGCAACCGACTTGCGCACAAATTGCCGTTAAGGCTACTTGGCGCATGTACGTACTTTTACCTGACATATTAGGACCAGTTATAAGCAAGATTTCCCGATTTTCATCTAAATCACAGTCATTTGCGACATAACTTTGCGCCCCCATTACTTTTTCTACAACCGGGTGGCGACCTTGTTTAACGTGCAAGGAACCGTCTTCGCTGAGTGTCGGACGAATGAAATGGTTTTTCTCGCTAATATCTGCAAAACTTTGCAGACAATCGATTTCACTTACAGACTTCGCTAATTTTTGCAGACGTTCTATGTAGTCTTTTACCATTTCGCGTACTTCTGTAAATAATTGGTATTCTAACTCCATGCTCTTTTCTTCCGCATCTAAAATGAGTTTTTCTTTTTCTTTTAGTTCTGGTGTAATATAACGTTCGGCATTCGTTAGCGTCTGCTTACGCTCGTAGCGGCCTTCTGGGAGCAAATGCGTGTTTGCTCGGGTAACTTCAATATAATAGCCAAATACGCGGTTAAAGCCTACCTTCATCGTTTTAATGCCCGTTAGTTCGCGTTCTTTCCGTTCTAATTCAGCAATCCACGTTTTTCCGTTACGACTTGCATCGCGGTACGTATCTAATTGGCTGTTATAGCCGTCTTTAATAATCCCGCCTTCACGAATGGAAATCGGCGCGGAATCCATAATGGCATCTTCCAGTTTTTCCGTTAATTCTTCACACGGATCTAATTGATTCGCAAGTTCTGTGAGACTCTCGCTATTCATCGATAATAGCGTTGCACGAATGCGTGGAATTTGATATAACGAATTCCTCAGTTGTACTAAATCGCGCGCATTGACATTTCCATATGCAACTCGACCGGCAAGGCGTTCTAGGTCGTATACATTTTTCAAGTTTTCTACTAACTCTAAGCGTTCGAAAAAGTGAGCCATTAGTTCACTAACATCATTTTGACGTTCGATAATTTTTTTGCGGTCAATTAGTGGACGGTCAATCCATTGTTTGAGCATTCTCCCGCCCATAGCTGTTTGCGTATTATCTAAAAGCCATAGCAGCGTGCCTTGACGTCCTTTACCACGAATCGACTCTGCTAATTCTAAATTGCGTTTGGAATAATAGTCCATTTTCATGTAATTGCTCGTTTCGTAATGAACAGCTTGTTGCAAATGACCTAAATCCCGCTTTTGCGTTTCTTTTAAGTAATGTAGTAATTTGCCGATAGCTCGTTTTTCTGATAATGACATATGGCGCGTTACTAATTTCTCATTTTCGGCTGGAATCGTATCTTCTTCGTGCACAGAAAAAGTTAAACCTAGTTGCTCCTTCATGACATCTGAAAGCACTTCTTTTTCCGAGGAAGAAACAATCAATTCTCTTGTTGAAAGTGTCGTTAGCTCATTAATCAAACGATCTTCGCTAGCTTCAATAACGGTTGATTTTAATTCACCTGTCGATAAGTCGGAATAAGCAAAGCCATACTCTTTGCCTTCATAGCAATAAAGGGAAGCAATATAGTTATTTTCTTTTGCTTTTAAGCCGCGTTCATCCATAACGGTTCCTGGTGAAATCAATTGCACTACTTCACGCTTCACCATGCCTTTCGTCGTTTTAGGATCCTCGACTTGTTCACAAATAGCTACTTTATATCCTTTTTCGATTAACGTATCAATATAACCGCTCGCCGAATGATATGGAACTCCGCACATCGGGATTTTCTCTTTCGTTCCACCTTCACGACCAGTTAATGTAATTTCTAAAATTTGAGAAGCATTCAGTGCATCCTCAAAAAACATTTCATAAAAATCTCCTAAACGGAAAAATAAGAAAGCATCTTGATATTTGTCTTTGATCTCCAAGTATTGCTTAATCATCGGTGTATATTCTGTCATTATCTCATCATCCCTTACTTCTTTTTCATCCTCTCATTATAGCATAAACTTTCATTCTCCCGCGACCACAAAAGAAAAAAACTGCCGGTGTTTTGGCAGTTTTAAAAGGTTAATTTTCTTTTTCAAGCTCGGTTGTGACTTTTGTTGTAATCTCCGTTGTAATTGACTGCAAAAGATCATTGGCGTCTTCTTGTGCGCGTCTGAATTCTGTTACAATCGGGAGTGAGTCAATGTCTGCACGAACGTTATCAATTTGGTTCTCGGTTTGCTTCATTGCTTCGAGTTTTTGATAATGTTCTAAGTTGACTGCTTCTTTTTGAAGTAACTTTATTTTAGAAACTTTCGCTGATACTTTAGAATTGGCATTTATTCTCTCTTCGGCAATCCGGTAAAAAGATACTTCTTCCGTTTGTTGCAATGCATCACGAAGTTCGGTTGCTTTTTTCATGATTTCTTCTTTTGAAACTGTCACAATTTCATCTCCATTCTTAATCAAAGGAAAATGGGTGGTCTTCATTGATGAGAATTCGGTCAATTTTTTGTGCTCTTCCAGTATTTTCGTCAAGCGTGATCAAACAGCCAGACAAGACTGCACGGCCTGTTTTAGGAACTTCGAATCTTGTTGGTAAAGCTGTTTTAAAACGACGAATAACGGCTTCCTTTTCCATTCCAAGGATAGCATCGTACGGACCAGTCATACCAGTATCCGTCAAATAAGCAGTTCCTTCTGGAAGAATGCGGTTATCAGACGTTTGCACATGGGTATGCGTGCCAACCACAGCAGTCACCCGGCCATCTAAATACCAGCCCATTGCTTCTTTTTCACTTGTTGTTTCCGCATGAAAGTCCACGAAGATAATGTTAGTGCGTTTTTTCGCTTCTTCGATCAATGCATCCATTTTACGGAATGGGTCATCTAAATCCGCTAAGAAAGTTCGACCTTGCATGTTGATAACAGCAATTTCATGTTGATTGCTTTTCACAAAAACCATACCAGTTCCGGGAGTCGTATCATCCGGAAAGTTGGCAGGGCGCACTAAGTATTTAGCATCCTCGATAAACTCAAAAATATCACGATTGTCCCAAGTGTGATTTCCAAGCGTGACTGCATTAGCACCAAGTTCTAGGAAATCTTTATAAATTTTCTCTGTGATTCCACGACCACTTGCTGCGTTTTCGCCGTTAATCACGGTGATTGTTGGTTTATATTTTTTCTTTAATTGTGGTAAATATTCTGTAATGGCATCGCGGCCGATGGAGCCGACAACATCACCGATAAATAGTATTTTCATTTTGTTATTCTCCGTTTCTATTACTTCTACGTTCTAATAATGCGACATCCCGAAAAACACCATTCATTTCACCTAATTTTTCATGAACGCACAATGTTTGGAAGCCATATGTATGGTGAAGCGCAATACTAGCTTTATTCTCTGGAAAAATTAAGGATTGCAATGTCCAGAAGCCATTTTGTTCACTTGTCTGGATGATTTCATGCATCAGTGCTTTTCCAACGCCTTTTCCACGAGCGCTTTTTGCTATATAAATGCTTAACTCAGCTACTCCGCGATAAGCATGCATACTTGAAAATGGTAGTAATGCCGCCCAGCCAATTACTTCGTCGTTCATTAAGACAACTAATCGACAAGCTTTTAAGTACTTTTCATCCCACGCTTCTAACGTAAGTGTTTTTTCTTGAAAAGTAGCATTTCCTGTATCGATGCCTTCTTGGTGAACCGCAGCAACGCCAGGATAGTGTTCTTTTAGCATCGGCAAAATTTTCCACTCACTCAAAAACTCCGCCTCCCTTTTTCGTTTATCTTTTGATTATACCGTTCTTACGCAAGCTAGGCAACCGATTAAAAAAAGATACACCGCAAAATAAATTTGCGATGTATCTCTTCATTATTATTTAGCGTATTCAACTGCTCTTGTTTCACGAATTACAGTCACTTTGATGTGACCCGGGTAATCTAATTCCTCTTCAATTCGTTTTCTTATGTCACGAGCTAGGCGGTAAGAAGAAAGATCATCAATTGTATCTGGTTCAACGATGATACGTACTTCACGTCCTGCTTGGATTGCATAAGATTTTTCTACACCATCGTAAGACTCAGAAATTTCTTCTAATTTTTCTAAACGACGAATGTAATTTTCAAGCGTTTCACTACGAGCTCCTGGTCTTGCAGCAGAAAGTGCATCCGCCGCTGCAACCAATACTGCGATAACAGAAGTCGCTTCTGTATCTCCGTGATGGGAAGCAATACTATTGATTACCACATCATTTTCTTTGTATTTGGTAGCAAGTTCCACGCCAATTTCAACGTGACTGCCTTCAATTTCATGGTCAATTGCTTTACCGATGTCATGAAGTAGTCCGGCCCGTTTAGCAAGCGTAACGTCTTCGCCAAGCTCTCCTGCAAGAATTCCTGCAAGTTTCGAAACTTCGAGCGAGTGGTTAAGAACGTTTTGTCCGTAACTAGTACGGTAACGCAAGCGGCCAAGAATTTTTATCAAATCAGGATGAATGGAATGAATTCCAACTTCAAATGTTGCTTGTTCCCCGACTTCACGAATGTGTTCGTCCACCTCTTTACGGGCTTTGTCCACCATTTCTTCAATTCGAGCTGGATGGATTCTTCCATCTTGAACAAGTTTTTCTAAGGCGATTCTAGCGATTTCACGTCGAATTGGATCAAATCCGGAAAGTATAACTGCTTCCGGCGTATCATCAATTATCAAATCAATCCCTGTTAGTGTCTCAAGCGTACGGATATTACGTCCTTCACGTCCGATAATCCGTCCTTTCATCTCATCATTTGGTAAGGTAACAACAGATACCGTTGTTTCTGCCACATGATCAGCTGCACAACGCTGGATAGCTAGTGAGAGAATATTCTTTGCTTTTTTATCCGACTCTTCCTTGGCCCGGTTTTCTGATTCTTTGACCATGATAGCTGTATCATGTGTTAATTCCTCTTCTACCTGGTTAAGGATGATAGATTTCGCTTCTTCTTTGCTGAGCGCAGAAATTCTTTCAAGTTCTGTCTGCTCCGCTTGAATCATCTCAGCTAGTTTGCTTTCTTTCTCTTCAATTTGTTGTTGACGTTTACTGATACTCTCCTCTTTTCTTTCAAGTGTAGCTTCTCGTTTACTTAAAGAAGTATCTTTACGGTCGAGGTTTTCCTCCCTTTGCAATAAGCGATTTTCTGCTTTCTGTGTCTCTGTTCTTCGCCCACGAAGTTCATTTTCGATTTCAGTACGTAACCTATGATTCTCTTCCTTCGCTTCAAGCAATGCTTCTTTTTTTGTAGTTTCTGCTTCTTTCTTTGCATCTTCTACAATTAATTCAGCAGTCCCCCTTGCAGCAGCCAGTTTTTTCTCTGTACTAGATTTAAAAATTAGAGAACCAACAACTAGACCGACGATTAAGAAAAGCAAACTGGAGATGATCGTGATTGCGATTGTCATCCTTACACCTCCTTTGCTATTCAATTTTCGTTATTGTTATGTCGGTGGCCAGAATTCTGGCACATGCGTATTTTTCATCAACAACCGAGTGCTAATCTCCCCATTCAGTTGAAGCCGATTTTCAAAGGAAAAACTTCCCCCTTGTCTCCCAGCAATATAAAATATACAACTTAATTTTATAGGTCAAAGCATACAATGTCAAGGAAAGGAATGAAATGTCAGCTTATTTTCCTTAGTTTTTTTAAAATAACAAAAAATACGCGACAGGAAGTAAATTCCCATCACGTATTTAGCAATTATTTATTCATCATCTAGTAAGCTTAAAGTTTCTTCGTTTTCGTCAAGAGGTTCTTTGTTGCCATCAATTTCGTATTCTTCACGAACGCGTTTAGAAATCTCATCACGAATATCAGTGTGTTCTTTCAGATATTGTTTGGCATTCTCACGGCCTTGACCGATACGTTCTTCTTTATAAGAATACCATGAACCACTCTTATTGATTACGTCCACTTCAGCGGCCATATCAACAAGCTCGCCTTCGCGTGAAATACCTTCACCGTACATGATGTCTACTTCAGCAATACGGAATGGTGGTGCTACTTTGTTTTTTACGACTTTGATTTTTGTTTTGTTACCCATTACGTCTGTACCTTGTTTCAGTTGTTCAGCACGTCTAACTTCTAAACGAACAGTCGAGTAGAATTTAAGCGCACGTCCACCTGGAGTAATCTCTGGGTTACCGAACATAACGCCGACTTTTTCACGAATTTGGTTAATGAAGATAGCAATGGTTTTTGATTTATTAATAACACCAGAAAGTTTACGTAATGCTTGAGACATTAAACGAGCTTGTAAACCAACGTGTGCATCACCCATCTCACCTTCGATTTCAGCACGTGGTACAAGTGCTGCAACAGAGTCAATTACTAACATATCCACTGCGCCACTTCTAACTAAAGCTTCTGCAATCTCTAATGCTTGCTCTCCTGTATCTGGTTGGGATAATAATAATTCATCAATGTTTACACCAAGATTTTTGGCATAAGCTGGATCTAACGCGTGCTCTGCATCGATAAATGCTGCTGTTCCGCCTTGCGCTTGTACTTCTGCAATCGCGTGAAGTGCAACTGTTGTTTTACCAGAACTCTCTGGTCCGTATACTTCAATAATACGACCACGAGGGTATCCGCCAACTCCTAAAGCAATATCTAATGCTAATGAACCACTAGAAATAGTAGATATATTTTGATCTGAATGTTCCCCTAATTTCATAATGGAACCTTTACCGAATTGTTTTTCAATTTGTTTTAAAGCTTGGTCTAATGCCGCTTGACGATCATTCACAATGTTGCCTCCTTCATAAATATCCTAATAGCTGTTTTTCTACTTCTTCTCTCTCAAAAAACAGTCAGAATGTTTTTCCTAGAATTACTATAACGCATTTTAGAGTGAGAAGCAAGCAAAAAGCGAACATTTATTCGTATTTTTTATTTTGTGTAAGCACCGGCTGCTTTCTTTCCCATTATAACGGGATTTCCGGCGTTCGTCTAATACTTTTTTATTGCTTATTTTTGATTTTTTCAGGCTGTTTCTTCATTTTCTACTAGCGAAAATCATTTATTTGTATCTAAAAACTGCTTAATCAACTGAAATCCTTGCATTACTGCGCGGCGACGATTGTGGTTTCTATCTCTTCCATACACAAATTGATACGCTTCTGTTTTGTGACCTTTCACGCTCAATCCAATCCAAATAGTCCCTGCTGGATGTCCTTCTAAACTATCAGGCCCCGCAACACCTGTAAAACTAACACCGATATCAGTATTACAAAGGCGACTTACATTTTCAGCCATTTCTTTTGCGCATTCCTCGCTTACAACGCCTTTTTCTTTTATTGTTTGAGGGGAAACTTCTAAAATAGATTGTTTCGCTTCTGCACTGTAAGTTACCATTCCACCTTTGAAAATTTTAGAAATGCCGGGGAAACGAGCAATTTCGGCTTGGAATAAGCCAGCAGTGAAACTTTCTGCAGCTGAAATTGTGAGTTCTTTCTCTAGTAGCATTGCCGTCACTAATTCAGATAAAGAAACTTCTCCGTAACCATATAAAAAAGTGCCATCGCGACGAAGTATTTCTTGTTCGGTATCGCGAACGAGTGCGCTTGCTTCTTCTTGTGTTTTAGCAGTTGCCGTAATTCGGACAACTACTTCATTATCGCCAGCATAAGTCGCAATTGTTGGGTTGACTTGTGTAATAATTAAATCATTTAAATCAGCCGCTAATTGGGATTCTCCAATGCCAAAAAAGCGCAAAATTTTGGATTCTAAAATGTTTTGATCACCACTTTCGCTTAAAAGTAGTGGATTTGCATAACTCGTAAACATTGGCTTCATTTCAGACGGTGGTCCTGGAAGTAATACATAGGTATGTTTGTTCTCTTTCAAGTACATCCCAGCCGCAAAACCATAGTCGTTATTTAGAACAATGGAATCTTCAATAATAACCGCTTGCAACTTATTATTTTCCGTCATTGGTTTATTTCTGGAAGCGAAATACTCGGTAATTTTGTGCATGTGGTATTCATCTTCTACTAATTGTTTTTGTAAATGGGCGGCTAAAATTTGTTTCGTAATATCGTCTTCTGTCGGTCCAAGTCCACCTGTGAAAATTAAAATATCACTGCGTTTTTCAGCAATCTCAATCACTTCTTTTAAACGTGCTGGATTATCCCCAACGACTGTGTGATGGTATACATATATTCCGTCAGCAGCTAATTCTTGTGAAATAAATGCTGCATTAGAATTCACAATTTGTCCAAGTAATAGCTCTGTTCCTACTGCAATAATCTCTGCACTTGCCATTATGTTTCATCCCCATTTCATTTTTTGTATAGAAAAAAAGCACACAATGGTATGCTTTTTTTATTTATTACATAGAACCTTTGAATACGCCACGGTTTTTGTAGAAATAGTCGATCCCTGACCATACAGCAAAGAATGCACATACATATAAGAAAACTAAATCCACGCGAATGCCAGTCCAAGCAAATGGGAAATTGTTTAGTAACATTAGCGGGATAGCAATCATTTGTGTGAATGTTTTAATTTTCCCAAGTTGACCAGCTGCAAGCACTTCGCCGCCTTCCACTAGTAGTAAACGAAGACCGGTAACAGCTAGCTCACGGCTAATAATTAAAATAACTACCCAAGACGGCGCGATATGCATTTCTACAAGAATAATGAACGCTGCCGCTACGAGTAATTTATCTGCCATTGGATCTGCAAACTTCCCGAAATTGGTAATCAAGTTATACTTACGCGCTAAATGTCCATCAAACCAGTCTGTAAGGGCTGCTACGATGAAAATAATCGTTGCTACTAAACTTGTAACTGGAATAGTCGAATCAAGCCAAGTAACGCTCCCCCAGTCAAATGGTACAACACAAAGAATGACGAAAATAGGTATCATAAAAATGCGAATAACCGTCAATTTATTTGGTAAATTCATCTTTTTCTCTCCTTTTTTACATTTAAAAAGTATGTAATTATAAAAAATGTTGGCGAAATCTAATGAGCAGATTTCGCCATATAAAACAAATTATTCAGCATCTGAGCTAGTATCGCTCGCTTCTAAGTTAATTGTTAAGACTTGTTTAACAAGATCCGGCGCTAGTTCCAGCTGTTTGCCATTGATTTTAACGGTAGTAACAGGAGAATTTCCGATAACGATAGAAACTGTCTTGTTGTCGCCTAAATCAATTTCAGTAGATGGATTTTGCGTGGACAATGTTATATTTTGAATCGTGCTGCCATTTGCATCGGAAACGCCGATCCATGAATCACCTGTTGCGCTAAGTGATAAAGTCATTTTATCGGTATTTTTCACTGTATACGTAGTGGCATTACCCGATGTTTCTCCTTTAGTCACTTCCACTTCTTTCGGTGTATCTTCTGTTTTTTCCGTTGTATCTGATGATTTATCTTCGTCAGATGTCGTATCTTTTTTCTCTGTATCTTTACTTGTGTCCTCGTTTTTTGTGGAATCTTCTACTTTTACAGTAGGATTACTTGTGTCTGTTTTTACTTTCTCTGTGGAATTATCTTGTTTATTAAGCAAGAAGAACCATACGATGAAAAGAATAAAAACGATAAATAAAGCGATAAGGATTTTTGGTAAAATATCAAAGAAACGATTACGAGCGTTACTCTGATTGCCTACAGCTTGTGCAGGAATTGGATTTCTTTTACTTTGAACGCGTGTTGGCTCGTTATTTACTACTTCTTGTTGCGGTGTTTCAGGAACTTCGCTTTCAAACTCGTCAAAAAGCGTTGTGCTATCGAGCCCAACTGCCTCTGCATATTGTTTAATAAATGCCCTTGCATAAAATTTTCCAGGCATTACCGCATAATTTCCTTCTTCAATCGCTACTAAATAACGTTTTTGAATTTTCGTTATTTGTTGCAAGTCATCTAAACTGAGTCCTTTTTCACGTCTAGCTTGTTTCAGTTTATCACCGAGTTCTGTCAAAATTAAACACCTACCATTACTAATTTCAAATTTCCATTTTTTTGCTAAAAATTACATAAGCCAACCGCCATTTAAGCGCAAAACTTCTCCAGTGATATAGCTTGCTTTTTTACTTGTTAAAAATTCTACAGTTTCTGCAATTTCTTCGGGTTTTGCAAAACGTTTTAAAGGGATTTCTTGACGTAACACTTCCTTCTCATCGTCTGCAAATTGATCCATCATTTTTGTTTCTACAACTCCTGGAGTCACTGCATTAACGGTTATTCCAGACAGTCCTACTTCTTGGCTTAGCGCACGGCAAAAGGCTATTTGTGCACCTTTTACAGTGGAGTACGCTACTTCCATCGACGCACCAATTTCTCCCCATATTGAACTAATGAAAATAATTCTTCCTTGGCTACTTTTCATTAGCTTTGGCATAAAAGTACGGATTAATTTCATCGGCATGAACATATGAACATTCCACAGTTCAGCTATAATTGTATCTGTAGTATCCTGGAATAAACTATAGTGAGCCTGCCCTGCTGCATGAATAAAAGCATCTACTTGAAAAACTTGCTTTTCCATTTCTGCTAAACTTGCTAAATCATCAAAATCAGCTTGAATAAGTATTACATCTACTTCTTCTGCTTGTAATTGTGGCAATAATGTTTCTACTGCTTGTTTATTTTGATAATAGTGAAGATACAAGTTCCAGCCAGCTTTCGCAAGGGATAAACAAATTGCTTGTCCAATCTCTCCGCTAGCACCAGTTACAAAAGCATATTTTATCTCTTTATCCAAAAAAAGGCAACCCTTTCCAGTCTATTTCTTTTATGATAGCATGACTCAGGAATTTATGCCATTTTTTATACTAAAAAAAGACATAAATTTGTTTATTGCTCTGGAAGTAATTGGAAACTCGTTGTCCGCTCTTCTTCATCCAAGTTTTTAACGAAATGATTTACTTCTTCTAAAGTCACTTTTTCCATTAAAGGTAAAATATCAAATAAAGAGGCTGATTTCATAACGTATTGGCTAAATTGGTTCGCGATAAACTCTGGTGAATTCAGTGAACGTAAAAATTGGCCGATGCGTTTGCGTTTAACGAGCGCTAAATCTGCTTCGTTTAAACCATTTTTAGCTGCTGCTTGAATGGCTTCTTTGATTTTGGTCGTTTGTTTATCTGGGTCTTTTGCATCTCCACCGACAAGCACGAATGAAAAGCTATCTTGAAGTGTATAATCATAGCCGAATGTGTCATCAATGATTCCTTCGTTATATAGCTTCAAGTAGGTGTCAGAGGTTGTACCGAATAGCATTTCTAAAGCAACATCCCCGATAATTTCTTGTTTTAATGCCGCTTGTCCTTCCAAGGAACCGATATCTTCTTTAATTCCAACTAAGTTTTTAGCGATTTGAACTGGAAAATGGATTTTGCGTTCTTTTACCGCAACGGTTTTCGGTTCTTCTGGGAAATGGCGTTTGATTGGTGCAGCTTCAGCAAATTCTTTTTTCGCTTGGTTGGCACGAATTTGGTCCATCATTTGTTCAGGTTCTAAGTTTCCTACAACGAAAAGGACCATGTTGCTCGGATGATAGAACGTGTTATAACAAAGGTAAAGTAAATCTTTGTTAATTTCCGCGATGGATTCGACTGTTCCCGCGATATCAATTTTTACTGGGTGATGATGATACATGTTTTCAATTACGCCAAAATAAGCGCGAAAATCTGGATCGTCATCATACATTCTGATTTCTTGACCGATAATGCCTTTTTCTTTTTCGACAGTTTCTTCGGTGAAATATGGCTCTTGTACGAAATCAATTAACGTTTCCAAGTTTTCTTCTACGCGAGAAGTACTTGAGAAAAGATACGCTGTTTTGGTAAAAGAGGTGAATGCGTTCGTAAATGCGCCCTTTTCGCCGAATTTGAAGAATACATCGCCGTCTTCTTTTTCAAACATTTTATGTTCTAAGAAATGGGCAATGCCGTCTGGAACTTTCGTGAATTCGGTTTCGCCAATTGGGACGAAGTTGTTATCGATTGCCCCGTAATTTGTTGTGAATACGGCATAAGTCTTACTAAATCCTTGTTTTGGAAGGAGATACACTTGTAAGCCATTTGCCATTTTTTCATGAAAGACTGCTTCTTTTACTTGCTCAAATGTGATTTTTTCCATGAAGTTCTTCTCCTCCCTTGCTCAAGAAATAAATAGTATCTGGTTTAATTTTATTGATGGCAGCAACTACTTCTTCTTTCGTCGCTTGTTTGATTTTTGCAATCCAATTCTCTAAGTCTAAGTTAGCTTCGCGTAAAACATTGTTGTACACGAGTTCAATTAGGCCTTGCGCTTGGTCATTTGTTTCAAGCAGTTGGTTAATGAGCATTTCTTTTGTTTGGTTTAATTCATCTTCTGTAAAATCGCCTTGTTTCATTGCGACGACTTGTTCTTCGATAATTGACAATGCTTGCTCGTAATTCACTTCATCGATTCCAGCTGAAATAATCATGTAGCCTTTGAAAGAATCAATTCGGCTAGAAGCGTAATAAGCTAGACTTGCTTTTTCACGCACATTGATGAAGATTTTGGAGTTTGCAAATCCGCCAAGCAGTCCGTTCGCAAGTTGAAGCGCCACAAAATCATCGTCTCCAAATAACGTTTCAGTTTGATAACCAAGTACAAGTTTCCCTTGGTTGATTGCTTGTTGCTCGTGAATCACACGCACTTCTTTCGGCGCTTCTTTTGTATAAAAAACACCTTTTCGTTCAGCACGCGGCGCAAAAGCCATTTTTTCGATAAGCGGCATGACTTCTTCTGTTGCCACATCTCCGCAAATGAATATTTCGACCGTATCTTCTGCGATAAATTGTAGATAGTAATCGTACAAATCTTTCGCTGTGATAGCGTCAATATCTTCTAAGATCCCGGCTGAACCAAAGCGAAACGCATCGTCTTGGAACATTTCTTCTATCAATCGTTTGGAGGCAAAACGGATTTTATCATCATAAATGCCTTCTAAACTACTTTTTAAATTCGCTTTTTCACGAGCAAGCGTTTCTTCATTAAAGGCACCATTTGCTACGTTTGGATGGAATAATGCTTGTTCTATAAACGCAAATGCATCTTTTAAAATATGATTTCCATCGGATACATATTGGCCGTCTATCATATCAAAAATCACGGTTAATACATGTTCATTGCCTTTTTTGGCAGTAGTCGTATAAAAATTGGCACCATAAAGATTCGCTAACTTTTTTCTAAAATCCGTTTGAGTTGGATATTTTTCACTATTTGTTTCTAATAATATCGAAAGTAAAGCCCGTTTAGTTACTGTTTCTCTTTCTAATGGAGCGCGAAATTTAAAAACAATTTTATTGGATTTATATTTTTGGGTTGGAACAATTGTCAGAGCAACTGGGCCAACTTTTTCTTGAAATATTTTGTCTGTCATTATAATGCTCCTTTCAAGCAATGATCTCACTTTCCTATTGTATCCTAAGTTGTTCTGACACACAATTTTCTAGCATAAAAAAACAGCCTAGAATTTAATCTAGACTGTTTGCTCGTATTATTTACCTTTAATGTAGTTCACACCATCTGCTTTTGGCGCTTCGGATTTACCGATAAAGCCAACTAGCGCAAGGATTGTTAATACATAAGGCGCAATTTGTAAGTAAACGTCTGGAATATCTTTGAAGAATGGTAGTGATCCACCGGTAATTGCCAAACATTGCGCAAAACCGAAGAAGATTGCTGCCCCCATTGCTCCAAGCGGGTTCCATTTACCAAAAATCATCGCTGCAAGGGCCATATAACCTTGTCCGGAAATAGTTGCGTGTCCGAAATCAAGTGTAAAGGATTGGGCGTAAACCGCGCCACCTAGACCACCAAGAATACCAGAAATGATAACACCTTGGTATCTCATCCAGCGAACTTTGATTCCCATTGTGTCTGCCGCAAGAGGATGTTCCCCTACAGAACGAAGACGAAGACCAAAGCGTGTTTTGTAAATAATAAACCAAGAAACGATAGCGAAAATAATCGCCACATAACTCATGACCGGAATGTTTTTGAAGAAAATATCACCAATGACTGGAATATCACTCAAAACAGGAATATCCGGTTTACCAAAGTAGTACTTAATTTGATCTGTTTGGCCTTTATCATAAATTACTTTTACAAGGAATAAAGATAGACCAGTTGCTAAAAAGTTAATCGCTACACCACTGATTACGTGGTCAGCGCGGAAGTTAATTGTTGCAACAGCGTGTACTAGAGAGAATAATCCCCCAACGACCATCGCCGCAATAAGTGATATCCAAGGAGTTAAATTGCCAAAAGTATCTTGGAAAGTAAGGTTGAAGACGATAGCAGAGAATGCTCCCATAACCATCATACCTTCTAGTCCAATATTAACCACACCGCCTCGTTCTGAATAAACGCCCCCGAGAGCAGTAAAAATTAGTGGGCCTGCCATAAGCAGTGTACTAGAAACAATTGTCGCTAAAATGGCTGTCATTCTGCTTTCGCCCCCTTCTTAAATTTTGCCATCGCCCAGCGGATAATGTAGCTGGATGCCACAAAGAAGATAATCAGAGCGATAATTACATTGACTAATTCGTTTGGAACGCCTGCAACTGCTGGCATGTTTAGTGCTCCTACTTTTAGAGCCCCAAACAAGATGGCAGAGAAGACAATCCCGATTGGCGAACTTCCTCCAAGTAATGCAACGGCAATACCGTCAAACCCAATCCCTGGAGAAGAAGTTAATACATAAGCCGTTCCGTATGTTCCAAGACCTTCCATTACACCACCAAGACCAGCAAGTGCTCCGGCAATAACCATGGAAAAGATAATTGTTTTCTTAACACTCATACCGGCATATTGCGAGGCATTTTCGTTAAACCCAACTGCTTCGATTTCATAACCAAAAGTAGTTTTATTTAACATTATCCAAATAATAATTGCGAAACCAAGAGCAATCAATATTCCCCAGTGTAGCGAGGAATAATCCGTAAGTGATTGTAATAATTCAGATTGTAAAGACGCAGACGCATGAACTTCTTGCGTTTTATCTAAACCATCTGTAAGTAAGTTTTGTACTACATAGTTGAAAATATAAAGTGCTGTATAGTTAAGCATGATTGTTACAATAACTTCATTTACGCGTAAAGTCGCTTTTAAAATACCTGGAATGAATGCCCAAATCGCACCGAAAACCATACCAGTGATAATCGCAAGCGGTAAATGAATCCATTTTGCTAAACCATCAAAGTTTACTGCGATGATGATCGAACCTAACCAGCCCATAAGCATTTGACCTTCTGCACCGATGTTGAAAAGACCAGCTTTAAATGCAACAGCAACAGATAGACCAACTAAAATGTATGGTGTAGCTTGGCGAATGGTTTCACCGATGTAGAAAGGTTCTCCGATAACGCCTTCTACAAGTGCTGAATAACCTGCAATTGGGTCATATCCAAAAATAAGCATGATAATCGCACCGCAGATAAGTCCAAGGATAACGGCTGTAACTGGGATAACTAATGCTTGTAGTCGTTTAGACATGCTCTTTCTCCCCCATTTCCGCTTCCTGTTTGGATGAACCAGCCATCATTAGACCAAGTTCTTGCTCCGTTGTTTCTTTCGGATCAACAATAGCAACGATTTTCCCTTCGTAAATAACCGCGATACGGTCACTTACATTCATAATTTCATCTAATTCAAACGACATAAGTAATACTGCTTTTCCTTTATCTCGTTGTTCAATCAAGCGTCTATGAATGAATTCAATTGCACCAACATCTAGTCCACGTGTTGGTTGAGCCGCAATTAAGAAATCTGGATTACGATTTATCTCCCTTGCAATAATCGCTTTTTGTTGGTTACCACCAGAAAGTGATTTTGCTGCTACATATTCGCTACTTGCGCGAACATCGTATTCTTCAATTAACTCACGCGCAAAGTCGTACATTGCTTTATGATTTAGGAAACCTTTACTAGAAATAGGTTTTTTATAGTATGTTTGTAAAGCAATATTTTCTCCAAGCGACATTTCGAGAACTAAACCATGTTTGTGACGATCTTCTGGGATATGTCCTAAACCAGCTTCCGTAATTTTACGTGGTTTTTTATTTTCGATATGTTCGCCGTTTAGAAGAATACTACCGCTAGTCACTTTAGAAAGACCTGCAATCGCAGAAATAAGTTCACTTTGACCATTACCATCGACCCCAGCTATTCCGACGATTTCGCCAGCTCTGACAGTCAAATTAAGTCCGCGAACACTTTCAACGCCGCGACTTTCTTTCACAACTAAATCTTTTACTTCTAAAACGTCTTTACCAGGAGTTGCGTCAATTTTTTCTGTTGTAAAGACAACTTCACGGCCAACCATTAAATTAGCTAAATCTTGTGGTGTTGTTTCTGGAACGTTTACTGTACCCATGCCTTTACCACGGCGGATAACAGTGACACGGTCACAAACGTCCATGATTTCTTTTAGTTTATGTGTGATTAAAATGATCGATTTGCCTTCTTTGATAAGAGAACGCATAATTTGGATTAGTTCTTTGATTTCTTGGGGTGTTAAAACAGCTGTTGGCTCATCAAAAATGAGGATGTCCGCGCCACGATAAAGTGTTTTTAGAATTTCTACACGTTGTTGCATACCGATAGAAATATCACGCACAACCGCGTTTGGATCCACTCGCAAGCCGTAACGATCAGAAATTTCTTTAATTTCTTCAATCGCTTTTTTCTTTTCGATAACACCGAGTTTGCTTGGCTCTTTACCAAGGATGATGTTTTCTGCAACCGTGAATTTATCCACTAACATGAAATGCTGATGGACCATTCCGATTCCAAGCTCATTTGCTTTGTTCGGGCTGTTAATATTTTCTTTCGTACCACGAACACGAATTTCGCCACCATCTGGTTCATATAGACCAAACAAGACATTCATTAACGTAGATTTCCCTGCGCCATTCTCACCTAACAAAGCATGAATTTCTCCCTGCTTTAACTGTAAGGTAATGTTATCATTTGCTACAAATCCAGAGAATTCCTTCCTGATTCCTAACATTTCAATAACAAAGTCCACTTCTTCACTCCCCTTGTCGTCTGGTTCAAACTGGAAAAACAGCCACACGCGCGATTCTCTCGAAGGACGCCGCCTCTCCCCGTACTTCCTCCCGAAGAAGGTTCCGAGTTTTTTATCCGTTTGTTGTTCAATGACTTTCTCGCTTCAATGCTTTGGTATGTTGTAAAAACACGTTTTATTATACCATCTATGTACGAAAGCTTGCCTTGCATTTTTAAGCGATTAAAAAAGCCATCTCCTTATTTTATTTCTAAATGGCATTCATTGCAATCATAAATTCCAATATACCGATTATTTTCTTTTAGTAAAAGGGTTTACCTATCAAATTAAAACGCTTACAAGTTATTTTTTTATGAAAGTCGACACATTACATGCCGACTTTCATAAAAGGTTTTACTTCGTTCGTATTACTCAGTTTTTATAGCTATAAAATCAAGGTTTTTCTGGAACTTTAATGTCCCCATCAACGATTTTTTGTTTGTATTCTTCTACTTTAGCTAAAACGTCTTTTGAAATATTATCTTGATGTTCAGAAAGCCCTACAGCATCTTTATCAAGACCGTATTCAATTTTAGTTCCGCCTGGGAAATCTCCAGCTTTAGCACGAGTTGCAAGGTCATCAACAGCGATATCAACGCGTTTGATTTCAGATGTAAGTGTTACATTGTAATCTTTGCCATCGTTTGCTGTAACTTTTCCTTCGTCCCATTGGTCACGGTCAACACCGATTACCCAAACAGCACGGCTAGGATCTTTTTTCTTCAGGTTTTTAGCTTCTGCAAAGACACCGTTACCAGTACCGCCAGCAGCATGGAAAATCACGTCAACTCCACTTGAATACATGGAAGAAGCGATTTGTTGTCCTTTGTCTGCTTTAGCGAAATCGTTTGCATATTGTACATCAATTTGTGCGTTAGGATTAACAGCTTTTACACCAGCAGTGAAACCAGCTTCAAAACGGTCGATAACTGTTCCTTTTACCCCACCAACAAATCCAACTTTATTTGTTTTTGTTGTTAAGCCGGCTACAACACCAACTAGGTAAGAACCATCGTTATCTTTAAATCCAATACTTACTACATTATCACGGTCATCAATTGTGTCATCAACAATAGCGAATTGATTTTTAGGTTTTTGTTTAGAAACTTCTTCAATTGCATCTTTCAGTTTGTAACCAATTCCATAAATTAAATCATAGTCGCTACGAACAGCAGTGTTTAAGTTTGTTTTGTAGTCTGCTTCAGAAGCTGATTGCAAGTAGTTGTAACCATCAGTACCTTTTTCCATGTCGTTAGCTTTACCAAATTTTTGTAAGCCTTCCCATGCAGATTGGTTAAACGAACGGTCATCAACGCCACCAGTATCTGTAACCATTGCTACTGTAAAATCTTTACTGCTCTTATCACTGCTACTTTTTTTATCGTCGCTGCTCGAACCACAAGCACCTAGGATAACGCCAGAAGCAATAATCATTGATAGTGCTAAAGCAAATGTACGCTTTTTCACCTTAAAACCCCTCCCGAGAGATATAATGTTAGTTAGAGCTATCTGTCAAAACAAACATTCAGGCGCGTATTAGAAATTATGTATGGTCCCTTTTTCAGAAAACGCACAAAAACATTTAACGTCTTCTCCAACTGTTCTTAATATAACATGGAAAATAAAATAAATAAATAACCAACTTCATAAATTTTTAATGCAAATGAATTCAGAAAATTTAATTCTATCGGAATCATTCGCTTTTTCGCCAATCCTTAGGCACAAGCGCGTTAACGTGAAAAAGTAAACAATCAAGTTTAGTTGCAATCCCCTTTTATTCCCTTCATAATAAAAATCAATGATGAAAGGCGGGATGAAAATGACAAAAATAGGATTTATCGGTTTTGGAAGTATGGCATCGTTAATTGCGACTAAAATAATAGAAACTGAGATTGCAGCTCCCGAAGAAATCATCCTTTATTCCAATTCTAAAAATGAGCATTTTAAGCAATTTTATGATACATATCCGACGGCAGAATTAGCTAGTAACGAGGCAGAAGTTTTTACAAAAGCGGCGCATAGTTTTATTTGTACCTTGCCACTTGCTGTTTTACCACTGATAAAAGATTGTTCGGCGGTACTAACAGCGGAACGTCACGTCATTTCTATTGCGGCTGGCGTTAGTACTTCTGATATTTTAGCACTTTCTCCTACGTTACAAATTAGTAAACTGATTCCTTCTATCACAACAACTGTTGGTGTCGGGACAACGTTGATTGCGCATGCTGATACGGTTGATGCCAAGAATAGCACTTGGTTGGAAACTACCTTTGAACATTTTGGACATGTGATGACGATTCGCGAAGAAAATATGGATGTTGCAAGTGATTTAACTAGCTCCTCGCCTGGTATTATCGCAGCGATTTTCGAACAATTTGTGGAAGCTGCTCTTAGAAGGTCTTCTTTATCGGATGCCGAGGTTTTCCAAATGATTAATGTTGCTTTGGCTGGGACTTCCAGGTTGCTAGTTGAGGAAGATTATACATTTAGCGGCTTGATTGAACGCGTTGCAACAAAAGGCGGTATCACAGCGGAAGGCGTGGAGCTGAGCCAAACTGAATTACCAAAATTCTTTGATGAACTGCTCGACCGAACGCAAGCAAAGTATGTCGCTAGCGAAAAAGAAATCCAAGCTCAAAAAAAGGATTTACTTTCCTAAAAAAAGGTTGCGACTTTTCGTCGCAACCTTTTTTTATTCATGTTCAGGACTAATTTCAACGTTTACTCGTCTTGGCTTGCTACCTTCATGCGGGCCAACAACGCCTCTTTGTTCCATTTCATCAATTAATCTCGCTGCACGGTTATAGCCGATTCGGAATTTCCGTTGTAACATCGAGACGGAAGCTGTTTGCATTTCTACAACAAGTTCTACTGCTTCGTGATAAAGCTCGTCCGTTACTTCTCCTTCTACTTCCGGAATATCATCAGGAATCATTTCTTCGCTATATTGTGCTTTTTGTTGCGAAATAACGTAATTCACGACATCTTCTACTTCTGCATCAGATAAAAAGGCCCCTTGAATACGTGTTGGTTTACTTGAGCCCACTGGTAGTAATAGCATATCTCCTCGACCAAGCAATTTCTCTGCCCCGCCCATATCTAAAATTGTTCTTGAATCAATCGAGCTTGATACAGCAAAAGCTATTCGCGATGGAATGTTCGCTTTAATAACACCTGTAATTACGTCTACAGATGGTCGCTGCGTGGCGATAATTAAATGTATTCCCGCCGCACGTGCCATTTGTGCTAGTCGTGTAATAGCGTCCTCTACATCGTTCGAAGCAACCATCATCAAGTCAGCTAACTCATCTACAATAACGACGATAAAAGGTAACTCTGGTTGTTTTTCATTGTTTAGTTCATTTTGTTTTTTCACATAATCGTTGTAACCTTGCATATTACGCGTGCCAGTATGCGAGAATAAATCATAACGGCGCTCCATTTCAGCAACGACTTTTTGCAAGGCTTGTGCGGCTTTTTTCGGATTAGTCACAACTGGTGCAAGCAAATGCGGAATACCGTTATACACATTAAGCTCGACCATTTTTGGATCAATCATCATCATTTTCACTTCATGCGGTTTGGCACGGAGTAAAATACTCGTAATAATCCCGTTAATACAAACCGATTTCCCGCTCCCTGTTGCTCCTGCGACAAGTAAATGGGGCATTTTATCGAGGCTAGCCATCATCGCTTCACCAGAAATATCACGACCGAGCGCTATTTGCAGTTTTTCTTCCGGATTATTTTTAGGGTTATTTTCTAATACTTCACGCAACGATACCATAGCCACGTTTTGATTCGCGACTTCAATCCCAATAGCTGATTTCCCCGGAATTGGCGCTTCAATCCGAATATCTTTTGCCGCTAGCGCAAGTGCTATATCATCGCTCAACGAAACAATTTTACTTACTTTGACACCAACAGACGGCTGTACTTCATATTTGGTAACAGCTGGCCCTAAATGCACTTGGGTGATTTTTGCTTTTACTCCGAAACTTTCAAAAGTATCTTCGAGTTTTTTAGCATTTATTTTGATTTGATCGTACTCTTTGCTTTGATCTGTTACTTTGGCAGGTGCCAAAATATCTACTGGCGGTAATTGATAAATCTCATTTTCGAAAGATTCTTGTTGGAACATTTCTAAATCTGGTTCTTTTTGTTCCGTTTTTTCTTCCACTGGTGCTTTTTCTTGTTCCACTTTTGAACTAAAATTGGAAATTATTGGTGGAACTTTTTCTTCTTGAATTGGTTCTATTAGGTCAATTACCTCTTCCGGCTCCACATCAACAACTTTTTCTGCTTTCTTTTTATCATGTTTTGCTTTTACTTCTTTGCCTTTTTCCGTTGCCGCTTTGCCTTTTGTGAATAAGTAGCGGACAAATTCTGTTACTTTTGCGAAAAATTGGCGGATGGAAATGCCAGATATAAGCGAAAAGCCATAAATAATAAGCAGTGCCGCGATTAAATTTGTGCCAAGGCGATCTAATAAGAAATACGTCATGGAGGTAATCACAGCTCCAATCATACCCCCACCAACAAAACCGACTTGATTTGGTCTAAATAAATTTTCTAGGACTAATTTCCATGTGCTAGAAATAACGGACGCATTCGCCCCTAAATTGTGGATAATAAAATACATATGTATATAAGTTAAAAAGCCTAAAACAATTAGGTAAATACCTACTAAACGCTTGCTAAAGAGATGTGGCATTTTTCTTCTAATGACCATGTAGCCGCCAAGTATCACGCTCCCAGCTAGTAATACATAACTTAGAAGACCAACAAACATTTCAGCCAACGCAAAAAAACCGCGGCCGACAAAGCCTAGTTGTAAAAGCCCGATTATTCCTATTGCTATCAAAACAACCCCTGTTATTTCTAAACGAAAAGAGGCTGATTGTTTTTTCTTTGAACGTGTTGACGATTTTTTACGTCCGCTCGTTTTTTTCTTTTGTGTCGCCATTCCAAGTCCCACCCATTCCTTTTTTGCTTGTTTTATTATAGCACATCTATTCGTTCTGTCGCTCATACTATAGCCCTATTATACAAACAAATGTTTCCGTTCGTCAAAAAACCACCTATCTCGACAAAAAGATACATGGTTTTAGTATGGTTACAAATGTGGTGTTTTCGTGTTCATCAATTTCCCGCCGCGGACTTCTGACATACTTCCTCCGACAGCTAAAAAGGCATCTGGATCAATTTCGTCCAAAATTGCTTTCACTTTTACTTCTTCAAATCTGGAGACGATAACGAAAACTACTTTTCTTACATCGCCGGAATATCCGCCAGTTGCATCTAAGTATGTTACCCCTTTTCCAAGTTGTTCCATAATTTCTGCGCCAATTTCCTCGTAATAGCGGCTGATAATAAAAGCACTTTTTGATTCATCTACGCCTTGAATAACAATATCAATCACTTTATAAGCTAGGAAATATGTAATTAAAGAATACATCGCCCGGTCCCAGTTAAACACCAGCCCTGCAACAATGAAAATGACGATATTAATAAACATAATAATTTGTCCTGTTGAAAATGGCGTCCGGCCGTTGATGATGATAGAAATGATTTCCGTCCCATCGAGCGCCCCGCCATTACGAATAACAAGTCCGACACCAAGACCAAGTGTCATGCCACCAAAAACAGTCGCAAGCAATAAGTCATCCGTCACTGGGTCCATATCATGTAAAACGAGCGTTACAATCGACATGACCGCAATCCCGTATAACGTAAATAAGGCAAATACTTTTCCGATTTTCCGGTAACCGATAATAAAAAACGGAATATTAAGTACAAAGGTTAAAACCCCGAGTGGCAGTGGTGTTAACTGCGAAATAATAATTGAAATACCAACGACCCCACCATCTAAAATTCGGTTGTTTACAAGGAAAAGTTCCAGTCCAACCCCCATTAAAATAGCGCCAAAGGTAATCATTAAAAATTTATACACAAACCACTTTAACCTTTTTCTGCGTTCTTGTTTTACTTTTTTTAAAGCTAGTTCTTCCATAAACGATTCATTTATTTGCACATAGCTCACGCCCAATCCTTACTTCATTCTTTATTTGAGGAAATGAAAACAAGATTTGTTTCCATCAACAAAATTTTCGCTTCATATTTAATAAGTATACCATAGCTGTTTTGTACTTGTACATATAGTTAATAATAAGAAGCATTTATTTCCCAGTTCGCTTACTTGCCAGTCTGAATTTGCTATAGTATAGTATTAATGCGCAAACTTGTGGAGAATTATTCTTACACATGAAATACATTTTGAAGGGTGATAAGATTATGAGTGACTATCAAGTGTTGTTATATTACAAATACACAACGATTGATGATCCAGAAACTTTTGCAAAACAGCATCTTGCAGCTTGCAAAGAAATGGAATTGAAAGGCCGAATTTTGGTGGCGTCTGAGGGGATTAATGGCACCGTTTCGGGAACAGTAGAAGCAACAAACAAGTATATCGAATACATGGCAAATGACGCTCGCTTCGCTGATATGGTATTTAAAATTGACGCGGCTGATTCTCATGCGTTTAAGAAAATGCATGTTCGACCACGTACTGAAATTGTTAGTTTAAGTTTAGAAGAAGATGTAAATCCGTTAGAAATTACTGGTACTTACTTAGAACCTGCTGAATTTCGTGAAGCACTTTTGGATGAAGATACCGTGATTTTAGATGCTCGAAATGATTATGAATTTGATATCGGTCATTTCCGCGGCGCTGTTCGTCCGGATATTCAAAATTTCCGCGAGTTACCAGGTTGGATTGAAGATAATCGTGAGCAACTTGCAGACAAAAAAATTGTCACTTATTGTACTGGGGGTATTCGCTGTGAGAAATTTTCCGGTTGGTTAAAAACAGCTGGTTTTGATGACGTAAGCCAACTTCACGGCGGGATTGCGACTTACGGTAAAAATGAAGAAACTAAAGGAGAACTTTGGGACGGTCAAATGTACGTTTTCGATGAAAGAATCGCGGTTCCGATTAACCAAGTAAATCCTACTATTGTTGGGAAAGATTACTTTGACGGCACGCCTTGCGAACGTTATATTAATTGTGCTAATCCGTATTGTAACAAGCAAATTCTTTCTTCTGTTGCAAACGAAGAAAAATATTTGCGTAGTTGTTCGCATGATTGCCGCGTTCACCCCGCAAATCTTTATACGAAAAATTTATCTAAAGAAGAATTCACAGAACGTCTTCAAGCAATTGATGAAACTTTACCAGAAATGGTGCAATAAATAAAAAACCAGCTTTGCTAAATGAATAGCAGCTGGTTTTTATTTTCTATTAGCAAGTTTGATTAAATCGATTTCGCGTAAGGTTCCCCATTTAGCAAGTTCGCCACTTACGATTAGCGGGGTTGTTTGTAATTCTGTGATGTTTTTCGCATCCGCTAGCACAAATAAGCCACGCAATTGTTCTTTCCATAGTTCCAGTTTTTCGATAGTTTTGGTGACGCCATCTTTTTTTAGTGAATAGATGATTTGTCCTGCCATGCCAACGCTATCTGCTCCGAGCGCCAAAGCTTTCACGATATCTAATGGGGTTCTAATGCCACCTGATGCTAAGTAAGCAATCTTTGGTGCATTCGCGTGTTGCATATCAATTAATGCTTGGCCCGTCGAGATACCCCAATTAAGTAAAAAGTCATATGCATGGTCGCGCCGGCGGTCATTTTCAATTTGTGCAAAATTTGTTCCGCCTTTTCCAGCTAGGTCTACTGTTTTAACGCCTACTTCGGCTAATGTCTTAATGGTTTCTCTCGTCATACCAAAGCCAACTTCCTTCACAATAACTGGTACTGGGGAAAGTTTGACGTACTCTTCTATTCTTGTCAGCCAGTGACTGAAAGCTCGGTCGCCTTCTTCCATGACTAATTCTTGCGCAGGATTAATATGAATTTGCAGTGCATTTGCTTCTAACATTTCAACCGCACGCAAGCCATCTTGAATCGCCACTTCTGGGCTGACATTCGCTAAAATCACACCTGATGGATTCACTTCTCTCACAATTTTATACGTATCTATGAGTGAACTATTTTTTAGAGCTGCAGACTGCGAACCAACTGCCATCGGAATAGCTACTTCACGTGCTATTTCAGCAAGTTCCGCATTAATTTTTTTCGTATGGCGACTTCCGCCTGTCATTGCATTAATATAAAACGGGAACGGCACATTCGTCCCAAAAATAGTCGTAGTTAAATCAATATCTTTCACATTATAGCGCGGGATAGACGTCCCGATTAGCTGAATGTCTTCTAAACTTGACGGCGCTAATTGCTCATTTTGCTTTACACCAAGCGCAACGTGTTCGTCTTTTCGACGTTCTCTTAATAAGTCATCGTTCTTCTGCATGTGTTAATCCTCCAAATTTCTTTTCGCCTCAAGCAAAGGTTAAAACTGGTTTAAAAATCGTCTCTTTCTCTTCGGGAGTTGGTTGATATACGTCCCCATCTAAAAATAAAATAAGTCCGTGAAATGTTTGGATATCATCTTCACAGTCCTCACAATATTCTACTTCTTCCTCATTCCAAGCAGCAAGCAAACAATCTTTTTTTGTTTGATGGTTAGGATAGTTCCGCAGTAAGTCTTCTGCTAATTCTTGGTACTTTAGAAAAGCTGCTTCTTTATCCGAAAAAGAATAGTCCGCTTGAATGGATGTTTCCCACTCCTCGAAAAACCACCAAGGCTCATATTCTCCTTTAGTCAGATAGACATTCCATTTCGTCATATCAAAAACTCCCAACAGTAAATATAATACACTTATTATAGCATAAGCTTTCTTGAAATACCGGAATGCAAATTTTTGAAAGTAATGGCAAAAAAAGATACACTAGTAGTAAGGAAAAATAAAAGGAGTTGGTTTCGCCATGGCTAGAGATACAGCGATTTTAAGAGTAACTGGATTTGTGCAAGGCGTTGGATTTCGTTACACCACCAAACACGTCGCTTACAAATATGATATTAGTGGAACGGTAAAAAATTTAGACGATGGTTCCGTTGAAATTCATGCAATTGCAGAAGAGGAAAACTTAAATAAATTTATTGATGCAATAAAAAAAGGACCTTCCCCTGGTTGCCGCATCGAGCATGTTTACATTTATAAAGGGGCACCTGTAGAAGAACGAAAAACGTTTGATATCGTTTATTAAAATTCCAAAAATAGTAGTTGTGCTATAGCTCTTTTTGCATTATAGTTAATGAGTACTAAAACCTTGAAAGGAGCGACTGCGTGGCATGATTTCCATTTTGCAAATCTTACTTGAACCAGAATTCATTTCACTCACAGTGACGTTTTTATTAATGTTGACGATCTTTAGTTATTGGTCGGCCATTACATTATTAAAACCGAAAATGGTGCTACCCGCTGACGCTATCTGCTTAAAGCCAGTAAAGATCGCACTTCGAGCACATTTTTATAGAACCTCGCCTAATTTTATTATTAATTGGCTGGCGATAACTAGAAAATGTAGCGCCATTACTGATGATGAAGACAGTTTTTCATTTTCCAACGTATGAATTGATATTTTACTATTTAGGAGGAAAATGAAACATTGAAAAAGAAAAATATTATTTTAATTAGCGTTTTACTTGGTGCTCTACTATTACTTACAGGTTGTGGTATGGACCCATCACAAAATACAGATGGCTTTTTCAGTACTTATCTGATTCAACCATTTACTAGCTTTATTATGTTTGTTGCAAAATTTGTTGGGGGTAATTACGGGGTTGCGATTATTATTACAACGCTCCTTATCCGTGCGCTAATTATGCCGCTAAACTTACGTACTGCCAAAGCTCAAATGGGAATGCAATCCAAAATGGCGATTGCTAAACCAGAAATCGACGAAATTCAAGCTCGTTTAAAACGTGCTACATCGAAAGAAGAACAAGCGACGATTCAAAAAGAAATGATGACTGTTTATTCCAAGTATAATATCAATCCGATGCAAATGGGTTGTTTACCACTACTTATTCAAATGCCGATTTTGATGGCTTTCTATTATGCGATTCGAGGTTCATCTGAAATTGCTAGTCACACATTCTTATGGTTTAACCTAGGTTCACCAGATATGGTACTTGCGATTATCGCCGGCCTTGTCTATCTAGCACAATATTTTGTTTCAATGATTGGTTATTCACCAGAACAAAAGAAACAAATGAAAATCATCGGTTTAATGTCACCTATTATGATTTTATTCGTCTCCTTTACAGCTCCTTCCGCACTTGCGTTATACTGGGCTGTCGGCGGACTATTCTTAGCAGGTCAAACATTACTAACGAAAAAACTCTACATGAATAAACACCCAGAAATTAAAGTAATGGAACAAGAAGAAAAAGAATTTGAACAAATCGTAGAAGAACAAAAGAAAGAAAAATAAAAGAAACCGCAACCTCGTCATAAGGTTGCGGTTTTTCTATTTGGATTTTGGTTCAATATAAGGAAGTGTAATTTTGATGGTCGTGCCTTTATCTGGCTCACTAACCGCATTGATCGTTCCTAAATATCCTTCGACTAATTGTTTAGCAATCGCAAGTCCGAGGCCGTTACCGCCTTTTTCACGGCTTCTGGCTTTATCTACACGGTAGAAACGATTAAATATCTTATCAATTTCTTCTTGTGAGATGCCTTCCCCGTAATCGCGCACATCGATATGGATTTGCTTTTGTTCTTTATAGACATGCATATCCACTTCGGTGCCGTCACCTGAATACTTCACGGCATTATCCATAATAATAATTAAAATCTGCTCTAAATGATTATGCTGAATAAGCGCACGTAAATCCGTGTCATCTTCTTTTAAGGTAAAAGTGAAATTCTCATACATGACTTCAAAATTACGTCTAACTTGTTCTACTGTCGCATTTACATCGGTAATTTGTAATTCTTTTGTTTGCGAAATTTGTTCTGCTCTGGATAAATCAAGCATTTCTTGTACTAATTTTTTCATGCGTTCTAGTTCAGTTAAAGAAGCATTTAATGATTCATCAAGTACCGCTGGATCATCTTTACCCCAACGTGTCAGAAGTTTTAAATGACCTTCCATAATTTGAACAGGTGTCCGTAATTCATGGGAAGCATCCTCAACGAATTGTTTTTGCTGTTCAAAGCTCGTTTCGATGCGCGTCATCATATCATTAAAGACGACGGTCAATTCACCGATTTCATCTCGTGAATTCGTCTGCGTTTCGATGCGCTTTTGGAAACCATTTTTGCGGATATCATTCATAGACCGTGCTAGACGAGTGAGCGGGTTTAAGAAGTTTTGAGCTAGCAAGTAGCCAAGCATGCCACTAATAAAGAGCGCCACTGCCCCGAGTAAAATCATCGTAACGAGCAAGCGATCCATCATCCGGTTATAAGAAGTGAGCGGGTTTACGACTTGCGCATAACCAATCACGGTCGTATTATCGTCCGCCACAATCGGCATTTGCGCCGTCATCATCTTCTGCCCATCAATCGTCGGTTTGTTCATAATAAATTTATCCGTGCCGCTAACAAAATACTGTGAAAAATCAATACTCGTGATATCTTGGTTTCTAGAAAAATAATACTTATTAATAAAATGGCCATCTTTATCATAGAGATTAATCACTTGATCTTGTAGTTTGCGGTTCACGGTTTTATCGTTGTTAAATAAATATTTGATTTCCTCATTGTCGGTTAAATCTTGATTTGTTAACGTACTTGTTGTCGCTAGAAGCAGTTCTTTTACTTCCGGTTCTTCTTCATTTAGCAACATTTGCCCAATCCCTTGATAAATAGCATAGGAAAATAAGAAAAATGTTAGAAAAATCGCTGCACTAGCACCAAAAGTCCATTTGAATTTCAATGAACGACTTTTTAAGGAGAATGGGCTAGTTGTCATGTACGCATCACATACCCTGTCCCGCGAACTGTTTGGATGTAACTTTCTTCGTCAGGATGATCAATTTTATTTCGTAAGTAACGAACATATACATCGACTACATTCGTTTCTACTTCTGTTTCGTAGCCCCAAACTTTATTGAGCAGCACTTCTCGTGTTAGAACAATATTGACATTTTCCATTAACGTAAGCAAAAGTTCGTACTCTCGTTTAGTTAAGTCAATAATTTCTTCGTCGCGTTTAACAATCCGATTTTCTTTTTCTACGATTAAGTTACGGTATTGTAGCGTTGTTTGTTTCGCCGATTGTTCTGCATTTTCAACCCGGCGTAGTAGCGAACGAAGACGAGCTAGTAATTCTTCAATAGCAAAAGGTTTCACGATATAATCATCTGCCCCGTGGTCAAGTCCTGAGACACGGTCAATAACAGAGTCACGTGCAGTTATCATAATAATAGGTGTTTGTTTCACTTGGCGCACACGACGACAAACTTCTACCCCGTTTAAATGTGGCAACATTAGATCAAGTAAAATAGCATCCCATTCTTCATTTAATGCAAGTTCAAGTCCAGCGCGTCCATCATTAGCGACGGCAGTTTCATAATTTTCGTGTTGCAATTCGAGTTCGATAAAGCGTGCTAAGTTTTTTTCATCTTCTACGATTAATATTCTATTCATTTGGCCTAACCCTCTCTTTCGGTCATTACACTATATTCCTATTACTATTGTAACGAACTTTGGCTCAAAAACAACTAATAACAGCGTATAAATAGATATTTCCTGTATTTTTTAGCGGTTTACCATGATTTACTAATTCAAATCTCATAAAAAAAGCATCCACTCGTGAAAGTGGATGCCGTGTTTTTAAATCAATCTTCTACTTGTGGCCATTCTGTATGGAATACGCCAGGTTTGTCGACTCTTTCATACGTATGAGCACCAAAGTAGTCGCGTTGTGCTTGGATTAGATTTGCAGATAATACTTCCGAACGATAGCTGTCATAGTAGCTAATTGCCGCAGTGAATGTTGGCACTGGAATTCCAGCTTTTACTGCTTCTGCAACAACTGTACGAAGGTCGCCTTGGTAGTTATGTGCAATATCTTTGAAATATGGATCTAATAGCAAGTTTTTAAGGTTTTTATCTTGGTTATAAGCATCTGTAATTTTTTGTAGGAAACGAGCACGGATAATACAACCAGCGCGGAAAATTTTCGCGATTTCGCCGTATTGTAAGTCCCAGTTGTACTCTTCGCTAGCAGCTCTCATTTGAGCAAAACCTTGTGCATAAGATGCGATTTTGCTGAAGTAAAGTGCGCGACGAACAGATTCAACAAATGCTTTTTTGTCGCCTTCAAAATGATAGTTAGATGGACCGTTTAAAACAGTGCTTGCATAAACACGTTCTTCTTTAAGTGCAGAGATATAACGAGCAAATACAGATTCTGTAATTAAGGAAAGTGGAACACCTAAGTCAAGTGCGCTTTGGCTAGTCCATTTACCAGTTCCTTTTTGACCAGCTTTATCAAGAATAACATCGACAATTGGTTTGCCTGTTTCTTCGTCTTTTACTTTTAGGATATTTTTAGTGATCTCGATTAAATAGCTATCAAGTTCCCCGTTGTTCCATTCTTCAAATACGTCAGCAAGTTCATCATGGCTTAATCCACCGATTTCTTTCAAAATAGTGTAAGCTTCTGCGATTAATTGCATATCGCCGTATTCGATACCGTTATGCACCATTTTAACGTAATGTCCGGCACCATCTGGACCAATATAAGTCACACAAGGTTCTCCGTCTGCTACTGCAGCAATTTCACGTAAAATAGGGGCTACAAGGTCATATGCCTTGCGTTGACCACCTGGCATGATGGAAGGGCCTTTAAGTGCGCCTTCTTCTCCGCCTGATACACCAGTTCCGATGAAGTTAAATCCTTCTTCACTTAATTCTTTATTACGACGAATCGTATCTTTGAAGAAAGCATTACCGCCATCGATTAAAATATCACCTTCGTTTAAGAAAGGTTTAACTGCTTCAATCATCATATCTGTAGCATCGCCAGCTTTTACCATAATAAGGATACGGCGAGGCACTTCAAGAGATTCGACAAATTCCTCTAAACTATAAGTTGGTACTAATTTTTTGTCCGCATTTTCTTCCATAACCGCTTTCGTTTTTTCAGTAGAACGGTTAAAGATAGATACTGTATGACCGCGGCTTTCAATGTTTAGAGCCAAGTTACGACCCATAACGCCCATTCCTATAACGCCAATTTCTTGTTTTGCCATTTTGCACTTCTTCCTTTCCGGTTTATTAAGGCAGAAAAATCTGTCTTACTTCAACATGACACATAAAAGTATCAACATTATTTACTATATCAAAGAATTGCTTCTTGGACAATGAATCAATCCGAATTATTTGACTTTTTTTCATTAATTTAGCTTTCTGAGTAAAATTTTTTCATTTTTAGCGGATTCTGCAAGGTCAATCACGAGTTGTGTGAGTTTTTCCAACTGACTTATGGAAATCCTTTCTTTGTCTGTGTGCGCATTTTCATATCCTGCTGACAAGAGCATGGTTGGAATACCTTTTTCGTTTAAGACATTGGCGTCAGTTCCGCCCTCTAACATGATTTCGTGCGTTTCTAAAGTTTGTTTTTTGGCCGCTTTTTGGAAAATATTCATCAGTGGATGTTTAGAGCGGATATGATAGCCTTCGTAAATTAGCTTCGTATCGTGCGTTAGCATTGCGCCATATTTCTCACACGTTTGGGCAAAACGTTCTCTAATCGTTTGGATATGCAGAAGCGCTTTACGAAAACTTGCCGCAGACGTAAAAAGAATTTCTAACTGGGCATCTTGTTGATTTTCATCGTTTATCCCACCAGAAAATGACTGAATTTCCCATTTGTTTTCTCGGTCAATTCGACCTGGACGTGTTGCGTGGAGCGCCATTCTAGCAATGGAAATCGGCGACATTTGAGCACTAGCAGAACTAGCAATCGTGAACCCCATCGCAACGAGAGTGCTTGCTTGCAGTTGATAATTCCCTACCTCACCCGGTGCATCCAAACAGTAGCCATAAGCTGCTGTAATTTCTTCTTCCGGAAAAAGACGCATTCCAATCATACCAAGCTCTTCTTTTGTCGTAAAAATAAATTCAATGTCCCCGTGCGGCGTTTTTTCGGTACAAAAATAATCAATCGCCGCTAACATCGCTGCGACGGCCGCTTTGTCATCCGCACCTAAAGAAGTACCCTTTGTAGCGGTGAACACGTCTTGTTCGATTTGAAAAACAGGCGTAGCTGCACTTGGATGCGTATCAACATGGCTACAGAAAAATATCGTTGGAAACTTCTCTCTAGTCGCTGGAATCCGGGCAATCAAGCCATAATTTTCATCTAAGCTATAAGAAACATCCAATGTCGTTAAATGTTTTTTTATGTAAGTTAAAATGGCTTTTTCTTTTCCAGAAACGGATGAAATTTGGATTAATTCGGTAAAATATTTTTTTACATTGGCTATCATCTTATTTTCACCTACATTCTTCCTATTTGCCTAAAAAAATCAAGAAATAACTTGAAATTTGCTTTAATTATCAGTAAGATGGATATATCTGAAATGCTTTATGAGAGGAGTTTTCTTCCGCAATGACTAATAAAAAAGTAGTTCGCGTTGTCGTTATTTTAATGTTAATCGCGATTGTATTATCAAGTGTTTTAACCGGGGTATTAATGTTTTTATAAATATCCACCGTCTGAGCCAAACTGGTTCAGACTTTTTTTATTTTTCCCCTCAAAAAAAGAGCAGCACCCGAAAGTACTACCCAAGACATCTAGGGAGTTTAGGGGTATGGATCTAGATGTACTAAACAATACCCGCTAAACCTAGATTAAAACATCTTTAATACAACGCTGTATTTTCTTTGGAAATTTTTTCGACATTCGCTTTAATTGTTTGTAAGAATTTCCCAGCTAATAAACCGTCTAAAATACGGTGATCGATGGATAAACATAGGTTCACCATATCACGCACAGCAATCATATCGTCAATAATGACTGGACGTTTTACAATCGATTCCACTTGAAGAATAGCTGCTTGTGGATGGTTGATAATTCCCATTGATTGCACAGAGCCAAATGATCCGGTACTGTTTACTGTGAATGTACCACCTTCCATGTCCGCTTGGCTAAGTTTGCCATTACGGGCTTTTCCAGCAAGTTCACTTATTTCGCGCGCAATGCCTTTAATGGATTTTTCATCCGCGTTTTTAATAACTGGAACATATAATAAATCGCCAGCAGCAATGGCAATCGAAATATTGATATTACCATGCTCGATGATTTTATCGCCTGCCCATGTACTGTTAAGTTGCGGGAATTCTTTTAAGGCTTGTGCAACTGCTTTGATGAAAAAGGCGAAATAAGTTAGCGAATAGCCTTCCTCTTTTTTAAAGCTATCTTTCACTGCATTACGGTAACGAACAAGTCCTGTCGCATCAACTTCCACCATCATCCAAGCATGTGGAATTTCTTGTTTACTGACGCTCATATGTTTCGCAATCGCTTTTCTTACACCATTGATTGGAATTTCTCTGTCACCAGCTGCTGAGCGTACAGGTGTTGGTGCAGCCGTTTTTTCTTGTGGCGCACTTTGTACTTCTGGTTTAGTGGCTACTGGCCCGTTTTCAATGACTTGTAGCAAATCTTTTCTTGTAATTCGGCCACCTTTGCCAGTGCCTACTACAGTAGATAAATCAATATTGTTTTCGCCAGCAATTCGAAGTACGGCTGGGGAAAATCTTCCGCTAGCTGGTGCTTCTGCTAGTTTAACTTGTTTTGTTTCTTGTTTTTTAGGGGCTTTGGTTTCTGCTTTTTCTACTTCAGCAACTGGCTCTGAACTGCCGGCATCAGCTGTTTCGATTGTGCAAATAACTTCGCCTACTTCTAATGTTTCATCTTCTTCGGCTAAAATTTCTTTGATTGTCCCGCTAAAAGAAGATGGGATTTCAGCTGTTACTTTGTCGGTTAGTACTTCTGCGATGGCATCATATTTTTCGACTGTATCGCCAGGTTTCACTAACCACGAACTAATCGTTCCTTCTGTTACACTTTCCCCTAATTTGGGCATGGTGATTTTTTCAACTGCCACGGGTCTTCACTCCTTTAATTTAAAACGGGTCTAAAATTCCGCTAATTCTTTCATTGCATCTGCCACTTTATCTGGATTAATCATAAAGTGTTTTTCCATTGTTGGAGCAAAAGGCATTGCTGGGGTATCTGGTCCTGCGAGTCTAGCAATCGGCGCATCTAAGTCAAATAGACAATGCTCCGAAATAATTGCTGCAACTTCACTGATAATGCTTCCTTGCTTATTATCTTCTGTTACAAGCAGTACTTTACCTGTTTTTTTCGTTGCTTCGATAATCGCTTCTTGGTCTAGTGGGTAAATTGTACGTAAATCAAGAATGTGTGCTTCTACGCCTTCCGCTGCTAAACGTTCTGCGGCTTGTTGGGCAAATTGAACCGCAAGTCCATAAGTAATTACGGTAATATCATCACCTTCGCGGACAACATTTGCTTCGCCGATTGGAACGATATAATCTGTTTCTGGTACTTCGCCTTTTAGTAAGCGGTAAGCTCGTTTATGTTCAAAGAAAAGTACTGGATCATTATCGCGAATTGCCGCTTTTAAAAGTCCTTTTGCATCATATGGAGAAGATGGGACAACAATTTTCAAACCAGGTTGTCCAAAGAATACTTTTTCCACTGATTGAGAATGGTAAAGTGCTCCGTGTACCCCGCCGCCAAAAGGTGCGCGAATAACCATCGGGCAAGACCAATCATTATTCGAACGGTAGCGAATTCGGGAAGCTTCTGAAATAATTTGGTTAACAGCTGGCATAATAAAGTCAGCAAATTGCATTTCTGCTACTGGACGATAGCCGTACATTGCTGCGCCAATTCCAACTCCGGCAATCGCGGACTCAGCAAGTGGTGTATCAAGAACTCGGTCTTCACCAAATTCATCGTATAGGCCGGCAGTCGCTTTAAATACGCCGCCTTTTTTCCCTACGTCTTCTCCTAAAATAAATACTTTATCGTCGCGCTCCATTTCTTCTTTAAGCGCCATGGTTATTGCATCAATATATGAAATGACTGGCATTCAAATTCCCTCCTAATCAGCTATTCGCTTCTTCATCATATACATAAAGTAAAGATGATTCTGGTTCAGCGTAGGCTGCACTTTCCGCGTAATCGGTTGCTTCGTTAACTTCTTTCGCAATATTTTTTTCGATTTCAGCGATTTTTTCTTCTGTTAAGTAACCTTCTTCCAGTAATTCTGTTTGGAAAATTGTCAGTGGATCTTTTCCTTTTGCTTCGTTTACTTCTTCCCTGGAACGATAACTGCTGTCGTCATCATCAGAGGAGTGCGGCGTGAAGCGGTAGGAAACTGTTTCGATTAATGTAGGTCCTTCGCCGTTTCTTGCGCGATCTGTTGCGCGTTTAAATGCGGCATATACTTCTCCCATATTCGTTCCATCAACGCGTTCACCAGGGATGCCGTAACCAATTGCTCGGTCAGATAGTTTTTCTGCGGCATATTGTTTCGATGCTGGCACAGAAATGGCATATTGGTTATTATGAATCACGAAAACAACTGGCAACTTATGTACAGATGCAAAGTTGATTCCTTCATGGAAATCGCCTTGGTTAGAAGATCCTTCACCTGTTGAAGCATAAATCGCAATCTCATCACCAGCCATTTTCGCTGCAAGACCAATACCTGCTGCGTGCGGGAACTGCGTTGTTACTGGGGAACTTTGTGTCACGATGCGGTTGGATTTTTGTCCAAAGTGAGCTGGCATTTGACGGCCCCCCGAGTTTGGATCTTCCGCTTTAGCAAATGCTGATAACATAATATCTTTCGCTGTCATCCCGAATGCTAGCACCACTGCTAAATCACGGTAATATGGTAATGCGTAATCTTTATCTAAATCAAAGGCAAACGCAGCGCCAATTTGTGCCGTTTCTTGTCCTTGCCCAGAAATGGTAAAAGGAATTTTCCCAGAACGGTTCAGCAACCACATACGTTCATCCAGTCTTCTTGCCATTAGCATCGTTTCATACATTTTAATTAATTTATCTTCTGTTAAACCTGCTTCTTTTAAAGTCATTTTTGTTCCTCCTTTAAAGCTGTATTAACCGTGAATTGCATTGCCATCCACAGCAAGGGCAGCTTCTCTAAAACTTTCTGATAAAGTTGGGTGCGGGTGAATCGTGTTGCCCACTTCCCACGGCGTTGCATTTAAAACTTGTGCTAAAGCGGCTTCGCTAATCATGTCCGTTACGTGCGGTCCAATCATGCTGACGCCTAATATATCATCTGTCTTTTTATCTGCAATAATTTTAATGAAGCCATCTGATTCTCCGTAAACGAGCGCTTTCCCGATACCTCGGAAGAAGAATTTACCTTTTTTCACTTCATGACCGCGTTCTTTCGCTTGTTCTTCTGTGATACCGACACTTGCGATTTCTGTAGAAGTATAAATACAGCGTGGAACTAAGTCGTAGTCCAGTTTTTCGGCTGTTTTTCCGGCAATATGGTTAGCTGCAATCGTTCCTTCTTCCATGGCAACGTGCGCAAGTTGGATTGTTGGAATGCAGTCACCAATCGCATAAATATGACTTTCTTTTGTTTGGTAAAAATCATTTACTTGGATAAAGCCGTTTTCGGTCGCGATATCCGTGTTTTGTAAACCAATGTTTTCTGTGTTAGCTGAGCGCCCAACGGAAACAAGGATTTTATCCGCTGCAAAAGTCTGCTCTTCACCTTTAATGATTGCGCTAATTTCCACACCGGTATCGGTTTTTTTATAGCTAGCTGCTTGAACTTCAGCAGATGTATGCATGTTTAGTTTTTTCTTTTTATACAGTCTTGCTAATTCTTTCGCCACTTCTTTATCTTCTGTTGGCAAAATTCGGTCGGCATATTCTAGCACGGTAACTTCTACGCCAAAATCATGCATCATCGAAGCCCATTCCATCCCGATAACTCCGCCACCAACAATAATAATTGATTTTGGTAAAGTTTCCAGGTTTAGCGCGCCGTCAGATGATAAAACATGTTCTTCATCGATGGTTAAACCATTTAATGTGCGTGGTTTGGAGCCAGTCGCGATAATTAAGTTTTTAGGAATTAGCATTTCATTTTCAGAACCATCTTCAAATTCAACTGAAATTGTCCCAGCAGTCGGTGAAAAAATCGATGGTCCTAAAATCGTTCCCGTTCCAACAAACAAGTCAATTTTACCTTGTTTAAATAATTGGTGGATACCTTTTTCTAGTTGGTCTACGATTTGTTGTTTTCTTTCTTGTGCTTGTAAAAAGTTGATTCCGGCCGTTCCTTCAACTGAAACACCAAATTCACTTGCTTTTTTTACTGTTTGTAGGACTTCTGCTGAACGTAATAAGGCTTTTGTTGGAATACAGCCGCGGTGAAGACACGTCCCACCAACTTTTCCTTTTTCAACGACAGCTACTTTTTGACCATTCTTTGCTGCTTGGATTGCTGCGACGTAACCGCCAGTTCCCCCGCCAAGAATAACTACATCATATTCTGTTGCCACATTATCTCCTCCTTTTAATACACTTTTCCTTTTTCAAGACCAGCGAGCACGCGTTGTACGCCGCTATTTAGTGCTTCTAATTCGTCTTCTCCTGGTTCTATAATCACACTGGCTATCCAGTTTATTTGCTCGGTAATTTTCTTTATGAAAAGCTCACTTCTAGCAAGTCCGCCAGTTAAAATAATCGCGTCAATATTTCCTTGAAGGACAACGGAACATGCGCCAATTTCTTTACTAACCTGATAGGCCATTGCGTCAAAAGCTTCGATGGCTTTTTCGTCACCGGCTTTCACCCTAGCTTCTACATCTAGCATACTGTTGGTTCCTAAGTAAGAAATCATCCCACCACGACCAACAATCAAATCATGCAGTTCACGTTTCGTCCACTTTCCACTAAAGCACGCTTCTAAAAAATCATTCATCGGAAGTGAACCAGATCGTTCTGGACTAAAAGGACCATCTCCATCTAAGGCGTTATTCACGTCAACTGCTTCCCCTTGCCGATGGGCTGCAACCGAAATTCCGCCACCAAGATGAGCAATAACGAAATTCATTTTTTCATAGTCGGATCCTAGTTGTTTGGCAATTTTCCGACCAGCTGCTTTATGATTCAACGCATGGAAAATGCTTTTTCTCGCAACAAAGGCATTCCCGGAAACTCTGGCAATTGCCTGCATTTCATCAACGACAACGGGGTCGACAATGAAACTTGGGATTTCAAGCTCATCCGCTAGTTTTTTCGCAAGCATTGCGCCTAAATTCGAGGCATGCTCTCCGTACTTATTCTCTTTTAAATCTGCTATCATTTTTTCTGTAACCATATATGTACCACCAGCAACTGGACGAAGTAAGCCACCTCTACCAACTACTGCTTGTAAATTCTTTCCATCATAACCAAATGCATCCATCACTCGACGTAAAACTTGCCATCTAAAATCAAATTGTTCCTGTACATTATTAAAATCGGCTAGTTCTTGCATTGTGTGTCTGACTGTTTCTTCAAAAAGTACTTTATCGCCTTGGTAAACAGCGAGTTTTGTAGACGTGGAACCAGGATTTATGGTCAAAACATCAAAAGACATTTGCTTTCCTCCAAATTTAATTGTGAAAAATGCAGTAGGTTATCATTTTCCCATGGACTATTGTAACACGTAGGGCGTAATCAAATAAAAGCCTTTGCATTCAGTTTGTTAAAGTCCGTCTATTCACATTATTTCATCATTTCCCAACCATTCTTACGGTTAAGATAAATGAAGCTAATTTATTCTCTGGTGTATCATTTCTCGAGGAAATAACAATTGGTACTTTCGCGCCGACGATTGCACTGCCGACCTTAGCGCCTGCAAAGTATACGAGCGATTTATACAGCGCATTTCCTGTTTCGATATTTGGTGCTATTAAGATGTCTGCTTCACCAGCCGAACTATCGGTAATACCTTTATGAAGGGCTGCTTCTTTTGAAATGGCTACATCTAGCGCTAATGGACCTGCGATGTTTAGAGTATCGCCAAAATGAGCTACAACGTCCCGCGCTTCCACAGTGGATGGCATTTTTTCTGTTACTTCTTCCACGGCACTTAGCAAAGCGATTTTGGGGTTTGGTATGCCGATCTTATGCGCAGCCGCGACCGCATTTTCTGTAATCGCGATTTTTTCTTTGGTTTTTGGTGCAACGTTCATGGCGCAGTCTGTTAGGAGCAGTGGTTTATGATAAGTCGGGATATCAAAAATAGCAATTTGGCTTAGTAATTGGTTCGTTCTAAGACCGTTTTCTTTTTTTAATACGTGACTCATCAATGTAGCCGTTGGAATAAAGCCTTTGACTAAAATGTCTGCTTCTTTATTTTTCACAGCTGAAATTGCGCCTTGTGCTGCCGCTTCTGCTGTATCTGCTTGAATCCATGTAACGCTTTCGTTCGCGGTTAACGTTTTGTCTTCTTTTTTACCGAATAAAAGAAATTTACCTAGTTTTTGGTTTAATGCGAGGCGAATCGTTTCTAGTACAACTTCATCATCCGCGCCTGCTACCGCAAAAACAAATGAGCTTGTGTCTGCTACTTCTGTAAAAAATCTGCTTTTTGTCATAAAAATTACTCCTTTATCGCACAAAAAAGCCGCATTTCGAATTAGTAGTTGTTTTTATGACCAGGTAATAATTTCTACCTTATTCATTTTAAGCAAAAACTATTCGATATGCAAGCAATTTCGTTTTTTTAATAAGTTTGTTTTACTTTTTCCGCTTGTTCAATCATTTCTTTTGCATGTTGTTTTGTTAGTTCTGTGACTTCTATTCCAGCAATCATTCGACTGATTTCCTCTACTTTATCTTCACCTTTAAGTACGGTGACGGAAGTTGTTGTTCGCTTGTTTTGTACTTTTTTCGTAATGTAGTAATGGTGATTCGCCATGGCAGCAACTTGTGGTAAATGGCTAATACATAGCACTTGTGATCCCACAGACACCGCATAAATTTTTTCTGCGATAGCTTGACCAACTCGACCACTTACACCTGTATCCACTTCATCGAAAATGATGGAAGTAATACCTTGATGTCTTGAGAAAATAGTTTTTAAAGCTAACATCATTCGTGATAACTCACCGCCAGAGGCAATTTTCGCTAACGGTTTTAGCGGTTCCCCTGGGTTAGTGGACATGTAGAAAACGACGCTATCTTGGCCGGATTCTGTCAGTTCCATTTTGTTTGCTTCAAAACGCACACTAAAAATGGCTTTTTCCATATAAAGTTGATTTAATTCTTGTTTAATTTGTTTTTCTAAGATAACCGCCGCTTTTTTACGGATATCTGTTAGCGTGTTCGCCTGTTTGGTTAGTTCCGCTTTGCGTGTTGCTAATTTTGTTTCTAAGTGGCCGACATGCGATTCACTATCCGATAATTTTTCCATTTCGCTACTGATTTCTTGTTCGTATTGAATGATATCTTCAATTGTTTTACCATATTTGCGTTTTAGTTGATTTAAGTCATTCAAACGCGATTCAATTTGATTCAGTTCTTCTGGTTGGAATTCTAGCTGGTCAAGTGATTGTCTAATTTGGCTCATGCTGTCTTCTAACATATAGTAACTAGACGAAATCGCCTCACTGACTGCTTTATAGTCGGTGTGAATGCTGGCCGCTGTTTCCATTTGGCGCATCGCTTCCCCGACAAACTCCAGTCCACCAGGCTCGCCTTGAATCGCCGCATAAGCTCCTTGCAAATTTTCGTTTAGTTTTTCAAAATTAGCTAAGATGTTTTTCTGTTCTAATAAGCGATCCTCTTCACCAGCTTGCAAATTAGCATTTTCGATTTCCTGTTGTTGAAAACGAAGCATATCCAGTCGCTGTGCTAATTCCCGCTCATTCTTCGTCCAATTTTGCCATTCTTTTTCGATGGCCTGGTATTCTTTAAAATTAGTTTGATATTTGGTTAGCGCCGGCTTGATTTTATCTGAAGCAAAACGATCTAGTAACGATAAATGAAACTCCTCATTCATCAATTCTTGATGTTCGTGTTGGCTATGAATATCGATTAATTTCGAACCAATTTGGCGCAAGAGGACGGTCGTTACGAGTTTCCCGTTAATTCGGCAACTGTTTTTCCCTGAACGAAACAAGCTACGTTCCAAGACAACCATATCATCCGAAGCATCTATCCCATTTTCTAAAAGTGCATTGCGGCAAGCGTGATTATCCTCTGCTAATCCGAATAGCCCTTGAAGTTCCAAGCGTTCCTCGCCGTGGCGGATAAAGTCAGCCGACCCACGTCCGCCAACAAGAAGACCAAGCGCATCAATAATAATTGATTTACCAGCGCCGGTCTCCCCTGTTAATACCGTCATCCCTTCTTGAAAAGTTAAAGAAAGCGATTCGATGATAGCAAAGTTTTTAATTGTCATTTCTTGAAGCAAAATCTTTCACCTCCAACAAATTTTAAAGCATATCGATAAAACGATCTGTTAATGTTTTGGCATTTTCTTCTGAGCGACAAATGATCAAGCAAGTGTCATCTCCACAAATAGTTCCAGCTTTTTCTGGCCAGTCCAAGTTATCTATTAATGCACCAACGGAATTTCCGTTACCTGGCATTACTTTTAAAATAATCATAAATTGCACATTATCGATACCAATAAAGCAATCAATCAAAGCGCGTTTTAATTTTTGGTGTGGGTTAAAGCTATTATCGGCAGGAAGACTATATTTGTAGCCCCCTGTTTGTGTTGGAACTTTGACAAGATGAAGTTCTTTAATATCACGGGAAACGGTTGCCTGGGTGACTTTCACATCGCGTTCTAATAGAAGTTCTACTAAATCCTCTTGCGTGTCAATCTCATTAGATGTAATCAATTCTCGAATAATAATATGACGATGACCTTTATTCATTCCTTCTTCACCTCACGATAATTTTCTACTTACATCTTATCCGAAAAAACGCATAAAGTCACGGATTTAGTGCAAATTTATGCAAGAAAAGTTTCTTTAATACTTTATACATAGGAAATACATCGTAAAACGAGCCAAAATAGCATGGTAAAAGCAAAAACCGGAAAACATCGCTGCTTTCCGGTATACATTATTTATCTAATTTAGTATGTGCTTTTTCGATAAGTTTTGTAATCGCATCTGCTTCTAAATGGCTTGTTCCAGTTTCTTCGCCAGTCCATTTAAGGTGCGCGATAAATTCGATGTTTCCTTCGCCTCCCGTAATAGGCGAGAAATCAAGTCCCATCAAGTCATAACCATTATCGAGCGCAAATTGAACGATATTTTCCACGACAGACGCATGTACTGCCGGATCGCGAATAATTCCTTTTTTGCCAACTTGCTCCCGGCCAGCCTCAAATTGTGGTTTGATAAGCGTCATCACATCGCCGCCTGTCACAAGTACCGTTCTAAGCACTGGTAAAATCAGTTTGAGCGAAATAAAGGAAACGTCAATTGTCGCAAAATCGGCTAAACCTTCCGCAAAGTCAGCTGGTGTCACATGACGGAAATTAGTTCGTTCCATCACGGTAACTCGGTCATCATTACGCAGTTTCCACGCCAATTGATTGTAGCCAACATCTAAGGCATACGAGTGTCTTGCTCCATTTTGCAAAGCGCAGTCTGTAAAACCACCTGTCGAAGCACCAATATCTAGCATCAGTTTGTCTTTCACATCGAAATCAAATACTTGCAATGCTTTTTCTAATTTTAAGCCGCCACGACTGACGTATGGCATTTGTTTCCCTTTCACTTGAAGTTCGCTGTCTACAGGGATTTTTTCTCCCGGTTTATCTACGCGTTCTTCTTTTCGATAAACAATCCCCGCCATAATAGCGCGTTTTGCTTTTTCTCTTGTTTCAAATAAACCTTGTTCTACTAGCAGAATGTCTGCGCGTTCTTTTTTTATTGTCATAGTCTCTTCGCCCTTAACTTCTCGCTTTGTGCGAGCATTTCTTTTATTTTTAATACCATTCCAGTTGTCGATATGCCGAATGATTCCAGTATTAGCGGTACTGAACCATGGCTAATAAATTCATCTGGTAATCCAATTCGGTGTATCGCAACATCCGTATAATTATTCGCTTCAATAAATTCTAACACACTCGCGCCAAATCCGCCTTTTAATAATGATTCCTCGACAGTTAAAATGGGGATTTTTCGCTTTAAAATTTGGTGTAAAAGTGTTTCGTCTAACGGTTTGATGTAGCGCGCATTAATTATACCAACATGACGCCCTTCTGCCTCTAATCGTTCCGCCGCTTTAAGCGCTAATTGGATAGTTGGTCCAAAAGTTAAAATAACGGCGTCAATCGGCTGAATAAGTGTTTCCCACTGTCCGACTGGGATAAGCTCGGTTGATTCAGTAAACGCTGTACCAGGTCCATTTCCACGCGGATAACGGATTGCAAACGGTCCATCATCATAAGCAAACGCTGTATCCATTAACTGCTTTGCTTCGATTTCATCTTTTGGCATCGCAATCGTCATATTCGGAATACTATTCAAAAACGAAATATCAAAAATACCTTGATGTGTTTCGCCGTCCGCACCAACTAGTCCAGCTCGGTCAATCCCAATAACGACATTCAACTTTTGCCGGCTAACATCATGAACTAATTGGTCATAAGCTCTCTGTAAAAAGGTCGAATAAATGGCGAGGAAAGGTTTCATTCCTTGCGTTGCTAAACCAGCCGCCATCGTTGTCGCATGCTGCTCGGCAATCCCAACATCAAAAAACCGTTCCGGGAAAGCTTGCGCAAATTTTTCTAGTTTAGACCCGACCGGCATTGCAGGAGTTATCGCTACAATGCGTTCATCAGTTTTTGCTAAACGCATTAATTCATTACTAATAATTGAACTCCATGACGGCGCATGCTTAATCGGTTTAATAAAGCTACCCGTTTCGACTTTGTATGGCCCTGTACCATGCCAGGTGCCACGAGAGTCCAATTCGGCCGGTTGGTACCCTTTTCCTTTTTTCGTGACGATATGGAGGAGTACAGGACCTTTCGTGCGTTTAGCCAATTCCAAGTTAGTAATAATAGCTTCTAAATTATGCCCATCAATTGGTCCGAGGTACATAAATCCTAATTCTTCAAAAAAAGTACTACCGGCATTTGTTTCTGTTTGTCGGGGTTTATCGGATGTTCTTAATTTTCCAAGTACATTGTGGAGCGCCCCCACATTCGGTGCAATCGACATATCATTATCATTCAAAATCACAATCATGTTTTTACCCATGTCGCCTATATGATTCAAGGCTTCTAAGGCCATCCCGCCAGTCAGCGCTCCATCACCAATCACAGGAACTACATAAAAGTCTTCTTTTTTTATATCTCTCGCAATGACCATTCCAGCTGCTGCTGACAAAGAAGTCGAGCTGTGGCCCGTTTCAAACACATCATGGATAGATTCTTTTCGCTTAGGAAATCCATCTAAACCACCGTGTTGGCGTAATGTATCAAACTGATTCGCTCTTCCAGTCAGGATTTTGTGCACATAAGACTGGTGACCAACATCCCAAATAAATTTATCTGTCGGACTATTAAAAGTGTAATGCAGCGCAATCGTTAGTTCTACCACACCAAGGTTCGGACCAATATGCCCACCTGATTTGGAAGTAGAAGTAATTAAAAAAGCGCGAATATCTGCCGCAAGTGCTTCTAATTCATGTATATCCAACTGTTTAATAAAGGAGGGATCCTTTATCTGTAAAAGATCCAAATAAAAACAACTCACTTTCCAAAGAGTCGCTCGCATGAATGCGTGCAAGGTCTTTTTTCTCGATTAATTGTTCTTATTATAGCAAACAATTGCTGTTAAACCAAACAAGGTAAAGTTGTTTTAGACAAATAAAAAAGCAAATCACCGAAATGATTTGCTTTTTCTTATTCAAAAAATAGAATTACGCTTTTTGAACGTTAGCTGCTTGAGGTCCGCGTTGGCCTTCTTCAACGTCGAAAGTTACTGCTTGACCTTCGTCTAAAGATTTGAATCCGTCGCCTTGGATAGCGCTGAAATGTACGAATACATCGTCACCGTTTTCGCGTTCGATAAAACCAAATCCTTTTTCTGCGTTAAACCATTTTACTGTACCTTGTTCCATGTTCATGTTCCTCCTCGTGTGTTATGCACACTAATTATTTACTATTCTTGCTTAACGGCACGAGATGGAAAGTTGTTCACAATCGTATCTTTCACCCACAAAAATAATCTTACATTAGTATAACACGGTATTTTAGGAAAAGCAAATCAAATTGAATTATATATGTGAAAATTTTTTGAAATTACTAGATAATTATGATTAATTTTCTCTAAGTGCGATTAAATCAGCAAGTTGCAACAGAATTTCGTCATCAAAACCATGTCCTGAAAGCGCTGACTTTGCAATTGAAACATGCTCGTTTAATGCCCTTTTAGCACCATCTAACGTGAGTAATCCGGGATAGGTACTTTTATTCAGAAAAGCATCCGCCCCTGTCTTTTTACCCATTTTTGTTTCATCGCCAATTACATCTAAAATATCGTCGCTAATTTGAAAACCGATACCAATATTTTCCGCAAAAATTCGCAACCGTTTTGTTTGCTCCGGAGCAGCTTCAGCAATTTTCGCGGCAGAAGTTACTGCGAAAATTAATAATTCCCCTGTTTTTCGCGCGTGAATAGATGATAGTTCTTCTAGTGAGACTTGTTTGTTTTCGGCTTCCATATCTGCTTGTTGTCCGCCGACCATGCCTTCTGCGCCACTACTGAAACTAATTTCCTTAATCAGAGCTAAGCGTGTTTCCAATGATAAATTTTCATCTTCCGCTAAAATAGAAAATGCCAGCGTAAGCAACGCATCTCCTGCTAAAATAGCCGTCGCATCACCATAAATTTTGTGATTCGTCCATTTCCCGCGGCGATAATCATCATTATCCATTGCCGGTAAATCATCATGAATTAAGCTATACGTATGAATCATTTCTAAAGCAGTTGCTGTTTTTACGCCTAAAAGTGGATCTGCTTTTAAAGCTTGTAACGTTGCAAAAACAAGCATTGGCCGTATTCTTTTTCCACCTGCTTGAACAGAATACAACATGGATTCTTTTAATTTAGGCTCAATATGACGTGTGTTTATTTCTTTAAAAAGCGACTCATCGATTACTTTTTTGTACTGTTCTAGAAAAAAGGTTAAATCTTGCAAATTTATTCACCATCCGCTTCAAAAGGAATTTCTTCTCCTGCATCTGTGACTACTTTTGCCATTCGTTTTTCTGCTGCTTGTAATTTATCTTGGCACAATTTCGTTAATTCGATTCCTTTTTGATACATGTCGAGGGAATCTTCTAGTGAGGCACTACCATTTTCGAGCGCTTCTACGATTGTTTCTAGTTCTGCAATTGCTTCTTCAAAAGTTTTCTTTTTAGTTGCCACTTGTATCTTCCTCCTTCGCGGTAATGAGTGCATCTATGTGTCCGCCTTGCATTTTCACTTGGATATTATCGCCAACTTCAAGTTCTTGGACCGATTTGACCAGCGTATTCTCTTTATACGTTACACCAAATCCCCGCTTCAATAAAGAAAGAGGACTCAGATGTTCTAGCGCGTCGACTTGCCTAAAGAAAGATTGTTGTTTATCTTTCAAAAGTTGTTTCATCGCTTTATCTAAGGCTTGTTGGCGTAACACAATCTGTTCTTTTTGAAGTTCAATTTCTTTTTTCGGGTGATAGTAATGTAATCGATCATTTAATCGCTGGAATGCTGTTTGTTTAACAAATACTTGTTTAGAAAAGGCATTATTTAAACGTTCTGCAAAATAATCTGTCCGTTCCATTTGTTGTTCTAATTGATGTTTCGGACCATTTAGTAATAAATGTTGTTTCAGCTGCTCTAGTGAACGTTCTTTTCTTTCTAATAATTGCCTTGTTACTGCTCGTAATCGGTATTGACGTTCTGCTAATCGTTCTGCTAAATCACGATAGTCTGGGACAGCAAGTTCGGCTGCGGCAGTTGGTGTTGCCGCTCTTACATCAGCTGAAAAATCACTTAGGGCAAAATCCGTTTCATGCCCGACTGCCGAGATGACTGGTACATCGGAATCATACACCGCTCGAACAACTGGTTCTTCATTAAAAGCCCATAATTCCTCCAAGGAACCTCCACCACGTCCGATAATCATGACGTCAATATCGTTTCGTTGATTAATTTTACCAATATTTTCGACGATTTTCTGTGCCGCTTTCTCACCTTGAACAATCGTTGGGTAAACAATCACTTCTACAGATGGCATTCTGCGATGAATCGTTGTTAGAATGTCGCGAACTGCTGCACCCGTTTTTGATGTGACTACAGCGACTTTGGACGGGAAAGAAGGAAGCACTTTTTTATGCGTTTCCGCAAAAAGCCCTTCCTTTTCTAATTGTGCTTTTAATTGCTCTAATTGAATATAAAGCGCCCCAACGCCATCTGGTTCCATGTGTTCTGCATAAAACTGATAACGTCCGGCTTTGTTAAATACACCAATCCGCCCTGTGATTAGGACATTCATACCATCTTCTGGGACAAAACCAATCTTTTGAACTGCTTTGTGAAACATGACAGAACGAAGCATCGCAAATTCATCTTTTACCGTAAAATATAGATGTCCACTCGCCGGTTGTTTTAAATTAGAAATTTCTCCGCGCACAAAAACTTGTTTCATGTATGGATCTACTTCAAACTTTTTTTCAATATATTTGGTTATGGCTGCTACCGTCAAATATTTATCTTGCTCCATCATTTCACATCCAATTAATCAATTCGTTTTCCAAATGCGTTTCGCTGCTTTTAATGTGTTAGCAAGTAGCATTGTAATTGTCATCGGGCCCACGCCACCTGGTACTGGCGTAATGAATCCTGCTTCTTCTACCACATCATCAAAGTCAACGTCGCCGCATAACTTATTGTTTTCATCGCGGTCCATGCCAACATCAATAACAATTGCACCTGGTTTGATATAATCTTTTTTCACGAATTTAGCTAAACCTGTTGCTACAACAAGAATATCTGCTTCTTTCGCTACTTGTGGTAAATCTTTTGTACGGCTGTGCGCAATGGTTACTGTCGCGTTTTCATTTAACAGTAATTGTGCTACTGGTTTACCTACAATATTACTTCTACCAATAACAACAGCGCGTTTGCCTTCTATTTGAGTGCCGGTTGATTTTATAAGTTCAATAATTCCAGCTGGCGTACAAGGAACAAATGAATCTTTTCCAATGAATAAATTTCCTACATTCACTGGATGGAAACCGTCAACATCTTTGTCATAGCTAATTGTATCAATTACTTTTTCTTCTGAGATATGCTTTGGTAATGGTAACTGCACGAGAATACCGTGGATTGTTTTATCTTCATTTAATTCTTCTACGACAGATAGTAACTTCTCTTCGGTTACATTTTCTGGAAGTTCGATTAAAACGGACTTCATGCCTGCTTCTTCTGTGCGTTTTTGTTTATTTCTTACATATGTACGTGATGCTTGATTGTCGCCTACGAGCACGACTGCAAGACCTGGTTTTTTACCTGTTTTTGCTAATTCAGCTACTTCATTTGTTACTTTTTCTTGAATTTCTTTTGCTAGCTTTTTACCATCAATAATTTCTCCCATGAGTATTGCCCCCTTAAAAATACTTTCCACGTAATTATCCTTAAAAAATCACGAAATAAGGGAGTGCAAGAGAATTCTCTTGCACTCAGTCAAGCTTATTTATCTTCAGGTGCAATATTAGCAAGTACGCCATTAATAAATTTACTTGATTTTTCATCACTGTAAATTTTTGCAATTTCGATGGATTCATTCAAACTAACTCTATTTGGCACATCATCCAAGTACTTAATTTCATAAACACTCAATCGAAGTAAAGACAAATCGACTTTACTCAAACGATCCATACGCCAATTGTCTAAGTTAGGCTCAATGACAGCATCAATTTCTACTTTATTGGCCATAACACCTTCGACTAATTTTTCCATATAGTCGTCTTGCTCGTCTTCCATGATGTTTTTAATTGCTTGATCTAGCGACATTTCGTTTAGCTCTATTTGGAATAGTGCTTGAAGTGCTTTCTCGCGCGCCTCTCTTCTTTTCATGTTAAAGCTGCTCCTTTTGTTCCTTGAATTTTATAGCTCAAAATCATCGAAGGAAAGTGTTTCTGTTTTTTCAAATTGTACGCCAACGATATGAACGTTGATTTCGAGTACATTTAAACCAGTCATATTGAAAATGGTATCTCTGACAGCATCTTGAATATTTTGAGCAACAAGTGGAATTGTTGCGCCAAATAAGACTGAACAATAAAGTTCGATTAGAATTCCTTCTTCGGTTAGTTCTACTTTTACGCCTTTACGGTAGTTTACAGCACCACTGAATTTTTCGCGCATTTCCGTCGCGAAGCCACCTTGCATATAAGCAACATTTTCGATTTCACTTGCAGCGAGACCAGCAATTACGCCGATTACTTCTGGTGCAATCTCAATTTTGCCAAGCGGTGCATCATTTTGTTTTCGCAAATCTTTTGTATAAGCCATTATTTAGCCCTCCTTAGAAAGGTTCATTACATCGTTTTGCTCCAAGAATTTCGTATTGAAGTCGCCTGATAAAAATACATCATTATCTAACACGCGTAAATGGAATGGAATGGTTGAAGGAATACCATCAATGGCAAATTCCGACAACGCTCGTTTCATTTTTTGAATAACTTCTTCACGTGTTTCCGCATAACAAATTACTTTAGCGATCATCGAATCATAAAATGGCGGGATTTTGTAGTTTGGATATGCTGCTGAGTCAATTCGGACACCTAAACCGCCTGGAGGAAGATAAAACTTAATTTCTCCTGGAGCTGGCATAAAGTTTTTCTCCGGATTTTCAGCGTTAATCCGACATTCCATTGCCCAACCTGTTAATTTCACATCTGCTTGTTTAATTTCCAGCTCTTCACCTGAGGCAACTAAAAATTGTTGTTTCACTAAATCAATGCCCGTTACAAGCTCTGTTACAGGGTGTTCTACTTGGATTCGAGTATTCATTTCCATAAAGTAGAAATTATTTTCATGATGATCATAAATAAATTCAATTGTTCCTGCACCAGAATAATTCACGGCTTTGGCAGCTTTAACGGCCGCTTTACCCATTTTTTGACGTGTTTTTTCATCAATAGCAGGTGATGGCGATTCTTCAATTAGCTTTTGTAAGCGACGTTGAATACTACAATCACGTTCCCCTAGATGAATGACATTGCCATGGTTATCGGCAAGCACTTGAATTTCTACATGGCGGAAATCTTGAATATATTTTTCCAGATAAACACCTGGATCACCAAATGCTGCTTCAGCTTCTTGTTGTGTCGTATGAATACCAGAGATTAATTTCTCTTCATTTTCGGCTACACGAATACCTTTACCGCCACCGCCAGCTGTTGCTTTGATGATAACCGGATATCCAATTTTCTTGGCGATTTTTTTACCATCTTCCACATCCGCAACGATTCCTTGTGAACCAGGAACGATTGGAACGCCTGCTTTACGCATTGTTTCGCGGGCAACGTCTTTTGTTCCCATTTGCGAAATAGCGGCAGCACTTGGTCCGATAAAAGTAATATTACAGTCTTCGCATAGTTCCGCGAAATCTGCATTTTCGGCTAAGAAACCGTAACCAGGATGAATAGCATCACAGTTCGTTAAAACAGCAAGGCTAATAATGTTGGACATATTTAAATAACTATCTTTTGTTGCCGCGGGACCTACACAATAAGCTTCATCCGCTAGCTGAATATGTAGCGCTTCTCTATCTGCTTCCGAATAAATCGCCACTGTCTCCACTCCAAGTTCTTTTGCAGCGCGAATGATACGGACAGCGATTTCTCCACGGTTCGCTACCAGTACTTTTTTAATCATGTTTTTCGACCCCTTATTTTTTTCTAACTTTGAAAAGTGGTTGTCCAAATTCGACTAATTCGCCACTTGAAACAAGCACTTCTGCGATTTCTCCGTCGATATCAGCAGTAATTTCATTGAATAATTTCATCGCTTCTACAATACATACAACGGATTGTGCGGATACTTTAGATCCAACGCTAACAAAATTAGCATCTTCTGGTGAAGCAGATGCATAGAAAGTCCCAACCATTGGGGATGTAATTACTTCCAAGTTCGTATCTTCTGCTGCACTTGCTTCTACTTGAGGTGCTGCCGCTTGGACAGGAGCCACTGGTGCTGCTTGAACTGGCGCAACAACTGCTGTTTCTTGTACAGCTTGGGTTACAACTGTTTTATTCTTTTTAAGCAAAATCTTACTATCTTTCGTTTCTAACTCAAATTCATCTAGGGTTGATTCGTCAATCAGCTCGATAAGCTGTTTAATTTCATCTATTGATAACATCTTCAATTACACTCCTTAATAATACTAAAAATATAAAATTGCATTAATCACGCATTGTCCTTATTGTACCATACTTTTTATTCAAAAGGTGTACTGGAAGCGCTCATAAATAGAAAAACAGCTGAAGAATTAACTCCAGCTGTAGTAAGCGATTCTTTCTTACGCCCGAGAAACATACGCTGCTTCGGTTGTATTGATAACTAGTTTGTCACCTTCATTAACGAAAAATGGTACTTGTACAACAAGCCCTGTTTCTAATGTAGCTGGTTTAGAACCACCTGAAGATGTATCACCTTTAATTCCAGGATCAGTTGCCGCAACAACTAATTCTACTGTGTTAGGTAAGTCGATTCCGATTGTTTCGCCTTGGTACATAACGATATTAATTTCCATATTTTCTTTTAGGAATTTAAGCTCATGTGCAATTTGTGTTTCTGGAAGTTCAATTTGTTCATAAGATTCGTTATCCATGAAAACATGATTCGTTCCATCAGCATATAAATAAGCCATTTTGCGGTTATCGATTTGTGCTTTTGCTACTTTTTCGCCGCCACGGAATGTTTTTTCTTGAATTGCCCCAGTACGAAGATTACGTAGTTTGGAACGCACGAATGCTGCACCTTTACCTGGTTTTACATGTTGGAAATCTAGCACGCGCCAAATACCGTTGTCTACTTCTATCGTTAAACCTGTCCGAAAATCATTTACTGAAATCATGTTTATCCTCCTGTAATTTGAAAAATATCTTTTATTTGGGAGCTTAAAAATACGCTCATTCTTCCTTATTTAACCATAAAATAAGCAAAGTTACAAAGGAATTTTATAAAATAATTAATTCTTTTGTTGAATGGGTAAGGATCTCATTACCTGTTTCTGTAATTAATAAATCATCTTCAATTCTAACGCCGCCAATTCCCGGCAAATAAATTCCCGGTTCATCTGTAACGACATGACCAACTTCTAATTTTTGTGGGCTTTTGAATGATAAGTTTGGTCCTTCGTGAATTTCTAGTCCAATACCGTGACCTAATGAGTGACCAAACGCATCGCCGTATCCGAAAGAAGCAATATAATCACGCGCAATCGCATCCGCTTCAATTCCAGTCATGCCTGGTTTTAAGCTATCGATTACTTTTAATTGTGCACCTAAAGTGATTTGATAGATTTCTTTTAATTTTTCAGCAGGTTCACCAATCGCGATTGTTCTTGTCATATCTGAGCAGTATCCATCATAATAACAACCGTAATCCATTGTGACAAAATCACCAACTTCGATTTTTTTATCCGATGCAACGCCGTGTGGTAGTGCAGAACGAACACCTGACGCAACGATGGTATCAAAAGAAGAGGAAGTAGCTCCCGCACGTCTCATAAAGAATTCTAGCTCATTCGATACTTCGATTTCCGCCATGCCTGGTTTAATGAATTTAATGATGTGTGCAAAAGCAGCGTCAGCGATATCACAAGCTGTACGAATAGCTTTTAGTTCGCTTGCAGTTTTTACTTTACGCATTTCTTCAAAGAAACCAGTTAGCGGAATCAATTGACGATTAAATACGCGCTCCATTTGTTTAAATTCAGATACGGTTACATAATCCGCTTCAAAGTGTAAAGTTTTTGTATCGTGTTTAATTAGTAAATCTTCCACTGTATCAAAAATCGGACCAGTATGTTGCACGATTTCGTATCCTTCTGCTTGTTTTGCCGCTTGTTCTGTATATCTGAAATCAGTTACAAAATAAGCTTTTTCCGGCAAAATAAGTGCTACACCGCTTGTTCCAGTGAAACCTGATACATACCTTCTATTAAATTCACTTGTGACAAGAGCCGCTTCTATCTTTTCCTTACCTAGCGCTTCTTGGATTTTAGTTAAATTAGACATTTTTATTCCCCCACTTTTAGTAAATTTTCGGCGCGCAAAAATCGCATTATTAAACGCGTTCGAAACTATTTTATCACAATTTAGAAAAAATAACTTTTTTTAGGCGTTTTGCGCTATACGAAAATCTGTTTTTAGCGTAAAATAACATATTAGTAAACATGAATAGGCTGGTGAAAACTTTGAGCAAACAAAACGTACCATCTTATGGTGGACAAGCTGTAGTGGAAGGCGTCATGTTTGGCGGCAGAAAGCAGACAGTAACAGCAATTAGACGTATAGATGGTTCATTAGAATATTTTTATTTAGAAAAACATAGTCCTGTTTGGGTTATGCGAATGAAGAAAATTCCTTTTTTAAGAGGTATTGTTGCCTTAATTGAATCTAGCGCTATCGGTTCCAAACACCTCGCTTTTGCGACAGACCGATATGACGAGGATCCAAACAATCCCGTAGAAGAAGAAAAAATTGAAAAGAAAGAATCGAAAGTCGCGATGTGGTTAGGCGTTGCGGTCATCGGTATTTTATCTTTCGTTTTTGCTAAATTTGTCATGACGCTCATCCCTGTATTTTTAGCGGAATTATTCCGTCCTATCGTTCCAGGCGATACAGCTCAAGTATTTTTAGAGAGTCTTTTCAAATTAATTCTTCTATTAACCTATATTTTCGCGGTTTCTCAGACCCCTATTATTAAACGAGTTTTTCAATATCACGGTTCTGAGCATAAGGTAATAAATTGTTACGAAGAAAATTTACCATTAACGGTTGAAAATGTCCAAAAACAATCACGGTTACATTATCGTTGTGGTAGTAGTTTTATTTTATTTACAGTTATTGTTGGTATGTTTATTTACTTGCTTGTACCAACTGACCCGCTTTGGCTTCGCGTGGTCGACCGGATTTTGCTTATTCCTGTCGTGCTCGGCGTAGCATTTGAAGTGTTACAATTAACGAATAAATGCCGCAACATCCCCGTGCTTAAATATTTAGGCGTTCCGGGATTGTGGTTACAACTTCTTACAACAAAAGAACCTTCTGATGATCAAGTGGAAGTTGCCATCGCATCTTTTAATGAACTTTTACGTGTTGAAAAAGAAGGCGCACCAGTAGATGTAGCGGAACCGGAGAATCTGGAACTTTTAGAATAGGAGTGAATTGATTTGAAGAAGTATCCCCTCATAGTTATTATTTTACTTGCGCTTGTTGGTATTGGGCTTTTGATGGGTGGTTTTAAATCGTTTTTCGGATTGATTATTTCCGTTTTAATCGGCACACTTATTTTCACTCTACTGCTACGTCTTTTCACTAATAGAAAAACTGACAGTAATTACCAAAAAGCAGTAAAACAATCCAAAAATTTACACGATCCGAAGAAAAAAACAAAGAAAAAACGAAAATCTTCTTTCAAAGTGATTGATGGTGGCAAAAAATAAGTTATAATAGAAAAGGATGCTTTAGAAAAAGCAGTTTTCAGGATGAAAGGGGTTTACACAATTGATTAGTTGGATTATAGCAATTATCATTCTGGTTATTCTTTTAGGATACGAAATTTACCAGTTTGTAATGCGACGCAAAGCACTAAAAGTTTTAACAGAAGAAGAATTTAAAAAAGGTTATCGTAAAGCACAGTTAATTGATGTTCGCGAGCCAAACGAATTCGATGCTGGACATATTCTTGGAGCTAGAAATATTCCAGTTACACAAATGAAAAACCGCACAACAGAAATTCGTCAAGATTTGCCAGTTTACTTATACTGCCAAACTGCACAACGTAGTAACCGCGCAGCAATCATGCTTTATAAACGTGGCTACAAACAAGTGTATCAGCTTAAAGGCGGTTACCGTAGATGGACAGGAAAAACAAAATCTAAATAAGAAAAAGCCTTGCCGTGATATTTCACAGCAAGGCTTCTTTTTATACTTCTTTTTGATAACGTAAAATTGGTTTTCTCGCGGCTCTCGTTTCATCTAGGCGTTTCACATAAGTACTATGCGGTGCCTCTTGAACGATTTCTGGATTTTCTTCTGCTTCTTTAGCAATTTTTAGCATCGTATCAATAAACGAATCAAGCGTTTCTTTTGATTCGGTTTCTGTTGGTTCAATCATGATTGCTTCGCCAACGATTAACGGGAAGTAAACAGTTGGTGGATGGAAATTATGGTCTAACAAACGTTTCGCAATATCCACCGTGCGGACGCCAAGTTTTTTCTGTCTATTACCACTTAGAACAAATTCGTGTTTGCAAACTTGATCAAATGGTAAATCATACGCTTCTTGCAGTTTGCGCATCATATAGTTGGCATTTAAAACGGCATATTCGGTTACTAATTTCAAACCATCTGGTCCCATTGTACGAATATACGTATACGCGCGAACATTAATACCAAAGTTTCCGTAATACGGCTTCACTCGACCAATAGAATCTGGATAATTATAATCAAATGTGTACACTTCTTCTTTTTTCGTAAGTACTGGTGTTGGTAAAAATGGAATTAATTCTTTTTTCACGCCGATTGGGCCAGAACCCGGACCACCACCGCCATGAGGACCAGTGAATGTTTTGTGTAAATTTAAATGTACGACATCAAAGCCCATATCGCCCGGTCTAACTTTGGCCATGATTGCGTTTAAGTTAGCACCATCATAATACAATTTACCACCTGCCGCATGGACGATTTCCGCCATTTCAACAATATCCTTTTCGAAAAGACCAAGTGTATTCGGATTTGTAAGCATGAGCGCGGCTGTATCCTCACCTACTACTTTTTTCAAATCAGCTACATCGACAAGCCCTTTTTCATTGGATTTAACCGTAACAACATCAAATCCGGCAACTGCTGCGGACGCTGGATTAGTTCCGTGCGCAGAGTCTGGGATGATTACTTTTGTTCGTTTTGTATCGCCATTTTTTTCATGGAAAGCACGAATGAGCATTAATCCAGTCCATTCGCCGTGTGCTCCAGCGGCCGGTTGTAAGGTTACTTCATCCATGCCTGTAATTTCAACTAGACTTGTTTGTAAATCATATAACAGCTCCAGTGCGCCTTGAACCGAGCTTTCCGGCTGATTCGGGTGAATATTGGCAAAACCTGGGAATCGTGCTACTTTTTCATTGATTTTTGGATTATATTTCATCGTACAAGAACCAAGCGGATAAAAACCAGAGTCTACGCCGAAATTATGGTTGGATAAATTGGTATAATGACGCATAATTTCGAGTTCACTTAATTCAGGCAAATCTGCTGGGGTGGAACGAATATAGGCTTGTTCAAAGTAATCAGCAGCATTTGTTTCGGGAACATCACTTTCTGGCAAACTAAAACCAATTCTTCCTGGAATCGAGCGTTCAAATACTAATGGCATTGTTTCTTCTAAATTCATTTTACACCCTCCAAGCTCGCCACAAGGGCATCAATTTCCTCTTTTGTACGCATTTCTGTTACGGCTACAAGCATATGCTTTTCGTATTTGGCATCATAAAACCCAAGATCATACCCACCAATAATCCCCTCATCTAAAAGGGATTCATTCACTTCTTTGATAGGTTTCGAAAGCTTCACGACAAACTCATTGAAAAAGCCGTCAGAAAATAACACTTCAAAACCATGCTCACGGAATTTTTGTTTTGCGTAGTGGGATTTATCTAAATTTTGCTTCGCCATTTCTACTAGACCTGTTTTACCAAGCGTCGCCATAGCTACAGAAGAAGCTAGTGCGTTTAGAGCTTGATTGGAACAGATGTTAGATGTCGCTTTATCACGGCGAATATGTTGTTCGCGTGCTTGCAATGTAAGTACATAACCTCGTTTGCCATTTTCATCAACCGTCTCTCCAACTAACCGTCCTGGAACTTTACGCATCAATTTAGTCGTTACAGCAAAGAAACCACAGTGCGGGCCACCAAATGATTCAGGAATACCAAACACTTGTGAATCTCCAACAACGATATCCGCGCCAAATTCTCCCGGTGGTGTGAGTAAACCAAGGGATAGCGGATTACTAGAAACGAGTAGTAAAGAATTATTTTCATGGATTAATTTCTCTAGTTCTGCTAATGGCTCTACTTGACCGTAAAAGTTCGGATATTGTACCACAAAACCGGCGATATCATCCGACAGAGCTTTTTTTAGGGCTTCTATATCTGTTTTGCCATCCACTTCTGGAATAACTTCTACTTCAATATGTTGGCCGGTTGCATAGGTTTTTAATACATTCGTGCTTTCTGGATGAACGGCTCCGGAAATAAGAATTTTTTTGCGTTTAGTATGTCCACTCGCAAGCATTGCTGCTTCCGCAAGTGCTGTCCCGCCATCATACATCGAAGAATTCGCTAAATCCATCCCTGTTAATTCTGCAATCATCGTTTGGAATTCAAAAATCGCTTGCAATTCACCTTGCGAAATTTCCGGTTGATAAGGCGTATAAGCTGTATAAAACTCCGAGCGTGAAATAACGTGATCCACCACTGTAGGAATATAGTGACTGTATACACCCGCCCCTAAAAAGGATGCATATTCTGTTGTGTTGGCGTTTTTAGAAGCAAGTTTAGACAATTCGCGTAAGAGAGCAGGTTCTGATTTTGCTGGTTTTAAATCATAATCCCGCTTAAATCTAATTTTTTCTGGAATATCTTGAAATAAGTCATCAATCGACTTAACCCCTATCACATCAAGCATTTCCTTTTCATCTTGTTCCGTCATTGGTAAATAACGATGTTTTGCCATATTATTTCCTCCTTTTTACTTTGCGCGTTTATAAAATGGTGTTGGTACTACTTTTGCTTTTATTTTCTTGTTTCGTATCCCTACTTCTAATTCTTGACCTAATTCTGTATAAGCTGTATCAATTAAAGCTAAACCAATATTCGTTCCAAGAGTCGGTGATTGCGTTCCCGAAGTTACGACACCGATTTCTTGCTCATCTAAAAATACTGGATAATCGTGGCGTGGTATACCGCGTTCGATCAATTCAATACCAACTAACTTTCTTGTCAAACCTGCTTCTTTTTGCTTGATAAGTGCTTCTTTACCTATAAAATCTGCTTCTTTTTTTAATTTCACCGCAAAATTCAATCCTGCTTCAAGCGGCGTAATATCTTTACTTAATTCTTGTCCATAAAGTGCAAGTACCGCTTCCAAACGCAAAGTATCGCGGGCACCTAAACCAATTGGCGCGACACCCTCAGCTAAAATTGCTTCAAAAACTTTGCCAGCGTCAGCACTTTGCATGTAAATTTCAAAACCATCTTCTCCGGTATAACCACTCCTCGAAATGATTGTTTTCACTCCAGCTACATCGGCATCTTCTACAAATCCGAAGAAACTTATTGCACTCAGATCCACATCGGTTAACTTAGAAAGAATTTTTTCTGCATTTGGCCCTTGAAGTGCTAATTGGCCGAATTCCGAAGATACATTGGTAACACTCACATCTCCACGAATATTTTTTACCATCCATTCAAAATCTTTTTCCGTGTTTGCCGCATTAACGACAAGTATGTATTCCGTTTCTGATTTCTTATAAACTACTAAATCGTCTACAGTTCCGCCAGTTTCATAGCACATAATATTATATTGCGCTTTACCCACTTTGATTTTCTCTATGTCGTTAGATAACAAATACTGTAAATAAGAAGTACTATCAGGACCTTTTACCAAAATTTCTCCCATATGAGACACGTCAAATAACCCTGCATCCGTTCGCACGGCTTCATGTTCAGCTTTTATCCCAGCAAATTGTACTGGTAAATCCCATCCACCAAAATCAATGGTTTTCGCACCATATTTTGCATAAAGTGGATGAATCGGTGTTTTTAGTAATTCTGTCATCATTATATCCTCCTTTTTTCACATAACAAAAAGGCTTATTTGATTCATAAGCCCTGTCGTGACATAAAAATGACTCCAGAGTTGCGTCCCGTAAACATCCTTTTGCCTGAGAGTTTCACATACTACATGCTTTCCCCGTCGGCGCTGCTTTTCACAGTCTCTCTGTTTACATTCACCCGCTAATTCTTTTATGTATTTGCCTTTTCTATAGCTTATCATGAGTTGTATTGTTCGGCAAATAATTAGTTTTAAAGCTAAAATTTTCGCTATTTTTAATATTAGTTCGGAATGTAAGGGCTTTAATGAAATATTTGTGTTTAATTATACGTTTGTTACTAAATGCACATAGATTGTGAAAAATGGGGGATTCGAAAAAAGTTTTTTCAAGGACTTTCATAACTTAAAATCACTTTTTCGATACAAATATAGGTTAGTTATACCTTTTTTTATCTAGCAAAATTCTATTTTCATTTTTGTGAAATTTTCTGGCGTAAAGGTTTTTTTGAAGTTATGTAGAATATGACTTGTAAGGAGGTTCATATGCCACAAAAATTAACAGACCATATTATAGCTCAAGCGCTCCGTGCCAATGCAAGTGATATTCATATTCATCCATTACCAAACCGCTATTTACTTCGTCTTAGAGTAAACGGAACTTTGATTCCCCTTCTCTACCTTCCATTGGATGCAGGCGGTAAATTAATATCTTTTCTTAAATTCCAAGCAGCTTTAGATATAAGTGAGAAAAGAAGACCTCAATCTGGCAGTTTCGAAAAAAATACTGTTTCTGAAAAAATCGCTTTACGACTTTCAACCATGCCTACCAAAGATTTCCATGAAAGTATGGTCATTCGTATTTTTCGTTATAAGTTTCCTATTCCGTTTTTAAAATCTAGTGTGTTTCCCATAGCTGTGAAACAAATCGTGCAACAGTGTAAAAATCAAACTGGTTTATTTCTCTTTTCAGGCAGCACAGGTAGCGGTAAATCAAGTTCAATGTATAGTTTAGTTTCCTCAATAGAAAACAAAGACGAATTGCAAATCATTACTATTGAAGACCCTGTTGAACATTACTCACCCGGTTTTCTTCAAATTGAAATCAACGAAAAAGCAAATATCACTTATGCGCCTCTCATTCGTTCTGTGTTGCGCCATGATCCTGATATTCTTATTATCGGAGAAATTCGCGATGCAGAAACTGCCAAAATAGTTACGCGTGCAGCTTTAACTGGTCACTTAGTTTTGAGTACAGTCCACGCTGGAGACGCTTATGGCGTTTTATTAAGATTGCTTGAATTCGGTATTAGCTCTGAAGAATTAGCGCAGTGCTTACTTGGCATTAGCTTTCAACGACTCGTTCATCTTCATTGTACCTTTTGTGGCGCAAAATGCCATCCTCATTGCACACATTTAAAGCGAAAAAGAACGGCTCTGTATGAAGTGTTGACTAAACAAGAGATAACCAGCTATTTCCGTACGAACAAGCAGCCTATTGAACCAAAATCCCCTGTAGCATCTGTCTATGAGAAAGGAGTTGCTTATGGCTTTTTTTCAGCGCACTAACTGGAAAGACGATGGCGAATTTTTAATTAGAATTGCTAGTTTGCTTGAGAAAGGTTTCTCGTTAGAAGCATCCATTAGCTATTTAAGTATTACTTCACCAAAATATAGCAAACGATATGACCAGATTATCCGTTCACTCGCGCTTGGTAATTCTTTTTCCTTTGCCCTTTCGCAAAACGGCTTTCCTGAATTTATTTGTTCGCAACTTCATTACGCCTCTAGCCATGGTTACTTTACACAAACAATTCACGAAACCGGTATTCATATGAAAAGAAGATCCGAAGAAAAAAGTGCGTTAATGAAAACTTTTCAATATCCTTTAGTCTTATTCTCTACCGTTATCGTCGTATTTTTCTTACTTCGAATTTTCCTCTTGCCCAAGTTTGAGCTTTTATTTTCTCAGCTCTCAAGTAACGGCTCACTAGGAACTACTTTCACTTATTTCTTATTAGAAAAAGTGCCAATTTTACTAGGTTTATTTTTACTCAGTCTTTTTCTCCTTATTAGCCTTGTCATCAGAAAGCAAAATCAAAAAAATGCTTACGAGCGCGCTTCCTTTTATTGTCGTATTCCATATATTCGACAATTTTTAAGAATTCATTATTCGCAATACTTTTCACGCGAACTAGGTTATCTACTTAAAAGCGGACTATCAATAACGCACATTATGCAACTATTCGCGCAAGAAGAATCACCCGCATTTTTCCAAGCAATTGCTCAGCGAATTCTTCCTACACTGGAGCAAGGTCTATCACTTACAAAAGCCCTTGAAAAAATGCCGATATTCGAAAAAGAGCTTTATTATATTGCAATTCATGGGGAGAAAAATGGTAATTTAGCAGAAGAATTTTTATTTTATTATAATTTATGTCATCAGAAATCACTTCAAAAGACAGAAAAATTATTCTCATTTATTCAACCAATTGTTTTTATCATTATCGGTATCTTAATAGTATCCATTTACCTGTCGATTTTATATCCAATGTTTTCAATGGTAAACCAAATTTAGAGGAGGAGTTTGAATGTTTAAATTAAAAATAGATTGGCGAGATGAAAGCGGCTTTACTTTAGTGGAAATGTTAATTGTATTGTTAGTTGTTAGTGTTTTACTACTTTTAACCATTCCAAATATTGTATCGCAAAGCAAATCCATTAATAACAAAGGCTGTGAGGCATTTATTTCGATGGTACAAGGACAAGTTCAGTCTTATCAATTAGATAAAAATGCGATTCCATCTGTCAGTGACTTAGTAAGCGGTGGTTATTTAAAAGCAAATCAAAAGTCATGCCCCAATGGTAATAGCATTAAAATAGATAGTTCTGGAAATGTTTCCGAGAAAAAATGAAAACGAACGGATTCACTTTACTAGAAATGTTACTCGTGCTATCTATTAGCTTTACGCTTATCACCCTAACCATCTTCCCTATCGCCAACAGCCTCTCAACACTTACAGAAAAACAACTTTTAGAAGAAGTTAAAGCGACCATCTATTTGGCGCAAATAAATGCAGTAACAACGAAGCAAGATACTGCCATTTCGTTTGATCCACTGAAAAATCAGCTTACCGCTTCAACTAACTCACAATCACTTAGCACTATTCCATTTGCAAACACATTAAAATTAACGCATTCTAAAACAGAAAATTTTCGTTTTTCAAGTTTAGACGGATCCATTAACCGTTTCTTAACTATTCGCTTAGCAAGTTCGGCCAATAATTACAAACTAATCTTCCAAATTGGAAAGGGGCGTTTTAGAATTGAACAAAATTAATGGCTTCTCTTTAGTGGAGAGCATGGTTTCATTGCTATTATTTTCCATGGTTTGTAGTTTTTTGTTACCTACTGCTATGACTATTTTTGAAAAACTTGATCAGCAAAAAGAAACGAGTAGACTTTATCAACAAATTTTCGAACATAGCGAACTCCTTCGTTACAAAAGTATCCCCATTAACTATGAGGAAGACTACATTAAAAGTTTTCATTATCAAGGAGGTATTCAAATCTGTGCCAAGAACAAAACAACAGAAAAATGCGTCTTATAGAAATGGCTCCTCGGCATTTACTCTTTTGGAAACAATATTATCCATCACGATTATTTTGAGTATTAGTTCACTCATCCCTTTGTTTTTCGAATGCTATAACAAAACGATTCAACTTAGCAATATCGACCAAACAACCGAATGGCAACTTTTTTTAATTCAAACTCGATTAGAATTAGAGAAAGCTAGCAACATCCAAGTAAATGGTAATATACTCTCTTTCCACAACGGTAAAGACTTAATTACCTATTCCAAATACAATGATTTGATTCGACGCCAAGTAAATGGAAAAGGCCACGAGCCGCTACTCACTAACATAAAAGACTACCAACTAACAAAAAAAGAACATCAATTACACCTAAAAATCCAAGACGTTCAAACAAAGACTTACACCTCTGTATTCCCATTACCGGAAGCGAAACAATTACCATGAAGACAAATGCATTTACGCTCCCATTTACCATTTTCATTGCGTTCATTACCATTTTAATCGTTACTGGAAGTGCTTCTATTTTCAAAACACAAATCCAATACGAAAAAATGATTCAAAACTATTATCTAGCTTCCACCAAGTTAAATCTAGCATTGCTAGAAGCTAAAGAAACATCTCAGCTTTCCCAGCAGTTTGAAATTAAATATGATGATGCTACTATTGGTTGTCATGCTACAGATAGCAATTCAACTACGTTCGACTGCAAGGTTATCTTGCAGAATGGTTACACATTAACAAAAACAACGAATCCCTAAAATGCAGGAATTCGTTGTTTTAAAAAGATTTAGTTGGAGTGTTAATTAAATTATACATTTTACCTGTTTTTGTATCGATAACTTTGTCAAATAAATAACCATAGAGAACTAAATCTCCTGTTTCATACGATAAAATAGGTTGATTATCCATTAAATCTAACACTGTCGATTCTTTGCTATTCGTTGGATCAATTTTTACTAATTTATATTCTTTTGGTCCACCGCTAATTTTGGCGCTTTTATACGGAACAAATGTTAAAAAAGTATTCTTATCAAAATTCATATCAAAATACGGAACAAATGTGCCTAACTCGTCATACTCACGCGCGGCATTATAAGAATAAAAATTCTGGAATCCAATCGTTCTAAAATCGTACAATAATTTTTCATCAGAGGATTTCTCAATCGTTAAGAGCACATTATCATGTACGGCAAATTGCATAATATTAGCCACAATTAAATTTTTAGTTGCGTTGTCTCTAATATCTTGTAAATAAAGATTGCCTACTTCATCGTCTCGCTTATCTTTGTTGTTTGATAGCACCAAATTATCACCGTACCACGAAATAAAAGGAGAGGCTAAATCAATTTTATCCACTTGATTTAGCGTATAATCCCAATTCTCTATTTGAAAATCCCATTCTGGACTATATGTTACAAACATTATTTTCTCAGGAGATTCGTCATTCCAATAGAACGTGGTCGTTAATGGCTTTGTTGCTCGAGACGCAACCGTTGATCCATCATTTAAAGCAATTATTCGCATCGTCGCTTTTTTGTCGGATTCTGCAGAATAAAGCAAAACATTTCGATAATCTGGGCTAATTTGAACTTCTGAAATAGACTCTTTTGTATTAAAGATAGCGCGTTTCTTCTTGTTATAAATATTAAGTTCATCAAAATAGGTAATTCCAGACTTTTTCGTTTGCAACAAAACGGAATCTTTTGATAGCCAACCGACAACTCGCTGGAATTCTTTTGTTTTAATTTGAACACCTTGCACTTCTTTTGTAGTCTTTTTTGGCGTTTCTTTTTCCTCCGAGCAACCAAAAGAGATAAAAACCAATCCCATCAATAAGGTAATCAGCAAAAAAGCATTTGATTTTTTCATCTCTGGCCTCCAATCTCTCTATGCTAAAATTTTACCCTTTTCATAGGAAGCTAAAACAATGCGTTATAGAAAGATCTTTCGATAAAACAAGCTACAATAATGGAGTATTATTGTAGCTTATAAAAATGAATATTAATCTTCATTCGGTAATGCTAACCATGCAGCTCCAATTATCCCTGCGTCATTCCCTTTTGTCGCGATGGATAATTTAGTGGATTCTTTTACTGCTGGGAAAACCATTGTTTCAAAATAATTTTTAACTGGTGTTAAAAGTTGGTCACCTGCCGCTGAAACTCCACCGCCGATAATAATTTTCTCAGGGTTTAACATGTTTCCAATGTGACTAAGCGCTAAAGCTAAATAGAAAGAAATTTTATCAATCGTTTCATTCGCAAGAGCATCTTCTTCCGCACCTAACTCAAAAATTAATTTAGAAGTGATTGTTTCGTTTTTATCAATCGCCTCTTTAAGTGCAGATTTGCCAGTGAATTCTTTCGCTAAATCTTTAGCTACTCGAACAATACCAGTTGCAGAAGCCACTGTTTCTAAACAACCAGTTTTACCACAAGTACAATCATAACCATTTTCTGGAACTACCGTTACGTGGCCGATTTCACCAGCTGCTCCGCGTACGCCATGTAAAATTTTACCTTCTGCAAAGATTCCGCCGCCAACACCGGTTCCAAGTGTTACAAAAACAACATTCGCGCCGCCTTCTCCTGCACCTTTCCAACGTTCGCCAAGAGCAGCAACATTCGCATCATTATCTAATATTATTTTTAAACCAGTAATATTTTCTAAATCTTCGCTAACGTTTTGTTCTTCTGCCCAGCCCAAGTTGTATGCACCTTTAACCGTGCCTGTTTCATAATTAACTGTTCCAGGTGTTCCCATACCAATACCATAAAAAGTATCATTATCTAGTTGTAAATCTGTTAGTTTTTGGTTGATAGAGTCTCCGATATTTTTTACGATATGAGCGCCTTTGTCTGCAATGTCAGTATCAATAGTCCATTTTTCTTCAATGTCGCCTTCTTTTGTTAAAATAGCTAATTTTGCCGTTGTCCCGCCTAAATCTACACCAATTAATTTTTTGTTCATTCTGCTGTTCTCCTTATAATCAATTTAATTTAAACTACTATTTTTACGTTGTTCTTTGATTAATTCTTCCTTCAATATACTTCTAGCTCTAGCAAAAACTTCTCTATCTAAAATATTATGTTTAAAAAGTTCTGTAATCTCATATTCCATCATTTCGATGTCGTATTGTCGCTTTCCTAAATAAACAATAATGCCATGCTTTCTTAGTAATTGGGCAACATCATAAACTGTTTTCACATTAAAAACCTCTTATTCTTTGTTTTTTTCTAACTCATCGTAATAAGAATCAAAAAATGGATTGCTTGATAATTGTCTGGCGCTGTTTGCTTCTTTGATTGCATTAGGTATATCACCCTTTATTCTATAGCAGACGGATAAATAATAATGAGCTTCTGGGATGTCTTTATCCATACTAATTGCTTCTTTAGCCATCGCTTCTGCTTTATCTACTTGCTTGTTTTGCAAAGCCATAGATGCAGCATACGTATAAGAATAGCCATCAGCGCTTCCGCTTGCAATTAAAGTATCGGTAATTTTCGTTGCTTCTTTTTCATTTTGTTCTTGTAGATATTGTTGTACAGCTACGTTAGCTTGCATTGGATCGTATGGTTTCTCTCCTTTTTGATAGCCAAAATACAGAAATAAAATAGCTACCGCCAATAAAGAAATACCATATGCAAGTCGGCGCCAATGGAAAAATTGCTTTGGTAATGATAACGCTCCTGCGAGTAAGAAACCGCCAACTAATCCGCCAATATGTCCAGCAATATCAATTTGCGTAGAAAACACATCAATAAGTAAATTGATTGCGACAAGCGATGCGATACTAACTCCAATCGTTCTCGCATAAAGATTTGGTTTCAATACTACTAAATACAGTAACGCGCCCATTACAGCGAACACAGCAGTACTAGCACCAACAGATAAATTCATATTTAGTGCAAAACTGGCTATATTCCCACAAATCCCACCTAATAGGAGAATCAAAACATAACGCCATTTGCCATAAAGCCGCTCTGCCCATGCCCCGACAATGTATAACATAACTGCGTTGGAGGCTAGGTGTATTAATCCGCTGTGGAGAAATATTGGCGAAATAAAGCGCCACCATTCACCGGCATAAATAAGTGGATTGAATTTCCCGCCCCATTTAATTAAGTTAAATGAATTCGTTGTTCCGCCTTGAAAAGCAAGCCACAAGAACGCTGCGATTAAAAGGCCGATGAACGTATACGTAATGATTGGCTTGGAGTTTCTGGCAACTTTTTGTTCTTCATTCACTTTCGTAGTAATGTACGTGATTACTTGCTCTCGCTCTTTGGCCACTAGTTCTTTTGTTATTTCATCTGGAAGAACAAACGCTTCTTCGGGTAATTCTAAAGTTTCTATAAGTATATCTAGATGCTCTCTCATCTGTTCGTTCGCTAGTAAAATATTTTCTAGTTTCACTTTTTCGTTTGGAGATGCAATTGCCTGTCCAAAAAAAGGCGAAATATCACCCATTGGTTCAAATGGTGCTATATAAATATTCACAAGAGGCAGTTTCAAGCGCCCCATTTGCTTACGAAGATTTTCAGTAACATGTAAAGTATGTGTCACATCGCGTTCCACTACATTAGCCCAACTTAGTTCTTTCATTTGGATACGAATGACTGGTCTTTTTTTCTGGCTTGTATTTTCCAACCAAAGTTCTTGTTTTTCCTCATGAAGATGGATTAAACGGTATTTTTCAACACCCAAGAAATAATTAGTTAGGCGCCAGAAGACATATTGTTCTTGGAAGCTCAAAAAATCCCTGCTTTCATTACAAATTATATTTACTACTATACGCAAAAAAAAGGGTGTTGTAAACAATCCACCCTATTTTCTATAGAATTATTTTTCGTTATCCTTCAATTAGAATAGAAACTGGTTTATCATGGCTTTCCGGCGCAAAATCCATTTTTTGTTCATACAAGTATAAAGATACTGTTGGGCCTTGGAAATCCACTAAGAACCTATCATAAAAACCACCGCCAAAACCGATTCGATAATGCTCTTCATTAAAAGCAACTCCAGGCACAATTAATAAATCTATCGCTTCCTTCTCAATCGTTTCCGCTAGTTCGTTAGGCTCCAAAATGCCAAATTTAGTTTTTACAAGCGGATGTACAGAATCCATCTTTTTAAATTCCATTTTTCTGCTTGGGTAATATGTTTTTGGAATTAAAACGGTCTTGCCTTCTTTTTTGGCTTGTAAAATGATTGTTTCTGTTTCAATTTCAGGATGTCTTGCCAAAGTTATACCAATAACCTGTGCATTTCTCCATTCTGGTAATAAGAATAGTTTTTCTGCTAATTTAATAGAACGTTCGCGATGTTCTACTTTATCGATGCTGTTTAAATTCCGTAAAATCTTTTCTCGAATTAGGCGTTTGTCTTCCATCTTGACTTCCCCCTTTGTCTAATAAAAAAAGCAACAGAATGGAGATCCTGCTGCTTACTTAGTTTCGCGGTGTAAAGTTACACGGCGCAATCTTGGACAATATTTTTTTAATTCAATACGTTCCGGATTTTCACGCTTATTTTTAGTAGTGATATAATTACGATCACCGCATTCAGTGCATTCTAAAGTAATATTAACGCGCATTATTTTTCCCTCCAACTCCGACTGACGAATTTATTTACTAAACCTGTATAATAATATCATTTTTAAAGAGTTGTTGCAAGGACTCTATGCATTTTCTTTTTATTTTCTTTACAAAACCTTATTTCGGATGGTGTTTTAAGGTAAATTATGCTATAACTAGTAGTAGAGTTTATGGAAGAGAGGTGTGTATAAAACCCATGACCACAGTCATAATTATCTTACTAATTGCTGCTATTGCGCTGTTTGTTATCTCATTTCTTCAAAAAGGCGACAATAAACAATTAGAAAAAGAACTGGAAGATGTTGCTGCTCAGTGGATGCAAGAAAACTTTGAACTAAAACAACGCGTCACTGAACTAGAAAAAGCAATGAAAATGGATACTCCTATCGTTGAGGCTGAACAAGTACCTGATAGCCCGAAAGTTCGCGAATTGATGAAAAAACAAGTGATTACACTTTATACTTCTGGAATCGTAACATCAGAGATTGCTGAACAGTCATCATTGCCTAAAGAAGAAGTGGAACAAATCATTGAAGAATATTTAAAACATTGATTTAAATTTTAAAGGAGGAGCCTATCTGTGAAGAAAAACTTACGGATGTTGGCGTTAGGTTTCTTAATATCTGCCGTTGTCTTACTGGTTTACAATCAGTTTTTCTCAACTCAGACTAAAGCAGATGAAACAAAAGCCGCATCAACAAAAGCTGGTTCTGATGAAAATTCAAGCACATGGAAAACAAAATACGAAAAATTATTAGCTGAGCAAGAAGTAGCAAAAGCAAAAGAAACTGAAGCGAAGAAAAAAGCGGACGAAGCTGCTAAAAAGAAAGCTGAAGAAGCTAAAAAAGTTAAAAGTTATACTTTGACAATTTCTAGCGGAGATCCGTCTTCTAAAGCTGGCGACGAACTTCAAGCAAATGGTATTGTTAAGAGTTCTTCCGATTTTGATAAATACTTACGTGATAACAATTATGAAAAGTACATTCGTGATGGTAGCTACACTATCAAAAGCGATATGAGCTATGAAACAATCGCTAAAATTTTAGCACATAAAAATTAATCGAAAAAAAGGAAACAAGTATAGAGCTTGTTTCCTTTTTTATGTTATTATTTAAGAAAGAAAGGATGATGAATTATGGAAAATGTAAAAATGAATAACCTCATAATTAAAACGGGGGTATTTTACCTATAGAATGCTCCCTACAACAAAGGAGCGGAAAAATTGATACTAGAAAAATATGGTTTCACGCATTTTTTTAATGAACAAGAAATAGCTACTACATCCTCTTACGGCAGAGTTACTGCGGTATTTAGAGATTATTACCGAGTAGTTACTGAAAACGGGGAATTTTTAACCTCCCTTAAACGTGGGAATTTTTATGAATTATCCACCACTGCCCTGCCTGCTGTTGGCGATTTTGTCGAAGTGAGCAGTGACGCGCAAATCTTATCCGTGTTAGAACGGAAAACAGTCTTTTCTCGAATGAATAAAGATTCTGAGGAACAATTGATTGCGGCGAATTTTGACTATGCGCTTATTGTGATGAGTTTGAATCATGATTTTAATTTAAATCGCTTAGAACGCTATTTAACGGTTGCTTGGGATAGTGGCGCTACGCCGATTATCATTTTGACGAAAGCCGATTTAGCGGAAGATCTATCGCCCTACGCTCAGCAGCTCGAAACTGTCGCATATGGCGTCCCAGCGTATTATGTGGATAATTTGTCGCACAATGGTTTTGAAGCGTTAGAACGCGATTTGAAGCCGAATAGCACTCTTGTTTTACTCGGTTCTTCTGGTGTTGGTAAATCTTCTTTTATTAATTCGCTTGCTGGTACTGATTTGATGAAAACTGCTGGTATTCGGGAAGATGATAGTAAAGGAAAACATACTACGACACACCGAGAAATGCATTTGCTAAATAATGGTTGGATTGTTATTGATACGCCAGGAATGCGCGAATTCGGGATTGGTTTGAATCAAGCTGGATTGGAAACCACTTTTTCAGATGTGGAGGAGCTTGCTGAAGGCTGTCGTTTTCATGATTGTTCCCATACACAAGAGCCTGGTTGCGCTGTACAAGCTGCTTTAGAAGATGGTCGTTTATCGATGCAACATTACGAAAATTGGTTAAAATTGCAGCGTGAAATGGCTTACCATGCACGAAAAAACAGTCCCGCTCTTGCTAGACAAGAACGCGACCGCTGGAAAGTTATTAAAAAATCAATGCGCACACATAGTAAAACTCGACCAAAAAAATAGTAAAAAAAGCAAGTAGCTAAGGCTACTTGCTTTTTGTATTATTTAGATTCTGGTTTTTTCGTTTTTGGGTAGAATTTTTTCTCTGCTTGTGGTTTTTTGTCGCCTTCTGGTTGTTCTTTTTTCTCAAGCAAAGCTTTACGTGATAAGTTAACGCGACCTTGTTGGTCTACTTCGATAACTTTCACTGTAACTTCATCGCCAAGTTTTAGAATATCTTCTACTTTACCAACGCGTTCATGCGCTAATTCAGAAATATGAACTAAACCGTCTGTACCTTTGAATAATTCAACAAATGCGCCAAATTTTTCGATACGACGAACTTTACCAGTGTAAACTTCTCCCACTACTACTTCACGAACGATGTCTTCAATGATAGCAATAGCTTTACGGTTCATTGCTTGATCTTGAGAAGCAATGTAAACTGTACCATCTTGTTCGATATCGATTTTTACGCCAGTTTCTTCAATGATAGCATTGATTTGTTTTCCACCAGGTCCGATAACGTCTTTGATTTTCTCTGGTTTGATGTTAAGCGTAATAATTTTTGGAGCATAAGCAGAAAGTTCTTCACGAGGTTCGCTAATTGTGCTAGTTAAGTGTTCTAGAATGTGTAAGCGACCTTCTTTTGCTTGCGTTAATGCTTCGTCCAAAATTTGACGGCTCAAGCCATCGATTTTGATGTCCATTTGAAGTGCTGTAATACCGTCTTTTGTACCAGCAACTTTAAAGTCCATATCGCCAAAGTGATCTTCCATACCTTGGATATCAGAAAGGATTGTGTAGTCATCGCCAAGTTTAACAAGACCCATCGCGATACCTGCAACTGGCGCTTTAATTGGAACACCAGCGTCAAGCATTGCAAGTGTAGAACCACAAATACTTGCTTGAGAACTAGATCCGTTTGATTCAAGAACTTCTGATACTAAACGGATTGTGTACGGGAATTCCTCTTCGGAAGGAATAACATATTGAAGCGCACGTTCACCTAAGGCACCGTGACCGATTTCACGACGGCCCGGAGCACGACGAGGCCCAGTTTCCCCAACACTGAATTGTGGGAAATTGTAATGATGCATAAAGCGTTTATATTCTTCTGTTCCTAAACCATCAATGATTTGGTGTTCACGAAGCGGTGCCAGTGTACATACGCTTAGAGCTTGTGTTTGGCCACGAGTGAATAAACCAGAACCATGGACACGAGGAAGCATGCCAACTTCAGAAGAAAGTGGGCGAATTTCGTTTACTTTACGGCCATCTGGACGGATTTTATCTTGAGAAATAAGGCGACGCATTTCGTCTTTTTCAATCATTTCAAGAATATGAGCTACTTCGCTAAGAATTTCGGATTCATTTTCTAATTCTTTCGCTTTATAGCTTTCTAAAATTTCTTCTTTTACATCTTCAATTGCTGCTTCACGCGCTTTTTTCTCTTCTGTTTTGATAGCAGTTTTCATTTTGCCTTCGCTTGCTGCTTTTACTTCTGCTTCAAGTTCAGGATCGCTTACGAAAAGTTCGATTTCGCGTTTTTCTTTACCTACAGCAGCGATGATTTGTTGTTGGAATTCACAAAGACGTTTAATTTCTTCATGACCAAACATGATTGCTTCAAGCATTGCTTCTTCTGAAACTTCTTTCGCTCCAGCCTCTACCATGTTGATTGCATCATAAGTTCCTGCAACAGTTAAGCTAATATCACTTTTTTCTGCTTGTTCGATTGTTGGGTTAATAACGTATTTTCCGTCGATACGACCAACATCTACACCAGCGATTGGTCCTTCAAATGGAATATCAGAAATAACTAATGCAACAGAAGAGCCAAGCATTGCTGCCATTTCTGGAGAACAATCTTGATCCACACTAAAAACAGTAGAAGTAATTTGAACTTCATTACGGAAACCTTCTGCAAATAATGGACGGATTGGACGGTCGATTAGGCGCGCAGTTAATGTCGCACGGTCACTTGGACGTCCTTCACGTTTTAAGAATCCACCGGGCACTTTACCAACGGAATACATTTTTTCTTCATAGTTCACTGTTAGCGGGAAAAAGTCGCCTGGACGTGGTTTTTTAGAACCTACTGCCGCTGTTAAAACGACTGTATCACCGTAACGAATTAATGCTGCTCCACTTGCTTGTTTTGCTAATTGACCTACTTCAACAGATAATGTTTTACCTGCCCATTCTGTTGAGAATACTTGTTTTTCAGACATGTTTTAATCTCCTTTGTTTAGGAAACACGAACCAGAAACTTTACCATGCATAAGAATGTTCACGCACACTTTAGATTTTCTAAAGCACACATGAATCCAAAAACCTACTGCAAATAATGATTTTCTGAAGCACGTTTTTGGATTCATGCGATAAAGTTTCGTTTCTTCGGCGTGTTTTCCAAAATTTAGTATACTTAATACTCAAAAAAAAGCGGGAACTTTTGGTATCCCGCTTTCGTCTGGTTTTTATCGACGTAAACCTAAACGTTTGATAAGTTCGCGGTAACGTTGAACATCTTTTTTACGTAGGTAAGTTAATAGGTTACGACGGTGACCTACCATTTTCATTAATCCACGGTAAGAGTGATGATCTTTTTTGTGTACGCGAACGTGTTCATTTAAGCTATTGATTTCAGCAGTTAATACAGCGATTTGTACTTCTGGTGAACCAGTATCTGTATCATGGACACGGTACTCTGCAATAATTTCATTTTTGCGTTCTTGAGTTAAAGCCATTTCTTTCCACCTCCTTCTAAAATATCCCCAATTACTGAGCCAAGCGTCGGTGAGTCGCAAAAGCCAAGTAATGGTTCTGTTCGTACAGATTTAAAGATACACTATTTAGCCTCTAAAAGCAAGCAGAAATAGTCGTTTAATCTTCTAATTTAGCAAAAAAAGCTCTTGTATCTTGTTCGTCTTTTTCTAACTGCGCAATCAGACCTTCTACACCATTAAATTTAAGTTCTGGACGGAAAAATTGATACCATTCAATTTCCGCTTCCTCGCCGTAAATTTCGCGGTGGAAATCCAGAATATACACTTCAATCGAGAGTGCTTGGTCGTCTTTAAACGTGATATTATAGCCAATGCTAGCCATACCTAAGTGAGTTTCCCCATTCACGCGGAATTTCACTGCATAGACACCAAGTTTTGGAATTAAGTAATCTTCATTCACAAGAATATTCGCTGTCGGAAAGCCAATTGTTCTACCTCGTTTATCTCCGTGGATTACAGTTCCTTTTGTTGTGTAAGGATAGCCTAGTAATTGGTTCGCTACTTCTAGTTCGCCTTCTGTAATGGCGCGTCTAATGTTGGTCGAGCTTATTTTATCACTAGCAGCTGTTTGTTTATCAACTATAGTAACCTCAAAACGACCTTTTGCATAGCCCGCCAAATCGTTCATCTTACCTTCACCTTTTTTACCGTAAGAATAGTCGAAACCAGCTACGACGTGTTCCACATTTAAAGCGACTAGGTAATTATCGACAAAGTCTTGTGGGGATATTTCTGAAAACTGTGTTGTAAAGCGAACTACATACATAATATCTACGCCAAGCTCCGCCATTTTTTCGGCTTTATCTTCTAGCGGGGTGAGATATTTTACTTGTTTGCGGATATTGCTTAAAACGACAGATGGATGCGGATCAAAAGTTAATACTGCCGTTTGCAAGCCTTTTTGTTCAGCAATTTGTTTTGCTTGTTTAATGACTGCTTGATGCCCTAAATGAACACCATCGAAAAAACCAAGCGCCATTACTTTTTTCACGTCTGTCCACTCGTCTATTGTCATCGGATGATGTAAGTATATCGTCTTCATTTTTTGCCACTTCTCCTCTAAATTCGAATTCCTCTCATATCATAATATAAGAAAGTTGCGGTCGCAATAACTATGCTTGATGTAACTCGATAACCTTCTCTGGTTTCCAAAGGTCTTTTTTCTCTGGGTGTGGTTTATAAATCGCGGTTAATTTATCATCAAAAATAAGCGCTACACGAGATTCGTCTTCTACTGTTGTAAATAATGTTTTTGGTAATAGGCCGCCATTTAGGACTTTGGCGTGAACTTCTTCGTCAATTACTAATTTGGCCATGGATTCAATGCCTTTTTCAAGTGGATATAAAAAGCTGCTATCATTCGCTTGCATCATTTCGTCAATTTCTGCGAGCGTCAAGCAATCTTCTTTTTGGAAAAAGCCGCTACGAGTACGTTCTAGTTTGGACATATGAGCTGGATATCCTAATAATTCGCCAATCATCACTGCAAGTGTACGGATATAAGTTCCTTTTCCGCAAGCAATTTCTAATCGGAATGTTGGGTTGGACTCATTTAGTGCAGTGTCACCATCTAAGCGTATTAACGAATAAATATCCACTTGTCTGGATGGGCGTTCTACCTCTATTCCAGCTCTTGCATATTCATACAATTTTTTGCCGTTGACTTTTACAGCGGAAAACATGGGTGGAATCTGGGTAATTTTTCCTGTTAGTTTTGTGAGTGCGGCTTGAAGTTCTGCTGCGGAAATTTCGGCTAGTTCCTTGGTCATAACCGTTTCACCAGTTGCATCTTCAGTTGTAGTCGATTTACCTAGTGTTATTTCTGCTACATAGACTTTGCCTTCATCAGTTACATATTCAGCCAATTTTGTCGCACGGCCAATACAAATTGGTAGCACGCCTTCTACTTCTGGATCAAGTGTACCTGTATGACCGACTTTTTTCGTATGTAAAATTTTTCTTAATTTAAAAACGCAATCATGACTTGTCATCCCGCGTTCTTTCCACAGTGGGATAATGCCGTTCATCAAGCTCCTCCTCCTAAGAAAAAAAGTTTAAGGCAATGACCCACTTACATCCCGTTTGAATGAGAAGATAAAGGGACTGCCTTAAACTTTTATTTATTATTGATCGTTATTTAAGTCGCGAAGCAATTCATCGATTCGATTTCCGTAAGCGATGGAATTATCTATTTCAAAAGACATTTCTGGAACTTTACGAAGTCGAATACGACGACCGATTTCAGAGCGGATAAAGCCATGCGCTTTCGCAAGTGCGAGTAACGTATTTTCTTTTTCCTTATCGGTACCAAGAATGGAAATGAACACCTTAGCTTCTTGTAAGTCACCAGTAACATCTACTCCCGTTACGGTTACAAAACCTAAGCGCGGGTCTTTAATTTTACGATTTAAAATATCGCCCAATTCTTTTTTCATTTGCTCACTGACACGATTTGCTCGTACGTTCAAGTGTATTCACCTCTTTTTATAGCTTCTCCATAACGGTCTCGGCGCGTTCCCACTCAGGAAAAGAATCAAGAAAAGCAAGTACTTCTCTGGCTTCTTTTTCTGCTTGGATGTGCGAGGAAGATACGACAGCAAAGCTTATTTCAGCTCGCTGCCATAAATCCTGATAATCCGTTTCAGCAATAGAGATATTGAATTTTTGTTTTGCTCTCGTTACAATTCGTTTCAGGATAGCGCGTTTTTCTTTGAGGTTTTGTGGTTCCTGCATGAAAAATTCACTAACGACTGATTGAATCATTTTCTTTCAATTTCTTCCATAACGTACGCTTCAATGACATCGTCTTCTTTGATATCGTTGAAGTTTTGTACTGTGATACCACATTCGTAACCTTTAGCCACTTCTTTCGCATCATCTTTAAAGCGTTTAAGTGTAGCAATTTCGCCTTCAAAGACTACGATTCCGTCACGGATAATACGAACGCCGCTATCACGAGTAATTTTACCATCTGTTACGTAACAGCCAGCAATTGTACCCACTTTAGAAACATTGATTGTTTGACGAACTTGCGCTTGACCGATAATTTTTTCTTGGAATTCTGGATCAAGCATCCCTTTCATTGCTGCTTCAATTTCATCAATCGCTTTATAGATAACACGGTGTAAACGAATATCTACGCTTTCGTTTTCTGCTGCTTCACGTGCTTGTGTTGTTGGACGAACGTTAAATCCAATAATAATCGCATTAGAAGCTGCTGCTAAAGTGATATCTGATTCATTGATGGCACCAACGGCAGTATGAATGATTTTTACGTTAACGCCTTCTACATCAATTTTGCGAAGAGATGCGGCAAGAGCCTCTACAGAACCTTGAACGTCTGCTTTAATAATAACGTTAACTTCTTTCATTTCGCCAGCTTTCATATGTTCAAATAAGTTGTCTAAACTTACGCGGTTTGTTGCAGAACGTTGAGCTACTAGCGCACGACTTGCACGAGTTTCCCCGATGTTTCTTGCTGTTTTTTCATCTTCAAAAACAACGAAGCGATCGCCGGCTTGTGGTACATCGTTTAGTCCAGTGATTTCAACTGGTGTACTTGGACCAACTTTTTTCACGCGACGGCCTAAATCATTGACCATTGCACGGACACGACCAAACGTGTTACCTACAACAATTGGGTCTCCGATATTAAGTGTTCCATCTTGTACTAGTAAAGTCGCAACCGGGCCACGACCTTTATCAAGTTCTGCTTCGATAACAGAACCGATGGCACGACGGTCTGGATTTGCTTTTAATTCTTCTACTTCAGAAACAAGTAAAATCATATCTAACAAGTTTTCAAGACCTTCACCGAATTTAGCGGAGATTGGTGCGAAAATGGTATCGCCGCCCCATGCTTCTGGAACTAATTCATATTCTGTTAGTTCTTGCATTACACGGTCTGGATTTGCTTGTGGTTTATCAATTTTGTTGACAGCAACAATAATCGGCATTCCCGCAGCTTTCGCATGGTTGATTGCTTCAATTGTTTGTGGCATAACGCCATCATCTGCTGCTACAACTAAAATCGTAATGTCCGTGATTTGCGCACCACGAGCACGCATTGCTGTAAACGCAGCATGTCCCGGTGTATCAAGGAAAGTGATTTTTTTGTCATGGATTTCGAGTTGGTAAGCACCGATATGTTGCGTGATACCACCAGCTTCTCCTAAAGTAACTTTTGTATTACGAAGGGAATCTAGTAATGTTGTTTTACCATGGTCAACGTGTCCCATGATAGTAACAACTGGTGGGCGTTCAACAAGTTTAGACTCGTCAACCGCTTCATTTAGTTCATTTTCAAAGTACACATCTAAGTCTGTTACATCGACTTTAATTTCTTCTTCTACTTGTACACCGTAGTCGTCACAAATTAGTTCGATTGCATCTTTATCTAATGATTGGTTAATTGTCGCAACAACGCCAAGCATAAATAATTTTTTGATAAGTTCAGATGGTTCTCTGTATAATTTTTTCGCTAATTCCGCTACTGTTAAAGATTCGCTGAAAACGATTTTTTCAGGAAGTTCTTTTGGTTTTGGCGGAGTTGGTGGTACTGTACTATGGTTTAATTTACCTTTTTTCTTCGTGTTACGGCCTTTATTGTTAAAATTGCCGCCACGATTCGGACGATTGTTACCGCCTGGACGGTTTTGGTTGCCGCCACCTGGACGATTGCTGTTGTTATTGTTGCGTTTTTGTCCGCCAGCTTGTTGTTGGTTACCACTTGCTTGTGTTTGGTTACCCGTGTTTGCTGGTTTATTTGTCGCTGGTTTTGCACCTTGGCTTTTGTTTGCAGTGGCTGGTTTATTAGCTTGTCCTGCTGGTTTATTTGGTTTATTCGACTTTTCATTACTATTTGTCATATTCGGTTTGTTTGGCCCCTTACTATTTCCATTTTCGTTGCTAGTAGTTTCTTTCTTTGGTGCTTCGGCTTTTTTATTTGTGCCATCAACGGCATTATCTAATTGTCTTAACGCATTTTCATTAATAGTGGACATGTGGTTAGCCACTTCAATGCCTAAGTCTTTCAATGCTTCAATGACTTTTTTGCTTGATACTTGATGTTCTTTTGCGTATTCATATACACGAACTTTACTCATGTCGTACACCTCCGTATAAGATTCAACCGAGTAATTCTGCTAATTTAACAGCAAATCCTTTATCAAGTATTGCAACGATTGCACGTGTATCTTTGCCGATTGCACCCCCTATCATTTCCCGGGTGCCGGCTTTTTTCACGACAACATTATAGTATTCACACTTGTTGCGGATTGTTTTCTCGGTTTTTTCGGATATATCTTCTGAAATGAGAACCATTTTTGCTTTCCCATTTCTAACTGCTTTTAGTACTAATTCTTCACCAGTAGTAATTTTACGTGCGCGGTTTGCGAGGCCTAATAAGGAAAGTGCTTTTTTATCCATTAGTTGGTTCCTCGAGAGACTTCACATAAGCGATTAGCTCATCGTAAAAGGACTCTTGTTCTGGCATTTTTAGTTGATGAAAAATGGCGTTTTTCTTTTTCGCTTTTTCACAGGCTTCGACACTTTTAACAATGTAGAAACCGCGTCCAGGTGCTTTGCCTGTAGGATCTATCGTAAGCGCTCCGTCTTTCGAATACGCAATACGAAGAAGTTCGCCTTTTGGCAAGCGTTCACCGGTAATAATACATTTTCGAAGGGGGATTTTTTTATTACGCATGATAATTCTCCTTTTTACTCTTCATCTTCTGTAAAAGTTTCGCTCTCTGCTTCTTCTACTTCAGGCGCTTCTACACCATTACGAGGATAGATGCCTAGTTCAGTTGCAACTGTTTCACTTTTAATATCAATTTTCCAACCAGTTAATTTTGCTGCTAAACGGGCATTTTGACCACGTTTACCAATGGCAAGAGATAACTGATAATCTGGTACGATTACAGTTGTCGCTTGGTCTGCTTCGTTCACAATAACATCTAATACTTTAGAAGGACTAAGTGCATTAGCTACGAATGTGAAAGGATCATCTGACCATTCAACGATATCGATTTTTTCGCCTTTAAGTTCATTGACGATAGTTTGTACACGTGCGCCTTTTGGTCCAACACATGCGCCAACTGGGTCCACTTCTTCATTTGCTGTGTAAACGGAGATTTTAGAGCGGTCTCCTGCTTCACGTGCAACAGATTTGATTTCTACAACACCGTCATAGATTTCCGGTACTTCCATTTCAAAAAGACGTTTAAGTAAACCAGGGTGTGTACGGGATACAAAAATTTGCGGCCCTTTTGTCGTCTTCTCTACTTTTGTTAAATATACTTTGATGCGATCATGTGCATGATAAGTTTCGTTTGGCATTTGCTCGTTTTGGGACAAAATTGCTTCGATTTTACCAAGGTTTACATAGATAAAACGAGAATCTTGACGTTCCACGATACCAGTCATAATGTCATCTTCGCGGTCGATAAATTCATCATAAATGATGCCACGTTCCGCTTCACGAACACGTTGGGTTACAACTTGTTTCGCTGTTTGAGCAGCAATACGTCCGAAATCTTTTGGAGTTACTTCAAGCTCAACAACGTCACCTGGTTGATATACAGGGTTCAGTTTGTGTGCTTCTTCCATCGAAATTTCAAGGCGAGAATCAAATACTTGTTCTACCGCTTCTTTTCTAGCTAAAACACGGATAGAACCGTTTTCCATATTTAAATCTACGCGTACGTTTTGTGCATCTTTGAAGTTTCTTTTATATGCGGATGTAAGAGCAGCTTCGATTGCTTCTACTAAAACCTCTCTTGAAATACCTTTATCATGTTCTAACACATGAAGAGCATCTAATAATTCTGTGCTCATTTTTTATTCAGCTCCTTATTCTTTGCTTTTTAAAATTGAATTGCAAGTCTTGCTTTGGCTACTTTGTCTTTAGGAATTTCACAAGTGATTTTGCGTGTTTTGTCCGTGATAGTAATAACGAGTGTTGTGCCGTCATAACTAACGAGCGTGCCTTCCCACATTTTACGACCATCAATTGGCTCATAAGAAGTGACGTGGACATATTTACTTACCGCATTTTCAAAATCTTGCTCTTTCTTCAGTGGACGTTCAGCCCCAGGTGATGACACTTCTAAAAAGTAGTTTTGTGTAATGGGATCATTTTCGTCCATTTTTTCACTCACTTTTTCGCTCACGGCTGCGCATTCATCGATATCTACGCCACCATCTTTATCAATAAAAATTCGTAAAAACCAATTCGGCCCTTCTTTTTCAAAGGCAATGTCTACGAGTTCCAATTGAAGTTCATCCGTGATTGGCGCAACAATTGCTTCTACTTGTTCTAGTACTTTACTCATTTCAGCCTCCTTAAGAGATACGCTTTTCCAGCTAATTCGTCCCCTACTTCTGCCACAGGTGACTCTTTGACAGATTTGCAAAACGAAAGCGTGGGCATTGGCCCACGCTTGGCTGAGTTATCGTAGTATTTCTTAAATAAGTTTATCACAAATTGTGACTACAAGCAAGTTTTGCCCATTTTTAGAACAGGGATAGCTGATTTTGATCAGGCAAGCCTTCCAAGCATCCTTGATCATCCATGTACTGAATAATCGTTTTGGATACTTTTCCGCGTTGTTGTAAGTCTTCTTTGGATAAGAATTCTCCGTTTTCACGGGCAGCAACAATTTGCTTCGCTACGTTTGTTCCAAGACTCGGAATCGCGTTAAATGGCGGGATAAGCGAGTCGCCATCAATTAAAAATTCATCCGCAGACGATTTATATAAATCGACTTTTTGGAAATGGTATCCACGAGCAAGCATTTCGTTCGCAATTTCTAAAACAGTTAATAAGTTTTTCTCTTTGGTTGAAGCTTCTAAGCCTTTATCATTCACTTCTTTCATTGTTGCTTTCACGGCTTCTTTCCCGTTGACCATAGATGTCAAATCGAAGTCATCGGCACGAACGGTGAAATAAGTTGCGTAGAAAAATAGTGGATGATGCACTTTGAAATAAGCAATCCGTACTGCCATTAAAACGTAAGCTGCGGCATGGGCTTTCGGGAACATGTACTTGATTTTTTTACAAGATTCAATGTACCAAAGCGGCACTTTATTCGCCATCATCGCTTCTTCCATTTCGTCTGTTAAGCCTTTCCCTTTACGCACCGATTCCATAATTTTAAAGGCTAATGAGCTTTCTAATCCTTGATAAATGAGGAATACCATAATATCATCACGACAACCAATTACGTCTGGTAGTTCGCATGTTTTATTTTTGATTAATTCTTCGGCATTTCCAAGCCAAACGTCCGTCCCGTGGGAAAGACCAGAGATTTGCACTAGCTCGGAAAACGTGGTTGGTTTGGTTTGCTCTAACATTTGTCGTACGAAACGCGTCCCAAACTCAGGGATTCCCAGTGTTCCGGTTTTGGAGTCGATATCTGCTGGTTTCACACCAAGTGACTCTGTAGAACCGAATAGTTTCATCACATCTGGGTCGTCGGTTGGAATTGTTTTTGGATCGATACCGCTTAAATCCTGTAACATCCGGATAGCGGTCGGATCATCGTGTCCAAGTATATCGAGTTTTAATACATTATCATGAATCGAGTGGAAGTCAAAATGGGTCGTTTTCCATTCCGAATCCGTCGCGTCTGCCGGGAATTGCACTGGTGTGAAATCGTAAACGTCCATATAATCTGGAATAACGATAATACCACCTGGATGCTGTCCGGTAGTTCGTTTAACGCCTGTACATCCAGCTACAAGTCGGTCAATTTCAGCGCCACGAATAGTCATATTCATATCACGTTCATAGTTACGAACATAACCAAAAGCAGTCTTCTCGGCTACCGTACCAATCGTACCAGCCCGGAAAACGTAATCTTCCCCAAAAATTTCTTTCGTATAAGCATGGGCTACCGGTTGATAGTCCCCTGAAAAGTTTAAATCGATATCGGGTACTTTATCCCCTTTAAATCCTAAGAAAGTTTCAAACGGAATATCTTGTCCTTCTTTTTGATAGGCCGTACCACAGTGAGGGCAATCTTTGTCAGGTAAGTCAAAACCAGAACCAACCGAACCATCATCAAAGAACTCAGAATCCTTACAATTCGGGCAAAGATAATGTGGTGGGAGTGGATTCACCTCGGTAATTTCCGTCATTGTCGCAACGAAGGAAGAACCAACCGACCCCCGCGAACCAACCAGATAGCCGTCCACAAGCGACTTCTTAACGAGTTTATGCGAGATAAGATAAATAACTGCGAACCCGTGTCCGATAATACTTTTCAGTTCTTTTTCTAGTCGAGCTTCTACGATTTCCGGTAAATTTTCACCGTATAATTGGTGTGCCATTGCATAACTCATATCGCGAACTTCGTCTTCTGCACCATCGATTTTTGGTGTGTATAGCTCGTCTTTAATTGGCTTTAAATCTTCCATCCAATCCACTACAACATTAGGATTCGTTACAACAATTTCTTTCGCTTTTTCTTCACCAAGGAAAGCAAATTCTTTTAACATTTCATCTGTTGTGCGGAAATGGACATCTGGTAATTCAGCGCGATTCAGCGGATTAGCGCCACCTTGCGAATGAATTAAGATTTTACGATAAATTTTATCAACAGGATCTTTGTAATGCACATTTCCGGTCGCTACGACTGGTTTTCCTGTTTTTTCACCAACGCGAACAATATTTTTCAAAATTTCTTCTAACGCTTTTTCATCACGAACGAGTTCTCGCTCAATAAGAGGCGCGTATACTGGTTTTGGTTGAACTTCAATGAAATCATAAAACTCCGCTACTTTTTCCGCAGCTTGCATCCCTTTTTGCATCATTGCTTCAAACAATTCGCCTTGGCTACATGCCGTTCCGATAATTAAGCCTTCACGTAATTTCTTTAATTGTGAGCGCGGAATTCGTGGCACACGATAAAAGTAATTGATGTTAGACATCGTAATTAATTTAAATAGGTTTTTTAAACCAACAGCTGTTTGCGCATAAATGGTTGCATGGAATGGTCGCGCCCGTTTGTATGCGTCGCCTTCCCCCATATAATCATTTAACGAATCGTGGAAATCGATATCATGCATCTCTTTCGCATCTTTAATTAATTTCCAAGCTAAATATGCCGTAGCTTCCGCATCAAAAACAGCGCGGTGATGTTGCTCAAGAATGATATTGAATTTTTTCGTTAAAGTATTTAAGCGGTGATTTTTAAAATGCGGGTAAAGAAAACGTGCCAATTCTAGCGTATCGACAACTGCATTTTCGGCTTTTTCCAGGCCAACTTTTTCGTACGCAGTGTTAATAAAGCCCATATCAAAGGAAGCATTGTGGGCTACAAGGATGTCGTCAGCGCTCCATTCCTTGAATCGTTTTAAAACAACGTCAATAGGATCGGAACCTTTGACCATATCATCTGTAATACCCGTTAGATTGATGGTAGTTGCAGAAAGCGGATGCCCTGGATCGATAAAGGCTTCAAATTTATCAATGATCTCGCCATTTTTCATTTTTACACCCGCAAGCTCGATAATCGTATCATAAACGGCCGATAAACCAGTAGTCTCCACGTCAAATACGCAGTAAGTAGCATCTTGTAAGGCGATGTGTTGATCATTATAAGCAATCGGAACACCATCATCTATTAAATTGGCTTCGATACCAAAAATAACTTTTAAACCATATTTTTGGCCTGCGCCGTATGCTTCTGGGAATGATTGTGCGACAGAATGATCAGTAATCGCAATCGCTTTGTGACCCCAATCTGCTGCTTGTTTGAAAAGCGCATCAACAGAAGAAGTCGCATCCATTTGACTCATTGGAGAATGAAGGTGTAGTTCTGCCCGTTTTTCTTCGGCTGTATCAAGACGCTTCACACCAGCGATTTCATTGACATCTTGCGCCATCATAATTAAATCACGCACGAAAGTATCATTTTGGACACTGCCTCGTACTTTAACCCACATGCCTTTTTTCAAATTTTGGAACATCGCTGCATCTTCGTTATCGCGGGAAAACATTTTTATAATCATCGAACTTGTATAGTCAGTAATTTTAAATTGTAACAGGCTACGACCACTGCGAAGCTCTCTAATTTCTGTTGCGAAGATTAAACCTTGAACGGTAATACGGCGTTCTTCATCATAAATATCGCCAAGACGTTTGACTTCTTCGTCATCTTTAATTTTGTAACCAATTTGGAATGGACCAGTAAGTGGAGCTGCCCCGCCGCCGCTTTGTCCTTCAGCTTGGCGTTTTTGCATAACTTGAACAGCTTCTGCCGCTTTTTTCTGATCTTCTTCTTGTTTGGCCTGAGCAAAAGCTTTATATTCTTCCGTTTCTGATTGGTCGAGCATATGCATTTTCATCGCTAAACGGGGAAATCCAGCTTTTCCGTAACTTTCAATAATTTTCGCTTGGAATCGTTGTTGAATAGTGGCTTCTTCCATATCGTTATGAACAGCTAATTCAATAAAATGCGGCTCTTTAAACGTAGGTTTTTGCTCCATTAAAAGTTTCCCAATCATCGGTGACTGCTTGCCAATTGGCTCTACGATTAAGTTCCAATAATCTTGAATGAGTGTTTCGTTGATTGTTTGATTTTCTGGAACTATTTGCATTTCTGTTTCCGCAATTTGGCTAAATGCACGCTTCATCCCAACATCCATCATATGGAAAAGTGCTGCTGGGAAAATTTGCGGAACGTGTAAATGAAATTGCCATGTTTTATTTTTCTTGTCGGCAACGAGCTTTTCGATTTTAGCTTCTTTCGTGAATTCTTCGTAGGTTGTTACATCTTGTAAACCGATTTGTGTCATTAACAGCTGAAATCGTTCTTGTTTTTCTTCCTCTTTTGCAGTCATTCCGAATAACACCCCTTCATTCAAATTTATAAAAGCCAGATGTCCCTCATAACCCGTTTTTATAGGAACGAGTGGAGTTTCATCTGGCACAAATTGCTCAATAAATTATTTATCTCCAAAGAGAATAGGTAGCGTGTTTAGAAGTTCATCTTGGCGAACTTCAATCATCTCGCCAGTTTTTCTGATTTTCACTTCAACGACACCTTCTGCTGCCTTTTTCCCTACTGTAATACGGATTGGTAAGCCAATTAAATCCGCATCTGCAAATTTAACGCCTGCACGCTCCGCACGATCATCGATTAACACGCTAAAGCCAGCACCTTGTAGTGACGTATAAAGCGTTTCTGCAAAAGCAACTTGCTCCTCGCTCTTCATGTTAACAGGAATTAAATGTAAATCAAATGGGCTAATTTGCTTATCCCATACAAAACCATTTTCATCATTCGATTGTTCCGCGATGGCAGATAAAATACGAGATACGCCGATTCCATAACAACCCATAATAATTGGTTGCGCACGACCATTTTCGTCTAAAATTGTCGCATTCATCGCTTGGCTATATTTCGTTCCAAGTTTGAAAATATGGCCCACTTCAATACCTTCAGCAAATTTGATTACGCCTTGACCATCAGGAGATAAATCGCCTACTTGGATCATACGTAAATCAAAATAGCTAGTTACAGTGAAATCACGATCCGGATTCACATTGATATAGTGGAAACCATCTTCGTTTGCACCAGCTACCGCATTAACGATATCTTTTACAGCATTATCCGCAAAGACACGCGTATTTTCAGGAACGCCGATTGGCCCTAGGGAACCAAAGTTAGCTCCTAGTAGTTCAACTGCAACAGCTGGGTCTACTAATTCTACATTGGTTGCATCTAATGCATTTTTGATTTTAATATCATTCACTTCATGGTCACCGCGAACAAGGACCATAATTACTTCTTCATCTACTTGATAAAGCATCGACTTCATCGTTTTTTCAATTGGAACTTCTAAAAATTCAACAATATCTCCAATTGATTTTTGATCAGGAGTGGCAACTTTTTCCAAGTCCTTCTCCAGTTCATGTGATTTTTTCTCCATATATAAAACTGGAGCCATCTCTGTATTCGCCGCATAATCAGAAGCATCACTATAAGCAATCGTATCTTCGCCAATATCAGATAACGCCATAAATTCTTTTGATTCATTCCCACCAATAGAACCGGAATCCGCAATAACAGAACGGAATTCAAGGCCACAACGAGTAAAGATATTCGAATAAGCTTGGTGCATCAAATTATACACTTCATCCAAACTTTCACTTGTTGCATGGAAAGAATAAGCATCTTTCATAATGAATTCACGACCACGTAATAAACCAAAGCGTGGACGTTTTTCATCACGGAATTTCGTTTGAATTTGGTATAAAGTGAGCGGCAAACGTTTATAAGATTTAACCTCATCACGTAAAAGTGCCGTAATAACTTCCTCATGGGTTGGCCCAAGCGCAAAGTCACGAGAAGCGCGGTCCTTTAGGCGCATTAATTCTGGGCCGTAATCATTCCAACGACCAGATTCTTGCCAAAGTTCTGCAGGTTGAAGCGCAGGCATTAATAATTCTGCCGCACCAATTGCTTCTAATTCTTCACGGATAATTGTTTCGATTTTGCGTAACATCAATGTTGCAAGTGGTAAATAACTATAAATCCCACTAGCCGTTTGTCTTATAAAACCAGCGCGAAGAAGTAATTGGTGACTCTTTACTTCTGCATCAGCTGGAACTTCTTTTAATGTTGGTATAAATGTCATCGTTTGACGCATTTAAAACACCCCTTTTTCCCTTTATTAGTCTTTCTCTTTTTAGAAAAATGCTCGTTGAATATCGTTCCATGTCACAAGAATCATCAGAACCATTAAAAGTGCAAAACCTGCAAAATGGATAATGCCTTCTTTTTTCGGATCAATTGGTTTACCGCGAACGAGTTCATATAAGAAGAACATCAAGCGTCCACCATCAAGCGCTGGTAACGGTAATAAGTTAACAATTCCTAGGTTAATACTTAAAACAGCTGTCCAGTTCAGTACCGTCATAAAGCCATATTGAACGACTTGTTGCGTACTTGTGTAAATCCCCACTGGGCCGTTTAGCATGTCAAGTGAAAATCCGCCTGTAAACATGTTACCAAGAATCGTAAATATTTGAACAATCCAATTCCATGTTTGCGTAAATCCATTGGTTATTTTAGCAGTAAATGAAGTATCCATCGGCGTTTCCACACCAATTTTCCCCACTTTTTTGCCATTTTCTTCCTGTGTCGCCGGTTTTACATCAATATCTTGCGTTTTACCATCGCGATCCACTTTGAAATCAAGTGTTTTTCCGGGGTTTTCTGAAACGCTTTGTACGATATCTGTCCAAGATTTCATTTCTTTTCCGTTGATAGAAAGAACTTCGTCACCCTTTTTAAGACCAGCCTCAGCAGCAGCCCCGTCAGGCAGCACATTCCCAAGCGTGTTATCCGTGCTCGGAACGCCGCCTTGAACAAATGCTAAAGCCGTAAAAATTAAAATAGCTAGAATAAAATTAAAAAGTGGTCCAGCAAAAATCGTCATTGCCCGATTCCCTAATGATTTTGCATTAAAAGAACGGTCAAATGGCGTAATCATCGTTTCAATCTTGCCATCAATAACGAGCGCATCACGTTCTACTTGATAACGAACTTTCTTCGTATCGTCGTAGTCTTCGTAACCTTCAATGAAAAGCTCTTTCTCTAAATCACAGAGCGATACTTCGATAGGTTGCGCGTTGACGTATTGATCTTTTCCATTAACAATAATTTTACTAACCGTTTCTTCCGGTGTTAGTTCAAGTCCCACTCGGTAACCAGGTTTTAGCTCAATTTCTTCGCCATCTTCCCCAGCCATCCGAACATAACCACCAATCGGCAGCAAGCGAATCGTATATTGTGTTTCTTTTTTACGATAAGCAAAAATTTTCGGTCCAAACCCAATTGAAAAATCTTTTACCATAATCCCAGCACGTTTTGCAAAAAGAAAATGTCCTAGTTCATGGAAAAATACAATCAGTCCGAATACGAAAATAAAAGCAATAATAGTTGTCAAAATAGCTTCACCTCTATAAAAGTGTCTTTACATACGCGCGTGTTTCTTGATCGACTTGTAAAATCGTATCCAAGTCAGGGTCAGAAATACTAGTATGACGATTCATTGCATTTTCAACAAGTGCTTCAATATTATAAAAAGCCACCTGCCCATTTAAAAAGCCAGCAACAGCAATTTCATTTGCAGCATTTAAAACTGTCGGCATTGTTCCACCTATTTTACCAGCATTATACGCGAGTTTCAATGCCGGAAATCTTTCATAATCCACTTTTTCAAAATGAAGTGCGGAAAAATCAGTAATCCGGAATTCTTTTTCATACGGTATATAGAGTCTATCAGGATAGGTTAACGCGTATTGAATCGGCATCCGCATGTCTGGCGTGCCAAGTTGGGCAATGAAGCTTCCATCGACGAACTGCACCATTGAATGAATGATACTTTCGCGCTGAATAACTACTTCAATATCGTCATAACTAACCCCAAACAGCCAGTGCGCTTCCATTACTTCTAAACCTTTATTAAACATCGTCGCGGAATCAATCGTTAATTTATTTCCCATGTTCCAGTTCGGATGTTTTAATGCTTCTTTCACCGTAACTTCGCTCAGTTGCTCCCGCGTTTTATCACGGAAACTTCCACCGCTCGCTGTCAGAACTAATTTCTCTATTCTTTCTGGATTTTCTCCGTTTAATGCTTGTAAAATAGCAGAATGTTCACTATCAACAGGTAATAGCGAAACGTTTTTTTCTTTCGCCGCACGCATGACTAAATGACCAGCAGTGACAAGTGTTTCCTTATTAGCAATCGCAATCGCTTTGCCCGCTTCAATCGCATCTAAAGTCGGCAGTAAGCCAACACTCCCCATCACCGCGTTTAAAAGCACATCGCCATCTAAATAGGTTGCTACTTCCCTAAGCCCTTCCAAACCATTATAAAATTTCACATTTGGAAATTCTGCTTCTAGTGCCACACGATCTCTCGTATGCCAAACAGCAACCATTTTCGGCTTAAACTCTTGGATAATCGCTCTACCCCGTTCCATATTACGCCCAAAACTAAGCGCAACAAGTTGAAATTTTTCTGGGTTTTCACGAATAATTGCTAGCGTTTGTGTACCAATAGAACCAGTTGCACCTAGTAAAATAATTTTCTTCATTATCCCATCTCCAATTAAATAATTTGAAGTATATGTAGCAGAGGTAAAACGAATAACAAGCTGTCAAAACGGTCTAAAATACCACCGTGTCCAGGTAAGATTTTCCCAGAATCTTTTACACCATAGAAGCGTTTTAGAGCTGATTCGACCAAGTCCCCAAGCTGCCCAAAAATAGATAGAAATACTAAAAGTGCTAAAACGAGCGCAATATTTCCTGGTAGCTCCGCAAAATAATAAAAACCACCTGCAAATACAAGCGCACAAATAATCCCGCCAACGAAGCCTTCAACCGTCTTATTCGGGCTAACATTCGGAGCTAATTTGTGTTTCCCAATTGCTCTTCCAATAAAATAAGCCCCCGTATCGGTTGACCAAACAATAAGTAAAGCAAAGAGCACATACATTAATCCAGCTTCACGAGTAAGCGCCAAGTAATGGAAACCAAATCCTGTATAAAAAGCCGCAACCATACAAATCCCTACTTGATCAAAATGGAATTTGTTTCGCGAAAACACTGTATTCGCAAGTAAGAGCGCCATTAAAATAAAAATAACTTCCATTTCCGTAATATGGAGTGTATCTAAAAAGGCCAAATATCTATCTGGCACGACAACTAACCACATCAATAGTAATGTAATTATTCCATTCATCGAAAAAATTCGTTGTTTTGTCATTATAAGTACTTCATATAAAGCAATCGTCGCAAGTAAAATACTCAATAATTCAAATGGAATTCCCCCGTAGACAACGAATGGAATAAAAAATATAAGCGCAACAACTGCAGTAATAATTCTCGTTTTCAATCTTTTTTCCTCCCTAGAGCCCTCCGAAACGACGCGACCGGTTTTGATATTCAATAATCGCCTGTAAAAAATCTTCTTTTGAGAAATCAGGCCAATGTGTTTCTGTAAAATAAAACTCGCTATACGCAAGTTGCCAAAGCATAAAATTACTCAATCGTAGCTCACCACTAGTCCGAATTAACAAATCAGGATCGCCTAAGCCGCTACTCATCAAATGATCATTTAACAATTCTTCCGTTAAATCCTCTGACGACTTCCCTTCTCGAACTAACTCTTTCATTGCTTCTTTTGCAGCGGTGATGATTTCAGAACGTCCACCGTAGTTAAGCGCAAAATTAAGCGTAAGCCCAGTACAGTGCGCTGTATCAGCAATCGCTTTCTCAACGGCACGCATCGTATGATCAGGTAAATTTTCTCGGTACCCCATCACATTAACACGAACATTTTCTTCAATCAACTCTGGTACAAAAGAGTCAAAAAATTCTACAGGTAGTTTCATTAAAAAATCCACTTCATCTGTAGGTCGTTTCCAGTTTTCAGTTGAAAATGCATAGAGCGTTAGCACATCAATACCAATTGCATTCGCATAACGTGTCACTCGCTTCACGACATCCATACCTTCTTTATGCCCGGCAATTCTCGGTAAGAAACGTTTTTTTGCCCATCTTCCATTCCCATCCATGATAATCGCAACATGGCGCGGAATTGGTAAATCTTCTGCAAGTTCACTATTTAATATATTTTCATCTTGTCGAAATAGCTTTTTAAACATCATAAATCCTCCAATTGATACACTTCTTAGAGCATGTCTATACCTATAATAACAAAAAAGAATCAATTAATGTACTAAAAATTCCATGTGAACAGATGAGATTTTCATGAGAGAGATGGAATTGCCCATTAAAAAACATTCCTAACCCAACGCATATGGAAAGAATTAGGAATGTCATTTCAACTTAAAAGGTGTTTAGCCCTATTTGTTACTATTAGTAAAAGTATCAATTAAACTTCTAAGATTTCCGCTTCTTTGTCTTTCGTGATGTTATCGATATTCTTGATGCTTTCGTCCGTTAATTTTTGAACGTCTTCACCATAAGAACGCAAATCGTCTTCTGTTATATCGCCACTTTTTTCTAATTTTTTCAGTTCTTCATTAGCTTCACGACGAATGTTACGAACAGCAACTTTCGCTTCTTCCGCTTCTTTTTTCACTTCTTTAACTAACTCTTTACGACGTTCTTCCGTTAATTGTGGAATCGTTAAACGTAGCACAGAGCCATCGTTATTCGGAGTCAAACCTAAGTCTGATTTCAAAATTGCTTTCTCGATTTCGCCTAAAATAGTTTTATCGTAAGGTGTAATAAGTAGCATTCTAGCTTCTGGAACGCTAATAGAAGCCATTTGGTTAACTGGTGTAGCAGCTCCGTAATAATCTACAGATAAACGGTCAAGAAGTGATGCATTCGCACGACCAGCGCGGATTGTACCTAATTGTCTTGTTAACGCTTGTTCTGCTTTTTCCATTTTTTCTTTGGATTTCGATAATACTTCTTTACTCATTATTTTTTCCCCCTAACAGTAGTTCCGATTTTTTCACCTAAAATAACACGTTTAATATTGTTGCCTTGTTCTGTAAACGAGAAGACGATTAATGGAATATCATTGTCCATGCTTAAGGACGATGCCGTTGTATCCATTACTTCTAAACCTTCTTTAATTACATCAAGGTAAGATAGTTCTTCGTATTTTTTCGCATTTTCATCTAGTTTTGGATCGGCATTGTAGACACCATCTACATTATTTTTCGCCATTAAGATAACATCCGCTTCGATTTCAGCTGCTCTAAGTGCTGCCGCTGTATCAGTGGAGAAGTATGGGTTACCAGTTCCACCTGCAAAGATAACGACGCGACCTTTTTCAAGATGACGAATTGCTTTACGACGAATGTACGGTTCCGCAATTTGACGCATATCAATGGAAGTTTGCACACGTGTTGCCACTCCAATATTTTCAAGGGAATCTTGTAAAGACAAGGAATTCATGATAGTCGCAAGCATACCCATTTGGTCGGCTGCCGCACGGTCCATTCCCATTTCACTACCAAGTTTACCGCGCCAGATATTTCCGCCGCCAACAACGATAGCTACCTCTACTCCTAATTCTACTACTTCTTTGATTTGAGCAGAAATCAAATTGACCACGCTCGGGTTAATTCCAAAGCCATCATTTCCGGCAAGTGCTTCACCGCTTAATTTTAATACAACTCGTTTATAATCTGGGGTATCCATAATAGCCTCCAATTTCATATTCTATTCATAGATAGAAAAGTTTTCCATCCACCATTATCTATTCTACTAAAAAGCTGGCTATTACAAAAGTGTTTTCTACCAAAAAATAAAAAAACATTTAAAAATAGAGATAAAACTACCCTTATTTCATTCTTTTCTCCTTCTATTTAAAGGATATTACCTTATACACCAACACAATTTGTGATAAAATAAACGCATAAATAGATAAAAATGAACGAAAATGACAAAATACATAGGAGTATTCGATTTAAATGGCAAAATGGCACAAAATTTATATATATAGTGAACGTGTAGAACAATGGGACAAACAAACCATTATTGAAATGCCTTCAGAAAGTGAATTTCAAGGTTATTTTTTCTTGCTTCCGAAAAAAATGGTGTTTTCCATTTCACCGGAGTACAGTTATTTCTATTTTCCAGACACATGGAAGTTCTTTCTAAAAAAATATACCGAAAAGAAAGAAATTAGTGCCGCGAAAATGTTACTCCTTTTCAAGCAAGAAAGTGAAGCGATAATGCAATTTTTCCAAACAAAAAAAGTAAATGATAGCATTATTAAAGTTCGTACACATATCCCTAAAAAAATAGAAAAAGATGTGATAATTCAACATGACCTTATTAGATAACCAAAAACAAGCTCTACAAAAACTCAAAAAATATAAAGTTGGCGCACTATTCATGCGACCTGGCAGCGGAAAAACGCGTGTAGCTTGCGAATTAATCAGTGATGTAAAACCAGATTATGTTTTATGGATTGCCCCCTTTCAAACAAAAGAGAACCTCGCAGCCGAAATAAGCAAATGGGGTTATGATTTCCCGCAAGAAATTATCGGTATCGAATCCCTCTCAAACTCAGATCGTTTATATCTCTATTGCCGAGAAAAACTCAAAAAGTCGACCAATAGCTACATTATAATGGATGAAAGTTTAAAAATTAAAAATATCCATGCGCTTCGAACACAGCGAGCCATCAAACTTTCCCGCTTTGCAAAATACAAATTAATTATGAATGGAACTCCACTCAGTCGAAACATTTTAGATTTATGGTCCCAACTAGAATTTTTATCCCCTAAAATATTAAATCTAAGTTTTTCACAGTTTAAAAAAACATTTTGCGAATATGTAACGATTACACAACTAACGCAAACGAAGCAGCAATCAATGGACATTATTAAAAAATATCATAATTTAGACTATCTGTATGAATTAATCTCCCCTTTTATTTTTAGTTCTTCACATGAATTAGCTATCAAGTGGCATTATATTCGCCATGATTTTTCCATTGATGAAGCATTTTTAAAGCAATATTACGAAATTAAAGATGACTATCTCCAAAAAGCAGCGGCATATACTATAAATATTAACTTTTTAGAAATGTCCCAAGTAATGCAACATTGTTATTGCCTCTCCTCTGAAAAGTTCACTATTACCGAATCTCTAGTAGCCGGCAAAGAAGAAACAACTATTATTTTTTGTAAATACAAACGTTCAGAAGAAGCATTACAAAAAGCATTTCCAAATGTCAAAATCACTACTTTTGCCAAATCTTCTTACGGACTCAATTTACAATTTTATAATCAAATTATTTATTTCGATAAAACGTTTGATTATTCACAGCGCGATCAATCCGAAAGACGCATTTACCGAACCGGTCAAACACAAGACTGCTACTACCATGATTTAAGCGGTAACGTCGGCCTTGACTCCCTTATCGACACAAATATTTCTAAAAAAACGAACCTATTGCAAGAATTCAAAAAAGAGCTCTCACAAAAAAATTCTTTTGAGGTGATAATGGATGCTTTCTAAAACAGTCTTTGATGCTTCCCAAGAAAGAATGGAAGTAATTTTTTCCGAATTCGATAATATTATCGTCTCCTTTTCAGGTGGTAAAGATAGCGGGGTCATGCTCCACCTTTTGATTGATTATATGCGAAAAAATAATATTCGCCGGAAAATTTATGTCTATCATTTAGATTACGAAGGCCAGTACTCTGCCACGACTGATTTTGTTACGGAGATGCTAACTTCTAACTTAGATATTATCGAACCGCTTTGGTGTTGCCTCCCTATCGCAGCACAATCAGCCGTATCGATGTTCACGGATCACTGGAAACCGTGGGAAAAGTCTAAGCAAGCTATTTGGGTAAGAGAAATGCCTACTTTCCCGCACGTGATTAATGAAGATAACGCCCCATTCGATTTTGATTTCGAAAATCTTTGGGATTACGAATTTAATAAAAAAATCATTCAATGGCTACATACGAAAAACAACGCCAAAAAAACGATTGCTTTGATTGGAATTCGTCAACAAGAATCGCTAAATCGCTATAATGCTATTCATAAAAAAGAGCGCATGTATCAGGCGTACAATTGGACTACCGAAATCTCCAAAAATATCTTTAATGCCTATCCTATCCACGACTGGCATGTAGAAGATGTTTGGGTTGCCAATGCTAAATTCAATTGGTCCTACAATAAAATTTATGACTTATTTTACCAAGCCGGCCTAACCGTACACGATATGCGCGTTGCAAGCCCTTTTAATGATTCCGCAAAAGAAAGTCTTAAACTATACCGCGTTATCGAACCAGATCTTTGGTCCAAACTAGTCGGCAGAGTGAATGGCGCTAATTTTACTGCAATATACGGCGGCACTTCTGCAATGGCTTGGAAAGAAATCAAACTACCGGAAAATCACACGTGGAAATCATATTTAGAATTCCTACTCACCACTTTACCAAGCTACACAAGAGAACGTTATTTAAAAAAATTCAAAACGAGCATCACCTACTGGACCGAAAAAGGTGGGGCTTTAAAAGTAGAAACAGTGGAAGAATTAAAAAATTTAGATGTCCAAGCAGACTTCCTCGGAAAACCAAAAGGCAATCGCGTCTATACTAATCCAATGGAGATCGTTCGTTTTAAAGAATATCCCGACGACCTAAAAATCAAAGAATTCGCCAGTGTTCCTACGTATAAACGGATGTGCATCGCCATTTTGAAAAATGATTATACCTGCAAATATATGGGATTCGGTCAAACAAAATTAGAATTAGAGAAACGAAAAAATGCATTAGAGAAATATAATAATATTTTATGAGGTGATAAAATGAATTATAAAAGCCCGGTATATAGCGTCACACCCATTCACTACTCGAAACTTCAAGCAAATAATTATAATCCCAATACCGTTCCCGCCGTCGAACTTAAATTACTTGAAAAATCGATTTGGGAAGATGGTTTTACCCAACCAATTGTCTGCTATCCCTTGGAAAACACAGATAAATATGAAATAATAGATGGGTTTCATCGTTACACAATTATGACTACCTCGAAGCGGATACGCGAACGGGAAAATGAATTCCTGCCAGTGGTAATTTTAGAAAAAGATACCGTAAACCGGATGGCATCAACTATTCGCCATAATCGAGCGCGCGGATATCATAATGTAGAACTGATGTCGAATATTGTCAGCGAACTAACAGATAGTGGCATGTCCGATAATTGGATTATGAAAAATATCGGAATGGATGCCAATGAAATCTTACGCTTAAAACAAGTGAGCGGCCTTGCTCACCTCTTCTTAGATAAAGAATTCAGCCAAGCATCTGATTAATTTAAGAAAAGAGGACCAAACATGAAAGAAAACAAATATGATGACAAACAATTTTTCGAACAATATAGCCAAATGCCCCGCTCCAAAGAAGGACTAAAAGCAGCCGGAGAATGGCATGAATTTAAAAAACTACTCCCTGATTTCCATCAAAAAGTAGTACTTGATTTGGGCTGCGGATTTGGCTGGCACTGCATTTATGCCGCAGAGTACGGAGCAAAAAAAGTAGTTGGCGTAGACTTATCCGAACGAATGCTTACAGAAGCGAAACACAAAACAACATCACCAATTGTCCAATATGAGCAAAAAGCAATGGAAGATATTACCATAGAACCCGAAACATAAGATATTGTTCTCAGTTCTCTCGCGCTTCATTACGTCGCTTCCTTTAACGACATCTGCCAAAAAGTGCACACAAATTTAAAAACTGGTGGCTCCTTTATTTTCTCTGTAGAGCATCCCGTATTTACAGCGGATGGACGCCAAGATTGGTTTACAGATGAAACTGGCAACAAATTACACTGGCCAGTTGACCGTTATTTCAACGAATCGATACGCACAAGCCATTTCCTAGGCGAAGATGTCCAAAAATACCACCGCACCCTCACCACCTATATCCAAACTTTACTCCAAAACGGCTTCCAAATTAATAGCGTCATCGAACCAGAACCAGCTCCCGAATTAAAAGATTTACCAGAAATGCAAGATGAATACCGTCGTCCGATGATGCTGATTATAGCTGCGACTAAAAACTAATAAAAAAGCCCCTTCTACTTGGATAGAGGGGGCTTTACTTTGTTAAAAAGTTTATTTCTTTGCTTTTTTTTGTTTTTCTTTTTCTTGCTGTTTGTTCATTGCGCTCATCATTTGATTGATTTTCTTTTGTGATGGTTTTTGACCCATTTGTGCCATCATCATTTGTAACATTTGTTCGTTAATTGGCGGATTGTTTTTTAAATAGCTCATCATGTAACGTCTTGCAATAAAGAATCCTCCCGCAAGACCAGCTAGTAAACAAATAATGCCGACCAGAATGTAAATCCACATAGTCTCTTTTCTCCTCCTTGAAACAAAATCCTCTTTTATTGTACTTGATTTATATTAAACAGACAATACTTTTCAAGAAAACATATCATCTAGATCAATTTATCAATAAAAGCTGCAAACAACCTCGTAATTATAACATTAATGGCACTACTGCGCAATCTATAAAAGTATAAAAAAACAGACCGCACTAGAAAAACTAGCAGCGGTCTGATTGTTTAATTAAAGTGATTTTACTGTATTAACGACGTTCTCTACAGTAAAGCCATAATTCTTAATTACTGTTTCGCCTGGAGCAGAAGCACCAAATTTGTCGATTCCAATAACTTTTCCATCTAAACCAACATAGCGTTCCCATCCAAAGCTAGCGCCCATCTCTACTGCTACACGTTTTCTAACAGCATTTGGCAGAACACTTTCTTTGTACTCAGCAGATTGTTGTTCAAATAGATCAAATGATGGCACACTTACAACCGATACATCTGTTCCTTGTGCTTGAAGTTCTTTTTGTGCTTCCACAGCTAAGTTAACTTCGGAACCACTTGCAAGGATAATCGCTTCGGGTACATCACCTTTCGCTGGAGAAATAACATAAGCACCTTTTTTAACGCCTTCTGCAGTTAATTTAGCAGAATTTGGTAAAGTTGGTAGACCTTGACGAGTAAGTACAAGTACGTGTGGAGTAGATGTAGATGTGATCGCTAGTTTCCAAGCTTCCACAACTTCATTTCCATCAGCAGGACGGATAACAGAAAGTCCTGGCATTGCACGTAAGCTTGCAAGTTGTTCGATTGGCTCATGTGTTGGGCCATCTTCCCCTACTGCAATACTGTCATGCGTCATAACATAGGTTACAGGTAAATGTTGGATAGCGGATAAACGAATCGCTGCACGCACATAGTCGGAGAATACGAAGAATGTTCCGCCGTATACTTGAAGACCGCCGTGAAGTGCCATACCGTTTAATGCTGCACCCATTGCAAATTCACGCACACCAAACCAAATGTTTCTTTCAGCTGGAGTTGCTTTTGTAAATTCGCCATCTGTCTTGATTGTTGTATTATTAGAACCAGCAAGGTCAGCTGATCCACCAAAAATAGTTGGGATTTTTCCTGCTAATGCATTGATAACTTCCCCACTTGAAGCACGGCTAGCAAGCGCTTTGGAATCATCATATACTGGTAAATCTGCATCCCAATCAGCTGGTAACTTATGGTTTAAGCTATCTTCTAATTGTTGCGCAAGTTCTGGGTATTTCGCTTTATAAGAAGCAAATAATTCATTCCATGCAGCTTCTGCTTTTTCACCACGTTCGCCAATTGTTTCTTTAAAGCGAGCTGTAACTTCTTCAGGAACAAAGAATTTTTCTTCGTAGTTCCAACCGTAAGCTTTTTTCGCTGCCAAAATGCCTTCATCACCTAGTGGAGCACCATGCACTTTGCTAGTTCCTTCATTAGGAGCACCGAAGCCAATGACTGTTTTCACTTCGATCATTGTTGGTTGCGAAGTATTTTGTTTCGCTTTTTCAATTGCAGCCAAAATTTCAGTTGTATCATTACCATCTTTTACTAATAAATGTTCCCAACCGTAAGCTTCAAAGCGTTGTTTTACATTTTCAGAGAAAGATTTATCTAAATCACCATCTAGAGAAATATCATTGGAATCATATAAAACGACTAATCTTCCTAATTGTTGATGACCTGCGTAAGAAGCCGCTTCAGAAGCAACACCTTCCATTAAATCGCCATCTCCACATAATGCATAAGTATAATGATCCACCACAGGGAAACCATCTTTATTATATTTTGCTTCCAAATGTCTTTCTGCCATAGCCATACCAACAGCCATCGCAATACCTTGACCAAGTGGACCAGTAGTTGCGTCTACACCATCCGTATAGCGATATTCCGGGTGACCTGGCGTTTTACTTTCCCATTGACGGAAGTTTTTAAGGTCTTCTAATTCTAATTTAAATCCACTTAAATGTAATAAACTATATAAAAGCATCGAACCATGTCCTGCAGAAAGTACAAAACGGTCTCGGTTGAACCAATGTGAGTTCTTAGGATTTGTTTTTAAAACGCGCGACCAAAGTGCATAAGCCATTGGTGCGGCTCCCATTGGTAATCCTGGATGACCAGAATTTGCTTTTTGAATTGCGTCCATTGATAAAGTACGAATTGTATTGACTGCTAAACTATCTGTGTTATCGAACAAATGAAACATCCTCTCTTCAATATAATTTTAACTACTTTAATAATAAGCCTTTAAAGCAATTAACACAACTAAAAATTGCTTTAAATTGCTTAATTGATTGGTATTTTTGTTCATTTGCGCGAAAATGTTCATTTGGTGCCAATTATTGGTTCTTGTTTTTTCTGAGTTGTTTTACTTTATGCGGCGTTACGTCTTTACCGTTAGGATCAATAATAGTTGTATTCTCAATCGTCCCTTTCATATGAGTACGAAACGATTTAATATATTCTTTGCGTAATTTATCTTGCTCTACTTTTTCCGCGGCAGTTAGAGTTCCCGCTTTTTTCTTTTTAGAAAGTTCATTAATACGATCTATTTTAGCTTTTTCTAGCATAGTACTTCATCCTTTTCATCAAAATTATAAAAATAAGAAAGCAGCAAAAAGCCACTTTCTACTATTATATCATAAACGGTCGCTAAAACGACCTTACTGGTTTGCTAATTGAATCGTGCTATCACTCTTTAACAACTTTGTTTTGTGGACTGGAATTACGACAGAATCCCCAGCTTCTACATGACCATCCGAAAGATTATTTTCTTTTTCTACCCAGGAAACAAAATCCGCTTTGGCCAGGTCACTTTTACCAGCATACTTGTCTGCTAGCGCCCATAACGAATCGCCTTCATTTACATTTACTTCTGAATAATCTTTTCCCCCGCCAACTACTGTGCACATTAAAATAATCCCCAGAACGATGCAAGTAAGTACAAATATGATAGAAACATAAAATTTATCCCAAATTAATTTCAAAGTCATTAATAACCCCTCCAAAAAGAATGTATGTTCGCTTTTCTATATTATAGAACAACTGTTCGCGTATGTCAATAAAAAACGAACCTTTGTTTGCATATTGGGTTTTCTTTTGCTATACTTAAATTATAAAATAACCATTAATTCAATGAGGTGAAACCATGAAAATATCTAAACGCCAACAAGATATATATGAATTTATTAAATCAGAAGTAAAAGAAAAAGGTTATCCACCTTCCGTACGGGAAATCGGTGAAGCTGTCGGCCTTGCTTCCAGCTCGACTGTTCATGGACATCTTGCTCGCCTTGAAGGTAAAGGCCTAATTAGACGTGATCCAACAAAGCCTCGTGCGATTGAAATATTATCTTTAGAAGACGAAGCAGAAACACCAAATGTAGTAAATATTCCCATTATCGGGAAAGTAACTGCCGGAATGCCAATCACAGCCATCGAAAACATTGATGAATACTTCCCACTACCAGAATATATGGCTGCTGGAGAAACCAATGTCTTTATGTTAGAAATTGACGGCGAAAGTATGATTAACGCCGGAATTCTTGATGGCGACAAGGTAATTGTTAGACAACAAAGTTCCGCAATAAATGGCGAAATCGTGGTTGCAATGACAGATGAAAACGAAGCAACCTGTAAACGTTTCTATAAAGAAGCGAATCATTTTAGATTACAACCCGAGAATGATGCTTTAGAACCTATCCTTTTAAATAACGTAACCATTCTTGGAAAAGTAATCGGACTTTATAGAGATATCCGCTAAGGAACAGGTGGTTGTTAGCTTGATTTATTTTGAAACCGAACGACTTATCGCAAGAGATTATGTAGCAAGTGATTACCTTCCTTTTAGTCAAATGAACGCAGATGAAGAAGTGATGAAATACTTCCCAGCCCTATTAACTACAAAAGAAAGCAATGCACTGCTAGATAGGAATCAAAAAGAACTAACTTCCCTTGGATATGGCCTTTTTGCAATTGAAGAAAAAGCTACTGGCGAATTCATTGGATTCACCGGATTTCATGAAGCTACTTTCGAAGCAGAATTTACACCTTGCATCGAAATTGGTTGGCGTTTAAAGAGCAGCGTGTGGAATCAAGGCTATGCAACAGAAGCCGCACTTGGCGCACTTGCATATGCAAACGAACACACCTCGTTTGACGAAATATATAGTTTTACAGCAACCTTAAATAAGCCTTCAGAACAAGTAATGAAAAAAATCCACTTTACTAAAATAGCTACGTTCCAACACCCAGCTTTAGTAAATGGCGATCCACTTAAACCACATGTTCTTTATAAGGCATAATAAAAATCCCTGTACAAATTGTGTACAGGGGTTTTTTAGTTCCAAATTAACAATGAAATATAAAGACCCACGAGTGTAATAAATAATACCGGAATCGTTATTACAATCCCAATTTTAAAGTAGGAGCCCCAGCTTATTTTTATACCTTTCTGAGCTAACACATGTAGCCAAAGCAACGTCGCAAGCGAACCAATCGGCGTTATTTTCGGACCTAGGTCGGATCCAATAACATTGGCATACACTAACGCTTCTTTCATCATTCCAGTAAAGGAAGTGTGATCAATAGCAAGCGCGTTTATCATCACTGTAGGCAAGTTGTTCATGACGGAAGAAAGTAGCGCGGCAATAAAACCCATTCCGATAGTACCGGCAAATAACCCAAAGTTAGCAACATAAGAAATAGCTTCTGCTAATAATTTGGTAATCCCCGCATTTTGCAAACCATACACCACCACATACATCCCCACAGAGAAAAACACAATATTCCAAGGCGCCCCTTTTAAAATGGATCTGGTGGATACTGCATGACTCTTGGCACCAACTAATAAAAAGATAAAAGCAACTAATAAAGCAATAAACGACACTGGAATGGCTAAAAAACTGCTCAAAAAATAGCCAGCTACGAGGATAACAAGTATCCCCCATGAAATACGAAACATTTTCTTATCTTTAAGCGCAGATGCAGGCTCTCGAATTCCGTTCGCATCATATTTTCTAGGTAACGCTTTTCGGAAATATATGTATAAAACAACAATACTTGCCACCAATGAAAACACCGTTGGAATCCACATAATAAGCGCATACTGCGAAAAACTAATACCAAAGAAATCAGCCGAAACAATATTCACTAAATTACTAACTACTAGCGGCAAGGACGTTGTATCTGCAATAAATCCACCAGCAATTATAAACGGAAATACCTTTCTCTCATCAAAGTTCAGCGCCCGCACCATCGCTAAAACAATCGGCGTCAAAATTAAGGCCGCCCCATCATTCGCAAAAAGTGCCGCAACTAAAGCGCCCAGAATCGAAATAAGCACAAACATCAACAAGCCATTCCCATTTGCCAGCCTTGCCATATGTAGGGCCGCCCACTCGAAAAAACCAATTTCATCTAAAATAAGCGAAATAATAATAATGGCAATAAACGCGAGTGTGGCATTCCAAACAATTCCTGTAACCGTGGCAACATCTGACAAAGTGACAACCCCAAACAATAAAGCAAGTAACGCTCCACCACAGGCTGACCAGCCAATCGATAAGTTTTTCGGCTGCCAAATAACAAATAAAAGCGTTACTGCAAAAACTAAAATAGCTATGGTAATCTGCATTTCTTCCCTTTTCCCTTCTTTTATTAACACATTTTTAAATATATGCCTCTATTAGCTAAACATCAAACATTTGAGTTCTGATTTCGCACAAAAAAGCTCGTTTCCCCCGATGAGGAAACGAGCTTTTGACGATTAATAGATTTCAAGATATTGTTCGCGTTCCCACGGATGAACTGCTGTACGGAACATATCGCACTCAATTGTTTTCGCTTCAATAAAGTGTTCGAAAATGTGTTCACCTAAACCGTCTTTAATAATCTCATCTTTTTCAAGTTCGATTAAAGCATGGCCTAAGCTTTCTGGAAGATCATAAATGCCAGTTGCTTCACGTTCTTCTTCGTTCATGCCGTAAATGTTACGGTCAACTGGTGCTGGAGGAGTTAATTCATCTTTAATTCCAGATAAACCAGCTTTTAGTAGGACAGCCATTGCTAAATATGGATTAGCAGATGGATCAACACTGCGTAATTCAAGACGAGTGCTTAGTCCGCGAGAGCTTGGAACACGTACAAGCGGGCTACGGTTTTTACCTGACCACGCAATGTAACACGGTGCTTCATATCCAGGAACTAAACGTTTGAAAGAATTGATCGTTGGGTTTGTAACAGCCGTATACCCACGAGCATGTTTTAACATTCCAGCTAAGAAGTGGTAAGCTGTTTGGCTTAATTCAAGTTCGCCAGTTTCATCGAAGAAAGCATTGCCGTCTTCATTAAATAAGGACATATTGAAATGCATTCCGGAACCATTCACACCAAAGAGTGGTTTTGGCATAAATGTCGCATGCAGACCATGTTTACGAGCGATTGTTTTAACTACTAATTTAAATGTTTGGATGCTGTCACACGCTGTAATGGCATCTTCATATTTAAAGTCAATTTCGTGTTGGCCTGGTGCTACTTCATGGTGAGATGCTTCGATTTCAAAGCCCATTTCTTCTAGTTCAAGCACGATATCACGGCGACAGTTTTCGCCTAAGTCTGTTGGTGCTAAATCGAAGTAACCACCACTATCATTTAATTCAAGTGTCGGACGACGATTTTCATCTAATTTGAATAGGAAGAATTCTGGTTCTGGTCCTAAATTGAACTCTGTGAATCCTAGCTCTTCCATTTCTTTAAGTACACGTTTTAAGTTAGCACGCGGGTCTCCTGCAAAAGGTGTCATATCAGGATTATAAATATCACAAATCATTCTTGCAACTTTTCCTTTTTCAGCTGTCCAAGGGAATACAACCCAAGTATCTAAATCTGGGAATAAATACATATCCGACTCTTCAATACGTACAAAGCCTTCAATGGAGGAACCATCAAACATGATTTTGTTATCTAGTGCTTTCTTTAGTTGGCTAACAGGAATTTCCACATTCTTAATTATTCCTAGAATATCCGTGAACTGTAAACGAATGAATTTTACATTTTGTTCATCTGCAAAGCGGAAAATGTCTTCTTTTGTATATTTTGCCATAATCTAAATTCCTCCTAAATAATCTAATTATATTAACTTCTAAATAAAGTAAATACCTCTTCTTGTCTTTTTAAAACCTTGGTAATTGTTGTTTCCCTGTCGCATCTTGCTTTACGAAGCGACCGGCTTGCTGCATTTCTTTTCTAAGTATTTTGCGGACATCATCATCTGTTAAAGGTTCTTTGGATTCTTTTTGCTGCATTTGATACATTTTCTTAATTCCCGCAATATTCAGACCATCATTCAAATAATCTTTTATCTCTAGCAGAACATCAATGTCTTGAAGTGAGTACAAACGGTGATTTCCTTGATTGCGTGCCGGATGGATTAATCCTTGGTCTTCATAGTAGCGAATTTGTCTAGCGGTGAGATCGGTTAGCTTCATCACAGGCCCAATTGGAAACAGCGGCATCGATCTCCGGATTTCCTTTTCACTCACGACAATTCCCCCTCAAAACGTAATTATTTTTTTGATGATAGTTGCATTATAATGTACGTCAGATGTTTTGTCAAATTTATGTAAGATAATCTAACACAAGAGCGAATCCCTTCTGCCTCAAGCTTTTGAACATAAAAAAACCGTGACTAATGAAAGCACGGTAAAAAAATTTAAATTATTTTTTGAATATTGATGTTACTTCTTTATAATGTTTTTTGAATCGCTCGAGTGACTGCGATTTTGATGTGTTCGTAAGTAAGTCCGCCTTGCACATAGAGTTGATAAGGCTCTCTAATTGGACCATCTGCTGTTAGTTCCAAGCTCGCACCTTGAATAAATGTTCCAGCTGCCATTATCACGTCATCTTCGTAACCCGGCATATAAGCGCCGATTGGTAAAACGTGGGCATTTACTGGGGAAGCTGCTTGGATATCTTGAGCAAAAGCGACCATTTTCTCTTTATCATGGAAGGAAACGCTTTGGATTAAATCTGTTCGTGGTGCGTCCCAAACCGGATCAGCTTCCACGCCAAATTCAGCCAACATAGCTGCTGTGAAACGTGCTCCCTTGATTGCTTGGGCAGTGACATGTGGCGCTAAAAAGAAACCTTGATACATTTCTAATAAACTATAAAGCGATGCGCCTGCTTCTCTACCTATCCCCGGAGTAGTCAAACGGTAACCGCATAAATCAACCAATGCTTCTGTTCCAGCAATGTAGCCACCCGTTTTCGCTAAACCGCCACCAGGATTTTTGATTAAAGAACCCGCGATAATGTCAGCGCCAACTTCAGTGGGCTCCAAATATTCCGCAAATTCTCCGTAACAATTATCAACAAAAACGACTACTTCAGGATTGATTTTTTTGACGAAACTAATCATTTCTTTTATTTTTTCGATTGTAAAGGAGGGTCTATCGGCATATCCGCGGGAACGCTGAATCCCAATCATTCTCGTATTCGGTGTCATTTTTGCAGCCACAGCAGGGAAATCCACATCTCCATTTGCTTGTAACGGCACGGAATTATAGCCGATATGGAAATCTTTCAAAGAACCTTGGCCTTGGTTTCGCATGCCAACAATTTCTTCTAATGTATCGTATGGTTGCCCTGTAATATAGAGTAATTCGTCTTTCGGGCGAAGAATCCCAAATAATACCGTAGAAATCGCGTGTGTACCTGAAATAATTTGCGGCCGTACAAGAGCTGCTTCTGTTTTAAACACACTTGCATAAACGCGCTCTAAAGTATCTCTGCCTTCATCATCATAACCATAGCCCGTCGATGGGTGGAAATGAAAATCACTTACTTTATTTTCTTGAAAAGCGTCCAATACTTTCGCTTGATTAAATTCCGCAATTTCGTCTGTTTTATATTGTAAGTCGGCAATTTGTGCTTCGACTTTTTTTCTGATTATTTGTATATCAGTCATTACCGGACTCCTTTCTCGGCTTATATCCCTCTACATAGTAACATTGTTTCGATTCGATATATTCAAGTTTTGTTACCCAAGCCTGTTGTTTGATTTGTGCTAACTCTTTTCCTTTTTCTTCTGAAAGTTCCAGCGTGAAAAACATCCAATTTTTTTCGATTAATTCGATCATTCGTTGCTTGATCATTTCTGGTGCCAATGAATCTAACGCCGAAATCAGCAAATGTTCTGGTTGGTCTGGCACAAAAGTAGCTGGCGCCTGATCCATTTTATTGTAAATAACTAATGTTGGTAGGTGATTCATTTCTAGTTCCTCTAGCAACGAAATAACAGTTGTTTCGTGTTGTAAGTAATCCGTATTTGAAGCATCGACAACATGAATCAATACATCGACATTTGCCGTTTCTTCTAAAGTAGAACGAAATGCAGCGATGAGCGTTGTTGGTAAATCTTGAATAAAACCTACTGTATCGGTTAAAAGTGCTTGAAAACCGCCAGAAAAGCGGATTTTCCGCGTTGTCGGATCCAGTGTTGCAAATAGTTTATCTTCTTGTAAAGTTGATTCATTCGTTAGGCGGTTGAAGATTGTTGATTTTCCCGCATTCGTATAACCAATTAAACCAAAACGAAAAACGGATTGCGTGTTTCTGCGTTCAATAATTCGTTTACGATGCTGTTCTACATGCGTTAGTTGCGCTTTGATATCATGCATTTTTTCACGAATGTGACGCTTATCCATTTCTAATTTTGATTCACCTGGACCTCTTGATCCGATACCTCCACCGAGTTTTGATAGCGAGATACCTTGCCCACTAAGTCTTGGCAAAAGGTATTTATACTGCGCGTAGGCGACTTGCAATTTGCCTTCTTTGGATTTTGCTCGCATGGCAAAAATATCCAGAATTAATTGGGTTCGGTCGATAATTCGCGCTTCAACTGCTCCTGAAATATTTCGCACTTGCGTAGCACTGAGCTCGCTATTGAATATAACGACATCTGCCTCATGCATTTCCACTAATGCAGCAAGTTCGTCTAGTTTCCCAGAACCAATGAATGACGCTTGGTTTACACGTTCTAGCTTTTGAATTAATTCATCGACCACTTCGCCGTTTGCGGTTTTTGCTAAGCTATGCAATTCATTTATGGAATTCCAAAACGCTTCTTCTGTTTTATTTGGTAAAATGACACCTACAAGTATTATTTTTTCACGTTCCACAAGCATTTCTCCCTTTTTCAGACAAGACTAATCGTAGCATATTTTGCACATAAAAAAAAGACATGAAACATCGCAAAAAAGCGAGTTCCCTGTCTTTCAAGTAAAGTACTTATTCCGCATCAGGATTTAAAGCGACATTCTTTTGCGGGGAGAAAGTTGAAATTGCGTGTTTAAATACAAGTTGTTGTTTTCCTTCGACATCTAGTAGCACGGTAAAATTGTCAAAACTTACAACGCGTCCTCTTAATTGAAAGCCGTTTGTTAAAAATACGGTTGCAAGAATTTTCTCCTTACGCAATTGATTTAAGTAATAGTCCTGTAAACCTTGTCCACCTTGTTTCATAATTTCCCTCTCCAATCTCTATCTTATACTAAAAAATTTCCCAAACCCCAATGAAGTTCCATTGTGCAATTGGTTGGCTAATTTCAAATACCCTTTATTTCTAACTACCAAACAGAAAAGCATCATTTAGCTCGTAAAAAAACGCTGACTTTATCCATTGCTTCGGTTTCCGTTTCCTTAACACCCGCGGGAATCCAGTCGATATCCATTCTATTCCTAAACCATGTTAACTGCCTTTTCGCGAAATGCCGCGAGTTTTTTTGAATCAATTCTTTTGCTTCTTCTAGTGTACTATTCCCTTCAAAATAAGGAAAGAGCTCTTTGTAGCCGATGCCGCGAATCGCTGGAACATCAACTAAATTTTGATCATATAGTTTTTTTGCTTCTGATACTAAACCTTGTTCAAACATGAGATCTACACGTTGATTAATGCGCTCATAAAGTAGCTCTCTATCTAAATCAAGTCCTAGGAAAAGCGGTTTATAGGTAGCATTTAGTTCGTTATGAACTTGATATTCCGAGAAAGGTTTTCCTGTTAGATGCATTACTTCTAATGCCCTAATCACTCGGCGCTTATTGTTTTCATGAATTTGTGCCGCACTTTCTGGATCTTGTTGTTCGAGCATTTGCCATAAAACCGTTTTGTCTAAGGGCTCTAATTCCGCTCGGTAAGTCTTATCTTCGCTTGCGTTCCCAAAACCATAATCATAAAAAACGGATTGGATATAAAGGCCGGTTCCACCAACAATAATCGGCATTTTGCCTGCATGGTGTATCTCCTCTATGCACTTTTGCGTTTCTGATTGGAATTTTGCTGCGGTAAAAGGCACAGAAGGATCTGTCACATCAATGAGATAATGTTTGACGCCATCCATCTCTTCTGGTGTGATTTTTGCGGTACCAATATCTAAGCCGCGATAAACTTGCATCGAGTCACCACTAATGATTTCTCCATTCAACTTTTTCGCTAGTTCAATACTTAAACTTGTCTTGCCGACAGCAGTTGGGCCAACGATGACGATGACAGGAATCTTGCTCAAAAAAAAACCTCCTTTTCGCCTGTAATCAATGTACCATGAAAAAGGTTTCTTGAAAATAGCGAAAATGATTTTTTTCATAAAAAAAGCGCAAATCTTTGAAAGATGTGCGCTCTTTTTCGATTACTGTTATCTATCGTGCCAATCAGCTGGTTCTCTAGCGTCGTTAATTTGGATATTTAATTCTTCGATATAAGTTTGTTTTACGTCATCGCTCCAGTGGAATTGTTTGGCCATTTCGTCGACAACCGCATCTTTCCATTCTAGCAAGTACGGCATATCGAATAGTAAATATCCGGTGCGGCGTAGTAAGAAATCGATTGGTGTTGTCACTGCTTCGTGCTGGATTGAGTAGCGAAGTTCGGCATACAAGCTGTTTGGTAATGTAGTTTCGTGTTGGTCTTTGTGTTCTTGCGCGTACGTAAATAATTGATCGATATTGCTACCGAAGCGTTTAGCTATTTCGCGACCTTCTTCTAGCGTCCAACCAAAGCGATTGTTCCCTTCTTTCGCTTTTTTGGAAAGGAAAGCTTCTAAATGTTCGGAGCCGCCGATATCTCCTCCAGAAATTGGTAAATGTTTGGTTTGGACTGGTTTGTATTTTTTACCAGTTTCTTTTGCAAGCGATTTGGAAACATCGTCTAATAATTTCTCAGCCATTTTTCTGTAACCAGTAAGTTTACCGCCAGCCATTGTAATTAAGCCACTTTCGGAAAACCATACTTCATCTTTACGGGAAATTTCGGATGGGTCTTTGCCTTCTTCGTAAATAAGTGGACGAACGCCGGCCCAGCTTGATTCGATATCTTTTTCAGTAATATGAACATCTGGGAACATATAATTTATCGCTTTAATGACATAATTATGGTCGGATTCTAGCGCTTTTGGATTGATTACCGCTTCATCGTATACGGTATCTGTTGTCCCTACATAGACTTTTTTATCACGCGGGATCGCAAAGACCATGCGGCCATCTGGTGTATCAAAGTATACGGCTTGTTCCATCGGGAATTTTTGTTTATCGATAACTAAATGAATTCCTTTTGTTAAGCGCAGATGTTTATTGTTTGTGGCATAATCTAGTTTTCTCACTTTATCTACCCAAGGACCAGCAGCATTGATAACCCGGTGCCCTTTGATATCGTAAGCTTTGCCAGATAGACGGTCGGTTACAGTTACGCCAACTACTTGTTTGTTATCGTCGTATAAAAAGTGCTCCGCTTTCGTATAGTTAATTGCATTTGCACCTAGTTCCACTGCTTTTTTCATTACTTCGATTGTTAGACGTGCATCATCCGTACGGTATTCGACATAGTAACCCGAACCTTTTAAGCCATCTTTTTTAACGAAAGGATTTTTTGCTAATGTTTCCTTAGCGCTTAAGATTTTGCGTCGTTCATTTTTCTTTACACCTGCTAAGTAATCATATAAACGAATACCAAATGATGCGGTTGTTTTTCCCATGTTTCCGCCTTTATGGAATGGGAGCATCATCCATTCAGGAGTCGTTACGTGCGGTCCATTTTCATAGACGATTGCACGTTCTTTCCCCAAATCTGCCACTTCTTTAATTTCAAATTGTTGTAAATATCTCAAGCCACCGTGGACTAATTTGGTGGAACGACTTGATGTCCCGCTAGCAAAGTCACCCATTTCAACAAGTGCAACACTCATGCCTCTGGAAGTTGCATCTAAAGCGATTCCTGCTCCTGTAATTCCGCCACCGATGATAACTAAATCAAACTTTTCTTCTTGCAAATTTCTCTCGATTGTTTCTCTGTCAAATGCTGAAAATAATTGTACCATTTTAGTTGCCCCCTTCAAATTGTTTACCATCTGAATTATGCCTTCTTGATTACTTTTCCACTTTTCAATCTAACTGAAACGCTTTAAGTTTTTAAAAACAAAAAAAGAGACTGCAAAGTAAGACGATTGCGCTCGCCTTTTGCAGTCTCTCCGAATCTCAGACAATAATATTTATTAACTTACTATGATTATACCTTTTAACGTTTTATAATGAAAGCGTTTTGCTCATAGGACTATTTCTTATTTCTTAGCGCTACTGCTTTTTCAGGAAAATCTGTCATTATCCCTTTCGCATCTAGCTCTAAAAAGCGAGTTATATCCTCTTCTTTGTTAACTGTCCAATAACGTGCAGCGATTTGCTTAAGAACCGGATTGTTCGCAGTTTTCATTGGTGGGTGTACGGCATCTAGTTGAATTTTTTCGTGTAATGATAATACCTGATCCAAATTCTCATGTGTTATTAGCGCTAATTTTTCCGTGCGCGATAATTCTCTCAAACGAATAAGTGTATCTGGATTAAAAGAAGAATACATACATTTTACCGCGGGAAACCGACTAGCTAACTTCAGTACTTTTCGTTCAATCCCTTCATATTCAAAGACGTCTGTTTTCAATTCAATGTTGAGCATAACCCCAGTGCCGTTGACCAATTTAAACACTTCTTCCAACGTAGGAACGCGAATCTTGCGGAAAAATTGTTTACCAATGACCAATTTTTTCACTTCATAATGTGTATAATCTTTTAACAAACCAGTTCCATTAGTCGTTCTATCAACACTTTCATCGTGCATCACGATTAGTTCGCCACTTTTAAGTACATGGACATCTAGTTCAATTCCGTCTGCTCCTGCTAAAATCGCCGCCTTCATAGCCGGCAATGTATTTTCTGGATGCGTACCACTACTGCCTCGATGGGCAAATATTTCTGTCAAAATGCTTCCCCCCAAACTATTTACTTATGTTTACTATAACAAAAATAAGTAAATATACTCAAATTTAAAAAAACTATCAATTAATTCAGCATTTTAAATTACTTCTTGTTTTATGTATGGTATTATAGTATGTAGCTAAAAACAGATCTCTTTACTATCTCTGTCTAGGTTTACACACATATTTATTTATCACAAATAGGAGATGTTATTTTGAAAAGGACTACTCGCTACAGTAGAAAATATGTTCCGAGTATTGATGGACTTCGAGCACTCGCAGTTATTGCTGTAATCGCCTACCACTTGAATTTCAGCTGGGCAAAAGGTGGATTCATCGGCGTAGACATATTTTTCGTCTTATCTGGTTATTTAATTACGAACATTTTATTAACACAATGGGAAAAAACACAATCACTTCAATTAAAACAATTTTGGATTAGACGTTTCCGGCGACTCATTCCTGCTGTCTATGTAATGATTGTAGTCGTTGTCATCTATGCAGTTTTCTTCCATCCGGAAATTTTAAAAAACTTGCGCGGTGATGCAATTGCTTCATTCTTTTATGTTAGTAACTGGTGGTTTATTTTCCACGATGTATCTTATTTTGATTCATTTGGACTTCCATCACCACTTAAAAACTTATGGTCACTTGCCATTGAAGAACAATTTTATATGATTTGGCCCGCTTTTTTACTCGTTTTTCTCAAATGGGTCAAAAATCCGAAGCTACTCTTAAAAATCGTTATCGGACTTGGTCTTCTTTCTGCGATTTGGATGACAATTTTGTATGTTCCAGGAACGGATCCAAGCCGCGTCTATTATGGTACTGATACTAGAGCGTTTGATTTGCTGGCAGGTTGCGCACTTGCATTTGTTTGGCCATTCACTCGTCTAAGCCCTGTCGTTCCAAAGAAAAGTAAAGCCGTTCTAAATATTGCAGGAACAATTAGTATTCTTGGTTTTATCTTGTTTACAGCCTTTGTCAGTGAATACCAACCGTTTCTATATCGTGGTGGCTTGTTATTCGTTGCAATTCTTGGCGTGATCATGATTGCCACTATTTCTCACCCCGCTTCCTATCTAAGCAAAATTTTCAGTTTCAAACCGCTTCGATGGATTGGGACACGTTCTTACGGCATTTACTTATGGCACTATCCAATTATTACGTTAACGACACCAGTTGTTGAACTTACACAACCCAATATTTGGCGAGCTATCCTACAAGTTGCTGCCACATTTATTATCGCTGAATTATCGTTTCGCTTTATCGAAACACCTATCCGTAAAAATGGTTTCATCAGCTATTTCAAAGGATTCAAAGATAAAAACTACTTTGTCTGGAAGAATAAGCCTGTTGGCAAATGGTTAAGCCTTGCTGGTCTTGTTGCTGTTTTGGCAGTTTTTGCGCTTGGTATGAGTAATGTCGTTTCTGTGAATACCAACGCAGAAAAACAACAGACTTCCGTTAAAACAACGACTTCTACGACTGATGATACGAAGAAAGACACAGAAAAAGAAACGGAAGATAAAGCTGCAAAAGAAAAAGAAGCTTCCAAAGATACAGATACAGAAAAAGCTAGCGGCCAAGACGAAACGCAGGAGCCAGATAATAAAGACAAATCTGTCGCTCCAACACCAACAATTACCCAAACAGTGGCAATTGGCGATTCGGTAATGCTTGATATTGAACCATACTTAAAAGAAGCTGTTCCAAATGTAACGATTGACGGACTTGTTGGCCGACAATTGCGAGATGCCATTACAACTGCTACTGGCTATAAGAAATTTAATACCGAAAGCAGCTCGGTTATTCTCGAACTTGGTACAAACGGTCCTTTCACAGCAGATCAATTAGATAGTTTATTAGATCAATTTGATAAAGCTACCATTTATTTAGTAAATACACGCGTTCCTCGTGGTTGGCAAGCTGATGTAAACAAAAGTATTGCCAATGCTGATTCCAGACCGAATGTAACTGTCGTTGATTGGTACTCACAATCGAGTGGCCAAACACAGTACTTCGCTCCTGATGGTGTCCATTTAACTAAAACCGGTGCTCAAGCTTATGTCGCGATGCTAATGAATGTAATGAAAAAATAACTATCCGCCCTTTATGGGCGGATAGCTTTTTTATTTTCTTCTAGAAACTATCCAACTTAGTCCAATCAATAAAGCGCCAACAGTAACTCCTGCTACAGGTAAAGAATCACCTGTTTTTGGTAATGAGTTTGTGCTTGCTGCTGTTTTTACATTTGTTTCTGTTTTCGTTTCTTTCTTTTCCTTCACTGTTAGCAACGGGATGCTAGGAATTGGCCTTGCTGGGTCATCGACACTTGGTGCAGCATCCACTGGATTTGGTGTCGGATCTGGAGATGGACTTGGAGTTGGGTCTGGTGTCGGAGTTGGTGTCGGATCTGGTACTGGTGTTTCCTCTTCCACAACAACCGTCACTTGAACTGGTGCTCCTTTTTGCAAATCATTTTCAGCGTTTAGCGTAACGACATATTTTCCTGGTTTAGAAAAATCTACCACTGTTGCAAAATCGCTCGTAATCGTTGTCCCATCATTCGTTTGCGCTTGAATATCTTTTAAAAATTCGGCTTCTGTTTTTGTTGTATCGGTTTTGTAAGTAATGCTATTATCAGCCGTAATAGTTGTTGCTGCTTTAATTGTTACATTTACTTGCACTGGATCTGCCTTTAATCCAGCATTATTTTCTGATTGTAAAGTAACTGTGTATGTTCCAGGTGTAGTGAAATCTACTTTCTCAGCAAAATCACTCGTAACCGCCGAACCATCATCTGATTGTGCATGAATATCTGCTAAAAACGCTGCTTCTGTAACTGCTTTATTTTCTACATACGTTTTTTCGCTGTCAGCTGTAATATTCAAAGAATGATCTACAGTAAAATAATGATCATAGACTGGACCTGAAATAGTGTAACTACCGCCATTTTTAAATTGGTCCGGGGAATTATATGTGTCGTAAGCTAAGTCAATTCGCGCGTTGAATTCCATTTTTTCAAGATTATCGAAATCTGTTTTACTCACATTGCTCACTGTTAGACCATCACTTGTAATAGTCAGTCGGTCGCCATTTATTTCTTGTTCGTTCATTGTAAAGTAAGTATTGCTACTAGAGATAGACTTCAGAAAATCTGGCACATAACCATCATAGTTTACTGTTCGTTCTGTCATGATTGTAAATGGAATGTATAATGTTTGATTGTCCGCATTATACGTTAACACACTACTCTTGATTTCAGAGTTAATTAGTTTTTTCGCTCCAATGTTCTGTCCATATGCGTATAGTTGCGTTAATTTAGGAAAATCTTCTATTCCGCGGTAATCATGAATGCCACAGAATTGCACGTATAACGTTTTAAGTTCAGGCATACTTTTTAGCGGCATAATATCCGTTATTGCCCCATTGCTATCAAGATTTATATACGAAACTTTAGGCAATACATTTAATTTAGTTAAAATTGTATCGTCATGCGCACTATGCGAGAAATCGACGTATGTTAAATTAGTGAGCTGACTTAAATCTGGAATTTTATCTGAGGTGACATCTGTTCCCATTATTATTAATTTCTCTAGTTTGTTTAGACCAGCTATTTGATTGTAATTCGATGCATGAATGGAGTCTATTTTTAAATCTTTTACATTATGAGCATATTCAAGACCCGTTAAATCACTAATATTTAGTTTGATTAAAGAAATACTTGTTAATGAATCCATCTGCGCTTCTGTAATATTCGCTGTACTTGCTTGTCCAAGAAGACTATTTAAATACTGTTTCAACACAGCATCAGGAATATTTACATTATCTTGACTTGCTTTTAAGCCCGTCTGCTCTGCTGCAAAAACCGGCATAGTAGTTTGCGAAACTGGAACGATGATTATTGCACAACATACTCCAATTTTTACTAATTTTGTTTTCATTGACATAAGTCATTACCCTCTCCACTCTATTAAATTAAACTTAGAAAAGATTAGTAATCTTTTCAAAAGGAACTTTATGGTTGTAATTATAGTTCCCTTTCTGCCTAATACCAATAGATAAATTGTGTACAAAAATAGCTGAAAATATGAATTTTAGTACCTAGGTAGGACTTTTAATCTCATAACATCAGCTTTTGCGCGAGTTTTAGCGAGTAAGTTTATATATGAAAAAAAGCAATATAATTTGTCGGAAATTTGTCAAGATAGATTCATATCTCTTATAAGCACAAAAAAACTATCCGTCCCTCATCGGAAACGAATAGTTTTTTTTGTTTATTTATTTTTTACGAGCAATCATAACACCTAATCCTAAGACTAAGAATCCAACTACTACGCCAGTTGCTGGCAAGGAATCACCTGTTTTTGGTAATTTAATTGTATTCGTTGCTTGTGCTGAGATTGATACTACCGGATCTGCTGGTTTATCTGTTGAATCATCAGATTGGGTAGGTTCCTCAGTTGGGTCTGGTGTCGGATCTGGATCTGGTGTTGGATCTGGATCCGGCGTTGGGTCTGGATCCGGTGTTGGATCTGGATCTGGTATTGGATCTGGTGCTTTTTCAGTCACTTTTACTTTTACGGTAAGCGGATCTGCTTTTTGTACGTCTGATTCAGCTTTTAATGTTACCGTATACTCGCCTACTTTTGTCAAATCTACTGCAGTAGCGAAATCACTAGTAATCGGTGTTTCATCATTTGTTGTTGCTTTAATGTCTGCTAAGAAATCTGCTTCTGTTTTCGATGCATCTAAACCATATGTTACTTCTGGATCAGCTGCGATAACTGTTTTTTCAATAATAGTCACTGTAACTTGAGTCGGCTCTGCTTTCACACCTACTGAGTTTTCAGCATTTAATGTTACTGTGTACGTACCAGGTTTCGTAAAATCAACTTTTTCTGCTACATCACTAGTAACTGTCGCGCCATTTGCATCTGCATTAAGATCTGTTAGGAATTTTTCTGGCGTTACTGTTTCACCAGCGATATAAGATACCTTCTCTTCTGAGGTAATACTTACAGAATGATCAACAGTAAAGTCTTGCATACCTGCCCCGCCAATTTCGTATGTTCCTGCTGCAAAGTTAGGTGGTTTTACTACTTGCGTCTTATCAAATGCTGTCCAAAAAGTTAACCTTTCAATCTGGTCAAACTCAGCTGGAGTCACATCTGCTACAATTATACCATCAGGCATCCCTGTTAATCTATCATAAGGAATATCCACATCATTAAATACTACTCTATATGCGGCTACTTTATACATAGGATTAACTGTCGAACCATCATAATTGGTTACATAGGGCGGTGTCATTATGTTAAATGGAACAAACATTGTTTGAGCTTTAGCATTATATTTCAACTTACTACTCTTAATTTCCAATACCTCTGTTGGTATATATTGTGCATTAGCCCTGAAATCAGTAAGATTAGGAAAATTTTCTATACCTCTAAAATCAGACACTCGGCAATTTTCTAAGTTTAAACTTTTAAGACTCGTCAAACTTTGAAGCTCGCTGAAACTAGTGATTCCAGGATTTTTTGGTAAACTAAGGAATTCTAAATTGGGTAAATTATTAATTTTAGCATAAAAGGTATTATCGAGTTTAGCGTCTTCTATTCTAAGTGAATTTAAATTAGTTAGCCCATTTAAATTGGGTAACATGTTTGTAGTGATATCCCTATCATTAAACGTTAAAATCTTCAACTTAGGGAAACTCGCTAAGACATTAAAATTATTCACATTAATGTTGCCTACATCTATTCCTTCCAAGTTAATTGCATATTCTAGGCCTGTTAAGTCTGTTATATTACCTTGTAAACTTATAGCCGTAATACCGGCCATTTGAGCTTCCGTAATATCAGCTGTAGGGGCTTTGTCAAATATTGAAGTGTTTAGTAGTTCTTTTAAAGCTGCATCTGGAATGTTCACAATATCTTGACTTGCTTTTAATCCTACTTGTTCCTCAGCAAAACTGGGTAGAGAAGTTTGAGAAAGAGGTATAAGTACCATCACACTACAAACTCCTATTTTCATAATTTTAGATTTTATTGACATCTTGTGTTGTTCCTCTCTATTATCAAGTTACTTGCTATGAAAAGTCTTTGAAACCGCTAGTCCCAATCAACTCACTAAATTATATCTCTCAAGACTTTAAATTCCAACCACTATTCCGTGAACGTTTTGTGACATTTTGATTGTTTTTAAAATCATTAAAGCTAGTTTAACAGGTGCAGATCGCTAAAAAACTCCTATTTCAGTAGCATTTCAAACTTTTCTACAATATTCATAAAAAATGAAGAAATTGTGACAGCTCATGAAACAATGCTTTCGCAATCTGCTTTTAATATAGGTATAGACTGCCTATTAACCCATCACAGAAAAATTTTATTTATCAGTTTCTATTTTTGACTTATTTTTTACGCGCAATCATAACGCCTAATCCTAAGACTAAGAATCCTACTACTACCCCTGTTGCTGGTAACGAATCACCTGTTTTTGGTAGTTTTATCGTATTGATAGACGCTTGAGCTGAGGCAGATACTTTAGATTTCACTGATTTTTTTGCTAAGCTACCAGATTGACCAGAATTAGCTGGTGATGTTGGTTTTGGATCTGGTGTTGGATCCGGATCAGCTGGTGTTGGTGTTGGATCCGGTGTTGGATCCGGTGTTGGATCCGGCGTTGGATCAGGATCTGGTGTCGGGTCTGGATCTGGTGTTGGGTCCACTGGGTCGACTGGTTTTTCACTGATTTTTACTTTCACAGTAATGGGATCTGCTTTTTGTGCCTCTGATTCAGCATTTAATGTTACGGTATATTCGCCAGCTTTAGCGAAGTCTACTACAGTGGCAAAATCACTTGTAATAGCTGTTTGATCATTGGTCGCAGCTTTAATGTCAGCCAAGAATTCTGCTTCTGTTTTTGCAGTATCAATTTCATACGTTACTTCTGGATCAGCTGTGATGGCTGTTTTTTCAATAATTGTTACGGTTACTTGCATTGGTTCGCTCTTCACGCCGGTTGAATTTTCTGCGTTAAGCGTTACAGTATACGTTCCAGCTTTCGAAAAATCGACTTTTTCGGCAACGTCACTTGTAATAGTCGAACCATTGGCATTTGCTTTAATGTCCGTCAAGAATTTTTCTGGCGTTATTGTTTCTCCCGCGATATACGAGATATTATCTTCCGCTGTAATATTGACTGAATGATCAACGGTAAATTTCCCTATAACTTTAGAATTGCTTATGCCATAGAAGCTAGCTGCTATGTTAGCAGGTACCGTGGCTTTTCTAGCATCAAATAAGGCTGATACAGTAAAGTTCTCAATCTTGTCAAAATCAGCAGGAGCTACACCATTAATAGTAATCCCCTCAGCTGAAGCAGTCATCTTACTTTCAATAACAGCACCAGTACTTAAAGTCACTTCATACTCATAAAGCTTGTTGGAAGGATTTATTTTGGAACCATCAAAATTGGTTAAAGAACTTGGTGTCAACAAGCTAAAAGGAATAAACATTGTTTGCGCTTTTGCATCATAGTTAAGTGTATTACTCTTAACTTCTGTAGTTTCTTGCGCTTCAAATAATTGTTTTCCGCCACCGAAAGATCTTAGTCCAGGGATTTTCTCTACCCCTCTATAATCCGCAATCCGGCAATCTTCCACAATTAAAGTAGTCAGTTTAGTTAAACCTTGTAGCCCGGAAACAGTAGTAATATTCTTATTACCTGACAAATTTAGGAGACCTAGATTGGGAATATTATTAATTTTAGCGTAAATGTTATTGTCTAAGCTTGCATTATTTATACTCAAATTTTCCAAGGTTGTTAAGCTATTTAAATCTGGTATAGAACTTGACGTTATATTGGAACCGCTCATAACCAAACGATTTAGGCTACTTAGTTGCGTTAATACTGCATAGCTACTTGTAGGTATATCGAATATGTTTAACGTATTTAAGTTTTTCGCAAATTCAAGTCCAGTTAAATCCGTAATATTACCGTCCAAACTAAGACCCGTAATAGTCGCCATTTGGGCTTCTGTAATATCAGCTGTGCTTGCTTGGCGCAGGACACTATTCAATTCAGTTTTTAATACTGGATCAGGAATGTTAACAATATTTTGTCCTGTGTCCATTCCTATTTCCTCAGCAGCAAAACTCGGAAAAGAAGTTTGGGAAAGTGGCACAAGTACCATCACACTACAAACTCCGATTTTTATAATTTTGGATTTTATTGACATCTTATGTTGTTCCTCTCTTAAATTAGAATGATTGTCATTGAAAGCCTTTAAGACAGCTAATCGCTTGCCTTAATGATTTAAATTATATACCCGATTTCGGTATATACCAATGGACAAATTGTGAACATTTTAAGGCGAATTAATCCCATAATCAATTAATAATGATTATAAATAAGCAAAACCACTGTATAAGCGGTGTTTCAGCAGTATTCTTCGTACTACTAAAATATCACCAAATGTGTCAGAAATGTGTCTTTTACTGAGAACGCGCTTTCATTATTGAGTATACAAAAAAAGCATCTAGCGCCAAATTTAAGGGCTAGATGCTTTTTCTTATTCGCTAAATACATTTTTCCATTCACTTCTTTTAGCAAGAAATTCTGCTGCAAGTGCTTGTGCGCCTTCTAAACTGTGGCTTGCTGCCCACCCGCATTGAACTTCATTGCATGCTGGAACTTCTGTTGCTTGGGTAACATCTGTTAATGTTGTGGCGATGATTTCTAGAACATCATCGTAGTCACTATGATTTATCAATGACACATAAAATCCTGTTTGGCATCCCATCGGACTAATGTCGACTAATTTATCGGTATGATTTCTTGCAAGTTCTGCCATCAAATGCTCTAAAGAGTGCAGCGCCGGCATTTCCATGTGTTCTTTATTCGGTTGTTTAAAGCGAACATCGTATTTGTAAATCTCATCTCCGTTGATGCCTACTTTGGTTCCCGCAAGTCTTACAAAAGGTGCTTTTACTTTCGTATGATCTAAATTAAAACTTTCTACATTCATTTTTTCTGCCATGCGTATCCCTCCTCTTATTCTTTGTCATTATATCAAAAAAAAGAATCCTTGCATATTTCTATACAAGAACTCTTTTCCAAGTTATTCGTCTTTTGCATCTGTTGTATCTTTAATTTCGGGGATTGCTAACCAGATAGAGGTTGGTTCCCCTTCCATTGTTTCATCTAGTACAAAAGATCCGTTAGAATAGCGATCGGTTATCCGTAGATTAGCAACGTCTATTTCGACTACTTGATCTGTATTTGTTTCGATAAACAGATGGTCATTACTGTCAGCAAGCGTTAAGCCAATGAAGCGATGCGGGTTACTTTTCAGTTCGCGTAACATCAGTAAGCCACGTTTTGCTCTAGAAATTGGTTCAAATTCACTTGCTTTCATTTGTTTAAGTGAACCACGCTGTGTTGCAAGAAGAATATGTTTTTGTTCATTCGGCGTAAGTACTACACCGCCAACAACGATATCTTCTTGTTTTAAGTTAATCGCTTTTACACCGGCTGTTCTTGCACCGGACTCTGGAATTTCAGTAATGGAATAACGAAGACCGTAACCATTTTTGGTTGCTAAGAAAATATCTTCTGTACCATCAATCAAATGAACACTTAACAGCTCATCATCATCTTTTAGCTTGATTGCCATCATTGATTTAGAATAACGCTGCGGTTTGTAATTCGTGATAGCCGATTGCTTGGTCATGCCGTTTTTGGTAACAAATAAAAAGCGTTTTTCTTCTGTAAAGGCTTGAATTGCAATTGCGGAACGAATTTCTTCGCCGGCTGACAAATCACTGGCCAGGTGGCTAACGTGATCTCCAAGGTTTTTCCAGCGAATATCAGGCAACTCATGCACTGGGCGATAAATGAAGTTACCTTTGCTAGTGAATAACAGGAGCGAATCGAGCGAATTCATTTTTTGGATGAAGATGGCATGGTCGGCTTCTTTCATCGCTAGTTCTGCGCCATTGGAAGCGGCATACGAACGTTGGCTTGTGCGTTTTACATAGCCTTCCTTCGTCACAGAAACAATCACATCTTCGTTAGCAACAAGTACTTCCGTGTCGATTTTGATTTCGGTGATTTCTGCTTGCACTTCTGTACGGCGGGCAGTTTTATATTTTTTCTTGATTTCTGCTAGCTCTTCTTTTAGAACAGCAACAAGTTCTGCTTCATCACCTAGAATTTTTTCAAGAACGCTAATTTGTTCTGCTAGGGATTTTGCTTCACTTTGAAGTTCATGTATATCTGTATTCGTTAAACGATAAAGTTGTAAAGATACAATCGCTTCTGCTTGTTTTTCACTGAAATCATATTTTGTTTGTAAGTTTAATTTCGCATCACGTTTGTCTTTCGAGCCACGAATTAATTTAATAACTTCATCTAAAATAGAAAGTGCTTTAATTAATCCTTCTAAAATATGTTGGCGCGCGCGAGCTTTGCGAATATCGTACTCAGAGCGTTTCGTAATAATTTCTTTTTGGTGTTCAATATAAGCGTCAAGCATCGGGATAATCCCCATTAGCTCTGGGCGTTTTCGATTGATCGCAACCATATTGAAATTATAACTCACTTGTAAATCTGTATTTTTGAAAAGGTAGTTCAACACGCCTTCCGCATTGGCATCTTTTTTAAGCTCGACGGCAATGCGTAGTCCAGTGCGGTCCGTTTCATCTCGCACTTCTGAAATACCTTCAATTTTTTTCTCAATACGAAGTTCATCCATGCGTTTTACTAGGTTCGCTTTATTTACTTCATAAGGAATTTCATGGATCGTGATTTGTTTTCTACCACCACGAATATCTTCAATTTCTGTTTTGGAACGAACAACAACGCGCCCTTTACCGGTTTGATATGCTTTACGAATGCCGTCAATCCCTTGAATAATCCCACCTGTTGGGAAATCTGGGCCTTTGACAATTTTCATAATATCATCCGTTGTACAAAGTGGGTTATCTAATCGCTTCATTACAGCCTCAATGATTTCCGTTAAATTGTGCGGCGGAATATCTGTCGCATAACCAGCGGAAATACCTGTAGAACCATTGACTAAAAGGTTCGGAAAACGCGCTGGCAAAACAGTTGGCTCACTAGAAGTATCGTCAAAGTTAGGAATGAAATCGACTGTTTCTTTTTCGATGTCGCGCAGTAATTCAGCTGAAATTGGTGAAAGACGAGCTTCCGTATAACGCATCGCAGCAGGTGGATCCCCGTCGACACTACCGTTATTCCCGTGCATTTCAATCAGCATATTACGTACTTTCCAGTCTTGACTCATCCGCACCATTGCTTCGTAAACGGAAGAGTCACCATGTGGATGGTAGTTACCGATAACGTTTCCGACTGTTTTGGCAGATTTACGGAAACCTTTTTCGGCTGTATTTCCTTCGACATTCATTGCGAATAAAATCCGGCGTTGTACTGGTTTCAGTCCGTCACGAACATCTGGAAGCGCACGTTCTTGAATAATGTATTTACTATATCTACCAAAACGGTCGCCCATAACTTCTTCTAGCGCTAAGTCTTGGATATGTTGTTCTGGATTACTCAAATGTCTTTCGCCTCCTCAACCATCATGTTTTCATTTTCTAAAATATTTTGGCTATCTTCCATAGAAAACTCGACATGCTTTTCAATCCACTGACGTCTAGGTTCTACTTTATCCCCCATCAGTGTTGCCACGCGGCGTTCAGCACGCGCAGAATCGTCCACTCGCACACGAATTAATGTCCGTGTGTCTGGATTCATCGTTGTTTCCCAAAGTTGGTCGGCGTTCATCTCACCAAGACCTTTGTAACGTTGGATCATGTAGCCTTTACCAATTTTTTGGATAGCAGAATCTAATTCTTCGTCTGTCCAAGCGTATTCAATTACTTCTTTTTTCCCGGAACCCCGGCTTACTTTATAAAGTGGTGGTAAGGCAATGAAAACTTTACCAGCTTCAACAAGTGGACGCATGTAACGATAGAAAAATGTCAGAAGTAATACTTGAATGTGCGCGCCATCGGTATCGGCATCGGTCATGATAACTACTTTGTCATAGTTACAATCCTCGACATCGAACTCCGTACCAACCCCTGCGCCAACTGTATGGATAATCGTACTAATTTCTTCATTTTTTAAGATATCTTGTAGTTTGGCTTTTTCGGTATTGATTACTTTTCCTCGAAGTGGCAAAATAGCTTGGAAACGACGGTCACGACCTTGTTTGGCTGAGCCTCCCGCCGAGTCACCTTCGACTAGGTAAAGTTCATTTTTGTTAGGATTGCGTGATTGTGCCGGTGTTAATTTTCCAGAAAGAAGTGTTTCTGAGCGTTTCTTTTTCTTGCCGTTACGTGTTTCTTCGCGGGCTTTTCTAGCAGCTTCTCTGGCTTCGCGGGCTTTAACTGCCTTTTTAACGAGAAGGGAGCTTGTTTCTGGGTTTTCAGCAAGGAAGTAAGCTAAATGTTCCGCTACAACCGCATCAACCGCCTGGCGAGCTTCCTGCGTCCCTAATTTCTCTTTCGTTTGACCTTCGAATTGAAGGATTTTTTCTGGAACACGAATCGAAAGTACTGCCGATAAACCTTCCCGAATATCGCTACCTTCAAGGTTTTTATCTTTTTCTTTTAAAAGATTTACCCGGCGAGCATAGTCATTGAAAATCCGCGTCATCGCAGCTTTCATTCCCGATTCATGAGAGCCAGCCCCGCGAGTTCGAACGTTATTTACGAAGCTCAAGATATTTTCAGAGTAGCCATCATTGAATTGGAACGCCATTTCTACTTCAATGGTCGCATTTTCTCCTTCAAAACTAGCTACTGGATGAAGCACATCTTTGCCTTCATTAATATATTCAACAAAGTTCTTCACACCTTCTTCAAAGTGGAAAGCCTCTGCCATACCTACACGTTCGTCGATTAATTCGATTAACATCCCTTTTAAAAGGAATGCTGATTCTCTTAAACGTTCCGATAATGTTTCATAGTTAAATGAAGTAGTTGGAAAAATCGCTGGATCTGGTTTAAAGCGAATCGTTGTCCCAGTGGCTTTTGATTTTCCGATTTTTTTCAGTGTTCCATCAGGCTTCCCACCATCTTTAAATTTTTGTTGGTAGGTTGCGCCATCACGATTAATTGTTACAACTAACCATTCTGAAAGTGCATTTACAACGGATGAACCAACACCATGGAGTCCACCACTTGTTTTGTAGCCGCCTTCTTGACCGAATTTACCACCGGCATGAAGAACGGTTAAAATAACTTCTACTGTGGGTTTGCCAGTTTTGTGCATCCCAACAGGCATCCCACGACCTTCATCGCTCACGCTAACACTATTGTCTTCATGAAGTGTCACAACAATTTTCTTACCAAAACCTGCAAGGGTCTCATCGACCGAGTTGTCCACTATTTCATATACTAAATGGTGCAGCCCGCGGACATCGGTTGAACCAATATACATCGCTGGACGTTTCCGGACCGCTTCCAGTCCTTCAAGCACCTGAATAGAATCATCATTATAATCATTCCGATTCATATTTCAAAACTCCCTTCATTCCGTCAATCTACAACTATTACGTTGCTATTCGCTTAAAACCACCTTATCAGAATAGCATTAACCAGCTAATTAATAAAGTGATAGTTTGGTGACAAATTCGTTTTCATAAAAAAACAGGCTCTGCTATAAGAACCTGCTTCCTTCAAAAATGGTCATTATTTAATCCATTTCTTGATAAGCAACCTTAATGCAATAATCCATGACAGTAGGATATCCTTTTTCTGTCAAAAAATCAAATGCTTCCTGATTAACAATGCCAAGTTGTGCCCAAAATACATCTGCATCAATTTGGTCAAACGCCTTAGCTATATCAGGTAAAAACTCTGAGCGACGAAAGACATTGACAATATCAACATGTTCCTCGATATCCGTTAAGTTCTTAACAGCTTTTTCGCCAAGAATTTCGTCTGCATTAGGGTTTACTGGAATAATTTTGTATCCAGCTTGCTGCATTATCTGACTCACTCGGTAACTTGTGCGGTCTGGCTTATCACTCAAACCAACGACTGCGATTACTTTTGCCTGCTTTAAAATATGTCGGATTTCTTCTTTTGTTGGATTTTGCATTCGTCTAATCGCCCCCTACTATTCTTTCTAATCATAAGCTATTTTTGCGGTTTTTTCAACTTTTCATTGTGATTTATCCTAACAATTTAGCCAATTCTCTTCATTTTGTGCTATAATTCTTTATGGAAAACAACATTTCTTCTTGAGGGGTTTAAAAATGACAATTAACTTAATTCTGCTTTCTTTATTAGCCTATGTGATTGGTTCGATACCATCTGGTTTATGGATTGGCAAAATTTTCTACAAAAAAGATATTCGCGAGTTCGGTAGTGGTAACTTAGGCGCGACGAATTCGTTCCGGGTGCTTGGAATTAAAGCTGGTAGCATTGTTACCGTGATGGACATTTTAAAAGGGACTGTCGCAACATTACTTCCATATTTTTTCCAGCTAAACGTAGATCATCATTTCTGGCTACTTACTGGAGCATTTGCGATTATCGGCCATAGTTTCCCACTTTTTGCCGGATTCCGCGGCGGAAAAGCGGTTGCTACTTCGGCGGGTGTCATCCTTGCGTATGCGCCACTACTATTTGTAGCTGCTCTAGTCGTCTTCTTAGTTACACTAAAACTTAGCAAATATGTATCGCTTAGCTCAATGATCGGAGCACTGGCAGCATTAATTATTTCTTTTTTCATGGGAGATTGGATTTTAATTATTCTCGTTGCTGGTATCGCGACATTTGTTATTTGGCGCCACCGAGCAAACATTACTCGTATTCGTAACGGCGAAGAACCAAAAATAAAATGGATGTAAGAAAACCCAGAAGATGCATTTCGCTCTTCTGGGTTTTTCCTTTATCCAACTGTAATTGTATATTCCGATGCAAAAACTGCTTCTGGTTCTAGGTGCTCTATCCCTGCTTTATCTCGCAGTTCGACCGATTCCCCAGCACCGTCCGCAATGCCATACCACGGCTCAATACATAAGAAAGGTGTTCCTGTTTTTGCCGTCCAAATTCCTACAAACGGGAATTCAGGGAAGCTTACTTTCACAAAATGTGGCGTTTTATCCGACTTGATTGTCACTTCTTTTTGTTTCAAAGCTTCAAAAATTAGTGCATCGTTTTTAAATAAGTCATAGTTTAGCGGCAAATATCTCGCTGGCTCATCCACGACTTTTTCAATTGCGCCGCTACGATAAGGTCCTTCTAAACAAAGTGTTTCTAAATTCTCTTCTGTTCCAAAGTCTAAATAATAGTCTTCAAACACAGTACCTTCTGTTAGTGGCAAATTAAATGCTGGGTGCGCACCGATGGAAAAATAAATGCGCTTATCGTCTCTGTTTTCTACTTCATAAGAAATAGCGACAGTGTCTTTTTCAAGCGTATAAATAATCGATAATTTAAATTTGTAAGGATAAACGGCGAACGAATCTTCGTCAGCGTCCAGTTCAAAGCGCACCGAATTGTCGGTTTGCTCTATTACTTTAAAATCTCGGTCACGAGCAAAACCATGCTGCCCTAAGTGATACGGCTTGCCATCTACAAAGTAAGTGTCCTCCACTAGTCTTCCAACAGTTGGAAATAAAACTGGTGAATGACGTCCCCAAAATTTGCTATCCGCATTCCACAAATACTCAAGTCCAGTATCTTTGCGCGAAATACGTGTTAATTCAGCGCCGGCTGTTTTCATTTCTACAAGCAATAATTCATTTTCTAGTTTAATCATTGTTATTTCTCCTCCAAATGAAACCGCTCGATTTGTTCAAAGGCTTTTTCTTTCTTTAGTACGACTAATTGCATCTCGCCAAACAAATCATAATGCGGAAAGTTTTTTCGACGGTTATCAATCCAATCTGGCGCTAAACCATATTGTTTTCCCCATTGTTGCAGTTTTTTCAAATCTACACAGGCAACTTTGGTTACAGTTTTCGAATCTGGGAAACGATCATCTAGCCAATAATGCGTAATAATCGCAATCTCCCCACGAGCTGCTTTTTCTTTCCATAATTCCATTTCATCGCGTTTTACACCAAAAGCCATTTTTATCACTACCAGTCTTTTTTTATTCTAAAGCTTTTAGATAGGCTTCATGCCAATTCGGAAATGTTCTTCTTAACGATACAGGGCGAAAATCTTCTTTGGTTACACATACGTGCGCCGTTTCACCTGTAATTGCAACTTCATTCGTATCTTCATAGCAAATTTCATAACCATAAGTAACACGAAGTCCATCATACCCTTTTATCCATGTTTTTACAACTGCCTTCTGTCCGTATCGCAGCGGTTTTCCGTAATGAATGTGCACATCTAACACAGGAGAAAGATACCCTGCTTCTTCCATATCAAAATAGCGAAACCCTAATTTTTCAATTAATCTTGTTCGGCCGATTTCCATCCAAACAAGGTAATTATTATGATAAACAACGCCCATCTGGTCCGTTTCTGCATAGCGTACTTCAATGGTTGTTTCAGCAATTTCCATTCCAAATTCCTCCAGTCACATCTAAATCTTCTTTCTTATTTTACCAAAACAGGCAAAAAAAAGCTCTCTCCGAATATTTTCAGAGAAAGCTTTTTGCTTTTTTTAGTTATTTTTCAATTTTTCTAGTTCTACTAGGAATTTATCATTCAGCACACGGATAAATGTACCTTTCATTCCTAATGAGCGAGAATCAATAACGCCCGCACTTTCTAATTTACGAAGTGCGTTTACGATAACAGAACGTGTAATGCCGACACGGTCCGCGATTTTAGAGGCAACAAGAAGGCCTTCTTTACCATTTAATTCGTCAAAAATATGTTCAATTGCTTCTAGTTCACTATAAGAAAGTGAGCTAATTGCCATTTGTACAACGGCACGGCTACGAGCTTCTTCTTCAATTTCTTCTGCTTTTTCATGTAAGATTTCCATTCCAACAACCGTTCCACCGTACTCAGCTAAAAGCAAATCATCATCAGTGAAATTACTTTCTAAACGAGATAAGATAAGCGTTCCAAGACGTTCTCCGCCGCCAACGATTGGTACGATAGTTGTTAAACCTTTCGTGAATAATTCGCTGTTTTCGATTGGGAAAGCAGTATATTGGCTTGATACTTCTAAGTTAGAAGAAGTTTCGCCTACATTGAAAAGACTTTGAGTATATTCTTCTGGAAATTGGCGTTCTGTCAGCATTTGTTTCATACGATCGTTTTCGATTGGAAGTGCTTCAGAATAACCAAGTAATTTACCTTTACGGCTTACAATATACGTATTTGCTTCAATTACATCAGTAAGTGTATCTGCCATTTCTTTGAAGTTTACTGTTTTTCCTGCAGCGTTTTGTAACATCGCATTAATTTTTCTTGTTTTTTCTAATAAAGTCATTATTAGATCCTCCTAGTATTTTATAAAATAAATTGTGTTAAATCTTTATTCTGCATAATTGGTGCAAGTTTTTCATTAACATAGTTTTCGGTTACTTTAATAGATTCCATATTGATTTCTGGTGCTTCAAATAGTAAATCTTCTAGTAATTTTTCTAAAATGGTATGAAGTCTTCTTGCTCCGATATTATCTGAATCTTGATTAACTTGGAATGCAATCTCAGCAATTCTTTCGACAGCTTCTTTGGTGAAAATCAAGTCAATTCCTTCTGTTTTCAGCAAAGCTTTGTATTGTTTAATTAGCGCATTGTCTGGTTCTGTTAGGATTTTATAGAAGTCTTCTTGCGTTAATTTATCCAGCTCAATTCTAATTGGAAAACGACCTTGAAGCTCTGGAATCAAATCGCTTGGTTTAGACATATGGAAAGCTCCAGCCGCGATGAATAAAATGTACTCCGTGTTGACTGTACCATATTTAGTGGAAATTTGCGACCCCTCCACGATAGGAAGAATGTCTCTTTGGACGCCTTCACGTGAAACTTGCGCATTTCCGCCGCCTTCTTTGCTGGCGATTTTGTCAATTTCATCAATGAAAATCATACCCATTTGTTCCGCACGGTGAATACCTTCCGCAGCAAGTTCATCTGCATCAATTAATTTAGATGCTTCATCTTCAAACAGAATTTTTTTCGCTTCACGAACGGTTACTTTACGTTTTTTCTTTTTCGCTGGGAACATGCCCGAAAGTGCATCTTGCATGCCATTCATTTGGTCCATTCCTGTGCCACGCATCATATCGAACATTGGATTTTGCTGTTCTTTTACTTCAACAGTTACTATTTCATCATCAAGCTCACCATTTTGAAGTCGCCATTCGATTTGGCTTCGTTTATTTTTTAATTCTTGGTCTACTTCTTCCTCAGCAGATTCATCCGGTTGGTTCATACCGCCAAAAAGGGCTTCTAATGGGTTTTGCGATGTTGTTTGCTTTTTCTTTTGGCTTGGTGCTAAAAGTTTAATTAGGCGTTTTTCGGCATTTTTTTCTGCTTTTACGCGAACTAATTGCATTTTTTCTTCTTTAACTAAGCGCACGGATACTTCTACTAAATCGCGAACCATTGATTCCACGTCGCGACCTACATAACCAACTTCGGTAAATTTAGTAGCCTCTACTTTGGAAAAAGGTGCGCGAACAATTTTGGCAATTCGGCGCGCTATTTCTGTTTTACCGACACCAGTTGGTCCAATCATCAGAATGTTTTTCGGAATAATTTCATCACGGATTGATTCATCCATCAGTTGTCTGCGATAGCGATTTCTCAAAGCTACTGCAACTGATTTTTTCGCTCCGGTTTGTCCAATAATATATTGATCCAGTTTTTCGACAATTTGCTTTGGTGTCAACTGGTTCATCAACGTTAGATTTGTCAAATTAACCACTCCTTCAAAGCTCTTCTACTGTAATATGATCATTCGTAAATACACAAATTTCAGAAGCGATTTCTAGTGCATGGCGAGCAATATCTTTTGCTTCCATTTGGCCACCGTTATGTCTTTTCAGTGCTCGTCCAGCTGCCAGCGCATAATTACCACCAGAACCGATTGCTAAAATGCCATCGTCTGGCTCAATTACTTCGCCAGTTCCTGAAACTAAAAGCAGTGTGTCTTTATCCATGACGATTAACATTGCCTCTAACTTCCGTAAAACGCTGTCACTACGCCATTGTTGCGCGAGTTCCACCGATGCTCTTTCTAAGTTACCATTATATTCATTCAATTTCGCTTCGAATTTTTCAAATAATGTAAATGCGTCTGCAACGGAGCCAGCAAATCCGGCAATTACTTTATCATGAAATAGACGGCGAACCTTTTTGGCAGTATGTTTCATTACGACCGATTCTCCAAGCGTTACTTGACCGTCACCAGCCATAGCCGCTTTTCCGTCATGCTGAACCGCAAATATCGTTGTAGCGTGTAATTCCATTTCCTTAACCTCCTCCAAATTTAAGCCCTCGGATGATGTTTCATATAAGTAGACTTTAAATGCTCTTTTGTCACGTGCGTATATATCTGGGTGGATGATAAGCTAGCGTGTCCAAGCAGCTCCTGTACCGTCCGCATATCCGCCCCGTTATTGAGTAAATCTGTTGCAAACGTATGGCGTAACATATGTGGATGAATTTTTCGAGTTAATGAAGCTTTGCTAATTATTTTCGTCAAACAATATCTAATGCCTCGAGTCGTCAGCGGATCACCATAATGGTTCACAAGTAGCGCATCATGCGACTTTTTGTAGCGAGTCATTAGCTCAGTGCGACTCGGTAAATAATCCGTTATCGCATCTTCCGCATATACACCAAATGGCACATAGCGTTCTTTATTCCCTTTTCCGCGAATCAGAATTGCTTGATAAGATGTATCTAAGTCAGGCATGAGTATCCCGGCACACTCACTCACCCGAATCCCAGTACCGTACAATACTTCTAACAGCACCCGGTCCCGCAGTGTAAGCGTTTCATTATCTTCATACACCACTTGAAACAAAGCTTCCATTTCTTCTGAATAGAAAAATTTGGGAAGCCTTAACTGATTTTTCGCATGTGATACATAAGTAAATGGATTTTCAGTAATAACATTCTCTCTTAAAAGAAAAGTGTAAAAACTCCGTAAACTTGAAATTTTCCTAGCTACGGTTGTTCGAGAAAAAGACTTTTGCTTTAATTCTGTTAAATAAATCCGCACATCTAGAAAAGTAACTTGCTGATATGCTTTAATAGCTTGCTCATTTAAGAAGCGACGAAAATCAAGTAAATCATTTTCATAAGCCGTACTTGTGTTGACTGAATAATTTCGTTCTGAGTGAAGATAGTCAAGAAATTGTTGCTCTAACTTTCCCTCTTGTGTCATGCGTATACACCTCTCAAACACTATCATGTTAACATAACAGTACCCTTGTTGCAATGATTTTATCCATTTTTCGCAACTTTTTGAATTAATCTGGATTTACAATCAATTTGGTTATTTTTGTGAAAAAAGCCACATTTATCGCCATGAGTTGTCTAGACCATTCCGCTGAAAGAAAAACTGCCTTTCCACCACTTTCAACTCCCCTAAAAATACCAAAAGCAGTGATCGTGATGAAAAGAACAGCAAAGATTAGTCCTCAATTATTATAGTGTTTTTACAGTTGTTCTGCAACCTTTTTTATTGCATTTAATGCTCTTTCCGCTAATTTTTCGTTACGTTCTTGTTTGGCACGAATTTTAGTTTCTAGCTCTGGAAAAAGACCAAAGTTAACATTCATCGGTTGGAACGATTTTTTACTAGCACTTGTAATGTAATGCGCTAAACTTCCAATCGCTGTTTCAGCTGGGAAAACCACTAATTCCTTCTCTTCCACAAAATTAGCCGCATTAATTCCCGCTGCCAAACCGCTAGCAGCCGACTCGACATAGCCTTCTACACCAGTCATTTGACCTGCAAAAAACAAATCATTGCGTGTTTTTAATTGATAGGTTGGCTCAAGTACAGTTGGTGAGTTGATGAATGTATTGCGGTGCATCACGCCATAACGAACGATTTCAGCATTTTCTAAACCTGGAATCATACCGAAAACGCGTTTTTGCTCGCCCCATTTAAGATGCGTTTGGAATCCTACCATATTATAAAGCGTTCCAGCAGCATCGTCTTGGCGAAGTTGCAATACTGCATATGGTCTTTTTCCTGTTTTCGGATCTTCTAATCCAACTGGTTTCAATGGTCCAAATAGCATCGTTTTAATTCCACGTTTCGCCATTACTTCAATCGGCATACAACCTTCAAAAAATACTTCTTTTTCAAATTCTTTTAAAGCAGCCGTTTCAGCAGTAACTAATGCTTCATAAAATGCGTTAAATTCTTCTTCTGACATCGGGCAATTTAAGTAAGCAGCTTCCCCTTTATCATAACGGGATTTCAAATATACTTTATCCATATCGATGCTATCTTTTTCAATGATTGGTGCCGCTGCATCATAGAAATAAAGGTACTCTTCGCCAGTCAATTGTTTGATTTCTTCTGCTAGCGCAGGACTTGTAAGCGGACCTGTAGCAATAACTGTTGGGCCTTCAGGGATAGTCGTAACTTCCTCTGTATGCACGGTAACAAGTGGGTGGTTTTTCACTTTATCTGTTATGTAGCCAGAAAATTCATGGCGATCAACAGCAAGTGCCCCTCCAGCTGGTACAGATGCTTTATCAGCTGCTTCAATAATAATAGAATCAAGTATCCGCATTTCTTCTTTAATAACGCCTACAGCATTCGTTAGGCCATTAGCGCGTAAGGAATTTGTACATACTAGTTCTGCAAATTTGTCAGTATGGTGCGCCGGGGTTTGTTTGACCGGTCTCATTTCATATAAATCAACTTTTACGCCACGCTTTACTAATTGCCATGTTGCTTCACTTCCAGCTAAACCTGCTCCAATTACATTAACACTCTTTTCCATTTGTCCGCCTCCTCGCGCAACAATGGCAACACAGGAACTTTCCAAGTGCTGCCATTTTCCACTTATTGTTGGGTTGATTCTTTGTAATCACAATTTGTACATTGTACTTGTACGCCTTTTTTCAATTTCTTCTCGACTAATGCTCGTTTACTACATTTCGGGCAAGGTCGTTCTACTGGTTTATCCCATGAAACGTAGTCACAATCTGGATAACGATCACAGCCATAGAAAATTCGTTTTTTCTTGCTCTTTCTTTCTATTACATGCCCTTTCTCACATTTCGGACAAGTAACACCAATTTCTTTGACGATTGCTTTCGTATTACGGCAATCTGGGAATCTACTACAAGCAAGGAACTTACCGTATTTGCCCATTTTATATACCATCGGCGCTCCGCAAAGATCGCAATCAATGCCAGCTGGTTCGTCTTTAATCTCAATTTTTTCCATTTCCGCGTCTGCTTTAATAACATTCGGCTCAAAACGTTTATAAAATTCATCGATTACTTTGACCCACTCAACTTCACCGTGCTCTACTTCATCTAGCTCGCTTTCCATGTTGGCAGTGAACTTCACATCTAAAATCTCTGGGAAATAATCTTCAATCATTTCATTAACAATTTCGCCTAACTCGGTTGGGATAAAACGTTTATTCGTTAAAGAAACATAATTTCTGCGCTGAATTGTATCTAGCGTTGGTGAATAAGTCGATGGACGACCGATACCAATTTCTTCTAATGTTTTTACTAATCTAGCTTCTGTGTAACGTGGAGGTGGCTGAGTGAAATGTTGACGCTGTTCGAGTGATTCGGACTGCACCTTATCTCCTTTTTTCAAATCCGGTAGAATATTTTCTTTTTCTTCCGTATTATCATCGTTACTTTCTACGTAGACTTTCATGAAACCATGGAATTTAATTTTGGAACCATTTGCTCTAAAGTTAACGCCATTATTATCTAAGTCTACACGCATTGTATCAAGAACTGCTGGTGTCATTTGACTAGCGATAAATCGTTCCCAAATCAAGCGATATAAGCGCAGTTGATCGCGCGTTAAATATTCTTTGACTTCTTGTGGGCTTCTCATTGCGCTTGTCGGTCTGATTGCTTCATGGGCATCTTGAGCACCTTTAGCATTTTTATCTGAACGTTTATGATTACGAGAAAATTCAGATCCGTAAGTTGCCTTAATATAATTGCTTGCTTCCAAAATAGCAGAATCCGCGATACGAGTGGAGTCGGTACGCATATACGTAATTAAACCAACCGTTCCTTGTTTACCGAGCGTGATTCCTTCATATAATTGTTGTGCGAGCATCATTGTTTTTCTTGTACGATAATTTAATTTCCGCGCTGCTTCTTGTTGTAAACTGGAAGTAGTAAACGGTGCAGCAGGATTTCTAAGTCTTTCTTTCTTCGTTACATCTGTTACATCGAATGATTTCCCTTTAATTGCAGACATCACTTCTTTAACATCATCTGCTGTAGATAGCTTTTTCTTCTTACCATTCACACCATAAAAATTGGCTTGGAATTTTTTCTTGCCTTTAAGGAAGTTACCGTCAATTGTCCAATACTCTTCTGGTTTGAAATTGTTGATTTCTTTTTCTCTATCAATAATGATTCGTAGTGCGATTGATTGAACGCGGCCAGCACTCAAGCCTTTTTTTACTTTTTTCCATAGAATTGGGCTGATGTTATATCCAACTAAACGGTCCAAAATTCTACGAGCTTGTTGCGCATTAACTAAATCCATATCAATTTTACGGGGTGTTTTAAAAGATTCTTTTACTGCTTCTTTGGTTATTTCGTTAAATACAACACGTAATTTATCTGATTGGTCTAACTCCAGACTGTTGGCAAGATGCCATGCAATTGCTTCCCCTTCGCGATCGGGATCGGCTGCGAGATAGACTTTTTTCGCTTTTTTAGCCGCTTGTTTTAATTCTTTTAAAACAGGACCTTTTCCGCGAATCGTAATATAACGAGGTTCATAGTCATGTTCTGTGTCTACACCCATTTGGCTCTTAGGTAAATCACGAACATGTCCCATGGAAGCTTTAACTTTAAATTTCTTACCTAAATACTTTTCAATCGTTTTTGCTTTTGCAGGTGACTCTACAATCACTAAATAATCTGCCATATCTATATATTCCTCCCTGATTTGGGTCAATACACGGGCTTTACTCGTTGTCCTAATCCTATTACAGTCTTAGCCTCGCGTTCAATAAGTTTTCAATGCTGATTTTTCACATAATTCAGTAGTAAATATTAGCCCTTCCTACTGGGTTTGTCAATGGCTTTTATGAAAAAGTCCATTTTTTGATGTTTTATAACAGCTTTCTTTAGCAAACTTATCTCAAAAAATCAGGAATTGCAAGTCAAATCACTTAAAAATGATAATTTCACTATAATTATGGCTTAATTTGAAAAAATTCTTCTATTATATTGTTCGCATTCATAACTAACTTGGCACCTTCTTGAATTAAATAATTAGTCCCTTTCCAGGTATCGATAAAAATGTTTCCCGGAACCGCAAATACTTGCCTATTTTGTTCTAGTGCCATATCAGCTGTAATCAAGGAACCACTTCGTTCTGCTGCTTCTATTATTACCGTTCCCATCGACAATCCACTAATGATTCGATTTCTCTCTGGAAAGTGCCATCTTCTCGCTTCCTCATCAGGTAAATATTCACTTAAAAGCAAACCGTCTCGCGCAATATCATTGGCAAGTAATTGATTTTTTAGTGGATAGATATTATTGACACCCGAACCGAGCACGGCAATTGTTGCACCACTTTTTTGTAAAGCAGCTTTATGTGCCGTTGTATCGATTCCTACCGCCATTCCGCTAACGATTACTAGCTGATGCTCTGAAAGTTCGCTAGCAATTTGCCTGCATGCTTTCCTTCCATATTCACTCATCTGCCTAGTACCAACAATCGCAATGGCTTGTTTTTGTAGTAAATCTATATTCCCTTTGCAAAATAAAATTGGTGGTGCTTCGTAAATCTCTCTAAGAAGTTCTGGGTAGTGATCGTCTAGAATCCAAACTGGTATAATATCCTCATAAAAAAATGATTCGGCTGTTGCGATTTCACTTAAAACTCGCCCTTTCTTATCCGCACTAAAGAAAGTATTAGCAAATGTTTCGAGTGACATCTCCCACCGGTCTAGCTCTGTTAATTTCCGCCAAATCTCTGCCCTTTTTTTGGCGGAGATGGATTTGCAGGAAGCGATTTTTAGCCATGTATTTCGTTGTTTTAAATCCATTTGTTGCACCTCCCGTGATAGTTATTCCTAGTGTACAAACATTGCCCTTTTTTGTAAAATCACTAAAATTTAGCAAACGGCACAAAAAAACGTATTTTCACGATCGAAAACACGTTTTTTACTAGAAGATATTGTTAATTTAAACTATCAAAATTCAACTTTGCTTCTTTCACAGGAGAAAAACTCAAGCGATGAATCGGGCAAATACCAATTGAATCTAATCCAGTCAAATGATTCTTTGTGCCGTATCCCATATTGCTTGCAAAATCATAACCAGGATACTTCTCGTCATACATCTGCATTAATCTATCTCTTGTCACTTTCGCAACGATAGACGCAGCTGCAATAGAAATGCTTTTCGTATCCCCTTTTATGAGCGATAATTCTGCTTCCATATATTTGAGTGGCATCGCATCGATTAAAACAAAATCCGGCTTCGGCGCTAGTTGATCTAATGCTTCGCGCATCGCTAATTTTGTCGCTTCATAAATGTTCACTTGATCAATCACATCGTGTTCAATTATCCCTACACCAATCGCAACTGCTTCTGCTTTGATTGTTTCAAATAAAGCATCACGTTTTGCTTCGCTTAATTGTTTGGAATCATTAATACCCACAACAGAAAAATCTGCTGGTAAAATAACTGCTGCTGCAACAACTGGACCAGCGAGTGGGCCACGGCCTACCTCATCCACTCCTGCAATAGATTGATAGCCTTGTTGGAATAAGTCGGTTTCGTATTGTTTCATTTCTGCTAGTTTGGCAAGTAGTTTGGCTTCTTTTTCCCATTTTCTTCGTGCCGATTGTAGCAGCTTTTCTACACCTTTACGTTTATCTTGAAGACATAACTGAAAAAAAGGATCATTTTCTGATGTGATTTCATTCAGTTTTTCTCGAATTGTTGCAATCGAATCACTCATCGCTATCATCTTCCCAGTTCGGGAAATCAAACGACATTCTCCCTAATTTTTGTTGGCGAATTTCTCGAACAACCGTTTCCGCCGCACGGGAATAATCCGGGTCATTATATCGATCTAAAAGGCCTCTTTTTTCGGCTATAAAAGCTAACGTTTCGATAGGATCTTCTGAAACTGTTTCTACTTTCAACCAATTTTGAAGGCGATCAGGGTAATGATTTTCTAAAAAACGCAGACCATAACCAGCAATTTCTTCCATTTGTAAAATATCATCTTTGATTGCGCCTGTCAGTGCTAGTTTGTAACCAATTTCTTGATCTTCAAATTTAGGCCAAAGAATCCCCGGCGTGTCTAAAAGTTCTAACGTTTTCCCAACTTTTATCCATTGTTGTGCTTTCGTTACTCCGGGTTTGTTACCTGTTCGCGCAATATTTTTTTTCGCTAAACGATTGATTAATGTTGATTTCCCCACATTCGGGATACCTAAAATCATTGCACGAATCGCTCTTGGCTTCATACCTTTACTTCTTAAACGATCAAATTTTTCAGCCATTAATTTTTCGGCCGCTTGTTCTATTTTGAATAGACCTTTACCTTCTTGGGCGTTTACAGCTACTGCTGGCAAGCCTTTTTCAGCAAAATAGTCAATCCATTCTTTGGTCGTTTTTTCATCTGCTGTATCTGCTTTATTTAAAATAATCACTCGTCTTTTTTGGTGGATAATTTCTTCTAGCATTGGATTAGAGGAAGAAAGTGGGATACGTGCGTCCACTAACTCAAAAATCACATCTACTAGTTTTAATTTTTCCGTTACCTCACGGCGAGCTTTGGCCATATGACCTGGAAACCATTGAATTGTCATCGTATACTCCTAATCTATAAGTTTGGCGTCTTCAATTGGCCAGTAACAAATCGGTGTCGTTCCTAACACCTTACTTAGTGGAATCGGCCCAATTATACGGCTGTCTTTACTTGCCCGACGATTATCCCCTAACACAAAATAGGTATCTTTTGGGATTGTGCCACCATCTAGTTGATCTTTAGAACTGTAATCATCTGTTAAATAGCCATCTTGCAACTTTTGTTTGTAAGTATCTAAATACGGTTCATCATATTTTTTCCCATTGATGTAAAGCTGGTCTTCTTTATACTCCACCGTGTCGCCGGGTAAACCAATCACTCGTTTGATATATTCTTTTCCGTCTGCTTCGCGAAATACAATCACATCAAAACGATCGACCTTTCCAAAGCGATTTATAATGACACGGTCATCGTTGTGAAGAGTTGGCATCATCGATATCCCATCTACGAGAATAGGGACAAACAAATAAAAACGGATTATAACAGCAAGTAATACTGCTAAAACAGCCGCCCAAATCCAAGACCATAACCGTTTTAAATTCTTCTCTTTCAAAAAACTGCACCGCCCTATTTTATACTAACAGTCTTATTATAAACGAAAAAACTTTCATTTAATAGAGAAATCCGCGAAAAAGTATCTTTCACGGACTTCTCACTATTTTCCAAATTGTATTACTGTGCCGTTTACCATCGAGTCATCAATAAAGCCAAAAACGCGACTATCTGAACTTCCACCACGATTATCCCCAAGCACGAACAGTTTTCCTTTTGGGACAGTACTTTCGCCTGTCATATCCTCCAGTGTATAATCTGCTATGTATGGTTTTTGTGTTGGATCCGGATTCCAAAGTGTCAATGTTCCTTCTGGTAAGTAACTTTCTACTTTGCGTTCGCCATTTAAATATAATTCACCGTTTTTAAAAGCGATCTGGTCGCCCGGCACACCAATGACGCGTTTAATGAAATGTTCTCCTGAGCCAATCATCGGTGGCTCATCGAATACGATTATATCAAAGCGATCTGGATCGGTAATTTTTTCTATAAAAATTCTATCTCCATCTTGATATGTAGGAACCATAGATGTTCCTTCTACCTTTACTGGTGCAATCACAAAGTTACGAACAACAAGTGCAATGGCAAGTGCTGCAACGATAACAAGTACCCAGCTTAATAATTGGTGAGCCCCACTTTTTTTCTTGGGCCTTTTTTCATACTGATCTGTCATATGTCTCCTCCTAGACTTCCCGCAGGTTCACACTAGCGTTCTAAGGATTTTCCAAACGAAATCACTTTTCCAAGCACACTATTTTGCGATATAAAGCCAATGTAGCGACTATCTTTACTAACTTGACGATTATCCCCTAACACAAAAAGTTTTCCTTTAGGGACTGTCAGAGAGCCGTCAGAATACGGAACGTCAGCCATTGTAAAATTAGGATCACCTTCCGCGTCCGTTGTTAAATAGCCATTTTCTAAAGCTGCTTTCTCTGAATCTAAATATGGTTCGTCGTATTTTTTGCCATTAATATAAAGCTGATCTTCTTTATATTCTACTTTATCTCCTGGAAGACCAATGACGCGTTTAATATATTCTGCATTTTCTTCATCAGGTGCCGGAAATACAATGATATCAAAACGTTTCGGACTTGATACTTTGTTAATAAATAAATGTTCCCCGTCATGAAGGGTTGGGTCCATTGATTTCCCATTAACAGTAACTGGAGAAATTAAAAAATAGCGAATACCAAAAGCGAGTATTAGCGCGATGAGAATTATTTTTATCCAACCAAATGCCCCAGAAAAAAATTTATTTTCACTTTTCATGTCTTTTTATCCTCTCCAATTAATATTAATAAAGTATAGCACGAAACAAGTCTGTTGATACAGTAAAACAAGCTGAGTTGATAGAAAAAATGCGCGCCAATTACGACGCGCATTTTAATCATGCAGATGTTTTAATTGGAATAATCGAACCGTCTTCTAGTTGCAGTTGCGGCTCTTCTTCTCCGCGAGCTGCTTTTTCAGTAATAATACATTTCGTAATATCATCACGGGAAGGAATTTCGAACATAACTTCTAACATAATCTGTTCAATAATCGAACGCAGACCACGTGCTCCAGTTTTACGTTCAATTGCTTCTTTCGCAATTTCAATTAAAGCTGTTGGCTCGAATTCAAGTTCCACATCATCAAGCTCCAACATACGTTTATATTGTTTTACTAAAGCGTTTTTAGGTTCAGTTAAAATGGAAACAAGAGCTGCTTCATCTAATTGTTCAAGTGTTGCAATAACCGGCAAACGACCGATAAATTCAGGAATTAATCCGAATTTCAGCAAATCTTCCGGAACAACACGAGATAGATATGTTTCATCTTCTTTTAGTTTCGCATTATCTGTGCCAAATCCAATGACTTTTTCACCCATTCGATTTTTGACGATTTGTTCGATTCCGTCAAATGCTCCACCAACGATAAATAGAATGTTTCCTGTATCAATTTGGATAAGCTCCTGATGAGGATGTTTTCTACCACCTTGTGGAGGAACGCTTGCGACAGTACCTTCCAAAATTTTCAGTAATGCTTGTTGAACGCCTTCACCGGAAACATCTCTAGTAATAGATGGGTTTTCAGATTTGCGGGCAACTTTGTCAATTTCATCGATGTAGATAATACCTTTTTCAGCTTTTTCTACATCGTAGTCTGCTGATTGAATCAGTTTAAGGAGGATATTTTCTACATCTTCCCCAACGTAACCAGCTTCTGTAAGTGAAGTCGCATCTGCAATGGCAAATGGAACATTAAGAATTCGCGCTAATGTTTGAGCAAGAAGTGTTTTACCACTACCAGTTGGACCAATTAAACAAATATTACTTTTCGAAAGTTCTACTTCATCTTCTTTCGTTTCATTGGAATTAATGCGTTTGTAGTGATTGTAAACTGCTACAGCGAGTGCTTTTTTGGCACGCTCTTGACCAATAACATAGTCACTTAATATATGACGGATTTCTTGAGGTTTCGGCACTTCGCCAAAATCAACAAATTCAGAAATACCTAGCTCTTCTTCAATAATTTCATTACAAAGCTCGATACATTCATCACAAATATAAACACCTGGACCGGCCACTAATTTACGTACTTGATCTTGAGTCTTTCCGCAAAAGGAGCATTTAAGTTGGCCTTTTTCGTCGTTAAATTTAAACACAATATTTCACCCCTTCGCATAGGTATGTTGCATATAGGCGACTTTTTCATCTCCTATGTGTGTTAATAATATCATTTGTTTATTAGAAATGCCAATCATCTGTATTCATATTTCTACATTCAGAAGGACACGAGTATAACTCATGTCCCCCATTTTTTAATGAAATTATTAAATCAATCGAAGCTTATTTTTCCACAGCGCTATCTAGTAATACGTCGATAGCTTTACGGATTTTAAGGTCGGATTTAAGTTCGCTCATATCGCCAAGTGCAGCACGAACAGCGTCTTTTTCCATACCATATTTTTCAGCTAATGTAGAAATTTCTTCATCAATAGCTTCTTCTGTTGGCTCAATGTTTTCAGCTTCAGCAATTGCTTCAAGCACTAGGTTCATTTTCACGCGTTTTTCAGCGTCTTTTTCCATTTGTGCGTGCATAGCTTCTTCTGTTTGGCCAGTGAATTGGTAATATAATTCAGGAGTTAGACCTTGTGCTTGTAAATCTTGTGCGAAGTGATTCATTAAATGATCCGCTTCATGGTGAACCATTGCGTGTGGAATGTCCACTTCTGCATTTTCAACAGCTTTCGCAATAACTTCTTCTTGTTTCGCTTGAGCAACAGATTCTTCTTTTGCTTCTTGTAAACGTTTAGAGATTTTTTCTTTTAATTCATCTAAAGTTTCTACTTCTTCGTCGATATCTTTTGCAAGTTCATCGTCAAGAGCTGGAACTTCTTTTGTTTTGATTTCGTGTAATTTTACTTTGAAAACGACAGGTTGTCCAGCTAAATCTTCCGCATGATATTCTTCAGGGAAAGTTAACTCGATGTCTGCTTCGTCACCAGCTTTTAAGCCAACTAATTTTTCTTCAAAACCAGGAATGAATTGTCCGCTTCCAAGTTCTAGAGAATGGTTTTCAGCTTGTCCGCCTTCGAAAGCAACGCCATCTTTGAATCCTTCAAAATCAAGGATAACAGTGTCGCCGTTTTCAGCTGGAGCATCTTCTTTAACAACTAACTCAGCTTGACGCTCTTGTAATTGTTTTAATTCTGCTTCTAATTCTTCTGTTGTAAGTGCTGTTTCGCGTTTTTCAACTTCAAGACCTTTGTAGTCTCCAAGTTTCACTTCAGGTTTTACAGTAACTTCTGCAGTTAGAACCCAAGTTTCGCCTTTTTCCATAGACTCAATGTTTACTTGAGGAGTGTCTACTGGATCAATTCCAGCTTCGTCAATTGCTGCAGAATATACTTCTGGAAGCAAGATATCAAGTGCATCTTGGAAAAGTGCTTCTTCGCCAAAACGTTGGTTGAAAATTTGACGCGGAACTTTCCCTTTACGGAAGCCTGGTACGTTAAGAGTTTTACGTACTTTTACGAAAGCTCTATCTAGACCTTCTTTTACTTTTTCTTGTTCAATTTCAAAAGTAAGTTTTCCAACATTACCTTCTTGTTTTTCCCATTTTACTGACATGGTATAATTCCCTCCATCATCTATTTAGTTCAATTTAATTACTCTCATGACAAGTTTCAGCCATACTCACTAATAATAACACAGATATCCCTGACTTGAAAACAACAAATATCATTATATAAAATAATTTTGCTGCCTGATTTCTAACTCTTCAATAATAGAAATAGCTTCTGCCACCGCTAAGTGATTCACATCGTCTGAAATAACGCTATTGTCACCATACATCGCGTTGGCCCATTTGTAATAAGCATTTACCCAAACATCCACTTCTTTTGGCTCTAATTCAAAAGGATACAGCATGAATAAATGTTGTTGAATAATTCCTAGCACTTGCTCTAACAAGCTCGGATTACTATGTTCAAGCATCTCCGCAAGACCAGCAAATAAGGCTTCTGCAAACTTATTCTCCGCAAGCATCGGCACAAGGCTCGGATTAAACGTACCTTCCTTCTCTACTTTGCGAATTTTAAATTCTTCATTTATTTCCTTTTCTTGCATTAATTCAAAAATCATTGACTGCACAAACGGCGAAAAATGATCATCCGCTAGAAAATCTCTAAACACTGGCAAAAAGGTATCAATTTCTAAAAATCGCGCTTCTTGTAAAAATTCCAATTGTTCGGCTGTTTGCCAAGATGCGAATTCGCGAATATCTTTTCTCGGGATAAATTGCTTTGGAAATGGAATAACATTGTCAGCTACTTCTTCTGTCGCTTCCTTTTTTTCTTCTTCCATATAATGCCGGACTAAGGTGAAATACGTATCCATATTATCTTCTTTCATAAAAGTTACGGATAATTCACCAAGTATTTCCTTATTATAGCCATTCATCGTCAAAAAGTTTTGACCCATTTCTTGCGCTTTTTTCGTCTTATCCGTCTGATTATAAAATTGAATTAATCTATGTACAATTTCCTCGTTGCAAGGTTCTTGATGATACGCATTTTCCAAATAATGTAGCGTACTCATTTTTTCTTCTTCAGACAACGAGGTAATCCCTTTTTCCAGAAATTTTTTAACGCTCATTGGAAAAAAAGCACCACTATCACTCATCGTTTTATCTCCTTTTATTTGAAAAAGCTTTATTTATACTAACTGGATTTACCCATATTGTTAAAATTCTAACCATTTTCTGTGTAAAAATGATGATTTGGTTCATTCTACTTGTTATCGTCTAGTTCTGTCAAGTGGATTTTATGGTGCTTTTTTGCGGAAAATCGGCTGGAATATGCTTAGTTTCGCTGCACCATTTTTATTTGTATGCAAAAAGAAAGACCTCGATTTTTATACCGAAGTCCTTCACTATTCGAGTAGCTTTATTTATTCACTATATTCCGTTAATACGTCTTGATAAATATCTTGATATATTTCTTCGATGTCGCCAGTTTCTTCTGCTTTTTCCCCGTCATCTAAGAATAATTCATTTTCAGCTAATTCCTCCACTGGGAATTTACTTATAATTGCATTTGAAAGAATATAATTGTCTCCATCTGGATTTTTCTCTAAAAATAGCGTATATTCTTCGCCTTTTTCCATATTTTTATATCCGTCGATGGTTAAATCATATTCTTTGCCATCGACAGTAACGTTTTCTACGCTATACTCCATCACTTTAATGGTCATCTTCTCTTTCAATTTTCCGGTTTCGTCTTTTTCGATACTATTGATTTGCACTTCACTCATCGTATAAAAATCAGTTGGGAAAATATTTTCTTTTGTTTCTTTTGTTACCGTTGCTTTTTCGGATTTTTTCGTGACTTTGATGATAATCGGTGCGTCTTTTTCTAAATCATTGATGTTTTCAGCGAGTTTGAGGTATTTGCCGTGATAGGAAACGACGCCGTTATTTGGTTTTACTTGTTCGGATTCAGTTTGTTCTGTTGCTGGTTCTTCTTTTACGCTTTCGTTATTGGAACAGGCCGTTAAGATGCTTAGACTTACTAAGCCCATAATAATGACTAGTTTTGTTTTCATTTTTCATTCCTCCTTTTTACTTGTACATGGCTTTAATACCGTTGTAATCATCTGTTTGTGGTTTTATTTTATTGATAAAGCCTTTGTCTAGCATAATCGCATTTCGCGTTTTTACGTGTCCTAAGCCAAACCCGTGGCCAAATTCATGTATAACTGTTTCGATTTTGTGATTGTTCGATAGTGAGCGAAAACCTTTATAAAGAGTAATTTCATTCTTTGCAACTAATTTATTGGATTTATAGTAGGTTGTGTTACAGACAGCAAGCACATCCCCTTTGTTCGTTGCTGAACTACTGACGGTAAAATGAGGTTTTGCATCGTTTCCCATACTAACTGTGTTTAAATACGGTGAAGGATTCCACGCTTTTGCTCCATTAATAATAACACTCTTAAAACCTTTCGCGGATCCATTAATGTAAATCTTAAAGTTTTTCGCACTCGCTTTTGTCATAACATAGCCTTTCTTCGTATACGCGTCTGCATTAGTTGGTGTGAATAACGCAACTAATACCATACAAATAAGAAACCCTACTAACGTTTTTTTCCTCATGTTGTTATCTCCTTTTTTTATGTTTTCACACGTTTTGTGTGCATTAACCCTAAACGTTTGCCTTGAATTAATTTTATTTAGCTAGCAACTTTATCCCGTGTCCGTTTATTCGTAAAAGAAATTTAGTTCGCACATTAAAATCTCACTCAAGATAACTGCATTTTTGTGAGAAAGCCTAACAGTGCCTTTTTCTATGTTGCTGTAGCCCGATGTGTATTTATAACCCATCCGTCTCGCAATGAAGGCTTGCGTGATTCCCCGTTCCAATCGTAAGTCCCGAATTTTGGCCGTATTGATTTTTCTGCTGTCTACTGTTTTCATGTCATCTTCTCCTTATCTACACATTTTGAGTTGTTAATACAATATTAACAACTCAAAAAGAGTATGTCAATCGCAAAATAATGCGTTCTGTGTTAAAATATAGCTAAATTGTGTAAGATATTGTATAATCAAACAAAAAGGAGTGAAATCATGCCAAAATTAAGTAATAGACTTACACTACTTCGAGAAAAGCAAGGATGGTCAAAAGCGGAAACTGCTAGAAGACTTGGTTTAGCTGCACCATCTACATATGGCAACTGGGAATATGGTATTCGTGAGCCAGATTTGGAAATGGTGACACAAATAGCTACGCTTTACGATGTTAGTGTTGATTATTTACTTGGACAACAAAGCATTCCGATGTATGTCCCTAGTGAACTCCAAAACGAAAAAGATATCGGGAAAAGAATGACAAAAATTAGCGAAGACTTAAAACATGAAGATGATTTAAATTTAGATGGACAGCCGCTAAATGAGTCCGCAGCAAATTTCTTAGCAGATTCGATTGATTTCCTTTACGAACAAGCCAAGAAATTAAATGATTAATCTAGTTCGCTCGTTTAACTTTTAGCATTTTTGGGAATAATTAATGGAGTCAAACTAAAAAGCTAAAGGGGGAGTTTCATTTGTCAGAATGGTACTTCAAAAAGAACGAACAAAAAGTTGGACCTTTTACGAATGTGGAGATGATTGCTCTTTATAGGAAGCAGGAAATTAATGATCACACATTGGTCCAAAAATCCCCTCATCCGGAGTGGGTTGCATTGAAGCAAACAGAATTGCATCAGCATACTGGGAATCACGGGAACTCGGAACTCAAGATTGGCAACCTCTTCTCTGCTGTTTTTAAAAAGCATTCTAAAGAAGAAGGCGAAAAAGTTTTTATTGCTGGAACTAAGTATACAACACCAGCAACGAGCGATATTCCGCACACTTGGCCGCATCCGTGGGTATTCTCCAGAGTTTTCTTAGTATTAATCGTCACGTATTTTTTACTTCTAGCTTGTACATATTTGTTTGAAAATAGCAATACGATACCTGGACTCATGGTAATTGGTTCCTTTGCAGTTCCGTTTTCTGTCTTATTATTCTTTTTCGAAACGAATGCACCTCGGAACATCAGCGTTTTCGATGTTGTGAAGATGTTCTTTATCGGTGGTGTCGCGGCGCTCGTTGCAACACTCGTTATTTACTCCATTATTCCAGTTGGGAAATTAAATTATTTTAACGCCCTTTTGGTTGGATTTATAGAAGAAACTGGGAAAATGATTATCGTTGCCCTGTTCATTCGTTCCTTAAACTCGAAGTATATTTTAAACGGTTTACTTATTGGTGCCGCTGTTGGTGCCGGATTTGCTGCTTTTGAATCACTTGGTTATGCGTTCAACTATAGTGTCGACGTAGCATTCTTATTCAAAGATATTCATATTGCCGGCGAAACGATGATGAATGTTATCTTTAGCCGTGGTTGGCAGTCAATCGGTGGCCATGTTGTATGGGCTGCAATTACTGGTGCTGCACTGGTTATCGCTAAAGGAGATCAGAAACTTGGAATGCACCACATTTTCACAGGAACATTTTGGAAATGGTTTATTATTCCAATCGCCCTACATTTCGCTTGGGATTGCCCGTTCAATCCACTTCCAGCAATCGCGTTTAAACAAATTGTCTTAATCGTTGTTGTCTGGTTCGTTATCTTGCGTCTAATTAGTAAAGGATTAAAACAAGTTTCCGTTATTTCGGCCGCGAGTAAAGCTTCTAAATAAAAAAAGCACTTGTAGATTGGAGTTTTGATAAAAATCCATTTTACAAGTGTTTTTGTATATTCAAAAACACTTTATAAAGTCTATGTTCAAAATAAGGCCATCCTAATTTTTATATTTTACAAAATAAAATAAGCCTAGAACTTCATCTCGACAAATTAATATTATTTTTAAAACCCTTGAAAAAGATAGCGCTTTCATTTATAATTAAAACAACAAAATCTAAGGAGTGTTTTTAATGAAACTACTGAAAAAACTTATTTTATCTCTTCTGATAGTTACGTTCACACTATCTCCTCTATCTCCAATCTTAAATTCTTATGAAATCAAAGCTGAAGCTGCAAGTTCACAGTGGAAAAAATCTAAAAAAGTTTATGATGGCGCTGGTGGATACTACATAACTAATTATCTTTGGGTTAAGGGAAATCAAATTGGATATGGGAATTCTGTAAGCAGTGCTCAAAAGAAAGCTATTCAGAAAAAATATGGAAAAATATCCTCAAAATATTATTATAAAATGGAAACTAAGCAACATATCGCTCCTGTTAAATATCAAACACAAGGTTATATGACAGTAAGTGCTTCAGCAATATGTCATGGAAGAAAATAAGCAATAAACCCCAAAATCAATGTTTTAGAAAGTATTCTCTAAATTCATAATAGAGAATACTTTTTTTGTACAATGAAAGTATTTCCTTCCAATACGAGAAATTAAATAGTTTTCTGTTCATCTTATTTTATGTAGTCCAAAATCATCAATCCTCTCTCATGATAATTTTGCATAGTTCAATATAGTTTTCATGAACTTTTATTTAATTAATGAAAGACTTAAAAATTATATAAAAAGAAATGGCATATCTAATATGGACATATCTGCATTTTCATGTAAAATAGAAGTATTATCTAATTAGCAGAGGGGTCATAGAAATGCGCGAATCTTTGAAAAATAGCAAGAGATTAGTTATTAAGGTTGGTACAAGTACATTAATGTATGGAAATGGCCATATAAATTTACGTACCATTGAGAAATTAGCGATGGTTTTATCTGATTTACGTAACGAAGGAAAAGAAGTCATTCTTGTTTCTTCTGGGGCAATCGGCGTTGGTTGTCATAAATTACAGCTTCCAGTAAGACCTACAAGTATCCCTGACCTTCAAGCCGTCGCGTCGGTTGGTCAAAGTGAACTAATGCATATTTATAGTAAGTTTTTTGGTGAATACGGACAAGTTGTTGGACAAGTGTTACTTACTCGTGATGTAACTGACTTCCCTATTAGCCGCGAAAATGTTATGAATACTTTAGACAGTTTATTAAGCCGTGGTATTATCCCAATCGTAAATGAAAATGATACCGTGGCTGTAGAAGAACTGGAACATGTGACGAAATACGGAGATAATGATTTTCTTTCTGCCATTGTTGCCAAACTAGTGCAAGCTGATTTACTCATCATGCTTTCTGATATCGACGGATTTTACGGGAGCAATCCCACCACTGATCCGGATGCCGTTATGTTCTCTGAAATCAACCAAATCACTCCAGAAATTGAAGCACTTGCTGGAGGACGCGGTTCTAAATTTGGGACTGGTGGTATGTTGACCAAGCTTTCTGCTGCTTCTTATTGTATGGATTCTAACCAAAAAATGATTTTAACAAACGGTAAAAACCCTACCGTTATTTTTAATATTATGCAAGGTGAACAAATTGGTACTTTATTCGCAAGTAAAAAGGAGGAACTTTCACATGACCGAACTCATTAAAAAAGGGAGTGCCGCTAAAGAAGCTTCCCAATTTTTAGCCCAAGCAACAACAAAACACAAAAACGCAGCACTGCTTAATTTAAGTAATGATTTGCTTAACCATACGGCTACACTTTTGCAAGAAAATGAAAAGGACATTCTTCGCGCTCAGCAAAAAGGAACGCCAGAAACAATGATTGATCGTCTTCGTCTTACAGAAGATAGAATGAAAGAGATATCCGAAGCGGTTAAACAAGTAGTCGCGCTAAAGGACCCTATCGGCGAAGTAACGAATATGTGGAAAAATGAAGCCGAGTTAACGATTGGTAAAACTAGGGTTCCGCTTGGCGTTATTGGTATTATTTATGAATCCAGACCAAATGTCACTGTAGATGCTTCTGTTCTTTGTTTTAAGACAGGAAATGCAGTAATTTTACGTGGCGGTAGTGATGCTATTGATTCCAATAAAGCATTAATGTCCGTTATCCAGGATTCTCTTGAGGCATCTGGCTTCCCACGTTCTAGTGTTCAATTAATTGAAGATACTTCTCGCGAAACTGCCCGAGACATGATGCGGTTAAATCGCTTTTTAGATGTGCTCATCCCTCGTGGTGGTGCAAGATTAATTCAAACTGTTCTTGAAAATGCAACTGTTCCAGTCATCGAAACAGGTACTGGTAATTGTCATATCTACGTAGATAAAGCAGCAGAGAAACAAATGGCTATAGATATTTTAGTTAATGCTAAGTGTTCGCGCCCTTCTGTATGCAATGCTGCAGAAACTTTGCTCATTCACCGAGATGTTGCCGAAGATTATCTTCCAGCGATGGAAACTGCGCTAAAAGAATATGATGTCGAACTACGTGCGGATAAACGTGCAAAGGGAATTTTACAAGAGGCAAAAGCTGCGACGGAATCAGACTGGGAAGATGAATTTTTAGATTTTATCCTAGCTGTTAAAGTAGTCGATTCCGCTGAAGAGGCTATTGAACATATTAATAAATATGGCACCAAACACTCAGAAGCAATTATTTCTAATGATTACGCAACTGGTCAAGCATTCCACCAAAAAGTGGATGCTGCAGCTGTCTATATCAATGCTTCTACTCGATTCACAGACGGTTTTGCCATGGGCTTTGGAGCTGAAATTGGCATTAGTACCCAAAAACTTCATGCCCGTGGACCAATGGGCTTAACAGAACTTACATCCACTAAATATATTATTTTCGGAGATGGTCAAATCCGCAATTAAAAAGAAGGTAGCCTATTGTTTAGGCTACCTTCTTTTTTCATCCAACCAATCAATTACATCTTGAAAAACAGTTTCTTTACATAATTCATTCACCAGTTCATGACGAGCATCTTCATAGATTTTATAAGTAACATCCTCTACCCCAGCTTTTTCTAAGGATAAAGCAATTTTCGGTGTGTCTTTTCCGAAATGCCCTACCGGATCATCACTTCCAGAAAGCAACAACACAGGCAAATCTTTTGGCACACTTTCTAATGTTTCTTTTTGTTGACTCACCTTTACGGCTTCAAAAAGGTTATGGAAAAAACCACTTGTTCCAACTACTGGCCCGCAAAACGGATCTTGTTCATAGGCTTCATAAATAGCCACATCCCGCGAAAGCCAACTAAAACGATGATTTTCATTAAATGGCTTATTATAACCCCAAAATGCCAATTTATTTAGAAGACCACTTCTTTTTCTTTCATCTTTTTTCACTCTTTGTTTTGTAATCATTTGGCCCATTTTTAGAAGAGCTATCGGTTGAAGTCCGCTACCGCTGAGAATTACTCCATCAACTTGGTATTTCGCCATAAAGGTTCGTATAATAAAACTTCCCATACTATGCGCAAAAATAAAGTATGGTAAACCGGGATACGTTTCTTTTAAATAAGTTCGTACCACCACTTCATCTTCTACCATATTATTAAAGCCTGTTTCTCCATCTAAATGGCCTAAAGATGCTTCATCAATGGCTGATTTCCCAAAGCCACGATGATCATCGGCTACGACAATATATCCAGCCAGATTCAAACGTTCCGCAAACAAGCCATATCTTGCCCCGTGTTCTGCCATCCCATGAACAATTTGAACTACACCAACTGGATTTTCCACCTCATCCCAAATATGTAAATGCAAATCGAGTCCATCTGTAGCTTTTAATTTCATTTGTTTGTACATCTGTCTCCCTCCCATTTCATCTTATTATTAGTATACCACCTGATAGTTGTTTTCACTATTTCACAGGCTTTTTTAGGACTTTTGTATAACTAGTTAAAAAGTTACAGTTCCAACTATTCATTTATCGCAAGTAGATTGTTCACATAATCACAATATGTTATAATAGTCCCATAAGGAGATGACACACATGGATAACTGTTTAGCGCAATTACAAATGTATGATTATTTACTCAAAAAATACCGTAACAAAGAGGTTTTCCCTGAGACGAGAATGATTGTTGAAATCGACGGAAAACTTTGGACTGGTGACTTCCTGCAACTAGATGATTGTCATATTATTGAGATTGATTGGGAAGATACTCGGTTTACGCGTATCGAACGTACGAAAGATGCTATCAATGATGAATTTAACGAAAAAGTTACGAACTCTAATGTAAACGTAAGTGAAAATCGTATCGATTCCAAAATTGGTAGTTTAAAAAACATTGAAATATTGTATCAAGAAATTGGCAATTTTGTTCGCCAAGTAGAAAGTTCTACTACAACATTAAAACCGTTACTCTACAACGCTTATTGTTTAGATACACGGGTTAAATTACCATTCTTAGATATCAGTAAAAAAGAGATTACCTTAATATCTTTAACTAATTAAATAAAATCCCGCGAAACGTAAAAATTTCGCGGGATTTTTTTATGTTGTCTGTTCCAAATGTATAATGTTTTTACTTGAAAGATTTGCTAGCTCCGTTTCGAGAAATGTTGGTAAAATGGTGATATTTTTCAACTTGTCTATATCGAACCATTTAAAATGCAGTTTATATGCCTCTTCCCCGTATTGACCAAATTCTTCTATTTTTGTAAATGTAGGTTGATTAAGTAAACTGCTATCTGGGAACAGTTTAACCGCATAATAAAACTCAATACTATCTATTTCTTCGCCGCGATATAAAAAGCGATTTTCCGCAATAATGCTCAATTCTAAAATAGCCACATCTTCCCCGAGTTCTTCTTTCATTTCACGTTTTAATCCTTCTTTTGTTGATTCATTTTCCACTGCACCGCCCGGAAGTGTCCAGTAATCTTCTTCTTGGTTTGAGTGGAGCAAAATTTTGTTTTGATGCATGATAATTGCTACAGTTCTAACGTGTTTCATGGCCACCTCTCCCTTCATTTTCATAATTCCAATCTATCCAGCGCTATTGTAGCACATTTGCACTAAATTGTAACCGAAATTTGCTAACCCGCTTTATTACCAAAATCACCTAAAATTTGGTACACTATTAGTAGTAAGGTCTGTACTTGTGTTTTGATTTAAGAGGAGGTATTTTCTATGACTAAAGTTATTTTAACTATTTTTGCAATTATTGTTCCAGCGTTTCTCGGATTTATTCTTGCTTATCAAATCTATAAGAAAAAAACTGCCACTTATATGCCACTTAAAAATGAATTTGTTCACTGGGCAAAGTAAGCGCGAATTAGGGAGGGAAACAAATTGAAAAAAACAGAAAGCGAAAAACCACTTGTCATCAAAATTGTTATTAGCGTTCTTGTAGGTTTATTTTTACTTAATTTAATGCCATTTTTAGCGATTTTCGGCTAATTACTTTTACTTAAAAAAGGCTTGAAGCTGCTTATTTTTTATGGTATATTGTAAATTGTGTTGAAATGAATAGCAATTTTTTATGGTGAGACAATTAATGACTAATATGTCAGTTAATGCTTTTTTAATAAAAAGACTCCAGAGTGCCTTTTTAGAGGTGTTCTTGGGTCTTTTTTTGTGTGGAAAGGAGAAATGGATATGAAAAATAAAACAGGTTGGAACATCGCAAAAATCGTTACGGGGGCGCTAATTTTCTCGCTCGCTGTCAATATTTTTGCCATCCCGAATAATTTAGGAGAAGGCGGCGTTACAGGGCTAACAATGATGCTTTATTACTTGCTTGGCTGGACTCCCGCTGTCACTACCTTTATTTTTAATGGTATTTTACTTATTATTGGTTACAAGTTTCTTGATCGGATGACGATTGTCTGGACGATTGTCGCTATTAGTTTCACGTCGATCTTTTTACATTTTTCTGAGCCGCTTGCTTTTGTGGCAAACCAAACTATTATCGCTGCAATTTTTGCTGGATTAATGATGGGTGTCGGAATGGGGCTAATTATGAACGGGGGCGGAACAACAGCCGGTAGTGCGATTTTAGCGAAAATTGCTAATAAATACCTTGGTTGGAATACGAGCTATGCCCTACTGTTCTTTGATTTACTGGTCGTGATTCCTTCTGTCTTTGTTATCGGATTTGAAAATATGTTATTGACGGTCGTTTCGCTTTATATTTCGACCAAAGTACTTGATTTCATTCTGGAAGGTTATAATCCGAAGAAATCTGTTACGATTATTTCGGACTATTATGAAGAAATTGCTACGGAAATTGATGCAAGTTTGGAACGTGGAATTACCCTTTTCAATGGTCAAGGGTTCTATATGCGCCAAGACAAAAAAATTCTTTATATCGTGATTAGTCGTGATCAGCTGCTACCTCTCACAAAAATCGTCAATAAATATGATGAGAAAGCATTCTTTATTATTAATGATGTACAAAGTGTCGTTGGTGAAGGTTTTACAAAACAAATTACAAGCGAATAATGTCGTTTAGCTAAAGTTATGTTACAATAATGTGGAAATTATTTTTAATGTAAGTGAGGCGTCCTTATGAAAAGTTCTAAACCGGCTTATTTGGTTTTACTTGTTGTTGGCTTGGTTTTTGTTTTTCTAGGACTATCTAATATCGGAATCTCTATATTTTGGGATTTTAGCGACTTAGAGAATTTGATGGTTGGCGGTTTGCTAATCATCATCGGACTCATCACACTTAGAATTCGATATTCATTTAAAAAAAGAGGATAGAAAAGCACTGCAATTCAGACTTGCAGTGCTTTTCTTCTGTTAAAAAATCACATTTTCTTGAATAACATCTAATTTTTTAATAATAATATAGCGATTTTGCATCGTAATGACGCCTTCTTTTTTGAGTTGTTGGAAAATCCGGTTCACACTGCTTGCTGAATTTATCCCGCAAAAATGACCAATTTCTTCATTGCTTACTAGAAAATCAATCAAATACTGCTCTTCTGCTATTTCCACGCCAAACAGTGTATACAGTTCATAGAGTTGCGTACAAATCGCTCCAAGTTTCCCATTCATCAACATTTGCTGCATCTTTTTAATTGATTGCAAAAGTCGTGTCCGATAATAATCTTTCACATAAATTTGCAAATCCACATCGCGGTTCACATCTTTCCAAAACCTCACCCGATCAACTTGGTACAGTTCTGCCGTATCCGACTCCACGCGAATGTTAAATGGTGCATTGGCAAACTGGGAATACTCATCTTTTAATAGCGAAATGATATCCATTTTATTAATGTAATTTAAGTTAAACTCCCTACCATCCCTTGAAATAATACTTGTTTTAATAATCCCTTTTTTTAGTATGTAGACATAAGAATCCTCAAGTCCCTCGTAAGTTAAATATTTGCGTTTTCCCCTTGTGATAACTGGAAAATCATTTGTGCTTACATAATTATTAAGAATATTTTGCTTCATGTTCTTAACCTCCTTTTTGTCATTCCAGTTAAAGCATATTAATCATACAAAATACTATTCCCTATTTTTTCAACATATGTTATACAAATTTGTATATATCAGAAATAATTACCAAATTAAAAAGTATCCTCTTCCAATTTCCCCTATAATACTGTTTGTCGCTGAGATAAATTACAAATTATATGTAGGAAGGGATTTTATTTTATGAAAGAAAAATTATTTAACAAGGGTTTTGTCTTAATAACATTGATTAACTTTGTCGTTTATCTCGTTTATTATTTGCTTATGGTGATTATCGCCGTTATCGCGCAGGAAGAATTGAATGCGTCACTTGGCGAAGCAGGATTTGCGTCCGGGATTTATATTATCGGAACGCTTCTCGCACGGCTTTACATGGGGAAAAAGCTCGAACTGTTTGGCCGTAAGCGTGTTTTAAGATTTGGGATTTTATTTTTCTTAGTAACGACGCTGGCTTACTTATACATGCCGACGATTGCGATTATGTTCGTTATTCGCTTTTTAAATGGGTTCGCTTACGGGACAACCTCAACAGCTACCAATGCGATTGTAACAGCCTATATTCCTAATTCTCGAAATGGTGAAGGGATTAATTATTATGGTCTTAGTACGAGCCTCGCTGCTGCGATTGGGCCATTTATAGGGATGATTCTACTGAGCAAAACGAACTTTTATACGATTATTGTTTTCTCTACGATGATTGTCTTTTTAACTGCACTACTTTGCTTCTATTTGCCAGTGAAAAATATTGTTTTAACGACAGAGCATCGCAAAGCGTTACAAACTTGGACGGTTAAAAGTTTTATTGAAACTAAAGTTATTCCGATTACATTTATTGCTTTTTTGATGGGGATTTCTTATTCGAGCGTGCTTACATTCCTTGCTTCTTACGCAAGAGAAATCAATTTAGTGAGCGCTGGGACATTTTTCTTTGTCGTTTATGCGCTTGTTATTACATTTACTCGGCCGATGTCTGGAAAATTATTTGATGCTAAAGGTGAAAAATATGTGATGTATCCGAGTTATCTCTTTTTAGCAGTTGGTTTGGTTGTGCTAAGTACGGCAACCTCCAGTCTTGTTTTACTTATTTCGGGTGGCTTGATTGGTTTAGGTTACGGGACCTTTATGTCAAATGGGCAAGCTGTTTGTTTGAAAGTTTGCGAGCCTCACCGCATTGGGATTGGCTTATCTACTTACTTTATCGGACTTGATTTAGGGCTTGGGATTGGGCCTTATATTATGGGTGAAATTCATCATGTACTCTCATTCCAAGGCATTTACATTATCGCTGGCGCTATCGCATTTGTGTGCGTCTTTATCTATATGTTTTTATCCAGAAAAAAAGTGTCCAGTGGCGTGCAAGAACAACTAAAAGGGAGCGAAGAACTATGAATAAATTATTACTGATTACTGCTGCGGGCTATATCGTAGGAGCTAGAGGCATCGAAAATGAAAAACGCCAATCGATTCAACTTCGTGATGTGTACATTAATAATCCATCGCAACGTTTAATTGATCACTTTGAAAGTATCGAAATTGCTAAAGAGCAGATTATCGGACATAAAAAGTTATCCACGGAGGATGCGAAAAATTTGATTAGTCGTTGGGAAGCGAGTTATTTTACAACGTCTTGATAGAGCGGAAGCATTGCGAGTGGTCGCAATGCTTTTTTTATATGACTTGGTGACTAATATGTAGTAAGGTTTTCCCTTGGTATTTTGTAGTGATTTTTATTCGTGTCGTCGTGTCTTGTACATGCTGGAAAATATACGATAAATAACTCACCACACCTGTATTTTCCTCATCAAAGACCCAGTGGCGTTCTTTAAAATCTAAAATCCCTTCATCCATCGCACGTGGGGTTGGATAATGATAATCGTTTGGCAGTTTTGCAAAAAACAAATGCATTCCACCTAGGTATTCTTCATTTACAAACCATATCATTTCGCCAATATCCCGGATTTCGTAATCAGCTGGAGCAATCCCGGTTTCTTCAGTAATCTCACGCTGAATGGAATTGATAAGCGCTTCCCCCGGTTCAATTTTCCCGCCAACACCATTCCAACTTCCCATCCATGGTGCTTTTTGTCGATTTAATAATAAAATTTGGTCTCCTCTTTGTATAAAACAAATGGTGTATTTGTACACGATGTCACCTTCCATTTTCAGTTTTACTTAGTATAGCATAATTCCACGCACAAAAAGAGCAGCATCCGCGTTTTGTAGGGAGACGGATGCTGCCAGGTGAGATATTTCATTGAAAAAAGGTTACTCTTAATATAACGAATAGATGTGAACAAAGTGTGACTAAATCATGAAAGTTCATGTTTTATTTTTTGAAGTAAAAAATCACCTTGTTTGGTTATGCTGTAATATTTTTGTTTACTATTATTTTCGTCTCTCTGAATAAACCCATGAAACTCAAGCCAATAAGTACAATATAACAGCTCATTTCTTGTAGAACCGCCAACGATGTCTGTTTGCAAAAAATGAATGGTCAATGATTTTATGTTATATATTGGATTTTTAACAACATTCAATACCATAAGAATAAGCTTATTACTGGGCCTCTCCATACTTGAAACCTTCTTTACTTAATATTATCGCTTTCTGGCTTCGTTTACTTTCAGGCGTCTACCCTTCACTTTGCGAGAACGCATCATGTCGAGAACAGCTGGACCTTTTCCATTTAAAATTTCGACAAAAGAAACATGATCCTCAATCGTAATAATACCAATATCTTCTGCTGTAATGCCTTCTAGTTTAGAAATAGTACCAACAAAATCTACCGCGCGGATTTTTTTCTTTTTGCCGCCGTTAAAGTAAAGTTTCATGATGTTTTTATTTAATTTTTCACCGCGCGCTTTTTTAATTACCGGGCGCTTTTGTTGTTTTTTGTGGAAAGCTTCTTCATTTGCTCTTACTTCAATGATAGTCGGTTTGCGTTTTTTTTCAATCGTGATATGCAGCAATTCTTCTATGTCGCGCAAAAGTGGATTTTCATTCGTCTTCACGAAGCTAATCGCCTTCCCGCTTTTTCCAGCACGGCCAGTACGACCGATTCGGTGGACATAGTTTTCTTTTTCAATCGGCAAATCGTAGTTAATCACGAGCGACACATTATCTACATCAATCCCGCGCCCCGCCACATCTGTCGCAATTAAGAAGCGCGATTTGCCGCTTTTAAAATCATCCATCGCACGAAAACGGTCTTCTTGTCTTAAACCGCCATGAATTTTGCTAACTCTTAAATCGAGTAAATCCGTTAGCTCATCTACTTGATTTTTCGTGTTGCAAAAAATAATCGCACTATCTGGATTTTCTGTTATCAAAACGTCTTTTAATGTTTTTTCTTTATTGTCCGTTTGCATCTCCACATGGAAAATCGGGTTCGTTTTTTCTGACGCCATTTCAATTACCATTGGATTATCTTGATAACGTTTGATTAAATCTTGCATTTCTTCTGGCATAGTCGCAGAGAAAAATAGATTTTGGCGCTCTTTTGGTAAACGGCTAAGAATGTCTTCCACTTGATCAATAAAGCCCATGCTTAACATTTCGTCTACTTCATCTAAAACTAAATGAGCTACTTTATCGACATGCAGTGAGCCTTTTTCAATGTGATCCAGTAGTCGGCCAGGTGTCCCAACGACAATATGATTTTTTTGGCTTAATTCTAGTTTTTGTTTAGCAAATGGTGATTGTCCGTATATGGCTGCTGCTTTCACGCGTTTAAATCGACCAATGTTCGTGCATTCTGTTTTAACTTGCATTGCAAGCTCTCTCGTTGGAACGATAATTAGCGCTTGTGGCTTGTTCTCTTCCCAAACGACTTGTTCAGCAATTGGAATAGCGAATGCCGCTGTTTTCCCACTACCAGTTTGTGATTTAGCAACGATATCTTCTCCTGTTAAGGCAACTGGAATTACTGCTTTTTGAACAGGCGTTGCTTCTGTATATCCTAGTTCATTAATCGCTCTTTTAATTTCTTCACTTAATTTTAAATTCGTCATGTCAGTCCTCATTTCCTCCTATCATCATACCATATTTTTTCACAAATGACGGTACGAATTGTTTGTAGTTCGCCGCATCTTCCTTTAGAATGAACTCTAAGCCCCCAAAATAAGGAGGAAACAATGAATTTAGATGATTTGAAGAATAAAGTTACCGAGTCCCTGCCCCTGGAAAACCTAGGAACACTGACAGAAGAGGCAACAAACAAAGCATCTGAGCTTGGCGAACAAGCGAGCAATGTCACAGAAAATTTACAGAATGAAGCGACGAACTTAACAGAAAATCTGCAAGATAAAACAAGCGGACTTACGGAAAACTTGCAAGATACCGCGAATGAATTAACTGGTGGGTTTTTGGATAAAATAAAGAATTTGTTTCAATGACGTGAAAAAGCGAAGTAACTCGATTGGGCTCGAGTTACTTCGCTTTTTCTACTTTTTAATAATTATTACTGGTTTAATAATTATTAAATATACATAAGCTCCCAGAACAAAAACGCTAAGTAAAAGTATCATATTCTTTGTTAGTTTTTTGTTTGATAATTCTTTTGTCGTAATCTGCTCAAGTAAAATTTGATACTTTGCCTGAGAAGAAGTTACACTGTCTACAACGTCTGATGACTGCATACCCAATGCTTGTTCCATTTTCCGATCTGGTTGATAAATATCATTAGAAAACTGAAGTGTATAGATTTCTTTGTTCTCTTTTAAAGGTAATTGATTTACATATATTGTCTGGCTCTTTTCAAGCTTAGTGCTTGCTTTTACATTTTTATTTACTTTGATATCAAATACAATAAGTTTACTGAACTCACTTTTCTTTTTAGAGTTAAATGTGTGCAAATCATCTTTTCTATTTTCGACCTGCGCGGATATCTCAAAATGCTCTGACATTAATTTATTCCGACCACTTTCAACATTGAAATCAAATGCTAAATTCGGGGAAATATCTTTCCAATCATCATTAAATTTTTCTTGTAAAAAGTACCGTGTTCTATCTTCTATACTACTATTTTTCAGCCAACTAATTTGCTGTATTGAGTTTAAAAAAAGCCACATAGAAAGACATAACATCAAAACTCCTAGTAATATTTTTAAAATATATTTTACTTTATTATTCATAATTCACCCATTCATTATTCTTTTCTTTTAAGTTCTGTAAAAATTGAAAAGATACTACCAAATGTTCTTCTACTTTTTTTGTACCTCCATTAAAATAATCAAAAACTATCCCTTTTTGTGAATAGTTCACCATATGGTCAGTAATCTGTTGTTCAATTATTGTATAGCCTTTTTCAACAGAACCAGCTCCAATATTGCTTAAAAACTCATTAGCTCGATTTAGTTCACCTGACTCAATCTTACTATAATAATCAGTAATAGCCTTTATTCCATCTGGCGCACCACTCTGTATAATAGCGGATAAATTCACTGCATCTAAGTCGGCTCTATAATCATCGTTACTCATACTTGGTGCAGCATCAAATACACCAAAAATATCTCCTGCATATCCTGCATTATCCTCAGCAGAATAAACTCCATTCTCAATGCCGCCGTATACACTTCCAAACCATTTAAGTCCATCCGAATGTAATTGAGCAGCTAATGTTACTGACATGTGGGCGAAATCAATTGTTCCGTTAAACTGTTCAAATAAAGTAGTGTATCTATCACGTTCAGCTTGAGATAATGCATTATAGTCTACTTCAAATATTGCTGCTGTATAATCCTCCACACTATCCCAAGCACAGACATTATGCTGATTAATTATAGCTGTGCTTAATATCTTATACTCCTCCTCAGTTATTCCTAACTCCAAAAGTTTAGCTTTTAAATTAGATTCATTAAGCGTACCTGCAATGATTCCCCAAGCTTCAAAACCATATTTTTCATTATCTCCATAATAAAAAGCTCCCATATACGCAAAAAAACGTTCAAATGCTTCTGCCTCATTGGCTGATTGTTTTCGCAAATTTAAGTATAAAGTGTACATGATTTCAGCTTCTGCCTCATTAAATCCAAACTGAATTTTCATTGCGGACAAAAACTCTACTTTTCCTTTTTCAAACGAAATCATACCAGCTTGATAACTTGTAGGTGTTATTTTATTATTATCAACTTGAGTCAACATAGCATCAAGTTCAGCTTGTAAGTTTTCAATCTTACTAAATTCTTTACTCCATCTTGTTTCAAAACCTTCCAGCTTCATGTTAATTTTTGCAATTTCGGCTATTCCATCATGATGCAATTCTTCAAACAAACCTAAGTTACTCGTTGGAAATGCAATAAATTCATTTGCTTCTTGAATAAGGTTATTTAATTCACGATATTCTTGCATTTCACGATCAGTTAATTGATTCAAATGAAGTTTGTATTCCATTTGAATAGCTGGAATATCTACAAGACCATTTGCTCCGAATTGCGCTTCTGCATCATCTTGATAAGATTTTAATATTTTTGTCAACTGCTCATTGATTTGCAGTATTTTTTGTTGTATTGGTTGGTAAACTTCTTGTAAATAAGCACGGCTTGCATCGGCGGTTTTTCCTTTAAAGAACTCCTGTGTTTCTGTTGTAAATGCAGTAGTAGCTGTTATCGCATCGCTTAATGCTTCATACTCGTTAGTAAGTGCTGCTGTATTTTCATTGACAAGCTCATTTAATTCTCGTGCATCTATCTTCATATTTGTTCACCCCGTTACTTCCATATCTGTTAACATATTTTTATCTAAATTAACAAACTCAGCACAATTTTTTTCTATATCTTGTGTCGTACGGTCGCCAAACTGCTGTAATCGCTCCATTTGCGCGTCCATTTTAGCCATAATAGCTTGCATTTTATTTGTTGATGCTAGTTGATTTTTACGAGCAACTAAGGAAGCTTTTTTATAAAATATCTGTTGTTTCCCAGCAAATTGGTTAGTACTTTTTAATATCATTGATTCATTTACCTGTATATCAGACACTTACCTCTTCCTCCAATCGTTTTAGATTAGAGTAGTAGCGAATATCTGCCTGATAATCACTTACTTGATTTTGCGTTCGATTTATTTCTGCTTGTATCTCCCGTACAACCTCGCTAACCACAACATTTTGATTATTCCAAAATTGGAATCGTCTTTGAAGTACTTCTCTCATGACACTATCAGATTTACCTTGCCAAAAATCATATGGTAAATCGATTTGGCGAATGGACAAGGTCCCAATTTGTTCCCCTTTTCTCTCTACTTTTAAGATAACTTCTCTTAATCTTCGTATTTTTTCTTGTTGTCCCGCGATGGATTGTTGTGCACTAACAATTTCAGCATCATATTTTGACATTCTTTCCACCTTCTTATTTGTATTGTGTATTCATTCACTATAACGATTATAACTAATTGTGAAAAAAGCTTCAATAGATTATTAGAAAAGTAAAAAAAGTTTTTAAAATAAGAAAAATTGTACACAAAAAAGAGGTGGTGAAACACACCTCTTCCATATAATTGTATTCCTTCCCTATAACTTTCTACTATTACAATTTTTTTACTTGGCGCTTTCAATATGCGTCCCACTATCAAAGTCATGATTAATAAAATTAACTAACGTAAATTCGCCATCCTCATATTCAAATTTCAAGATACAGCAGTTTTTCAGCCCTGTTACTTTGCCGATTTTGCTCGTTTTCTCCCAGTAGCGGGCGAACTGAGCGCAAGCGGCTCCGTGAGATACAGCGAGAACCGTATCATGCTTATCTTGGCTCATGATACCCTCCATTGTGTCCAATAAGCGATCTCTAAAATCCATTTCCCGTTCCCCACCAAATGTCGCGAAAAAATCACCATATGGAAGTGGCGGGTTTAAGTCCTCGCTCTCCCCTTCAAACGTACCAAAATTCCATTCTTTCAACCCTTTTAACCGAGTATAGCTCTTATCAGTAATCAGCTCCAACGTGTCGCATGCGCGCTCTGAAGTGGAACTGTAAGCTTGATCGAATTCAATCTTATTTTCTTGAAAGTAACTTCCAGCGATTTTAGCTTGTTTAATACCAAGTTCTGTTAATGGTGCATCGCAAAAACCTTGAATTTTTTTACGTTGATTAAATAATGTTTGGCCGTGGCGCATTAAATATAGCGTTTTTTTCATGTCATTCTCCCCCTGTATCTAATATCTTACTATTAGTCTATCACCTTGGAGTAGCTCCAAGTCAAGCATTTACCGGCTTAACTTTTCCTCTTTTTTCAAGTATCTGCTATAATAAATACACTTAAATCAATAAACCCATAGCGAATAAAAATCGAGGAGGAATTCAAATGACGTTAAATGTTTACTTGAATTTTAGAACACAATCCAGAGATGCTATCGCGTTTTATGAAGAAATTTTTGGAACAAAGTGTACAGATTTGCTGACATATGGGGAAATCGAGACAGCGGATGAACCTATAGATGATTCGCTAAAAGATTTAGTTATGAATGCGAGCTTAGTAATGGACGGGGTAAAAGTCATGTTTTCCGACGTACCTAAGTCTAGGCCACTTACATTTGGCGACAATATAACACTCGTGATTGATACATCCGACGAAATAAAATTAACGAAACAATTCCATCAGCTTGCAGAAGGCGGCAATGTAGTAATGCCACTTGCGAAAACATTCTGGTCGGAAAAATTCGGAGAGGTTACAGATAAGTTTGGGATTGTCTGGCAGCTCAATTTATCATGAAAACAAAAGAGCCTGGGATAACTCTCAGGTTCTTTCTTTAAGTCCATTTTTAGTAGGATGACCAAATTTGCAAGGACTTTCATATTAAGTTAAAATAACACGTATCAAAGAATTATTTTTAAATGAAAAAGTGTAGAAAAGAGGAATTCTTTATGGCAAAAATCGAATTAAATCCTAAGGTAGATGCGTTTCTAACTAAACCATCCACTTGGCAAGCTGAATTCAAAGCATTAAGAGAAATAGCAATCACGTTTGAACTAGAAGAAGAATTCAAATGGGGAAAACCTTGTTACGCTGTCGATGGCGGTAATGTATTCTTAATTCATGGTTTTAAAGATTATTGCGCATTACTCTTTATGAAAGGTGCACTTCTCCCTGACCCGGAAAACATTTTAATCCAACAAACGGAAAATGTCCAAGCTGCCAGACAAATTCGTTTCACTAACTTGCAAGAAATCCTTGATCAACAAGCGATTTTAAAAACTTACATTCAAAATGCTATTGACGTCGAAAAAGCGGGATTAGAGGTAGAACTTAAACCCAGAGCTGAAACACCTATCCCAGAAGAATTACTTGTGAAATTTGAAGAATTGCCAGCTTTAAAAACAGCTTTTGAAGGGTTAACCCCTGGTCGCCAAAAAGCTTACTTACTTTATTTTTCGGCTCCTAAACAATCCAAAACACGTGTTTCGCGTATTGAGAAATACGAAGCAACGATTTTAGATGGATTAGGACTGAACGATTAATTGAACAAAAAGAGGCGCAACCTGTGAATGGTTGCGCCTCTTCTATTTATTTCACTTCTTCAAAATCGTATAGTTGCCAGCTGTTATCAAAAGCTGGTTCGGTTGGTCCATAAATACGGAAATACGTGAACCAATTGGCATCTGGAACCGTTTGAATCCATGGTAGTGACTCATCTTCCGGTGGATTTGGTCCAAAATAGAGCGTCGTGTTTCCATCCGCATCTACTTCGAATGTATCTTTAATAGAGTTCAGTGCTGGCATAAATTGCTCGGTAACAATTTCTGAACGAGTATCCATGTCATACACTGTTACTGACCAGAAAATGCTCGTAGGTACTGGTGTTGGCACTTTTAATGTATAGTTTTTGCCGCCATCCAGATAGTTCCCTTCTTTGTCTTTCACGCCAAGCATATATACAGAGCCAAATCCGACTTTATGCATAAACATCATATGCGTTTCGAGTGTCGCTTGATAGAACCAGCGCTCTCTTACAGGAAGATTTAAATATGTTTTTTCATAGAAATCGTTATTCTCACCGTACACTGCCCATTCCCAGTTCTTCCCTGGCCATGTAATAGCAGCTGGATCATCTGTATTAAAGGAATTCACAAACATCATGTCATTTGCTTTTTCAGCCGCTTCGGTTAATAGCGCTTTTTTATCTGAATCAGGATTAAATTCTTTATTTGGCGCTAAACCAATGGCTTTTAGTAAACCATACATTTGATAATATTCTGGATCCGTTTTATCATTATCCAGCGCCCACTTAATCACTTCCCAGTAATCAAATTTCCCTTCCACAAAATATGGCGTAGAAATTGCTTTACGGTGCGAAAAATCATGGAACGTACTTACTGGATTATTATCTTTTTCTTTTAATGGATAAAATTTTACTTCTTTAAGAAGCGCAAATGCTTTTTCATAGTCACTTGCTTGATGAACCATCGCCCGTAAGCAAATAAGGAAACGGTAGCTAGAAGGTTTTCGAATTATGTAGCCTTCCGGAATATCTCCTTCATAATTAGGTGGTAAGTACAAATATTTAGCACCTTTGCCTTGTTCGTCCCCTGTTAACCCCATATTCGTAATAAATTTAAAATTAATATCATCCGCCACACCAACGATTGTGCCCGGTGGTAATTCGATAACAACTGGACCATTCTCGGTGTTTCCCGTTCCAAGGCAATAAGGAGTATCCGAATTTTGCGTCAGTACATTTAAATCAGGAGTCGTAAGTTGAATAATAAAATCGTGGTTCTCGGTAATTCCTAAATCATGTAAAGCCTTAAAATTTGATACGTTAGACACAGTTGGATAGAAAAACCGATAAGCTTCGACAGCTCGATTTAAAAATCCCTCTTTTCTGATTGCCTCTACTTTACTCTCAGGTAGCATTTTTTTCATGTAAAAATCCTCCTTCAATTAGCTTTTTTTAAGAACACTTAAACCATACCCCTGTTTTTGGATGTTTAAGCGTAAAATAAAAAATCTCCTCGATATGAGAAGATTTTTTATGAGAAACTAGATTAATTTTTCTTTTTTCTATTGTTTTTATAGAGCCAGATACTACTAAAGAGTGCCAAAAGTAAGCCGAATCCTAAAATCAAATTTGACTGTAAATCTCCTGTTAAAGGTAGAGGGAACTTATTCTTGGTTATTAATATATTTCCAGATGAAGTATCCGATGTTACGTCTAGTTTAGCTTGATAAATGTAGTTGATTGTTTGTTCTTCTAGCATAAATTTCCCAGTTGCGTTAGCTGGTTTTTTTATGAGCGTATAGCCTTGGATTTCTTTGGGTTCCGTAGAATATGTTTCGCCGATTCCTCCACTTAATACTTCGCTCATTGCCAGTTCATTTTGGTGTTCGTCGATATATTTCACCGTAATATCTTTAGCGGGAGTTATTTCATTTTTACTCGTACGATATACGTAAGTGACAGTTTGGCTCGTTTCACTGAATTGGCCCGCTGCATTGCTTGGAGTTTCAATGAGGGCATAACCTGCAATTTCTTTGGCTGTTGCCGTGTAGTCATCGCCAATATTTCCTGACAAAATTTCGCTCGTTACTAGTTCATTGCCTGCTTCATCCACGTATTGGACCGTGATATCTGCGGCCGGAACAGGGATTTTCGAATATACATACGTCACGGTTTGTTCTTCTGCGCTAAATTCGCCTTCTGCATTTGCTGGCGTTTTAGTTAATGTATAGCTCGGAATTTCTTTGGCACTTGAGTGATATTCCTCGCCAATATTTCCTAATAAAATTTCGCTTGACGCTAGTTCATTGCCTGCTTCGTCCACATATTGCACCATGATATTTGCGGCTGGAACGGGGTCTTTCGAATATACATATGTCACGGTTTGTTCTTCCGCGCTAAATTCACCTTGTGCATTTGCTGGCGTTTCTGTCAATGTATAGCCCGCAATTTCTTTCGCGATTGAATGGTACTCCTCATCGATATTTCCTAGTAAAATTTCGCTTGGAGCTAGTTCATTGCCATCTACATCCACGTATTGCACCGTAATATTTGCAGCTGGGATAATGTCTTTTGAATATACATATGTTACCGATTGTTCTTCTGCGCTAAATCCACCTTCTGCATTTGCTGGTGTTTCTGTTAATGTATAGCCTGCAATTTCTTTCGCGCTTGAATGATAATCTTCGCCGATATATCCAGTTAAAATAACATTTTCCGCAATTTTTTTCTTCGATGTGTCTTCATATTGCACCGTTACATTTGCTGCTTGTACCGGATCAACATAGACAGTCACCTCTTTAGGAACAGCTTTAACTCCGTCGATATTCTCTGCATTTAATGTCACGACATATTTTCCAACTTCTTTTAAATTAACGATTGATTCAAAATTACTTGTCACAGGCGTTTCATCATTTGTCTGCGCCTGAATATCATTTAAAAATTCCGTTTCCGTTTTCTCGCTTCTTTGTGGATAACGAATTTCAGCATCTGTAGTAATGATTGGAACGGTAGATGCTTTAACTGGTTGTCTTACGGTTCCCGTGAAAGAACCTTTTACGCCAGTCATATTAATTACTTCAGAAAACCCGTAACTGACTAAATCAAGATTTTCAAGTGCATTATACGACCAAGTTAATTGGTTATTTGCGTATGTACCTCTATCTGATATAGAAGTTGGTTGGACTACTGCCCCCATATTACTAATTTTATTATCAAGAACTAAATCATCCAAAACAACGACTTTTTCTAAAACTATTAACTGGCCCCCTGCAGTTAATATCTTTAGGTTAGGCATAATGGTTGGAAGATCACTTGGTAAAACACTAATGGCATTGTATCCGATATCCATAGAAGTTACTGCTGGTAACCCTTTAAGCATATCAATATCAGTCAGTTTATTGTTAAGTAAATTTAAATTCGTTAATTTTGGTATATTTTGAATGATACTGTCACTTTCTAACATATTATTTTGTAGTCTTACTGCTGTAACAGATGGTAAATTATCCAGTACGGCAGTTTTGATTTTACTATGTTCAAATTTTAATGCTGTTACTTTTGGAAGATTCACCATTTCTACTTTCGTTAAAGTCGGGATATTTCCATAGTATATACCTTCCACACCAAAGTAGCCCATGTTAAGTAATTGAGGGTTATTTTTAGCAATTACTGTAGTTAAATTGATGAAACCTGAAGACTTCGGAGTATACACATTGACCAATTTCGGCTGATCCTCTATATCAATAACTGTTAGCGTAGGATTATTTTGGATATCAAGCGTCGTTAATTTTGGTAGTTGATTTTCTGCATTTAAAGTAATAGTGCTAATTTGATTATCGCTTAAATCTAGTTTTACTAAATTAGGTAATTGCGTTAGTGGAGCAGCATCCGTTATTTGGTTATTATTTAAGTTGATAGTTGTTGCTTTAACCAATAAATCCATTCCCGTCACATCAGCAATACCTTTGCCGTTTGCCGTTAAAATGATGATTTTATTCAAATCTGCTTGATTCACTAATTGTGTTGTGTCCTCTGAGCCAGTCGCTGCTTTGGCAATAACTTGGGCTAATGCAGCATCCGGAAAGACTTTTGAATATGTATCCCCTGCTTGAAGTGTTGTTTTATTTGAATTTTCTACTGCATCAATCATTAAAGGATAAGCACTTAATGATTGAAAAAGTAGTATTCCGACTATGATGATAGTACTTATCCTTTGTTTCATGATTAATTCTCCTCAGATGTTAGTAGTAATTATTATAAAGGACTCGATGCTTCACTACTTGATATGTAAAATTATTTTATCTCTATAAATAATAATTATAGCAACAGAGGGACTAACATTTAAACATGGTATTAGGTTTTTTTTTCAACCACATTAATTCCGTTCACACAATGTTCACATAATGACATGGATTAGTATATTTTTAAACTTTTTTACAGTTGCACTCTTGGCTCAATTGTGATATCAAACACAAATAAAAACTCTCCCTATGGTTCAGGAGAGTTTTTACAAGAAATGCGATTAGCAGTTATTTGATTTATTTTTTTCTTTTTTATTTCGGTACATCCATAGGATACTAAAAAGTACTAGTAAAATCCCCAATCCAAAAATCATATTTAGCGGCTGATTTCCTGTTCGAGGTAGAATTTGTTGGTTCCTTTTTGTTGGGTGATTGTTATTCAATGGTTGAATGTCTCCATTTGAATTATCCCCGATTATGTCTAGATTTAGCTTTACCTCGTCTTTGTTCGCACGGTAAATATATTTGATTGTTTGAGCCTCTGCCATAAATTTACCACTTGCATTGGCTGGTTTTAGTATGAGGGTATAGCCTTTAATTTCCTTAGGTGTAGTTGTGTAGGAATCATGAATGTTCCCGGTTAACACATTACTTGTAGCAAGTTCTTTCCCTGTTATATCTTCATATTTCACAATAATCTTGGATGTCGGGATAGCATTCTTTTTATACATATAGATAACCGTTTGAGCTTCTGTTGTGAAATTCCCGCTAGCATTACTGGGCACTTTTACCAGCGAATAGCCTTCCAGCTGCATGGCTTTAGTTGTATAAGCTTCCCCGATTTTTCCGCTTAGTACTTCCGTTGGTGCTAGCTCGTTACTGCTTTCGTCAAGGTATTTCACAGTTATGTTTGCTGCTTCCAGGGTGCTCTCTAATCGATACACGTATGTTACCGTTTGAGGCATTTCAGTAAAAATGCCGCCAGCGTTAGCAGGAGTTTCCATTAAGGTATAGCCTTCTATTGTTTTGGCTGCTGTTGTGTATGTTTCACCAATTTCACCAGTTAGTACTTCCGCTTCACTAATTTTAGCTCCAAATTCGTCCTGGTAATTCACCGTAACATCTTTTGCTAAAATTGGCTCTGCTTGAATCGCACGATACGTATATCTTACTATTTGCTCGTTTTCGGTAAACTTGCCTGTCGCATTACTCGGCGTTTCCATTAAAGTGTAGCCTGTAATGGTCTTCGCTGTTGTAACGTAATCTTCATCCATATTACCTGACAATGTATCACTAGTTGCAATTTCGATTCCCTCTTCATCCGTGTATTGTACTGTAATATCTTTGGCTGGAGTAGGATTTTTTGCGTAGATATAAGTCACCGTTTGTTCTTCTAAGCTAAATTCGCCTTGTGCATTTGTAGGCATTTCCGTTAATGTGTAACCAAAAATTTCTTTTGCGCTTGAGTTATATGCTTCTCCGACATTTCCACTTAATACGCTATCTTCTGCCAGTTTATTCCCGGATTTGTCTTCGTGTTTCACCGTTATATTAGCACCTTGTACAGAATCAATGTACACGGTCACTTCTTTTGGAATAGCCTTAATTCCGTCTATATTCTCGGCATTTAACGTTACAGTGTATATCCCCACTCTCTTTAAGTTTACCATTGTTTCAAAATCACTTGTAATAGCTAAATCATCACTTGTTTGTGCATGAATCTCACTTAAAAAAGCAGCTTCTGTTTTTTCTGTTCCTAGCGGGTAATGAATTTCTGTATCTGCATTAATTACTGGAACAGTAGATCTTTTAAACGGTTGCGTTACTTTTCCTGAAAAGTTTCCGTCTATGCCAGTTGCATTAACTCGCTCAGAAAACTGGAAATTAACCTCTGTTAAACTTTTGATTCTTTCATAGGACCAAGTTAGTTTTTCATTTGCATATGTTCCTGCATTTGATATCGGGATTGGCTGGCTTAGTTTACCAAAATTACTAATTTCATTATTAATAATTAAATCAGCATCATCCACAGTAATTACTTTGTCTAGCGTAATGACTTGATTTATTGCACTCAGTGTCGTTAATTTTGGCATTTTTGTTTTTAGATTACTTGGTAAAACGCCGATGGAATTCGCTTCGATATTTAAAGTAGTTATTTCTGAGAAGTCACTAAGCACATTTATATCGGTAATTTGATTATTGTTTAAATTTAGCGTCGCTAGTATCGGCATATCTTCAAATTTCGCTATGCTATCACTTGTTATTTTATTATAATTTAGATTCACTTCTGTTACTGCCTCTAAATTATTTAGTTCGATATGATTGATACTATTACGATCCAATCGCACTACTCTTACTTTGGGAAGGTTGACTAATTCAACGTTCGTTAGACTAGCTATGCCCTCAAAATAAACACTTTGTATACTAAAATATCCAAGGTTAACTAGTTCTGGATTATTTTTGGCAATTACCGTTGTTAACTCGGATAATCCTGTTTTATCAGAAGTTTTGACATCGACCAATTGGGGCTGATCTTGGATATTTATGGAGGTTAGTTCCGAATTTCCTTCTATATTTAGTGAAATTAAATTAGGAAGATTTTCTACATCCGTTTTGTCTAACTCCACTTCTGTTAGTTGATTCTGGGACATGTCTATTGTTTTTAAATTAGGGAGATTTTGAAGGTTATCAAAGACATTTCCGGTTAGTTCATTTCCTTGTACCGGAAGATCCTCAATGGCTAAATCAGTAACATTCAACTCGCTAATACTGTTTCGGTCAAGGCTTACTTTCGTTACTTTCGGGAGATTGACTAATTCGACTTTCGTTAAACTTGGTATTTGGCTAAAGTAGACATTTCGCATAGTGTAGTAACCTAAATTGACTAATTCTGGATTATTTTTGGCAATTACTGTTGTTAACTGGCGTAATCCTGTATTAATGGAAGTTTTCACATCTACCAATTGAGGCTGATCTTGGACGTTTATGGAAGTTAGTTCCGAATTTCCTTCTATATTTAGTGATATCAAATTAGGGAGATTTTCTACATCCGTTTTGTCTAATTCCACTTCTGTTAGTTGATTCAAGGACAGGTCTAAAGTTTTTAAATTAGGGAGATTTTGAAGGTTATCAAAAACATTTCCTGTTAGTTTATTTCCTTGTAATGGTAGGTTTTCAATGGCTACATCGGAAATTTCCACTTCGCTAATACTGTTCCGGTCAAGGCTTACTTTGGTTACTTTTGGGAGGTTGACTAATTCGACTTTCGTTAAACTTGCGACTTGGCTAAAGTAGATATTTCGCATAGAGTAGTAACCTAAATTGACTAATTCCGGATTATTTTTGGCAATTACTGTTGTTAACTGGCGTAATCCTGTATTAGAAGAAGTCTTTACCTCTAACAATTTGGGTTGGTCTTGGATATCCATAACTTCCAGATTGGGATTCGTTTCAAGATCAATGCTCGTTAGTTTAGGTAGCTGGCTTTCTGCGTTTAAGGTAATACTACTAATTTGATTATTCTTTAAAGCCAAACTTACTAAATTCGGTAATTGGTTTATTGGAGAAATATCTGTTATTTGGTTACTATTTAAGCTTATACTTGTCACGTTTGCTAGTAAATCTATTCCTGTCAGCGCGCTAATTCCTTTACTATTTGCACTGAGAGATGTAATTTTATTCAAGTCCTCTTGTGTGACTAATTGCGTTGTATCCTCTGATCCCGTTGCAGCTTTGGCAATAACTTTAGCTAAAGCAATATCAGGAAATACATTTGCATAGGTATCTCCTGTTTCAAGGGTTGTCTTGGTTTGTTTTAGAGCATTAGTTAATCCTTTAGCTGGCTTATTTGTTTCTATATTCTGTTCATTTTCTTTGGCTTCCGTGATAAATGGATACGCGTTCAATGATTGAAAGAGCAATATCCCGACTATAATAATTGAACTTATCTTTCTTTTCATGATTAATCTCCTTAGATGTTGGGGCATTTTATTGTCATAGTGATTTTCTTAAAGACTAAGTGCGTTCACTATTTGATATTTGGTTTCATTTCGCCTTAATAAGTACTAATTATAGCAACACTAAGCCGCCCATTTGAACACAGTATGGGGATTTTTTTTATTTTCTGTCATTCTCGTTCACATATCGTTCACATTTATTTTGGAATTGGTTCTATTTTTAGACTTATTGGTTTTTTTGGAGAATTACAGTCAAGCAGACAACCGAAAGTCCTCTATGGCTTTATTCTACATAAAAAAACGCTATAACCATTTGGATTCCAATGGTTATAGCGCTCTCCACGATTAATTATCCCAATCAATCTGATTGCCTTCATTTTTAACTATTTGATAAAGTTGTTCTTCGTTTTCAATGAGATTCGTAATTATTTGGACAAGTTTTTCTGCTCGAGCTTCTGTTTCAGGCGATAGCGTGTAATATGCCACATACATCCCCGCTTCCGGATCAGAGCCCATTCCTTCTAAAACATCTGGTGCATGCTTAGCTAAATAATAGTTCAAAAATGCTTCCCAATTATAGCCATGCATATAAGCATCTTCGTTCATTTCATTCATTTTCTCGCCAATTGCAATCAACTTCTCCGTGCTAATGTTAAGGCAAACTGATAGATTATCCTCGAATTTTACTATTTTTACGTATTTTTCCATAAAACTTGCTCCTTTTGTTTAGGCTTATCATGGTGCTTTTCTTACAATGGTTTACAATTAAATCAGTTACTATAAAATAACAATTCTTCTTAGGATATAATTGTCACTAATTCAAACTAATAAAATTATGATTGTTAAATAAGTTCAACAAACCACTTTCAATATTATCACCTATCAAGCAAAAATAGTCATCATAAGAAGAACACTTGGCGATTTGAGCATCTGAAGGTCTCGTGTTCACAAATGTACTGCCGGATATATTTGTTCTAGAAAACTTCGTGTCTTCAAAAATACAATTTTCAAACGTTTAAGGTTTCCTCCAATAAGTTTTATAGGTTTACTCGCTCGTATTTATATTCGATGTTCTCGCCATAACTAAAAAAGGTAAGCCACCTAAATCATCTGTTTTAAATTCAAATAGAAATGAATTATCTCTGAATTTAGGAAGATTCATCCGCGAACTTTCGTAACTATCTTCGTGCACAAAAAGAAAATCTTCTGAAGTGTCTATATGTGAGGAAGTATATCCTGACAAAAAACAAACATTGCTAAATTTAATTTCTATTTCATAAAAATAACTAAGATCAATCCCGCCAATAATTTCGAGTTCATGACCATTAAATGATGAAATATCAAGGTCAAACCATAGGCGACCGTTTTGAACTAACTGATTAATTTCTGCTATTTTTCTTTGCATTTACGTTCATCCTTTGGTAAACCTAATAATATTTTCACAAACTTGGTATTGTATCTTTAGTATACAAATGGCATTTATTCTTTGTAAAGGTTTTTAATACCTAAATATATTTTATATCTGCTAACTCTCACCAATCAAGTTAAGCTAACTCTGGGCTGATTCACTCCTCTGGAAGAATTTTAAAATTAACTGGACGTTGCTTTTTCTACTATCAAAATCCACGTAAAAAACTACTAGCATTTATATCTCATTCCCGCTAGTAGTTCTTTTATTTTCTCTAAAATATTCTTGTCCTCATTATTAATATATAATAGAATGGTATCACGAAGCATTAAACAGCAGCAATTTTGAAACTAATTTCGCTTCGATTCTGCGCCGTAAGTCTTCATCTACACAAACGTGTGAATTTCCATATTCGTCAAATAAAACTCTTGTAGATAATGTTGTAATATAACCCGTATAGTGATCTAAAACTGCTCCAACTGCTTCTATATCTCCCTCTGATGCAGCAACGATTGTTTCGTAAGGTACTAGTCTATTTTTTCTCTGCGTTGTTTCATTCATTTCTGGTCTTCCTCCATTATCTTTTTTAATTCGGCTAGTGTGCTGTTTCTCCTACGTGATACAGTTCGTCTAACTAGGTTTAGCTCTTCTGCGATTTTCCTATCAGACATACCGAGAATATAGGAGAGTAATATGATAGCTTGTTTTTCTTTTGGTAATAATTTAATAGCTTCTGCAATTATTTCACCCGTTACTATTACCATTCCTACATTTTCAACGAAGAACAGAAATTCCCTATGCATATTACTTTCATAAATAACCTGTTTACCTAACTCTTTTTCTGACAAGCTATCCATTGATACTTCATATTTCTTTAGACGTTCAATTTCTTTGTAGATATTTCTCGTTTCATTCCTCAATATTTTTTTACAATAGCTATCAAAGGCATGCTGTTTATGTTTTTTATGCGCTTGTAGATGCATCTACTCACCTCCTGTTTCTATCGCCCCGTGTAAAAATTGCAAGGGTATCCTTCCCCTACATCACTATTACAACTAAATTCTATTTTTGGGACAGTAATCTTGAAAAATGTTTAAAAAAAGTAAAATTCTGCATATAAAAATCCAAAAATCATTGTCGGTGCTCCTCCTCTCTATAAAAATTATAAAATATTTTTTGGATTTATTGCTAAAAATATATTTATTTTTGTAGTAAAACGGAAATTATTTAGCAGCAAGTATTGGAAATGAGTAGGCATACCATATAATTTTTACAAAAAAAGAAAGAAGCCTAATAGCTCAGGCTTCTTTTCTTATTAGATATATTGTTTGTTTTCCATGCTGCTCATTTTATTATTTACGTTTGTCGTTATTTTTTTTGCTCCAATATATTGCTAATCCAGTTACTACAAGTCCTAGACCAATAAATACTAAAGCAATACCGCCATTATCTCCAAGCAGTGGTAATGGTCTAGTTTCAGTCATTTTCATTACTGGGTCTACCTTATCTCGCGTTGTTTTCTTCGGCAGTGGTTTAGGTATTTCCTTATTCATGATTTTTATTTCAACGATGCCTTCATGTGATCCATCAATAGTTATTTTGGTCGGTTCAGTGACAAGTTGATAATTTTTCGGAGCAATAACCTCAGTCAATTCATACTCGCCGTATGGTAAATCTGCTGTTTCAAATTCGCCAGACTGGTCGGTCGTAAATTCTAATTTGCCATCATGCTCTATAAACTCGCCTGTTTGCAAATCTTTTAATTTAAAACTCGCCGCATTATTTTTGATAGGTTCTTTTGTCTGCTCATCGCATTTGATTACTTTGATTTTTTCTTTGATGACTTGTTCTTTGACTGTAACAGTTACATCCGCTACTTCCGCTTCATTGTTATAGAGTAAATCAAAAACATGCTTCTCCGTATCTAGCAAATAACCTGTCGGCGCTTCTTTTTCTAGCCAATAGTAGCTATCCAGTAATAAATTTTCTGATTGTGCCTGCCCATTTTCAATCGTCACTGTATCCATTAACATGTCATCCGATGAACGATATAATTCATAAACCGCTCCATCTAAAACGGCATTTCCTTGCGCTAGTTCACCTGTTTCAACATCTTCTTTAATTAGTTTAGCAGTCCCTTTTTGCTCCACATCCACCGCTTGTACTTGTGTGTTCGTGATCGCTACATTTTGTCCCGCATATTTAATTTCAAAGGATAACTTTTCGTCACTTAGAAGATAGCCAGATGGTGCTTTTTCCTCTAGCAAGTAATATTGGCCCAGCGAAAGCGAACCAGATTCCGCGTAACCTTTTTCATCGGTGATTAGTTCTCCCACTCGTGCATCGCTATTGTTATAAATCCCATATATAGCTTCTTTTAGAGTGTAATTATCATTGGGCATGCTCGCGCCAAATTCTTGTCCGCTTTTTGTTAATTTAACAGTCCCCATTTGTTTATTATTGTTAAAAATAAGTTCTGTTGTTTCACTTGGTCTAATCGTTGTTGTTTTAACTTCTCCACTATTATGGTAGCCTGTTGGAGCCGCTATTTCGGTAACTTTTACCTGCGTCCCTTCTGGAATTCCAACAAGTTCAGCTATACCAGTTGCATTTGTTACGACTGTTTTAGATGTGCCGCTGTATTCAAATTTAATGGTTGTGTTTGGTAATGGCTGATTTGTTTTTGGATCTATTTTTTTCACTCGCACACCACCGAGTTTTTTCACGTTCACTTTTAGTTTTGCTTTCCCAGTATCTTGCAAATGAAAATCTACCAAACTTTGGCGGTCTGCTTTGTTATAAACAATCGATGTTCCTAAAGCAGAATCTGGGACTTTAGAAAACGCAATTTCTCCTGATTTAGAATTCTTATCTGCTTTTAATTTGAGTGTATTTCCAGTTTTCGTAACCTGGATTCCTGTCGCATTATTTGTGATATTCAGCACGTCTGTTACATTGCTTGTATCACTCTGTACAAACTCTTGGCCTTCAATTATTGTAATTGTCTGCGTGTCCCATGATGGCTGTGTATCATGCTTTCTTACCTGTGCTAAAATTGTATCTCTATCCGTCCAATAGTTAGGTAATGATGTCCACTCTAATTGTTCCCCGAGCACTTCCCAAATAAGTAATTGGGTGGTCGCAAAATCTTTGTAACTTTGTTCAGATTGAGTAAAGCCATAGTAAGCAACTTTAGATAACAAGTCTTTTTTACTACCTGTATATGTTTCCGCACTATAACCTTCTTCTGTATTTGCTGGTGCGGCAGAATCGATACAAAAGACATCTTTACCATCCATCTTCATGTTCCAGATATCTTTGTTTTCTAATTTCTGCCCATTTGTAAAGCTAATTCCTGTATAAAAATAACCTGTTTCATCGAGCCGAAGTGATGCCGCTATTCCATTGAACGGTTGAAATAGATTTGCTAATATCATAACTACTAGCACCATTGCGATTATTTTTACTTTCTTTTCCTTCCTTTTTTGACTGTTCATTTGTCTGTTTCTCCCTTTTGTTTTTAGTCAATTTACTTCTGTTAATTTCACCCGTAGCAGAAGTTGTTACGTTTTTTCTTGCTGGTTAAAATTTTATTTGTATTTCGGCGTGCTCTTATTTAGTTGTCAAAGAACGGATGCAAACTTTTTTATAGCTTGCATAACTACTACAATTAGAATTTTCTTTTGGGTCATAAAAATAAAAAAAGCATACTATTAAGTACGCTTTTTAAATGAGTTTCATTTTGTTATGTTAATGGAAAAAAATCAAGATATCTAAACTTTTATTGAAAAAATAGAAAGCCTACTAAAATTGCAAAATAATTGGTATAGTATAAGATAATGAGTAATATTCGAGAGATTTGATATGTATAAATTGGTTATGAGAACTCATACAAGGGAACCAACAGCAGAGAAAAAAATAATCCAAAGAGGTGCAACATATGTTTAATGAAAATGAGTTATATCCAGTGTTACTAAGCAATAACTTTTCTAAAGTTGACGATTTTCTAACTAAATATGGCATAGATAGTGTGGACAGGGACAATCGTTCTTTATTAATGTCAGCAGTCGTAGAAAGAAAAATGAGCATTATCGAATATTTAATTGAAAAAGGTAGTAATTTGAATTTACAGGATAAAAACGGAATGACTGCATTACATCTAGCTGCAATGCATGACTATACTGAAATAGTTGAGTACTTGATTTCAAAGGGAGCTATTGTTGATGCAGAAGACAATAATGGGAATACGGCGTTATGGCGTGCAGCAATGGAGCTACCTAAAGAAGCTAAATCTATAGCTATTTTATTGGAAAATGGAGCTGATGTAACAAAGCAAAATAAATACCAAATATCTCCTGAAGACTTATTGTCTGATGAATAGGAAGCTAAATTTAAAGAATCAACATGAAAAAAATTACTATCTATATGGAAACTGAATCCTTAAAATGAGACAGTAATTAAAAAGCAATTGATTAGGCTATGGATCATCGATATTCTATCGGTGATCCATAGCCTAATTTTTGTTGAATTCGATATTTATTATGATAAACTATCACAATAAATTTCAGCGTATCATATATGTTTCTGCACATGTATGTCATGCTGAAATTAGTACAACGATAAAATTATATGTATGTTAGTAAAAACTAGAAACTTGACTGCAGATAGAATCTCTAATTTTTTCCCAAAAACAAGGAAAACATCAGCAAACAAAAAAATCTCTAAAGCGTTCATCCACCCTTTAATATCAAGGGTTTCCAACATTTTAGAGATTTATTTGCGTTACTATTTAACGTCCTGAGAGGGATTCGAACCCCCGACCGACGGCTTAGAAGGCCGTTGCTCTATCCAGCTGAGCTATCAGGACAAATGGCACTGTCTTTTCAACAGCCAAATACCATTTTATGTTTAAATCGCTTGTTTGTCAATGGTTTTCTTTAAGTTATTGCATTTTTTCTTTTTCGGGTGTCTTTTGACCTAGTTGTGCTTGATTAATGGGAATGTTTGGGTTAGGTCTGTTAGTTCGTTGTCGTCCCGGTCCATGAAGCGTACTTGGATGCCTTCTGGTGTGGAATCGATGAGCGCATAAGTTTTGATGCGGATGCGGCCTCTTGGTAAGGAGATGCTTCCTGGGTTTAAAATGATTGTGTCGTCTAGCATTTCTGCACCTAGTTCATGAGAATGACCGAAGAAGGCGAAATCCGCGTTTAGTTCCCGTGCACGATATCGTAAATTCATGAGTGTCATCTTGATGTTATAGAGATGTCCGTGTGTGGTTAAAATGCGGTAGCCGTCTACTTCTCCTACCCAATCATTTGGAAAGCCGCCACCAAAATCACAGTTGCCTCGAACAGTATGAAATCCCTGAATCGCAGGATCGTCAGCTTCTAATTCAGAATCCCCACAATGAATCATCGCATCGACTGTATTTTCGTATTTTTCTTTAAGATGTATTAAACAGTCACGTTCTGAGTGGCTGTCGCTAACTACTAATAATTTCATTTTGTTTCCTCCCCCGTGATACTGTTACTTATTTTCTCACTTTTTGGTTACTTTTTCTACTACTTCTGTTAAATCTTTTTCTAGTTGTTTAATCGCATTTGCACGGTGGCTGATTTCGTTCTTTTTCTCTGCTGGAATTTCTGCCATCGTAAGACCAAAATCTGGTAAGAAAAATAGTGGATCATAACCGAAGCCATTTGTTCCGCAAAGCTGTTCTGCGATAACGCCTTCTACTTCCCCTGTGTAAAAAGATGTTTTCTCAGAAGGTGTGGCTACAGCAAGTGTGCAGTGGAAACGAGCGGTTCTTTTAGCTGGTTCAACGCCTTCTAAATTTTTAAGTAGTTTTTCGTTATTTTTGGCATCATCGTGCGCGACACCTGCATAGCGTGCGGAATAGACGCCAGGAGCTCCGTCAAGCGCGTCTACAATCAATCCAGAGTCATCAGCAATAACTGTTTGGTTTAACAAGCTAGCGACCGTTTCGGCTTTAAGAGCGGCATTTTCAGCAAAGGTTGTGCCAGTTTCTTCAATTTCACCAATTTCTGGAAAATCTGCTAATGTGGCAACTTCGATATTAAATTTGGCAAAGATTTTTTCGAATTCTTTTGCTTTCCCTTTATTTGCGGTGGCAATAATAATTTTACTCATTTCTTATTCTCCTTTAATCCGCGCTGTGACTTTTTCTCCAAGTGTTTCTTTTTGGATTTCGATTAGTTCGCTAATGCCTTTTTTCCCTAGTGCAATCAGTTCGGCAAGTTCGGCTTCGGAAAAAGTAGCTTCTTCGCCAGTTCCTTGCAGTTCTACGAAGGCGCCGCTGCCAGTCATGATAATATTCATGTCTACTTGCGCTGCGCTATCTTCTACGTAGTTCAGGTCAAGCACGGTGCCGCCTTCTTCTAAAACACCGACACTTGTTGCTGCTAGAAAATCTTTAACAGGAAATTTAGTAAATGGTGTTTCTTCGTCTAATTTGGCAATCGCCATAACCATTGCGATAAATGCGCCAGTGATAGAAGCTGTACGTGTGCCGCCATCTGCTTGGATAACGTCACAATCAAGCCAAATCGTTCTTTCGCCAAGTGCGTCCAAATCAACAACTGCACGGAGCGCACGCCCGATTAAACGTTGAATTTCCATTGTTCGGCCGGTTACTTTACCTTTCGAGGATTCACGGATGTTACGTGTGTTTGTTGCACGTGGTAGCATCGAATATTCAGCAGAAATCCAGCCGCGGCCTTCTCCTCGCATAAATGGTGGTACTTTTGTTTCCACGCTTGCAGAACAGATAACTTTTGTATTTCCAGATGCAATTAAAACTGAACCTTCTGGATGCATTAAATAATCTGGTGTTACTTCGATATTTCGTAATGCGTTACTTTCTCTTCCATCAAATCTCATTATGGGCACCTCTTATTTTCCTAATTTAATATGTTCTACAGTCATATCTGGCATATTTAACCAGTCTTTTGCAATATCTTTAAAAATTTGTGTCGAACCCGTAGTGAAAAAACGGTGCTCGATTTCTTCATCTGTAGCATCTAATAAATTATGATAATCCAGTAAGGCGCTGACTTCACTTGCAGTTTCTTCTCCGGAGTTAATAACGGCAACACCATCTCCCATGAAGTTCTCGATAATTGGTTTTAAAAGTGGGTAATGTGTACAACCCAAAATCACCGTATCAATATTAGTACTTTTCAGTGGTAAAAGTGATTCGGCTACTACTTTTTTGGCAATCGCACTCTTATATTCGCCTGATTCTACGACAGATACAAATTTGGGACATGCGAGTGAATCTACTTCTACCCGGCGATTTAGTCCTTTCAGTGCTGTTGGATATGCCATACTTTCGACGGTACCGAGTGTTCCTAGTACGCCAATTTTATTGTTTCTTGTTGCTTTGAGTGCTGCTCTCGAACCTGGTTGAATAACGCCTATAACAGGGATATCCAGTTTTTCGCGAATGTCATATAAAGCTGCTGCTGTTGCTGTATTACATGCAATAACGAGCATTTTGATGCCACGATCTACTAGAAAATTAGTCATTTCCCAAGTAAATCTAGCTACTTCTTCTTTGTCGCGTGGTCCATAGGGGCAACGTGCGGTGTCACCTAAATAATATACTTGTTCATGGGGTAGCTGTTTTAGCACTTCTCGCACTACTGTCAAACCGCCTACTCCCGAATCAATAAAGCCAATAGCTTGTTTCACAGTCTCGCCTCAATTTCTTTATTAATTTCCATTTTTTTATCTATACCTTCCATTTTCTTATTTTTTCGGTTTTTTCGCAAGTCTTTTTTGAGAAAAAAGGTTTTTTATGGAAATTTATTTATTGTGCTTTCCATTTTAGGGTGATTTTGGTTATAATGGTGTATGAAAGTGGGGTATCCGAAATGACAGAAAAAGAACAGAATCAATACGAGGAAAAAGCACTCGTTCCAAGCTTTGGTTTAGATTTACTACGAGATTATTTAATTCCTGAAATACTTGGAGATGAAGCGCCTCACATTATGTACTGGGCAGGAAAAGATTTAGCACGCAAATTTCCACTTGGTTCCCTAGAAGAGATTGCTGAATTCTTTGAAGAAGCTTCTTGGGGCGGATTTAGTATTTTAAAGGAAAAGAAAGATGAACTACGCTTACTTTTAGAAGGCGAAATGGTTACCGCTCGTTTTAACGCGCAAGAAGAACCTACTTTTAGACTAGAAGCTGGTTTTATTGCCGAACAATTGCAATCACAGAAAAAACTGTACACAGAAAGTTACGACGAAATTGACAAACGAAAAAAACAAGTAACGATCATTGTTAAATGGGATCGTAAAGAAACGATTGATAACGAAGAACGCTACTAAAAGGATAAGCTTGCGGCTACAAAGGAAGAATTTACTTTGTGACTGCAAGCTTATTTTTTATTTATCTAATTCAAATTGATCATGTAAGACTTGCGCGGCTTCGACCATTTTACGCGCAGGTACAACGGTGGAAACTTTGATTTCGGATGTGCTAATCATTTTAATTGGAATATTGTTTTCGGTTAGCGCCTCGAACATTTGCGCAGCTACACCAGGATTGCTTACCATTCCAGAGCCAACAATCGATACTTTCGCTAAGTCTTGCTCGGATTCTAGTTTTTCGATTTGAAGTAACTCTTTGCTTTCTTCTAAAACAGTGAGTGTTGCTAAAAGCGCGCTTGTTTTGATAGTGAAGGATAGATTGCCGTGACCTAGGCCAGTAATTCCTTGGATGATAATATCTACATCAATATTATTTTCCGCTAATTTTGTAAAGACTTTGGACACTCGCATCGCTTCTTTTTGTTTCCAGTGGATAGTTACACGGGTGATTTGGTCTTCAAAAGCGATTCCACGGACTACTTTGGTATTTTCCATTGTTAAATCCTCCTCGATCATTGTTCCTGGTTCTTGTTCGTGACTTGCTCGTACTTCGAGCGGAATCCGGAAATTTTTGGCATATTCAACGGAGCGCGGATGTAAAACTCCGGCGCCAAGATTGGCTAATTCTAACATTTCATCATAAGTGATTTGTTCTAGTTTTTGGGCTTTTTTGACGTAGCGTGGGTCGGTTGTGAATACCCCAACAACGTCCGTGCAAATCGCGCACTTGTCTGCTTTAAGAGCGGATGCGATGGCGACTGCGGTTGTGTCTGAACCACCTCGACCGAGTGTAGTAATCTCGCCGTCTGTAGTTAGACCTTGGAAACCAGCAACAACCACGATTTGTCCCGCATCAAGTGCTGCTTCAATTCGTGCGCTATCAATATCGGCAATTCTCGCATTACTATGTACAGCTTCTGTTTCAATTCCCGCTTGCCATCCTGTATAGGAAATTGCATCATGCCCTTTTTCTTTTAATGTCATCGCAAGTAGTGCAATCGTGATTTGTTCCCCGGTAGAAAGTAGCATATCCATTTCGCGTTTATCTGGCGCCTCGCTAATTTCTTCCGCCATTGCGACTAATTTGTCGGTTGATTTCCCCATTGCGGAAACGACGACGATGACTTTATTTCCTTGCTTTTTTTCATAAATGGCTTGATCTGCTGTTTTTCCGATTTTATCCACGGTACTCACAGAAGTTCCACCAAATTTTAATACGACTAGTCCCAATCTCGTTCCCCCCTGCCTTTTAGTTCTTTTTTTATCAATGGTTTTATTTTAGCGCATTTGTGTGTTGAAGGGAAGTTTATTATATACAAGTCTTCTTCAAAATTTATATTTCACATTATTCTAAAAGCTGAGTTATAGAATATTCTTTATTTAATTAAAAAATATCTTTGTTATTTCCTTTGTTGTAAAAACACCTCTAACATTTTCTTTACTGGCAAACTAGCATTTTTTAGTAAATTTTCTGCTTTTTTGATAACCACTTTATCTGAATAAATCAAGTTTTTATATGGCTCTTTATCAAATGAACGCAATGAATCTAACGCATATTCCACTACTTCATCATTTTCATTGATTAAATCTAGTAATAAATTAAACCCATTCATAGCTGCATCTTCATCAATACAGTAAGCCAACCTAATTTTATACTTATCATCTTTGCTTTTTAATTCCTGTATTAAGCTTTTCCAATCATCTTCCGTGAATTTATTTAACAATTCTCGCACATATATAAATTCGTCATCAAAAAAGTAATTGTCGGAACTATTATCAGTTAAAACTTCATTTGCTTTTTTATACAATATTTTTCTCCTCCTTTTGCTCAGCTATTTGCTTCCATTTATCTTTACTCTCGATAAATACTTAAAAATTAATTTCTCAACTAATAGAACAAAACACCAATAACTCAAAAGTCATTGGCGTTCATCATTTTGGAATAAGTAGTTTTAATCTTATCCTGTTTAATAATTAAAGGTAAAAAATCATTTCTGCTCTGTATTCTTCGCCCTTTCATTGAACGCTGTGATATGTTTATGCACTTCTTCTGCTACATTCAGTGGGACGCCAGCTTCTTTAATTTCTTCTATAGATGCTTCTTTTAATTTTTTCATGGAGCCAAAGTGTTTAAGTAGTTTTTTCTTGCGACCGGGTCCTACGCCTGGGATGCCGTCAAGTATGGACTGGAAGCCGGTTTTGCTGCGTAGTTGGCGGTGAAATGTGATCGCGAAACGATGGACTTCATCTTGCATTCGCTGTAGTAAATAGAATTCTTGGCTATTTCTTTCCAGTGGGATGATTTCCAGTGGATCGCCGAATAATAATTGACTAGTTCGGTGTTTGTCATCTTTTGCAAGTCCGGCTACTGGAATATCTAAGCCGAGTTCGTTCGTTAAGACGTCTTTGGCGCTATCGATTTGTCCTTTACCGCCATCAATTAATATTAAATCTGGCATTGGTAAGCCTTCTTTGAGGACGCGCCAGTAGCGACGGCGGATGACTTCGCGCATTGTTGCATAGTCGTCTGGGCCTTCTACGGTTTTGATTTTGTATTTACGGTAATCGTTTTTACTTGGTTTGCCGTCAAGGAATGTGACCATCGCGGAAACTGGGTCTGTGCCGTGAATGTTGGAGTTATCGAATGCTTCCACGCGTGACGGGGTTGGGATTCCCATTGCTTCTCCAAGTCGTTCTACTGCGCCGACTGTGCGTTCTTCATTGCGTTCAAGTAGCATGAATTTTTCGTTTAGAGCAATTTTGGCATTTTTATAAGCTAGTTTTACGAGATCTTTTTTATTTCCGCGTTGTGGAACGATGATTTTCGTATCGGGAACGACTGCTTGCACCGCCTCGCTATCAACATCATTCGGTAAATAAATTTCTTGCGGCGGAATATGGTTGGCTTTTTGATAAAATTGACCAATGAAAGTAAGGAAATCTTCATCAGCATCATTATAAAATGGAAACTGAGAAACGTCGCGCTCAATCAGTTTGCCTTGGCGAATGAAGAACACTTGGACGCACATCCAGCCTTTATCAATGGCGTAACCAAATACATCGCGGTCAACGAAATCGTTCATTGTCATTTTTTGTTTTTCCATCGTTGTTTCGATTGCGTTGATTTGATCGCGGAACTCGCCTGCTTTTTCGAATTCCATATTTTCAGCCGCTTCTTGCATTTTTTTCATTAAATCATTTTTGACGGTTTTATAGCCGCCGTTTAGGAATGCGACTATCTCGTCTTGCATTTCTTTATACTTACTTGCTTCCACGTCAAATACGCACGGGGCAAGGCATTGTCCGAGGTGATAATACAAACATACTTTATTCGGTAACGTGCTGCATTTTCGTAACGGGTATAGGCGGTCTAAAATCCGTTTTACTTCATTGGCAGCGTAGACATTTGGGTACGGGCCGAAATATTTCCCTTTATCTTTCTTTACTTGGCGGGTAATAATTAGGCGCGGATGTCGTTCGTTCGTGATTTTAATAAACGGATAGGTTTTATCATCCTTTAGGCGAATATTAAAACGTGGATCGTGCTTTTTAATTAAATTGATTTCTAGTAGTAAAGCTTCTACGTTGGATGATGTGACGATATATTCAAAATCCACAATTTCTTGGACTAAGCGTTGTGTTTTACTATCGTGTGTCCCTGAAAAATAAGAACGGACACGATTTTTTAAAATTTTTGCTTTCCCAACATAAATAATGGTTCCTTGTCGGTCTTTCATCAAGTAACAACCGGGTTGGTCCGGCAGAAGCGCTAGTTTATTTTGGATATGTTCAGAAGACATTTTATCAACTCCAGTTACACATTTAAAAAGAAGCCTAGAACAAACATTCTAAGCTTCTTTCATTTTAGCATAATTTTAAACGTATTTGTTGATGACTTCATCCAGTTCTTCTTTTGGACGGTAGCCGATAATAGTATCTACTACTTCGCCGTCTTTTTTAATAAGAAGTGTTGGAATGCTCATAACACCAAAGCTTCCTGGTGTTTCTGGGTTTTCATCTACGTCCATTTTGACGATTTTAAGTGCATCGCCGCGTTCTTCTTGTATTTCTTCTAAAACTGGAGCCACCATGCGGCAAGGACCACACCATGTTGCCCAGAAATCTGTTAATACTAAGCCTTCGCTAGTTTCTTGTTCAAATGTTGCATCTGTAATTTCTTTTACCATGATTTAATTCACTCCTTATGACTTTTGTACACACAGTATAGCATTTACGCCTATTTCGAGCCATGTTTTTGCTCAATTGTTTACTTAAACTCAACGATGGTTACGCCGTTTCCGCCTTCTGCTGCTGCACCGAAACGGATTGATTTGACCATGCGATGATTTTTTAGATATTCGGTGACACCAGTTCTGAGTGCGCCGGTTCCTTTACCGTGAATGATGGCTACTTGTGGATATCCAGCGAGCAATGCTTCATCAAGGTATTTGTCGACTTTTTGCAGTGCATCTTCGTAACGTTCGCCGCGCAAATCGAGTTCACTTTTTGCTGGTGATCCGCTACTATGAACCGATGTAATGATGCGTTGTTTTTTCGGTTTTTCTGGTTGGATGTATTCGAGATCAGCGGTTTTGATTTTCATTTTGATGATACCGATTTGGACATTCCATTCTTTATCACTAATTTTGCTTAAAAGGGTACCTTTTTGACCAAGTGATAAGACGCGAACATTGTCGCCATTTTTGAAAACGTGTGGTTTTTGTTTCGGCGCTTGGGGAATGGCTTTGTTGATTGTTTTTGGTTTGGCTTTCCCAAGTCTTGTTTTGGCGTCAATCAGTTCGTGTTCTTTGATTCCGGCTGCTCCATTTAATTGCATCGTGCGCAATTCGTGGATGATTTCTTCGGCCTCAGCTTCTGCTTTTTCGACGATGGTTGCTGCTTTTTGATTCGCTTGTTCGATTAATTTATCTTTTTGTTGATAGTAATTAGAGATTTCTTTTTGTAAATCTTTTAAAAGGGCATCGGCACCGCGCGCTAGTTCATGTGCTTCTTCATATTCTGTTTCTGCTAAGTTACGTTTTTCTTCTAGGCTGGAAATCATATCATTTAAATCGGCGCTTTCGGTATCGACAAGGCTTCTTGCTTCGGTGATGATATTTTCGCTTAAACCTAGGCGACGCGAAATATCAAAGGCATTACTTCGACCGGGTACACCGATTAGTAGTTTGTAAGTCGGACTAAGCGTTTCGACGTTGAATTCAACGGAAGCATTGGTTGCATGAACGCGGTTATATCCATATGCTTTTAATTCAGGATAATGGGTCGTCGCGACAACACTTGCGCCCTTTGCATGGCTGGCATCAAGAATCGCAATCGCTAGTGCCGCACCTTCTTGTGGGTCTGTCCCTGCCCCAAGTTCATCATATAAAATTAATGATTTATGGTTCACTTTTTCTAAAATGGAAACGATGTTCGTCATGTGAGATGAGAACGTACTCAAGCTTTGTTCGATCGATTGTTCGTCGCCAATATCGGCAAAAACATGCTCAAAAACAGCAATGGTGGAATCTTCCTGTGCTGGAATTTGCAAGCCAGATTGTGCCATGAGTGTTAGTAATCCTAACGTTTTTAACGTAATGGTTTTACCCCCTGTATTGGGTCCGGTAATAACAATCGTCGTAAAATCTTCACCTAAATAAATATCATTGGCAACGACTTTAGCTGCATCTAAAAGCGGGTGTCGCGCGGCAATTAAATGCACTACGCCGGTGTCACTTAGATGTGGAGTTACGGCTTTCATCGCTTTACCAAAACGGGCTTTTGCGAAAATAAAATCAAAGCGACCGAGAATAAAGGTATTATGGTGAATTTCGTTAATCCAGCCAGCTAATGAGGCAGAAATTTCGGCAAGAATGCGTTCGATTTCTTGTTTTTCTTTGGCTTGAAGTGCTTTTCGTTCGTTGTTTAAATCTACTACGCTTTGCGGCTCAATGAAGAGCGTTTGACCGGATGCAGATTGGTCATGGACAATCCCGCCGTAATGTCCCTTGTATTCTTGCTTAACTGGGATAACGTAACGATCATTTCGAATCGTAATAACAGCATCGCTCAGCATTTTCGAAGCATTACGATCACGTAAATAAGATTCTAGTTTTTCACGTACGCGGTCTTCTGTCCGGCGTAGTGTCCGGCGAATTGTGCTAAGCGCCTCACTAGCCGTGTCTAGCACTTTCCCGCTTTCATCGACAGAAATTGTAATGTCTTCCTCGACTTCTTTTAATACTAAAAGTTCATCCGAAAGCGCGCCGAGAAGTGGTATTTCAACACCAATTTCGAGCAAATCGTTCATAAAATTCTTCATTTGACGGCTTACGCGCAAGTTGCTACCGATTTGGTAGATTTCAAGTCCATTTAAATCGCCGCCAATTTCTAGGCGTTTCAAATGAGCGAACACGTCTGTTAAACCAGTAATTGGCGCACTTCCCCGTAAACGAATAATTTTGGCTCCTTCTTCTGTTTCAAGTTGCGCTTTTTGAACTACTTGAAAATCGGTAGCTGGAGCGAGTTCCAAAATCGCTTGCTCCCCTAGTGAAGAAGAAGCAAATTCTGTGAGTTGTTTTTTTATTTTATCAAATTCTAAAATGGCTTCTACTTTTTTTTCCATTGGTCATCCTTCTTTTTAAAAGTTATTTATTCTGTAAAAATTGTTTGAATTCAGCCGCTGTTTTCGTATTTAGAATCGCGGATTTATCTAGCCACGCTTTTGTTGCAGCGCGAACACCGATAGACATGAAATCAAGATGTTTCGTGTCGTGCGCATCGGTATTAATGGCAATCGGAACCCCCGCCGCATGTGCCATTTCTAAATGTTCTCGGTTTAAGTCAAGGCGCTGCGGATTGGCATTTAATTCTAGTGCGGTTCCTGTATTTTTCGCTAGTTTGATTAGTTCTTTCATATTAACATGATATGGCTTTCTTTTCACGACAATTCTCCCTGTCGGATGAGCAATCAAGCGCACATATGGATTTTCGCATGCTGTTTTTAGTCGTTTCATGATTTCTTCTTCCGATTGCTGGAAACTGGAATGAATTGACGCAATGACAAAATCCAACTGTTTCAGCGTTTCATCATCAAAATCAAGCGATCCGTCTGCTAAAATATCCATTTCGACGCCAGAATAAACGTCGATTTCTGGATAGTTTGCGGCTATTTTCTTGATTTCCGCTTGTTGTTCCAGCAGTCTTTTTTCATCCAGTCCATTTGCCACACGTAGAAATTTCCCATGATCGGTGATTACCATATATTCATACCCTTTTGCGATACATGCTTCAATCATTTCTGGAATCGCGTAAGCTCCGTCTGACCAAGTGGTATGCATGTGTAAATCACCGCGAATATCGCTTAATTCAAGGAATTTCGTTTCTTTCGTTACACGTTCGATTTCTGTGCCATCGCGGCGAACTTCTGGCGGTAAAAATGGAATATCAAAATGAGCAAAAAAGGCTTTTTCTGAGTCAAAATGGCGCATACTACCATCTTCCTGTTCCACCCCATATTCGCTTATTTTTTCATTCGCTTGTTTCGCTAGCTGGCGCATTTTAATATTGTGGTCTTTGGAACCAGTAAAATGATGCAGTGTCGTTGCGAAAGCTTTCTTTTCTACTAAGCGGAAATCCACCGAAATAGTAATGTTGTCTTCTAGTACAGCTGACACTTTTGTTTCACCGGCTCCAATGACATCTGTAATTAACGGGAAATCCAGCAATGCTTTTTGTACTTCTTCGGTTTTTTCGGTCGCAATGACATAATCAAGATCTTTCACTGTTTCCCGCAATCTCCGTAAACTACCAGCTTGTGCGAAAGTTTCGATTGCAGCAATTTCGGATAAATACGTTTCTACTTTGCGAATGATTGGCAAAACATCATTAAGCGGATAGCGATCAGGCCGTTCACCCATTTCGCGCACAGCTTCTGCCATTTTCTCAGCAGACTTTTTGCCAAATCCTTTTAACGCTTCGATGTGGCCGTTTTCTACTTCTTGAAGTAACGTATCTTTATCGACCACACCAAGTTCGTGATAAAGCCGCGATAATTTCTTACCACCAAGCCCCGGCACATCTAAAAGTGGAACGAGACCAGCGGGTACTTCTTTTTTCAGTTCCACGAGTTCTGGACATTCCCCACTATTTAAATAACGTTGAATAATTTCGCCTGTTGTTTTCCCAATACCGCTAATTTTAGTGAAATCCTCTATTTCCGACAGACTTCTGCTATCTAATTCAATTGCTTGGGCAGCTTTGCGGAAAGCCGATATTTTAAAGCTATTTTCTCCTTTTAATTCCATATAAATAGCAATTTCTTCCAGTAAACGAATAATTTCTTTTTTATTAGTAGCCATCGTTATTCCTCCCGTTCGGTCATTAAAAAATACCAGCGTAATCCTATCCAAAATTGGCTAAGAGTGTACATCTGGTATCGAATGTTTCTTTTATTTTGGCAGAATGTCTGTCATCCAGTCATAAAATTGTTCGGACAAAATTGGCGTGTTCTCGAGCATCCACTGAGCAACCGTAGAGCTGTCAATCAGATTCTCTGACCAATTCGCCGGATAAATTGCCATGATAAACAATACAATAAAAATAAGTAAATAAGACTTAATAACGCCAAAAACAGCTGCTACTAACCCATTAATTTGGCGCAAAACAGGTATTTTTGTTAAGCCGCCAACAAGCGATGCGAGCATATGAACGACAATAATCGCAACAATAAAAATTATCGCAAAGCCGAGTACGTTATAATAAGCTGTTTCCGTTCGTAATTCCTGTAAAATAATAGATAATCCATCTGAAGTATCACTACCTGGATAAGGTATAAAGGTTAAATGGGGCGCTAAATCTTCGTAATATGTATACGAGATAAAAAATGCCAAAATATAACCTAGTAATAATATAAGTTGTTTGATTAGGCCTGTTCTGAAACCTGCAAAAAAGCCAGAAACAAGCAAAATTAAAATAATCGCATTTAAAATCATTGATCTCTTCCTTTGATACGAGCCAGTTCTTGTTCCAACTCTAGATATTTTTGTTCTAGTTTTAAATAATCGTGAGTTGCATTCACAGCTGTCAGTACAGCGAGCCTTCCGCTATCGAGCGCATGATTTTGAGAGCCGATTTCGTGCATTTTTTCATCGACCTCGCGAGCTACTTTTCGTAAGTGGTCTGTTGTTTCTATGCCAACAATTGTATATTCTCTACCGTAAATTGTGGTCACTACTCTATTTCTCTCATTTGCCACGTAAATTCCTCCTCGCCCAAATTCATTTAGGCCGCTACTTGTCATAATCTTATCACGAAAAAGCCCGAAAGAAAAGAGTCAACCACCTGTTTAGCTGATATTCAGTCTTTCGGCGTAGTATGTTACAATAGAACTTTGAAAGGATGATGCCTTATCGCAAATACAGTTATTGTAGTCAATCAATCAACTCTTGAAAAAATGAAACAAACATATCTCCCTTTTTCCAACCCAAAACTCCCACCAGGAGCCGTTTTTGCAGCTAAAAAACCTGGTGTTTCCATTACTGGCTATAAGTCGCGTAAAGTGATGTTCCAAGGAGTAAACGGAGAAGCCGAAGCGAAAAAATGGGTGGCGACCCTACCAGAAGCAAAAGCGAAGTCGCCAAGTGTTTCAAAAGGTGTTCTTCCAGCAAACTTCGCATCAAAAAATGTCATTGGCTCCGATGAAGTCGGCACGGGTGATTTTTTTGGTCCTATTACTGTTTGCGCAGCTTATGTCGATGCGGAAATGATGCCACTTTTAAAAGAACTCGGTGTCAAGGATTCAAAAGCCATGAAAGACCCGGAAATTTGCCGAATCGCCGAGAAAATCATGCCACTTGTTCCGCATAGTGTGCTACTTTGTCCGAATCCGAAATATAACGAATTACAGCAAAGAGGCATGAATCAAGGTCAAATGAAAGCTTTATTACATAACCGAGCGATTGAAAATGTCTTGAAAAAACTAGCGCCAGTGAAACCAGAAGCGATTTTAATTGACCAATTTGCTGAAAAAAATACGTACTATCGTTATTTGGCAAAAGAGCCTAGTATTGTTCGTGAAGATGTCTTTTTTGCAACCAAAGCGGAAGGATTGCATCTCTCGGTGGCAGCGGCTTCGATTATTGCTCGTTATAAATTTGTTCAAGCATTTGATGCGATGTCGAAGGAAGTTGGTATTCCCCTTCCAAAAGGCGCTGGACCTCATGTTGATGCTGTTGCGGCGGAAATCATCGAACGATTTGGAATGGAAACATTAGCAAAATATACAAAACAACATTTTGCTAATACAGAAAAAGCTTTGAAAATTGCTAAAAAATAAGAAAACGCCTCGTCTTTTGTTGACGAGGCATTTTTATTTATATAGAAGGAATTTGCCAATCAATCGGGGTTGCGCCGTTTTGTTCTAAGAATTGATTCGCTTTGGAAAAATGTTGGCATCCCATGAACCCACGTGATGCGGAAAGTGGACTAGGATGAACGGATGTGAAAGCAATGTGGTTCGGGTTAGTTAATAGTTGCAACTTTTCTTTCGCATTATTTCCCCAAAGTAAAAAGACAACTGGCTCTTCTTTTTCGTTAATCATTTCGATAATGCGGTTCGTTAGTATTTCCCAACCTTGCCCGCGGTGCGAATTAGCTTGGCCTGCGCGAACAGTTAATACGGTGTTTAATAGCAATACACCTTGATCCGCCCATGGTATCAAATAACCGTTGTTCGGGATTTCACAATTCAAGTCATTATGTAGTTCCAAATAAATATTTTGTAACGATGGCGGGATTTGCACGCCTTTTTGGACCGAGAAAGAGAGTCCGTGTGCTTGGCCTGGTCCGTGGTATGGGTCTTGGCCGAGTATCACCACTTTTACATCTTTATAAGCTGTGTGTTTTAAGGCATTAAAAATGTCATACATGTCCGGAAATACTTTTTTTGTTTGGTATTCATTTTTTAGGAACTGGCGAAGTTTTAAATAATAAGGTTGGTTAAATTCCTCTTTTAATAACTCATCCCAGTCATTTTCGAGTTTTATCATTTGTATCTTCCTCCTTCATCTCTCCTTACATCTTAGCAAATTAAACTAAAAACCGCACTCCTTTTAAAAAGGAATGCGGTTTGTTAGGCTATTTTTTCGGTGGTACGTTTTCTTGATGGTCGCCTTTTCTTGTGATAAATGGCCACCAGTTGCCTCGTCCGAATAGTTTAACCATAACCGGAACGAAGAGTGGTAGGATAACGACGGCGTAGAGTATTAAACCAATCAGAACCACTGTGGCGATTTCTAGTAAGGATAGCACGCCAGCTGGCATCATTGCGGCGAATGTTCCTCCGAGGATGATAACCGCTGAGAAGATAACGCCACCCATATTTTTCATTGCTTTTATCATTCTGTCGCGTACGGAAAGTCCGTTATATTCGTTAAAGCGGGACATAAGGAATATCGAATAATCGATTCCGAGTGCGACGAGTACAACGAATCCGAAGAACGGGGTTGCCCATGTTAGACCACTGTATCCGAGAATTCGCATAAAGATAATTTCTGCAAAACCAAGGGCCGTAAAGTAAGTTAGGACAAGTGATGCAATGAGGTAAATTGGCATGACGAGTGAACGTAAAACGATGACAAGTGTGACGAATACACTCGCTAGAACGATGACAAGCACTAAATGATAATCGGCTGTCGACATATCTCTTGTATCGTAGTTAACGCTTGTCATTCCTCCAATACCAATTTTGGCATTCTCGAGTTTAGTGCCTTTCATGCTTGCTGCTAATTGATCGTTAATGTCGTCGATGGAATCCATTGCTGCGTTCGAGTATGGATTTTTCGTTAGGACAACATTAATCGTTGCTAGTTTTCCGTCAGAAGAGATATATTGATCTAATACTTTTTGGAAATCAGCATTTTTTAGTAAAGCATCTGGAACGTAAATTCCGGAACTTGCGTATGGTACTTTTGACCAATCGTCAATAAGTCCGTTGGCGGTGTTGAGGCCGCTTTGAACTTTGCCGAGACCATCTGCACCGGAAGTTAAGCCATCTGTGAGTTGCCCCATTTGACCGCTAATACCAGCAAATCCTTCTTTTAAAGCCCCTTGGCCAGCTGCGATTTGGCTAAGTGCATTGGAAATTTCAGGCATTTTGGAAATGACTTGACCTTGACCGTCCGCAGCTTGGTTTAGCCCGGTTTCTAATTGAGCCAGTCCTGTTTCGATTTGACCAAGTCCTGCGCCAAATGCGCTAAGGCCATCAGAAATTTGTTTCGATTGCTGATTTAATTGGTTCATAGCAGTTGCTAGTTGTTGAATGCCTTGATTTAGTTCTTTCATTTTTGCTTGAAGTGCAGCCATTTGTTTCCCGGCAGCTGTTTTCAAGTCATTTCCAGCTGTTTCTAAGCCTTGGATATCTGCGGCTAGTTTTTGGAATTTCGGATCATTTCGTACTTCTGGATGTGCGGCTGCGAAAGCTTGGAAAGATGCGCCGATTTGTTTAAATTGTGCTTCTAGTTTGGATGTATCGATTGCTTGAGAGTTCGGGTTTTCAAAGCCTTTTAATTGATTAGCTACATTTTGTAAGTTTTTTTGAATTTCAGCGTAACCTGCTTGGATTTGTGCTTCGCCGTTTTGAAGCGTTGCTAGTTGTGATTTGGCTTGAGCTACGCCTTGTTTTAGATCGCCTGCGCCAGTTGCGCCGCTTTCAATACCTGTTTGGATTTGTGCGAGTGCAGTTTGAAGTTGGTTGATACCTTCTTGTGTCGCAACAGTACCTTTTTGTAAATCGCCAACGCCAGCAACGGCTTTATTTAGAGCGGGCTCAGATTTTTCCAGTTCAGAACTAGCAGAATCCAACCCTTTTTTCACTTGTCCGACGCCATCAGTTGCTTGACCAACACCGTCACTGACTTGTCCGGCTTGGTTTTTAATGTAAATATCATCGACACGTTTCCCGGCTGGACGTGAGGCGCTCATGACCATATCAATACCTTTTAAATGAGATAAATCATCGGAAATTTTTTCGATTTGCGCGATGTAATCTGTTGTTCGCATGTTATCATCATTTTCGATAAAGATTTGTGTTGGCGCGACTTGCCCTGCTCCGAAACTGTCAGAAACGATTTCAAAGCCTTTTTTCGATGGGTATTTATCGCTAATTTCATCTAGTGAGTTGAATGATTCTGTTCCTGTGTGGAGTAAAATCGGTGGTAACGTGATAGCCGCGACGATTAGTAGTGCAATCCATGGTCTCGCAAAGGTGAATTTACCAGCCGCTCCCCAAAGTTTATTTTCTTTATGGCTAATATTTTTATTTAATGGCCAGAATAAATGTGTTCCGAGTGTGCTCATAAAGAATGGCACAAGCGTGTAAAGTGCGGCAAGTAACACGACAATGCCGACGCCAACTGCTACTGCGGAACGATATAAATCGAATTGAACGAAATAAAGGGAAGTAAAAGCAACAAGAACAGCTACGCCACTATAAATGACTGTTTTTCCGGCTGTACGATAAGTTGCATGAACTGCTTCACGTGGATCCAGCCCTGCCCCCATTTCTTCTTTAAATCGACTCATTAGGAGAATACAATAGTCAGTTCCAATCCCGAACATAATACAGACCATAAATATCTGCGTATAGGTGGAAACTGGAAAATTAAAGAGGTCAATTAAGAATGCTACGGTGCTTTGCGCTACGAGATAACTAATCCCAACTGTTATTAACGGGATAAACGGCGCCACAGCAGAGCGGAATACTAGGAACAATACAACTAAAATAAAGACTACGGTGATGCCCTCTGTTTTATGTAAACCGTCTTCGGAACCTTGGACAACATCTTCTTGAATGAGTTTGTTTCCGGTTAAGTATGTGTCAACGCCCTTTACATCCATTTTTTTGTCTAAAGCGTTACGAATGCTTTTAACAGAGGCGTCTGTATCATCTACAGTTAAGCTTGCCACTAGTGTTTTACCATCTTTTGATAAAAATTTATCTTTTAATTCTGGCTGGTTGAAGCTTGATACCACATTGGTTACGTGGAGATCTTTTTTATCTTTTTCGATAGAGTCTAGTGATTTTTCGATATCGTTTAATTCTGTTCCAGTTAACTTGTTCTCAGAAGTGTAAACAGCGATGTAAGCAGAACCTTTGTCGTCTGGATTATGTTTCTTTTGCATTTCTGTTGCTAGTGATGACGGGTAGCCATCGGGCAGTTTTAATTCGCCTTTTTCGCGTACAAGATCTGCCATGGGTGGTGCAATAAACATTAGTACGACTGCTGCTGCAAGCCAAAATGCTAAAATGGCCCAGCGGAGTTTCATAATCCATTTCATGCCAAATCTCTCCTTTTATTTTTTAGGTTCGACAACTGATTTGGTAATTTTCTGAAATAGTTCAAAGAAGTGTTCGCTGTCTTTTTCCCCTAGAATCTCGAGCCATTCGTTCACGAGTAACTCTAATTGTTTTTCGCACGCTTCGTAAACGTTATTCCCTTTTTCTGAGATAGTTAAAACTATGGCGCGTTTATCTTGTTGATTTCGTTTCCGCCTAATGTAACCTTTGTCTACTAGTTTTTTTAGTTTGGGTGTAATCGCGCTTTTATTGACGGATAAAGTGGCCGCAAGTTCCGTGGCGCTAATTCCATCGTAAGCTGCAATTTCCCGCAACACAAAAAATTGTTCAATTGACAAATCAACGGTATTGGTTGATATTTCGGAAATAGCTTGATGTATATGTGTCATAGCGAATATGTAGGTTTGTTGGTAACTCTTTATTAGTTGTTTGACTTTTTGCCTTTCCAAATAAAGTTCACCCCCTTAACTATTTTCCAGTTTAAGCTTTATTTATTTTGAAGTCAAACAAAAAGAACTTGCCGCAAAAGCAAGTTCTTTTCCTCATTATTCTACTGATTTTAATGCTTCAATCATGTCAATTCGTTTGAGTTTAATGTGCATCACGACCATTACCACGGTTGCAAAAACAAGCGTGAGAATGCCAGAAAATAGATAGCTTGTCCAACTAATCGCTGGGCTAAACATCATTTGGTCAACTTCTGCGGTAGTAATTATAAAACGGTGCAAGAAGAAGCCAAGCACGAATCCCGTCACAATTCCCATTAAGGTTAAAATAATATTTTCTCGGTAGACATACATCGTCACTTCTTTTGGATAAAATCCGAGTACTTTGATGGTGGAAAGTTCGCGAATACGTTCGGATACATTGATATTGGTTAGGTTGTATAGAACGACAAATGCGAGTAGCGCGGCCGATGTAATTAGCACAACGATAACGATATTTAAACTATCGAGTGTATCCGTCAACATCGAGCTCACATTATTAGAAAAAGTAACATTGAGAACAGCTTTACTGTCTGTTAATTTCTCCGCAAAATCGCTTTCCACTTTTTCAGAAGTATCTTTTAACATTAATAAATCTAAATTGTAAACTGGTTTTTCTTTAAAAATTTGCTGATAATACGTTGGTGTCATGTAAATATAGTGTAATGCGTAATTTTCGGTAATAGCACTCACTTTTATTTGGAATTTATCATTTTCAGCGTTTTTAACTGTAATCGTATCGCCTGGTTTTACATCGAAAAGTTTGGCCAGTTTTTCGCTGATGATTGCGCCATCGTCTGTAAGTTTTTCTGTCGTATGACTGGCGCGGTCGCGTAAAACAATATAATTTGGTAACTCGTTTAAATTCTTAGGCACAATAATCGATGTGGCTTGCGCGGACTGCCCCGCTTTCACCGTGTCGATATTCGTTTGTGACATCGCCAGTTTACTTTTGATATTGGAATCATCCATTAGCTCATCAAAAGTTTCTTTGGCTGTCGGTGGTGCGCTCATATCTTGATAGACAGCGGCATCGTATTTCATAATTTGCCCATATTGCATTTTAGCGATATCACTAATGGAATTACGAAGACCAAAGCCTGTCAGAATTAACGCTGTACATCCAGCTACACCAAGAACGGTCATTAACATCCGTTGTTTATAGCGGAATAAATTTCTAGCGGTTACTTTACTTGTAAAATTCATTCGTTTCCAAATAAATTGTATCCGTTCTAAGAAAATACGTTTTCCGATTTTTGGTGCTTTCGGGCGCATTAAAGTGGCGGCATTGGCCCGAAGTTCTGCTCGACAAGCTACATAAGCTGTAAATGTGGTGCAGAATAAAGCGACAAATAAGGATAGCAAACTATAGCTCCAGTAGAAGCCAATATCAACTGGCGGCATTTCATACATCGATTTATAGGCGTTAAAAATGATATTCGGGAAAAACTGGAAGCCAATCAATATTCCGAGCACACTTCCAATCACACTTGCGATGGAACCATAAACGAGGTATTTTAAAATAATGCTTCCATTAGAATAACCAAATGCTTTTAACGTTCCTATCTGTGTTCTTTGTTCTTCTACCATACGCGTCATCGTTGTTAAACAAACGAGCGCAGCGATTAGGAAAAAGAAAATCGGGAATGCAGTTGATAAAGAAGTTAGTCTGTCGGCATTTTCTTTGTATTCGCTATAACCCGGATTATCATTACGATCTAATACATAATACTTGGGAAGTTCGAGCGTATCTAATTTTTCTTGACCGATTTTAACTTCTTTTTCAGCACTTGCTAGTTTTGGTTCTGCTTTTTGTTTTTCAGTTGTGAATAACGCTAGATTTTTTTCGTATGCTGCTTGACCGGCGTTTAATTTGGCAAGTGCGTTTTGTAGTTCTGTTTCGCCTGTTTCTTTGCCGGCAGCTAGTTGCGTTTTTGCTACAGCGAGTTTTTTAGTTCCGGCTTGGTATTTTGCTAAGCCTGCTTCGTAAGTCGCTTTTGGTCCTTGAAATGCTTGTTTTTTAGCGGCTAAAGCTTGTTGAGCTTGTTCTAACTTTTGCTTTTCTCCATCTAAAGCTACTCGCGCTTCTTGGTATTTATTTTCAAAAGTAGGCATACAACTAAGCATAAATTCCATTTCAGCGCGCCATTCATTATTGAGATGACCGTATCCTGCTTCATAATCATATATAAATAGACTCAGTACCGAATCAAAACCATTTCGTTCTTTCTCAGTAAGTTTCAAACCTTTTGCAATAGAATCAAATGGGTAAAGCAAGATATCCCTATCCATCTCTTCAGCTGATAAACGATGCACTTGAGATCTTTCTATGACACTTCTCGTATTTTTCAAATAGCTATTGGTTCTATTCAAAAAGTTATTCGCATCTGTCCATGCTGCTTGTCCTTGTTTCAATTCTTTTTCTGCTTGATTAATTGCTGCTTCGCCTTGACTAATTTGTGTTTTGGCGGCATCTAATTGTTTTTTCGCGCTAGCTAGTTCTGCTTCTCCGCTGCGGATCTCTGCCTCCCCTTGGCTAATTTTAGCATCGTAGCTTTTTTTCGCAGCTTCATACTCGGAAAAGCCGACATCTAACTGTGCTTTCGCGTCCGCTAGTTTCGCTTCGTTCGTTTGTAGTTCTGCTTTTCCTTGATTAATTTCTTTCGTTGCATCGTTTATTTTCTGTTGTTCGGTTGCTTTTATTTTTTCTAAACGTTTTTCTGGTTGATTTTTCAAGGCTGTTTCGATGTTATCTTTATCTTTTTCTTCATTAGATAGGTACGCATCACTAAAAGCTTTCTCAGATGCTAAATTAGTGAACGTTAAATTGGCGATAGTATATTCTGGTAGCGCAAAGTCTTGCTCTTGGATAACACCGAATGCTTCGGTTTTTCCTTTGCCGACTGTGCTTGCGCCGCGTTCTGACTTTTGGATGTAGGCTGGTGACTGGACGAAACCAACTACTTTATAGGTTGATTCTTTTAATGTACCCGTCAGCTTATTTCCGTCATTTTTGACAAAAGTTACTTTATCGCCTAGTTGGACGTTTTCATGGATAAGCTTATTGTTATCCAAGGCAATTTCACCAGACTTTTCAGGCAAACGACCTGTCACTACTTTATATTTATTAAGCTGATTATCCGCCTTCATAGAATATAACTTAGTAACGATATTTTTGTCTTGCATCAAGGTGTCCACTGTATAGCCGAGTTCCACTTGCTTCACGCCGTCCACTTTTTCTAGTGCTTGCTTGTCAGTTTGATCAATTCCATAAGTCGATTGTACGTTGAAATTGGCTAGATTATACTTATTGAAATAATTGTCGGCGGTTAAAAGCATATCCGGCCCAGTTGCTTTTAGTCCAGAGAAAAAAGCAACCCCAAGCATAATAAGCATGAAAATTGAAATAAATCGGCTTTTCGAACGCCATATTTCACGGTAGATATCTTTCCATAATGCTGAACGTTTCACAGGCTGCTCCTTTCTACCATTCTAAATTATCAATGGACATTGGTTCTGGATTTTCTTTGATACTGCGCACTTTGGCATTGTTAATTTCAATAACTCTGTCGGCAATAGGTGTAATTGCTGTATTATGTGTAATGACGATTACGGTCGTTCCGGTTTTTTCACATGTTTCTTGTAATAATTTTAAGACAGATTTCCCTGTGTCGTAATCCAGTGCGCCTGTTGGTTCATCGCATAAGAGTAACTTCGGTGCTTTCGCTAATGCACGGGCGATGGCAACACGCTGTTGTTCCCCACCGGATAACTGCGCTGGGAAATTATCTAATCGATGACTTAATCCAACTTGTGTCAAAACGGTTTCCGCGTCTAGTGCGTTAGGAGCAATTTGTGCCGCTAACTCGACATTTTCTTTCGCGGTTAAATTAGGAACTAAATTGTAAAATTGAAAAACAAAGCCGACATCTGTGCGGCGATATTTCGTTAATTGTTTTGCATTATATTGAGCAATATCTTGCCCATCAACCATGATTTTCCCTTCACTCGAACTATCCATCCCGCCTAATATGTTTAACACGGTGGATTTACCAGCTCCAGAAGGTCCAACGATAACAACAAATTCACCTTTATTTATCCCAAAATTGATTTTGTCATTAGCTGTAACAACATTCTCTCCCATTTGATAAAATTTAGAGACATCTTTCATTTCTACGTAGGTCATTTTTCTCGTCCTTTTTTCTCTGTCATATGACATTAGTATACCATGTGTTATTTAAGTTGGTGAAGTACTAAAAAAGGAAAGTAACATAAAAAAACTAACTGGAGAATTTCCAGTTAGTTTTTTTCCTTTAGCGGATAGTCGCATTTAGTTTTGTTTGTAATGCTTCTACTACTTTGTTTGTTGCTTTTTGGACGTCTTCTTCAACGAGCGTTCTTTCACTGTCTAAGAAAGTTAAGGTATATGCAAGCGATTTTTTATTTTCGCCAAGGCTTTCTCCTTCGAAAATATCAAATAGCTCGATATTAACTAATAAGTTTCCGCCGTGCTCTTTGATTACTTGAGAAATCGCCGCGTGGTCGGTATCTTTATCGACAAGTAATGCCAAGTCGCGTGTCATTTCTGGATAGCGTGGAATTGGCTGATAAACTACTTTTTCTTTCGTTGCATCAAGTAAAGCTGCTACATTGATTTCAAATACATACGTTTCTTTTAAATCGTAGTTTGCTTCTACTGCTGGATGAAGCGCGCCAAGATAACCGATTTCTTGTCCTTCTAAAACGATGCTTGCTGTTCTTCCTGGATGCAGCTCTTCTTTTTCGGTTTGCTTCCAATGAAGTTCGGCTTTAATGCCAAGTTTGTTTACTAATCCTTCGACAATTCCTTTTAAAACGAAGAAGTCTACTGGTTTTGGCGTTTTTTGCCAATCTACAACATGCCAATTTCCAGTAATCAGCCCAGCTAAATGCTCTTGTTCGATTGGTAAATTGTCACCTTCTGTTGCGTAGAACACGGTTCCCATTTCGTAAAGTGCCACGTCCATATTTTTACGAGCGATGTTATAACTTGCGCTACGAATTAATTGTGGAACGATACTTGTTCTTAAATGGCTATGTTCTTCGCTCATTGGCATCGATAATGCAACTGTTTTTTCATCAGAAAGTGCTAGACGAGTTGCATCTTTTTTAGATGTTAAAGAGTAAGTTAATGCTTGGTTAAGCCCTGCTCCTTCTAAATAAGCGCGCATGACACGACGAGCTTTTTGGCTGTCTGATAAGCCACCTGTTGTGCTTGTTGCTGGAAGAGTTACCGGAATTTCATCGTAACCATAAATCCGTGCTACTTCTTCTAAAATATCCGCTTCAATCGTAATATCCCACCGTCTCGTTGGTACTTCGATAAGCAATGTGTCACCTTTTACTTCTAACACAAATCCTAAACGAGCAAAAATAGTTTCGATTTCCGCAAGTGTAATCGCTGTCCCTAAAATACGGTTAATACGTGTTAAACTTGTTTCGATTTTGTTGACTGCTTTTTCACGGTTGTCTACTTCAACTACGCCACCCACAAGTGTGCCGCCGCTAAGTTCAGCAATAAGTGCTCCGCCGTGCGCAAGTGCTTTCTCTACTTTCCAAGCATCTGATCCTTTATCGTAGCGAATACTTGCTTCGGTACGTAGGTATAATTCGCGTGATGCTTTACCGATAGAGGAACTACTGAAAATCGCACCTTCTAGCGCTACGGTTGTTGTGCTCTCGGTTACTTCGGAAAATTCGCCGCCCATAACGCCCGCGATGGCAATTGGTTCTGTTCCGTTCGTAATGACTGTATGACCCGCTTGTAACGTTCTTTTCTCGCCATCAAGTGTCGTAATTTCTTCTTGTTCTTTTGCAGAACGCACGACAATTTTTTTGCTGCCAATTTTATCGTAGTCAAATGAATGTAAAGGTTGGCCGTATAATAAGTTGATGTAGTTCGTTACATCGACCACATTATTATGAGGACGGATGCCAGCTTTCATTAATTTTGTTTGTAGCCATAGTGGTGATTCTTTGATTTCGATGTTTTCGATCATTTTAATTGCATAGTAAGGTGTGTCAGCTGGATTTTCTACTTCTACAGAAATAAATGCATCCGCTTTTCCTTTTTCAGATACGTCGGGCTGGGTTGGTTGGGCTGGTTTTTGATGGATAATCGCGCCAACCTCGTGAGCTACGCCGTTCATGCTTAATGCGTCGGCACGGTTTGGAGTAATTGCCATATCCAAAATCGCATCATCCAAGCCAAGTAATGTGATTGCACTTACGCCGACTTCCACATGTTCTGGTAATACGTAAATACCTTCTGCGTATGCTTTTGGCACAACTTTACTTTCAAAGCCAAGTTCTGCAAGCGAGCAGATCATTCCTTCTGAAACTTCGCCACGTAATTTAGCGCGTTTGATTTTCAGTCCACCTGGAAGTCTTGCACCAACTTTGGCAACAATCACTTTTTGACCAGCGGCAACGTTTGGAGCTCCACAGATAATTTGAACTGGTTCTGCTTCGTCTGTTTGAACGAGACATTTATTTAATTTTTCTGCATCGGGATGGCGTTCGCATGATAATACTTCACCAACTACGACATTTTTCAAACTAGCGCTTAATTCTTCTACGCCTTCGATTTCAATACCTGTTCTTGTGATTGCTTCTCCTAGTTCTTCCGCCGTTAACGGGAATTCTTGGAAAAATTCTTTAACCCAATTATATGAAACTAACATTAGATTTCCCCCGTTTCTGTACTTTGGAATTGCTTCGTAAAGCGTAAATCATTTGTATAAAGGTGGCGAATATCATCCACCGCATATTTCAACATCGCAACACGTTCAGGTCCTAAGCCAAAAGCAAAGCCGCTGTAACGCGTGGAATCAATCCCGGACATTTCAAGCACATTTGGATGTACCATTCCGCTTCCTAAAATTTCAATCCAACCTGTTCCTTTACAAACGCGACAACCTTTACCACCACATTTGAAACAAGAGATATCCATTTCAACGGATGGTTCTGTGAACGGGAAGAAGGATGGACGAAGACGAATTTCACGTTCTTCACCGAACATTGTTTTTGCAAGGACTGTTAGCGTTCCTTTTAAATCAGCAAATGTGATGTTTTCACCAACGACAAGTCCTTCGATTTGTGTAAATTGGTGCGAGTGAGTCGCGTCGTCATTATCACGGCGGTATACTTTCCCTGGACAAATAACTTTGATTGGCCCTTTAGAGAAGTCGTGTTTCTCCATTGTTCTTGCTTGTACTGGAGATGTTTGGGTACGTAATAACGTGTTTTCTGTAATGTAGAAGCTATCTTGCATATCACGAGCTGGGTGATCTTTCGGTAAATTTAGCGCTTCGAAGTTGTAGTAATCTAGTTCTACTTCTGGACCTTCTGCGATTTCGTAGCCCATCCCAATGAACATATCTTCCATTTCTTCAATTACTTGTGTCAGTAAATGTTTTGTTCCAATGCTTGGCGCTGTACCAGGTAAAGTAACATCGATTGTTTCTGATTTTAATTTTTCATTGATTGCTGCTGTTTCCAGAATTTCTTGTTTGCTGGAAATCGCTTCTGTTAGAGCGGTTCTTACTTCATTAGCAAGTGAACCCATTTTTGGTCGTTCTTCTGCGGAAAGTTTCCCCATTTGTTTCATGATTTCGGTCATCGGGCCTTTTTTACCAAGGTATTTTACCCGTAAGTCGTTTAATGTTTTTAAGTCTGATGCTTCGTTGATTTGTGTTTCTGCTTCACTTTTCAGCGTCTGTAACTGTTCTAACATACCGTTCACTCCTTCTTTTTAGACAAAATAAAAAAGCTCTATCCACAAAGGGACGAGACTTCTCGCGGTACCACCCTAATAAGAACAAAAAATTGCTCCCACTCAAAATTCGATAACGGCTTAGTAACCGGACCACCTTCACACATTGCGTGCTTCCCGGCGGCGACTCCAGAGGTGAAATGTTCACAAATTCGTTTGTAAAGTGGCTTTCAGTCTATGACCACTTCTCCCTATACAGACTCACTTTGCTACTTGGCTCTTTCATTGTCTTTACTTATTTAGATAGTTTCTATTATAGTATGGTTCTACGAAAGATTCAAGCTAAAAAATAATCTCCCCTGATTTAATAGGAGAGATTATTTCTTTTTTAATTAGGCACTTCCACCCATTTATCTGCCCAGCACTGGACTTCAAGCATTACTTCTTGGAGTGCTTTACCTTTTTCGGTTAGTTCATATTCAATGCGTACAGGAGTTTCTGGATAAACTTGTCTTAAGCAAATATCCATTTCCTCAAGTTCCTTCAAACGTTCTGCAAGCACCCGATCACTCATTTGTGGGATCTCAGCGGCAACTTGTTTAAACCTTTTTGGACCAGTCAGTAAGACATTGATGATAAGTCCAGTCCAGCGTTTACCTAGTAATTGGAACGCCGATTCAAACTTCGGACATACTGTATGTGCATCAGTCATAATTCTCACCTCTAACGTTATTGTACCATATCTATCATCAGAAAGTAACTAATAAATATTATGTTGCTTATATTTAGTAAGTATGCAGTTAATTGACCAAAGTATCCTTCTGGGCTTACACTATAACTAAGATAGATTTATGAAGGAGGCGGCTATCATGCCATCCATTAGATACATTGTTAAAACTGATGTTTCTGAAACCTTCGAAATAATCAAAGCAGGCCAAGTAGGATCGAATATCGTTTTTTCGGAAATTAGAACGTTTGATTTTGGTGAATTAGCGACACTTGCTTGCGAAAAATATTATTTCCGCTCTTCTAACCGGGCGGCACTTTTCGTCAATATTAATAATTTTCACGGCGAAACGGAAGTAACGATTATCTCGACGGGTAGTTCGAACGGCTTCTTTACTGGCATTGACTGGGGTGCAGCGTTTGATTATATGCACAGTGTTGTAGCCGATTTAAAACGCGTTGCTATTCGGGAAGTAGCTATTGAAAAACAAGAAGAAATCTAAAAAAGTGGTGGCTAAGTCAAAATAACTTAGTCACCACTTTTTCTTTATTTTCTTAAGCCATAAAGTAGAATTCCAGCCGCAACTGCGACATTCAATGATTCACTGTCTCCATATATTGGAATATATACTTTTTCAGAAAGACGATCTTGTAATTCAGGAGAAATACCATTACCTTCATTTCCGACCATTAACGCTAAAGTGTCACGTTTTGTCATGTCGTTTAATGATTTCGCTTGGTCATCGAGAACTGCGCCAATAACTGGAACGCCCTCTTCTTCTAAATTCGCAATCCAATCAAATAAATCTGCTTGAATAACAGGAATATGAAAGTGACTACCTTGTGTACTACGAATTACTTTAGGATTATAAAGGTCTGCACTTCCCTTGCCAAGCACGACACAATCATATCCAGCAGCATCAGCCGTACGAATTAACGTGCCTACATTACCTGGATCTTGAACTGCATCTACTAGCAGTAATTTTTTCCCGTATAAAAGCATCATATCTGGTTCAGATGTTGCGACTACTGCAAAAACGCCTTGCTCCGTCATTGTTTCGCTAATTAAGTGGCTGATTTCTGTACTAATTTCAAATACATCATAATCGCCTTTTAACCACTCTTCCGGAACAGAAACACCACTTGAAACAAGCAGCTCCAGTACTAAACCATCTTGACGTAATGCTTCTTCTACTAAATGAAAGCCTTCCACCAAATAAGTTCCGGTTTTATCGCGGCCTTTTCTCGTTTGTAGTTTTTTCCATGTTTTGACACGGTCGTTTTTTACTGATTGAATCTGTTCCATAAAAGTTGTCCTCTTTTCTCGAAACTCAACCTAAGCGAATTTCTGTTACTTTTTCTTTATCTAAACGTTTGACTACTTCGGTAATTAGTTTTACTGCATTTTCAAAATCATCGCGATGTAGCATCGAGGAATGAGAATGAATGTAGCGTGTTGCAATGGTAATGGATAGAGATGGGATTCCGTTTCCAGTTAAATGAATCGAACCAGAATCTGTTCCGCCCATTGGGATCGCTTCAAATTGGTAAGGAATGGATAGTTCATCTGCTACATCTGTGACAAAATCACGAAGACCAGCATGTGCTACCATGGATGCATCGTAAATAACGATTTGTGGACCTTCGCCCATTTTGCTCATTGCTTCTTTGTCTGTTACGCCTGGAGTATCTCCCGCGATGCCGACATCAACGGCAAAACCGATATCAGGTTGTACGAAATGTGCGGCTGTTTTCGCGCCACGTAAACCAACTTCTTCTTGAACCGTACCCACACCATAAACGATATTTGGATGTTGTTCTTTTTGTAAGTTTTTAAGTACTTCGATAGCAATCGCAAGGCCAATACGGTTATCCCATGCTTTTGCCAGTAGGAATTTCTCGTTTTTCATTACGGTAAAATCAAAAGCGGGAACAATCATATCGCCCGGACGAATGCCATAGCTTTCCACTTCTGCTTTATCCACTGCGCCAACGTCAATAAACATATCTTTAATGTCAAAAGATTTTTGGCGTTCAGCTGCTGTCATTACATGTGGTGGTTTAGAACCAATAACACCAGTGATTTCTTCGCCGGAACGCGTCACGATGGTTACTTTTTGTGCGAGCATGACTTGGGAAACCCAGCCGCCCACTGTTTGAAATTTAATAAAGCCTTTATCGTCAATTTGCGTTACCATAAAGCCTACTTCATCTAAATGGCCAGCAATCATAATTTTAGGTCCATCTTCGTTGCCTACTTTTTTCGCAACGGCACTTCCTAAGCCGTCTGTTTCAAAACTATCTGCTAGTGGTTCGATGTATTCGCGGAACACGTTTCTCACTGCACGCTCGTTACCGGGAATACCTTTTGCATCGGTTAATGCTTTTAACATCTTTAATTGTTCATCCATATAAATAACCCTCCTTATAAACTCCTTTTACATTATAACAGTTTCTTTCTAAAAATCCTTTGAAAACGCAAAAAAAGCCGAGTAATCTATTCAGCTTTTTTTGTAAGGATATTACCATACGACGGATTGGACGTTAAGTAAAGGTAGATTAAAGGCTGTTTTTTCTTTTGTATCCGCCTTCGCTACTTTGGTTTTGTGGAGCTCGGATGTATCGATGTCCATGTTGATGACTAAACGATTATTATCATCGGTTTTTAGTAAGGCATCGACAGTTGGCGAATAGTCTTCTAATTGATAGAAGTTTTTAATCGACGTACTTTCAATCCAACCGATAGATTCGCCATTTTGATGGATATGATACCACGTAATATTAGAGTCGGTTACTTTTACTTCTTGATTAATCGACACTTGGCGACCAAAATATTTTGTCGTACTTGCTACTGGTTTAGCCCCTTTTGTACCACCAGGAGCGGACCAAATAAAGCAATTATCTTTGATAGCTATTTCTCCAGCTGCTTTGATTGCTTTATCAGATACACGTTCACTATAAACGGTATCGTATTTATTTAAATTTGCTTTTTTGATGAGGTCAATTAGTTTCGCTGCATACTCTGGATCAGACGAATAGCCAGTTTTGCCAAGTGCAACAGCGGCTTTTTCAAAGTTATCTTCTTTGATTAGTCCTCCGTATAGATGCGGATTCCATGATGGGCCTTTGACAAATAAAAGTGCGTGGTCATTCATTGATTCATACCAACCTGGGTACGCACGGAAAACAGCATCTGTTCCAACCCAAACAACGCCATTGTGTTCTCTAGTTGGTAATTTAATCGATGCTCCATTATAAGAGCCTTTAATTCCGAATAAATTGTTACCGTCTTTCGCCAGTTTACTTTCGCCCCAATTAGATTCTAGGATTGCTTGCGAAATAGTAATACTTGCTAAAATACCATGTTCTCTTTGCACTTTTTGAGCATGCGGCGCAATCTCATTAATAAACTTCTCTTGCTTGGAAGTCAGGCCGTCCTCAAGACCAGCAGCTTGGGAGTGGATTGGTAAGGCGCATAATGTAATTGTAATTCCTAGACCAATAGTCACCAAATGCTTCTTTGCGAGTTGTAACATAATGATTTATTGCACATCCTTCTTTGAATTATCGTTCCAGCTTTTGAATAACTGGAAACAGGTGTTCTTTAAAACAACTATTTCATTCTATCAAACCAGTCTTGTAATACACATTACTTTTACATTACTTATGTTACAATTTGGGCTTAGCGCTTTGATAGAGCAGTTTTAGAAAGGCTGACCTAATGAAAATAAAAAAGAAAAAGAGCTTGTAAAGGACTTTTTGCCTATAAATAAGACAAGTCATTTTGCTCTTTTTCGGTCATTTTCTATTTTTTTTCGATTAATTCTTGTTTTACCCAACCAAGTGGCTCGGTATCTACGGAAATTTGGTACCAAACGCCACTATCAGTCTTTGCTTCGCGTAAAAGTTTCAAATCTTCTCGTTTATAGTAGTTAATTTCTTCTACTTTTAATGCGCCGGCTAGTCCATATGGCTTTGTCCACACCGCGCCGGATACGTCTTTTTTCACATTACCATAGCCAGTTGATTTGGTATCATAGTAAATCTTGTCTTCAATTCGGTCATACAGTGCTAAGTCGTATCTTTCAATAATATTGATTAATTTCTCTGCATAATCGGGGTCTGTTGCGTAGCCAGCTGATTGTAATTCTTGCGCGGCTTTTTTATAATCATCTGCTGCAACGACGCCATTGTACTTATCTTTATTCCAAGAAGTTCCTTTTAGAAAAAGTTCTGCGTGCGAATCGAGTGACTCGTTCCAATCTTTGTATTTGCGAAAATTAGCGTTGATTTCAATCCATTTTCCGTCTACAAATTCTTTGGTCGTCATCGTTACCATTGGTTGTGGGGCTTTCCCTTTGACGCCAAATAAGTTATTGCCTTTTTGGGCTAAACCGCTTTGACCCCAGTCGGATTCTAAAATTGCTTGGGCGAGTGTGATGCTTGTTAAAATGCCATGTTCGGCTTGAATTTCTTGCGCACGGGGCGAAAGTTCATTTAGGAAGTTTTGTTGTTTGGAATGATATGCTGGGTCTGGCTCTGGTGCAGTCATAATTAAATACTGCTGTCTGACCACGGATGCAATGACTCCTACTAAAATAACTAGAAGTAAAATTCCTGCCATCCCAATTAGCCTTTTCTTCTTCTTTTTGGATAATTTTCTATATTTCAGCTGTCGTCACGCCTTTCTGTCTACGAATCCTTTGATGGTACTAGAATACGTTACTTTTACAACAATTGCAATCCATCTGGAGGTCTATTTTGCTGAATTTAAGAAATCTTTACTTTTTATATGATTTGTTTAAATGATGGGTAGTTCAGCTATAGCAAGCTCAATTGATATGTAGAATTCTTCAATTTGTAACATTTGCCATCATTTAGTCATATAAAATTGGTGCAGTTTTCTGAAAATATTTTTTTGTGACGCAAAAAAACCGTTTTTCTTCTATATATAATAGCGAATTCAATTAGACAGATTTATTTGTTGCAGATTTAATTTGTACTAAGCTTTTTTGAATAGCTTCGATATCAGGTGTTTCTTTGATGATTAGCCATTTTTCGGGATTTTGCGCGATTTTCGTGGTAATTAGTGGTTTGGTTCGTTTTTCAAATAACTCGTCCCAGTAAAACATTTTCTTTAGCATTTTTAAACGGATGGGATAATGTGCGGTTTCTAGTCGTAGTAATTGTTTGATTTGGCGTTTGATTAGTTGAGCGCGGATTTGTTTTTTAGGTAAATCTAGGAAAATAATGGCGTCCGCTTGGATAAAGCTTTCGGTCGCCCAATCTTCGAGGTGGACGCCTTCGATAATCCAGTTTTTATTTTGGAGGATGTTGGTTAATACGGCTGCTTTTTCGGAATCGGTTCGTCTTACTTCGGTTGCTTCTCGTTTCCAGACGATGCGGTCCGTTTCAAAATAGTCGATTTGTTGCCATTCGGAAAGTTTTTTCGCTAAAGTGGTTTTGCCGCTTCCGACTGATCCGATAATACGAATTTTCATAAAAAAACCTCGCTTTGAATTAAATACTATCTTTTTGCCCTGCTTTTATTTTATAATTATCTCATTGTGATAAAAGGGAGGGAAATTTTTGATTATATTATTTATTGTATCAGGTCTATTGGCTGGGATGGTATTACCAGTGCAAACGGCCATCAATACACGACTTAGTACATATACGAAATCCCCGTTTTTAGCTTCGTGGGTTTCTTTTATGGTTGGGACGACAGTTTTACTTATCGTTTGCTTGTTTACGCAAAAATCATGGCCAATATCATCAGAAATGATTGCCTCAAATCCTTGGTATATCTGGGTTGGCGGTGGAACTTTAGGTGTTATATTCTTAACAGCTAATATTTTACTTTTGCCGCGACTTGGTTCTGCCCTGCTTGTGATGATTACAGTTTGTGGACAAATGATTATGGCTATTGTAATTGATAACTTTGGTTTATTTCAAGTACCAATGCATGAAATTAATATCGAGCGTTTACTTGGCGTTATTTTAATGTTCGGCGGCATTTACTTGATGCAACGCTTTTAAAAGGAGGAGAAAACATGACAAAAAGATCATCCAAATCATTATTACTATTTATGGCAATGGGACTTGTTTCTGGACTACTTTCCCCGATTCAAACGTCGATTAATAGCCAACTTAGGCTAACTGTCGGTTCTCCTTTTGTGGCATCATTTATTTCCTTTTTAGTTGGGACGACTTTGCTTACACTTGTTTGTTTAATTGTCGAGCGTCGGTTGACTTTTCAGCTAAAAGGGGTCGGGCGAATTCCTTGGTGGGTATTCACTGGCGGTGCGCTTGGAGTATTATTTGTAACTTCAAACATTTTACTTTTACCATTGCTTGGCTCGGCCATGACGGTTGTTTTAGCACTTTGTGGGCAAATGATTATTGCGCTAATTATTGATCACTTTGGCTTTTTCGGGGTTATTCCTCATCCGATTAACCGTTACCGAATGATTGGTGTGTTATTAATGCTCGTTGGTGTATTTTTAATTCAACGCTTTTAAAAAGGAAAACCTCTCCGGATCTAGGTCTGGAGAGGTTTTTTGTTATTTCTTTTTATTACGGAAAACGAGTTCGGAATTTTTGTAGAAAATATCTGTTTCGCCAGCACGGTAATTGACGACTCTGGCAACAGCGAAAAAGTAATCGGATAAGCGATTGACGTATTTTAACACTTCTTCGTTGCTGGAAGCGATTTTTAGCATGCCGACAATTTCGCGTTCGGCTCTTCTTGTTACGGTTCTAGCCATGTGCAGTAATGAAGCTGCTTGTGTTCCGCCTGGTAAGATGAATTTTTCGATTTCTGGTGGTTCATCGGCGTAGATATCAATTCGGTCTTCTAGCCATGCAACAGGCTCGCTCGTTAGCTTGTACGCGCGCTTTCCTTCTTCGGTTGCAAGGTCTCCTCCTGCATCAAATAATTGTTGTTGAATTTGTTCGAGCTCGGCTTGGATTTCTGGTTCGTTTCCAAGGGTTGTAATCGTGTAGCCAATTAGCGAATTAAGTTCATCCAAAGTGCCATATGCATCAATTCGGATATTGTCCTTGCTTACTTTGCTACCCCCAATAATTCTTGTCATTCCTTTATCGCCGGTTTTTGTGTAGATACGCATATTTTTTCTCCTTTCATGATTTTTTCTAGCTGGTCCATTTGAATATTTGCTTCTAAAAGTGCCGCTAATTTGTCGTATTCTTGTTCTTTGTGTTCTTTTAGTTTAATGATTTCATGTGGGTAAAAGGGCTTATTTTTGTTTTTCAGCAGCTCATTGAATAGATTGCCTAGGAAAATATCGTTATCGAAAATACCGTGGATGTATGTGCCGATGATATTTTTATTGGCGGAAATGGCGCCATCTTGGTGGGTTTCTTGGTTACCGTTCACTGCTTTAATTTCGCAAAATGGGTTGGTATTCTCACCGCGCGTTGTTTGACCCATATGGATTTCGTAGCCTTCCACCGGTTCACCGGAAAGTGTCACGCCAGTAATTTGGGTAGTGCGTTTTTGGTCGAGAAAAATGGTTTCGGTGTCTAATAAACCTAGTCCAGCAATTTCGAGTTGTTTGCTTTCCACTTGATTTGGATCGAGCATTTTTTGACCGAGCATTTGATAGCCACCGCAGATTCCAATAACTTTTCCGGCATTTTTAGCGAAGTTTTGAATTGCTTTTTTAAGACCGGATTCTTCGAGAAAAGCCATATCTTCCAGTGTATTTTTACTGCCGGGAATGATTACTAAATCAGGGGTTCCAAAATCAGCTAGGTTTCGAATGTAGCGCACGCTTATGTCAGGTTGAATTTCTAGAATATGAAAATCTGTGAAATTCGATATACGTGGTAAACAAATAATTGCGATATCAAGCAAAGCCGAGCTATCTGCCATGTAATTTTTCCCACTAAGTGACACGCTGTCCTCTTCTTCTAATTGTAGATTGGCATATGGGATCACACCGATAACTGGGACACTCGTCAGTTCCTCAATCATATCAATGCCCGGTTGTAAAAGCGCCACATCGCCTCGGAATTTATTGATGATAACCCCTTTGAGCCGAGCCCGTTCTTCTTCTTTTAAGAGCATGATTGTGCCATAAATCGAAGCAAACACGCCACCTTTGTCGATATCCGCTACTAACACGACGGGCGCATCGACCATTTTTGCCATGCCCATATTCACGATATCACGGTCGTTTAAATTGATTTCGGCTGGGCTTCCGGCGCCTTCTAGTACAATGATATCATTTTCATCCGCCAAACTCTGGTAAACTGCTTGGATTTTTGGAATAAGTGTTTGTTTGAAATCGTGGTACGTCACGGCATCCATATTGTCTAAAATCGAGCCCATAAAAATGACTTGCGACTGGCGATCATTGGTCGGTTTAAGTAATACCGGATTCATCCTGACATCGGGAAAAACGCCAGCTGCTTCTGCTTGAAACACTTGTGCGCGCCCCATTTCGTCCCCTGTCGCTGTAATAAAAGAATTTAGCGACATATTTTGCGATTTAAACGGAACGACCCGCTTGCCTTTATTTTTGAATAGGCGGCATAAACCCGCAACGAGCACGCTTTTTCCCGCATCAGAAGCGGTGCCTTGAATCATTATTTGCTGTACCATTATTTAGTCACCTTCCCTGTGTGCGCGAAAAAATCGGCTTCTTTTTTGAATAGTGGGTAGCCAGCTTGTTGGTGCAATTTGATTAACCACGGCTGAACCAAACCAGCTTGTTCGATACTTTCTTTCTCTAAGAAAACATGGCTCGTTTCCCCGTTTGTGAGAACAGTTCCTTCTTTTAACATATAGACGTAATCGCATATTTCATAAATTAAATCGATATCATGGCTTGAAATAAGGATCTTTTTCCCTTGATTTGCCAGACGTTCGATAATTTCCATCATGATTTTTTTACCGATGGGATCGAGGCCAGCTGTTGGTTCATCTAGCAGTAACCAATCTGTGTCAAGAACAAGAGCTCCGGCAATCGCGACACGTTTTTTTTGGCCATAACTTAAATATTGGACTGGTTTATGTTGAAATTCCGTTGCACCAACAATCTCAAGCACATTCGTCACGCGCGACTCCACTTCACTTTCGCTCACGCCTAAATTTCTAAGTGCAAAAGCCACATCGTCACGAACATTGGAATAAAAAATTTGCTGATCGGGATCTTGGAAAACGATGCTCACTTTTTTTCGCAAAGCAAATAATGCTTTTTTATTGTAAGCAAGTGGTTTTCCATCAAAATAAACTTTGCCAGAAGTTGGCTTGTTAATGCCTAGTAGCTGCATAAAAAGGGTCGATTTTCCGGAGCCATTCGCACCAATAAGGCCGATAATATTGCCTTTTTCTAAATCAATTGAAACATCCGTTAAGGCTTGTTTGCCATCTTCGTATTGGAATGAAATATGTTCTGTTTTAAGCAAATTGGCTTCCTCCTAGATATGAAATTCTCCTTGATATAGCTTCACATCAAGTGTTACAACCATTTCATTATATCTTTTCATGACACGATTGAATAACGTATTGACGAGCATTCCGAATGAACGATAACTATTTTTTATGCCGTGATACCCGAAACGAAGGCTCTGTGCTTTTCGAATCGCCGCCGCTTCTTCTATGAAAATAAAGATAAAACGATAAATTAAAATCGTAAGTTCAATCAGTACTTTGGGGATAAAAATCCGCTTCATTACTTTTGTTAATTGTACCACGGGAACGGTTAAGACGAAAAAATAGGTTGCCGCTAAACAAGCGATACTTCGGAAAAAAACTTGTGTCGCCGTCGTAATCGTCACATCAGAAATCCCGAGATAAAAGCTGCCAATCGAAATCGAAGCGAGAAAACTGCTTGGATCTTTTGAAATCGAAATAAGAATTGAAAGTAAACTAAAAAGCAGAAATGAAAATGGTAAAAGGAGCCATTTCAAATATTGTTTAAAGTGAATTTTTACGACATAGAGCGTCAGTGGTACCATGCATACAAATAGTATCGCTTGGGCGAGCACGGGTCCGGTTAACGCAAGTATTAAAATCGCCACATAAAATAACGCTTTTGCTGATGGGGAAAAAGCAATCCACCGGTTTTGGTACGCGTATTTATCAATGGTTAACATCGGCTTCGGCTTTCCGCTTGCCACGACTCACGCCAATGACATATGCGATAATTCCCGTTCCGATACAGCCTTGCAGCGTAAATAGTAAACTTTCAATTTCGCCACTTTTTGGTTCATATAGTGGTTCAAACCATGGTTCATAGCTTGGATCGATTTTAGTAATTTCTGCTTCTGCTTCTCCGTCCGAACCGCCGTATTCGCCCGTTTTATTGAAGAAAAATGGGCTTACCATTAACAAAATTACTAATAAAATTAAAATCACATTGATATTTAGTTTTTTCATCGTAATTGTGCCACCTTTTCTGGTAAATTTTTGCTAATAAGATTGTACATTACTACGGTTAGTAAGCCTTCTGCAATTGCGATTGGAACTTGTGTTACACAGAAAATCGCCATGAATTTTAGGATGGAAGCCATCATGCCGGATGCTGGATCTGGGAAAACGACTCCAAGTTGGACGCTGGTGGTGAGATAGGTTGCCAAGTCAGCTGTCATCGCACAAAGGAAAATCGAAACACTTTTATTGCAGTTTAATTTACGAGCTAATTTGTACACGACGAAACCGACCATTGGGCCGATTACAGCCATTGACATTGCGTTTGCACCAAGAGTTGTAATGCCGCCGTGCGCAAGTAGTAACGCTTGGAAAAGCAAGACAATCACACCTAGCACGCTGACAACGAGTGGGCCAAACATAACGGTTGCAAGACCAACACCAGTCGGATGAGAACAAGATCCTGTAACTGATGGGATTTTGAGTGCCGAAAGTACAAAGATAAAGGCCGCGCATAATGCTAATAGTAATTTATTATTTTTATCTAGGGCAATTAATTTACGAATGCGCATTAAACCGAGAACTAAGAACGGGATAAAAACAATTAGCCAAAAAACCGCCCATTTAACTGGTAAAAAACCCTCCATAATATGCATTGCGTGTGCGGATTCTGGGTTTGTTAAAGTAAAATAAATAACGCCAATTAAAACGAATGGTAGAAACTTCCATAATTTTTTCATTTGTATTGCTCCCTTCTTTTTTTCACGATAATCGTGGTAAAGTATGACATTTTATCTTCTGGATTTATGTCTTGCATGCCATAAGTGATTTTTTCTGTCGCCATGGCAACATCGCTTACTACAACTGCTGCATCAAGCAAATTCAGTTTTTTTAGTAATGTCGTAAGAAGGGGCAAATTGCTTGCTGCTTTCATGAAAACAACAGTATCAAATAATGTGAGCGCTTGTTCGATTTTTTCAGCGCCTGCTGTTACGGGGATGACGGCAAAACTTTCCTCATCCATTACAAGCGGTAATTCAATTTTAGAGGCGATATTAGAGAAGGAGGAAATACCGGCTAGCGTGACGGTTTCAATTTCCCCTTTTAGCAGTTCTAGCAAATAGCTGTAGGTGCTGTAAATCATTGGATCTCCTAGCGTGATGAAGCCAACGTCATGTCCATTTTGTACATCTCTTTTAACTTCTTCCGCAATCGCCTTCCACGCCAGCATTTTTTCCTCTTTGTTATAACTCATTGGAAAATGGCGTTCTTTGACGATTAGCGTATCTTTTAAATATGGACCGACGATTTTCTTGGCTAAACTTTCGCCGCCTTTTTTCGGTTGGGGGGTGTAGAGAATCGCTAACTTTCCAAGGCGTTCTGCGGCTTCCATTGTGACTAGGTTGCTATCGCCTGGTCCTGTGCCAATGCCGTAAAACTTAGCCACGTGCATTCACCCTCTCTATTGCTGTGTGGATATGTTCGATAAATTGGGCTTGGATGAGTTCGTTCTCACCTAAACCTTGTAAGTGGCATTCGGTTTGGATGCCGGCTTGTTCTAGCGTACTTTTCCAAGAATCATCGTCATCAGAGGCCATATCGTTCGTCGCATGATCTCCTGCTACGAGCATAAATGGCATTAAATGGGCTTTCTTGATTTTGGCTTGTTGCAATCGTTCAATTACTTGATCCAACCCAGGATAACTTTCTACGGCACAAAGATAGATTGGTTCATTTAATAGCATGTGGTCAAGGCAAGCATAGGCGCTGAAAGCATGGTGTTTCGATCCGTGGCCCATAAGAATTAACGCTTCTTGTTCTTTCAAAGGAGGCATTTGGTGACGAATCGCTTCGATCGCTTTTTCGTAATCTTCCTTCGAATCAAGCAGCGGTTGGCTAACGATGATGGAGTCAAAGTCAGGCTTGAATTTTTCCACTTGAGCAGTGATTTTTTCAAATTCACCACCGCTAATAATATGTAGTGACTGAATGATGACTTCTTTATAGCCTAATTCTTTTAGTTGGTTTAGGGCTTGGCTTGGTGTGTTGATATGCATATTGTCGCGTGTTTTTAGTTTTTTTATAATTTTATTAGAGGTAAATGCGCGAAATACCGTGTAATCTGGGAATTCTTGAGCTACGCGTTTTTCGCACGCTTCTATGGTTTTTTCTCTTGTTTCGGGATAACTAGTACCAAAACTAACGACTAAAATAGCTTTTTTCATTGCGGTACTCCTTCTACTTTTGTTTTTTGGATTAGTTCGATTAAGCTCTCTGGTGTGGCTGCTTCGGCTTCTATAAAATTGGTAATGCCGAATGATTGCAAGGTTGCGCTTGTGAATCTTCCAATGGATAAAATCGTTTTCGTTTGTAAAATGGCTTTTTCTTCGGTTGTTAGTACATCAAGTAGGTTTTGGACGGAACGTGAACTAGAGAAACAAACTTGCTCAAAGCTTGCGAGGTCAAATGGGCGCTCGGTCACTGGGCGCATATCGTATAGTGGCATCATTTCGAGTGCTCCCACTTCAGATAAAATCGCACTAACTTCCGCTGTATCAACCACGCTTCCAATAATTAAGTTGCTCGCATTGTTTTGGAATCGTGCTAGATGCTCTAAAATCAATTCCGTGCTCCGCCTCTTAATAAAGCTATCTGGAATAATTCCTTTTTCGTTAAATGCTTCTTTTGTTTGCTTGCCGATAGCAGTTAGATGGGTGTTTTTTAACGAACGAATATCTAAATCAAGTGTTGCTAAATAGTCAAAAAATCGTTCTACGGCTTCTTTGGAGGTGAAAAGTAATTCGCTTACCTTGCACAACGCTTCTTTCGTTTTCGTTGGCGTCTTATCCAATACTTGAATATTGGGATACATGGTTACTTCTCCGCCTAAATCGCGAATTTGTTCCGCGAGCATACTTTTTCCGGCGCGTGCTCTCGGGAGTAACACTTTCGTATGGAAAAGTGGCATTTCTTCAAAAAAGTTCAATTGTGGTCGTAAGCTCACCACATCACCAACAACGATAAGCGCTGGGGAGGAAATCCCGGATTCGGCCACTTTTTGCTCGATGGTTTGTAAGTTCCCTGTAACGGTTAATTGTTTGCCGCGCGATGCCCATTGCACAATGGCAACACCCGTTTCTGCTTTGCGACCATTTTCAAGTAGATTCGCGCAAATATTAGGCAAATTTGTCATTCCCATCAGAAAAACGAGCGTACCTTCAAGTCGCGCAAGTGCTTCCCAATCGAGTGGATCGCGCCCTTTTTTCAAATGCCCGGTAATCACGTGGAAACTTGAAGCAAAATCACGATGTGTGACTGGAATTCCGGCGTAGGCAAGACCTCCGATAGCTGAGGTGATTCCCGGGATAACTTCAAACGGGATTCCAGCTTTGTAAAGTGTTTCTCCTTCTTCCCCACCGCGACCAAACACATACGGGTCGCCTGCTTTTAAACGAACAACTAGCTCATTCGTCGCAGCTTCTCTTACAAGTATTTGCTCGATTTCATCTTGGGGAATTGGATGGTGTAATGGTTCTTTTCCGACATAAATTAGTTTACAGCTAGCTTTTCGTTCTTGAAGCATTGCTGGTTCCACGAGGCGATCATAGACGATAACATCCGCCTTTTGCAGGGCAGCTAGTCCTTTCACGGTGAGCAGTTGTGCATCTCCTGGACCTGCGCCAATTAACATGACTTTTCCCATTAGTAGACCTCCAATTGAGTTAAAATTTCTGGTAGTTCGGTTAAATGATTTATTTCGATTGGATAATTTAATTTTTTGCGGCGAATGACAATGACGGGAATATTTAGTTCTGCTGCTGCCGTAAGTTTTTCTTGGAAGCCGCCTTGTTTGCCGCTTTCTTTGGTGATTAAAACATCTGCCCCAGTCATTTCTAATTGTGTTCGGTTTGCTTCTGTCGTGAACGGTCCTTTCATGCCGATGATTTGGTCGGCAACGAGTCCGAGTTCTTCTGCTGAACGAATCACGTCAGATACAGGTAAAATACGGGCGATGATATGTTGTTGTTTTAGACCTTTCACAAATTCCGGTAAATTTTTGCTGCCAGTTGTCAGGAAAATACGTTGTCCTAATTTTGCTGCGACTGTGCAGGCTTCGTTGATATCATTGACTAAATAAGTGTTGTCCGTTTGTTCGCTTGTGCGTTCGAAACGAATATAAGGAATGTTCGCTTCTTTGCATGCATCCATTGCGGTTTCAGAAACGATGGTCGCGAATGGATGGGTCGCATCAATGACAAGATGAACCTTTTCACCGTGCCATTTTTCAAGCATTGCTTCTTTCGATAATCTGCCGCAAAATACGTTTTCGGCGTGCTGATTAGCTAAAATTTCTCCGTAATCTGTTGCGACAGAGAGGATGAAGGCTTGCTTTGTTTCCGTTAGCCAATCACTAATGATCAAGCTATCCGAAGTCCCGCCAAGTACGAAAATCATAGAGAGTAGCCTCGTGGTGTGATCATTTTGCCATTTTTCACGTAGGTTTCTTTGTTACCTACAATGACCATCGTTGTCATATCTACTAGTTCATAATCAATATCACGCATTGTTGTAATAATTTTCCGTTCTTCTTTGCGACCAACATCTTTGACGATACCAACAACCGTATCTCCTGATTTATGTTCCATCATTTTTTGAAAAGCGTTCGCTAAATGGTTCGCGCGACCTTTACTTCGTGGGTTGTAAAAGCAAACGACAAAATCAGCCATTGCCGCATGCGTTAAACGTTTTTCGATGACTTCCCACGGCGTCATTAAATCGCTTAAACTAATATGGCAAAAATCGTGCATGATTGGCGCGCCGAGAACTGCGGCCGCTCCAATACTTGCGGTAATTCCCGGGATTACTTTGACTTCTAGGTTGGGATCACTTTTTTCTGCCAGTTCTAAAACCAAACCAGCCATCCCGTAAATCCCAGCATCACCACTGGAAACAACAGCCACTTTTTTGCCTGTTAATGCGATATTTACGGCTTCTTGGCAGCGATCGATTTCACGGCGCATCCCCGTTTTCACTACTTCTTTATCTTTAATTAGCTCTTTGATTAGTTTGATATAGGTTACATAACCAACGATAACGTCTGCATCTTCTATTGCTTGCAGTGCTTCGCCAGTCATTAAACGTTTGTCTCCTGGGCCAATTCCGATTACATAAATCATTTTGCCACCTCACTGTTTTTAATTAATTTTCCTGCTGCGAATGTCACGCCATTTTCGGCAAATCGGCTCGTAATCACGTTTCCATTACTACCAATATCTGCTGATGATAAGGCGACATTTCCTACTTGTACGGTTTTTTGAACAAATGCGGACGTTGGGTATTTCCCAGCGACTGTTTGCAATTCTTCCGCTGAATGAACGATAAACTCGATGCCCCACTGTTCCGCTAAATGTAGAATTGCTGGTTCTTCCGCTTTGAGTGTAATGCTATGAATTGCGCGAAATGCTCGCGGATGTATGTTTTCTTGTTCACAAAAATGTGTAAATACGGTATCGATTGTTTCCGCTGAAATGCCTTTTCGACAGCCGACTCCGAGAATAAATTGCCTAGGCACTAGCTGGATTCGTTCTATTTTTGCGGTTGGTAAATTATTTTTAGTTGAAATGAAAATTTGCGGACTCACTTCTTTGTTAGTAAAACCTCGCGTATCAACTTCAAACGGCTCATCTACGTGCAAACCGACTTCTTTTCCCGCTGCGAGTAAGCCATTAATACGTTTCGTTGTTGCTTTAAAATCAGGCAAATAACCGTCTAATTGTTTAGCGATATTATCAATCGCAGCTACATTTGCTCGGTCAGTAGCGGTTGTAATAACTGCCACACCGCCTGTTATTGTAGCAATTTCTTCGGTTAACGCATTCGCTCCACCAACATGACCGGAAAGTAAACTAATGATAAATTGGCCATATTCATCCATGACGAGTACTGCTGGATCTGAAAGTTTATCTTCTATCACTGGAGCCAGCGTTCGAACGGCAATTCCGGTCGCCATTATACAAATTAAGGCTTGATAGTCGTTGAAAATCCGCCGCATCGCCGTGCCAAAATCAGGCAATAAAGCGTGCGTCTGTTCATTTCGATGTTTTTCTGGTACAAAAATTGTCGCGGATACTGTTTCCGCTAAGGTTATTGCTAAATCACGACCACGTTCAGTGACAGCAATTATCGCGATTTTATCTGTACTCATGTTTGAAATCCTTGTCGTATAGCTTGGAATAGTAAAATTCTTCTCCAAGGAAATCACCAACCATAATTAATGCCGTTTTCGTAATGCCAGCTTCGGTCACTTTTTCCGCGATATCGGCTAAAGTTCCCGTTACTTTCTTTTCTTCCGCCCAAGTTGCTTTATAAATAACGGCCGCCGGAGTCTCTGGTTTATAGCCACCTTTGATTAATTCGGAAACGACTTTTCGAATGCCTTGAACGGATAAGAAAATAACCATCGATGTTTGGTGCGCGGCGTATGATCTAAGAGATTCGCGCGACGGCACCGGTGTTCTGCCAGCCATTCGCGTAATAATCACACTTTGGCTAACTTCTGGAACCGTATATTCGACGCCAAAACTACTCGCCGCACCGAGGAATGAACTTACACCTGGCGTACAAGTAAATGGAATCGAACGTTTTTTCATTTCCTCAACTTGCTCACGAATCGATCCATAAATAGAGAAGTCACCTGTTTGCAAACGAACAACTTCTTTCCCAGCTGTTACGCCGGCTTCCATGCAGTCAATAATTTCGATTAAGTTCATGCTCGCACTATTATGGATTTCGCAGTCGGGCTTACAATATTCCAGCAACTCTGGATTCACGAGAGATCCAGCATAAATAACGACATCCGCATCTTTTAATAATTGATATCCTTTTAATGTGATTAATTCTTTATCTCCAGGTCCTGCTCCGACGAAATGTACTTCTGCCATTTTCTTCACTCCTCTAGTTTTTTACAGCCAATAATGATGGTTGGATTTTGTGGTTCAAAGTAATGCCCTGCCCCAAGTTTATGCCAATTCGAAACTTGAATTTGTTTCATCGTTAATTCGCTCACGGTTATTTTTTCTAAATGGTTCATCGCTGTTAACGCATTTTCTAACAAAATAAAATTAAGAACTAAACTGCCACCCACGTTCAAATGTGCGAGTGACCAATCAATAATATCGGTTAAATTGCCGCCACTTCCGCCTATAAAAATTGCATCGAAAGTTTCGGTTTCAGGCAATTCGATTGGCGCATAAGCTTCGATGACATTGACATTCTCTAAACCAAACTTAGCTTGATTTTGTTTAATTAAATCGACAGCATCTGGGTTTCGCTCAATCGCAGTAACGTGGATTTGTGGGAAATTACAAGCTACTTGCAAGCCAACGCTCCCTGTTCCCGCGCCAACATCAAGGAAATTTTTACTCGTATCGTCTAAACTAAGCAAATCAATGCTCGCCGCTCGGACTTCTGCTTTTGTCATTGGCACTTTTCCGCGAATAAATACTTCATCCTTCATCTATAATCACCACTACATTCATATCGTATTTTTTTGCCACATCTTCGGGCTTTAACTTGTGAATTCGTTCTTCTTTAGCGCTTAAATTTTCACCAATAAACATCATTTTGTTTAAGTTTCGTTTTAAAATTTCTGCTGCAATTTCATATGGACCGATAATTGTATCTGTCACCATTGCAACTTTTTCATGTTGTAATAGAAAATCAAAATTTGGCGTTTTGCCATGACTGCTCGTAATAAAACAATCATTCATTGGTAATTTGATTTGGTGAAACATCATTTGAATCGCACTAATTCCCGGGATAATCCGAACATCTTCCGCAAAATTCGCCATCGCCCAGTTACCAATTCCGTAAAGCAGTGGATCACCTGATGCTAAAATCACTACCTGTTGATTTTGATGAGGGATATTTTTCAACTCAGCCAGTTTTTTTGGTAAAAGCTTTGGCGTTGCAGTTGTTAATGCAGCAATTTCTTGTAATTGCCTTGTTGAGCCGTATACTATATCCGCTGTGCTTATCGCCAATTTTGCCTCATTGATTAATAGTTTGGTATCACCTGGTCCAATTCCAACTACGGTAATCATCGCCATTCCTCCCGAAGTACTTCAATGTCTTTCGTTGCAGCAAGTAAACCGCGCTCGGTCGAAAAAGTGACAACATCAATTTCCACGCTTGGTTTCGTGAATTTCAAAAAGCGCTCTGATCTTGCTTTGATTTTTTGCGCGATAACGTCATAAACTTGCGTGTAACCAGCTGTTTCAATCAATTCGCCTGCCGCTTCTGTCGTATTGCACTGCTCTACTTCTTGTAAAAGTGATAACGGCGCGCCGAGTAAAGCTAAATTCGCCACTAAGATTTCCGCCCGCGCATCCGCATCCTTGCTATAAGTCGTGAAAATCCCCGCAGAAACTTTCACCAATTTGCCAAAATGACCGACCATCAGCACTTTTTTGAAAGCGAGGCGCTGCGTTTCTTTTAACATATAACCAACAAAATTACTCATCGAAACGATATTATCACTTGAAAAGCCAAGTGTATTTTGGACAAAATCATCGCCATAATTACCGGGAACGAGAATAATTTGGTCAAGCCCTTGATTACGTTTCATTTCAAGTTCCATCGATAGCGATTTTTTCCAGCCTTCATCTGACATTGGGGTAACAATGCCGGTCGTTCCTAAAATAGAAATTCCGCCGATGATGCCTAAATTGCTGTTCATCGTGCGTTTGGCGCGCTCTTCGCCTTCCGGGGCATAAACTAAAATGTTTGCACCACGATTTTCGCCAAGTGATTCACGCACAGTAGCTAAAATATTTTTCCGTGGTGCCGGGTTAATCGCCGCTTCACCAACTGCTACAGAAATTCCTTTTTGCGTGGCGCGACCGATGCCAACACCGCCGTCCAGCACAACTTCTATGCTATCCGTTAATTCCACATCCACAAAAATCCACATTCCGTGTGTCGCATCAATATCGTCTCCGCCATCTTTTTGAACCGCAGCGGTAGCTTTATTTTTGGAAAATTGTTGATGGGCTACAGGGATTTCAAGGATGGTTCCGCCGGTCGTCGTAACTTGTACTGCGCTCACTTCTTCTTGCGTTAACATCATTTCGACACAAGCTTTAGCCGCGGCTGCCGCACAAGTCCCAGTCGTGTAGCCTTTGCGATACTTTTTGCCGTTGTAATAAATAAAATCTTCCATCGCTCGTCGCCTTCTTTACATCGTAATCAAGATTGCATTAATGATGGCTGCAGCAAGGTTACTACCACCTTTTCTACCACGAGCCACAATTGCTGGGATATCTGTTTCCAAAATTTCTTCTTTACATTCAGCTGCTCCAACAAAACCAACAGGAACTGCCACGACCGCATCTGCTTGTAACTGGCCACTTTCCGTCATTTCGATAATTTTATACACCGCAGTTGGGGCATTTCCTAGAACAAAAATTTTCGGTCCATCTTTGAGCGAAGCAAGTTTAATCCCGGCCATCGAGCGCGTAATTCCGTGCTGTTTAGCAATTTCCATTGTTTCTGGATCGCTCACATAACAATGATATTTACAACCAAGTTCATCTAAAAGCCGCTTGTTAATACCACTTAGCGCCATATTAGTATCAGTGAAAATTGTTCCTTTATTTTGGAGAACATGAATAATTTTTGCGATAACATCCTGTTGAAATACAAGGCTATCCAAGTAATCAAAATCTGCTGTCGTATGTATGGCACGCTTGATAATCGCTTCCTCTAGTTTGTTTTGAAACGTATAGTCTGGACGAATATCGTCAATAATTTGTTGAATAATTTCAAAGCTTTTCTCTTCAATTTTGGCTGGATTTTTAATGTAGTTCATTGTGCCACTCCTTTAAAATAGTATTAGATAGATACTTGCAAAAATGATAAATGCGATAGTTGATGCCGCATATAATAAGTAAATTGTTTGGCTAATTTCTGTTTGTGTCACTGGTTTAGTTCCGCTGCCGATTGTTGGCTTGACAACTGTTTCACCAAAATATTCATGCGTGCCACCAAGCGTAATCCCGAGCGCTCCGGCTACTGCGCCTTCCGGATAAGCACAATTAGGACTCGTATGATTTTTCCGGTCCCGCAGCCCTATCACCCAAGCCGCACGCCCATCATACCTTAAAATAAAACTCGCAATAACGAGGAAAAACCAAGATAATCTTGCTGGAATAAAATTGGCGATGTCATCCATTTTCGCGGAAACAAAACCAATCGCGCGATATTTTTCATTTTTATAACCGACCATCGAATCCAGCGTATTGACTGCCTTATACATCAAAGCAAGCACTGGTCCACCGATGAACAAGTAAAAAAGTGGTGCAATTACACCGTCTGCCGTATTTTCAGCCACCGTTTCGATTGTCGCTTTACTAATTTCTTCTGCGGATAATTTATCTGTATCGCGACCAACTATCATTCCAACTTGCACCCTAGCAGCAGCCAAATCTCCATCTGCCAGTGTCCGCGCTATTTTCCGCGCTTCTTTCGCAAGGCAAGTCATCGCAAGCGTCGTATAACCTAAGTAAATGAAAACAGCTGCATAAAGCCAAAAAGCAATTTTTGCACTAAGGTAAAGGACGAGCCATGATGCAATACCCGTTGCGCCAACCGTGAGAACAAATAATAATCCGCCCGCAAAATACAATCCCTTTCCATGAAAAATTTTCCGCAACACAGTAGTTAAAAAGTGAATCCAATTCCCAATTGCTTTGATAGGATGCGGCCAGCTGTAAGGGTCACCTAGTAAGCAATCTAAAATGAAAGCTGCCGTATAAAATAGTAATGTCATCGTCTCGCCGCCCCAAACATCTGCATTAAAATGGCTGGATTTTGATAAAAATGAATATGTAAATAACTCGCGAACGTATTACCTTTCTGATAGCCACCTTGCCATGCTTTCACTATTTCGCCGTCTCGTTTTTTCGAAAGCTGCAAACAAGGCGTTTCGGTCGTTTCAAAAACGGAATGATGGAATTCATGGCCGCGAATCGCCGTCCCTTTTTTACCAATCAACGTGTCTTCCAATGGTTCCGCCGTGCAGTACCCAAACTTCCGAAGTCGCGTTGTCATCTTACTAATCCCAGAAAAAACGCCGACCATTTCATATTGCGCATCGTTCATTTCAAGCGCTGAACCAAGATACATCAAACCACCACACTCCGCATAAATTGGAATGCCTTTTTCATGTGCCGCCAAAATCGATTTTCGCATCGTGCTATTCTTTGCAAGTCGGTCCGCAAATACCTCCGGAAAACCGCCACCAATATAGATAAAATCAGCTTTTGGAACTTCCTTATCTTCCAGTGGACTGAACGGAATAAGCATTGCCCCAGTCGAACGAATCAGTTCTAAATTATCTTGATAATAAAAATGGAATGCCGCATCGAGCGCATAAGCAACTCGAAGCCCAGAAAAGTCCGGTAGCGTGATATCCTGTGACTCTCCGACCAAATCTTCACCAGACTTGCTTATTTCCAACAACTGATCCAAATCAACATGTTCAGCAATCAAATCGCCAAGCAACTCCCATTTTGCTTCTAATTCCGTCATTTCCTCTTGTGGTACCAAGCCCAGATGCCGTTCCGGAAGTGCTACCGCCACATTTTTCGGCAAATATCCTAGAACCGGCACATCCGTATAGCGCTCAATCGCCCCTTTTATCAATGAAAAATGATTTTCTGAAGCAACTCGATTAATAATCACGCCAGCAATTTTTAGCTCTGGATCAAAACGGTTAAAACCATCCACAATCGCCGCCGCGGAAGTCGAAATCGCTTTACCGTCTACAACTAAAATCACCGGTGTTTTCGTACATTTGGCAATAAAGGACGTGCTCGCATTATCCCGATCAATCCCAAGCCCATCAAACAACCCCATTACACCTTCAATCACCGAAATATCAGCCGATTCCCCGTGCTTTTCAAAAAGAGCAGCGAGCAGCGCATCATCATCAATCAGAAAACTATCTAAATTAATCGATGCTACGCCAGTTATCGCTTGATGGTAATTCGTATCAATATAATCTGGTCCTACTTTAAATGGTTGAACTCCTAAGCCTCTTTTTTTAAGCGCATGCATAATTCCAAGCGTGACTGTTGTTTTGCCAGCGCCACTTGATGCAGCCGCAATTAAGATTTTGTTCATCTCTTTTCACCTTTCCATTTAGCCATAAAAAAAGACGCCAAACAGAACTTTGGCGTCTTTTTGAGATTTACGCAAATAAGCTATTTCCTTGTAGCACAAAGAAACTTCCCCATCGTGAAAATCTACTTAATCAAGACAACTCGCTCCCTTAGAAGTTGTTTTTGGATATCGAATATAAAAGCGGTCTCCTGACTTAACATCATCCTACTCACCAGTCTTCCCGGAATTGCTTCCAGTGACATATGTTTGGCTTTCGTCCGTATTACAGTAGCTAGGGCCTGTAGAGGATTTTCACCTCTTTCCCGGATTAATATATTCACCTATTTAGTTGTTTAGTACCCGGCAATTCGTCTTTTCCAGCGTTCTGGCAATACTTGGTAAACGATTTCTGCGACTAAAATGTTACAAATCGTTCCCACTGCAAGAACTGGAAATAAAACAAATACCGCTTGATGCATTAATGGATAAAGTGCGAGTAATGATAACGGACAATTAAAAATAAAAGCAACAACACTCGATACACTAATTGCTAAAATTTGATTTTTTTCAGCTAGTTTTTGGCGCGTGTAGCCATAAGCTAGCATCGTTACACCCATCATTCCAGCGACAATCAAATGAATCGGTAGTGTGAGCGGAAAACCCGCGAGTAGTGCTGATGTTAAATGACCGAAAATCCCGAGCACTGCCCCGTACATCGGACCAAGCAGCAAAGTTCCAATAAATGCTGGAGCTGCGTCAAATGCAACAGAACCCATTAATTTTATGTTCGCGCCAATTACACACATCGCAATCAACATCGCACATAAGACTAATTTTTGAATCTTCAATTGAAAAGATCACCCTCTCATGAAAGCGTTATTTCCATTTCATTATATCCCTGTTAAACCACTGGTACAAGGTCACTCAGAGCATCGAAAACAAAATAGTGCAAGCTTTTCAAATCTGATTTTTTCTGTTTTATCCAGCAAAAATAGCCCCCAGTGTGAACTTTTTCTCAATTTCTATTTTACAAACGAAGAAAATGACAATATTTTGTTATAAAAAAGAATTTATTGTTCTATTTAAAATGCAGGATTAAACGTTATTTAAAGCGATTTTATGGTATAATTAGTGCAAGTAGAATAGGAGGAGGAATTGCATTTGGAGAAAGAAAAAGTTATCAACATTCAACCACTCATGACTAAGCAAGTTGAAAATCAATTTACGCAACAAATTCATGAAGATTTTAACAAGAAAAATCCAGATCATTCCGCCCTACTTCATTCGCTTGAAACGGTCGAAGTGCTGGATGTGCTAAGTGATTATTACTCCGCGCACGAAAAACAAAAACAACCAAAAAAAGAAGCGGCTACTGCAAGTAAATCTGGTGGCGAGCATAAAGAAATCAAACAAGCCATTCGTTACATTAAAAAGAATATCCACCGCTCTATCACACTAGAAGAAGTAGCGAATTATGTTTATTTAAGCCCCTTTTATTTAAGTAAATTATTTAAAAACGAATTGAATATTAATTTTATCAATTACGTCAATGAACAAAAAATGCTCTATGCGAAAGAACAATTAGAAAAAAGCGACTGGGCAGTGCATACAATTGCCAAGAACTTAGGTTTCTCAAGAGCCAGCTATTTTTGCAAAGTATTTAAAAAAGAATTCGATATGACACCAAAAGAATATCGCGATTCCTTAAAATAAAAAAACGATTTCAGCCGTTAAGCCGAAATCGTTTTTTATTTTATTGTGACTGCCAATCAGCCGGATAAGTAACATAAACAAATCTTGCTTCACCAGTAACGGAAAACTTGATTTTGCTACCTTTAGGAATGAAAATAATTTCTCCTGGTCCTGCTGAAACAGTTCTGCCATCAATGACAACATCTAGTCTGCCTTCGATAACGTAATCTACTTCATCATAATCCAAGAACCAATCGAATGTTGTATCTTTCATTTCCATCAGACCGAAACCTAGACGTTTACTTTCTTCTAGTGTTACTAAGTCTTTTGTATAAACAACATCACCCGGGTTACCTGTATCTAAACGATCTTCTTCTGAAACTTTTACTGCAGGAAGTTTGATCGATATAATACCGCTTGGATCAACATGTTTGGAACTTTGGCCCATTTTTTCAATGATAACTTGTTTTACTAGTTGTTCGATTAACTCTTTACTAATATCAGCCATTATCTTTCACCGCCGTTTGTTCTTTTGTTTTATTTTTTTTCATCATTCGGTTAGCCATGTAGATACCAACACCAACAGCAGTTACCCCTCCGACTAATTTCCCGACGATCATTGGGAAGATCATATCTTTAGCAACACCAGCTGTAAAGCCTAGATGATCACCTAAAACAAAGGCCGCAGATACTGCGAAAGCAACGTTAATAATTTTACCGCGCTCATCCATATCTTTTAGCATTTGTAGCATTGGGATACTGTTTGCAAGTGTAGCAACCATACCAGCTGCCGCAACTTCATTCATACCAAGTAATTTACCCATTTTCATAAGAGGCTTGTTGAAAAGTTTCGTAATAACGAATACTAAACAGAAAGCTCCTGCAAGAACTAGTGCAATACCACCAACGATTTCAATACCTTCGCCGATTGGTGCAATTCCTGGAATAATAGTTAAACCAGTTAATTGTTGAACAGCTCCAGCAACTAGCCCGATAGTAGCAACAATTACTACGCCTTTACCGAAAATAGTGAAGCCTTTAATCATGCCTTCTGGTTTGAACCAAAGACCTAACATAATTAGAGCAGCTACAAGAATAATTGGTACTAAGTTTTTGAAAATCATAATTGGAGAGAAGCCAGCTACAAGTCCACCGATTAAACAACCGATTGGAATAGTAATAATACCGGATAATACACCAGTCGCTAAATATTTGTGATCATTTTTGTTAATAATTCCAAGTGCTACTGGAATAGTGAAAACGATTGTTGGTCCCATCATCGAACCTAAAATCGCTCCCGCAAAAAGACCAGCATCAGGAGTTAGCGCAAGTTCTTGAGCTAGCGCAAAACCACCCATGTCATTCGCAAGTAACGTTGTTGCAAACATTGCCGGGTCAGCCCCAAGCGCCGTATAAATTGGTACAACAATCGGGCTTAAAATTTTCGCTAAAACTGGTGCTAACGTAATAATCCCGACCATTGCTAGTGTTAGTGAACCCATTGCCATAATACCTTCTTCAAATTGTGCACCTAAGCCAAATTTGTTACCGATAATTTTGTCAATAGCTCCTAAAATCATAAAGATAACCATTAAATAAATAATAATTTCATTAATGCTCAAAAGTGTTCCTCCATTCTATAGATAGCGTTTTAAAAGTTCATCAGGAGAAGGAATAACCGTATGATGTATCACCTTTTTTGGTTCGGCGGTTTCGATTAGAATCCGCATCCCTTCTTGAATAGCACTAACTTCCCCTGTAAAAACAGCGACAAATTTTCCACCAATCGAAGCACCGAGCGTCATCCGTTTTAAATGAATAGCTGATTTTTTCAGCGCCTCATTGACCGCGTTTAGCCCAGCACCGAGCTGACTGATTTCGATAATTCCTACTGCATCAACTTCCACTTTAGGGTGTTTATTGTTTAGAAAAGCAAGTAATTCTTCGTGCGCCATATGCAAAATATAAGAAGAAACATGAAATTTTCCAGCTTCTTCTTTTGCATCTTGCATCGCACTAGTAAGTTCACCGGAAGCGCCTTGCAAAATAATCAAAAATTTACCAGGACATGTCGGACGAAAAGTAAATAAAGTTACATTGCCGGCTTTCAAGAAAACATCGGCCATTTCGTAACCTTTACTTATACTCCTGAGTTCAAGAATACCTAAGGACTGTTCAGCCATAACGTTCTACCGAGTCGATAATGCCGACGATACAAGCGTCCACTGGTATTGTATTGTCCCCAGTAGATGCTCGTGCTGCGCTACCAGTTGTAACGAGCACAAGATCGCCGTTTCCTGCTCCGGCATTATCAGCTGCCACTATGGAATGTCTTACATCTTCCGTTTCATCGGTACAAATCTCTACTAATAGTAGTTTTAAACCATTCAGTTTTTCGTCTTTTCTTGTTGCCCATAAACTCCCGGTAACTTTTCCAATTTGCATGACGCTCTTCCTTCCTAACTTTCTTTAATGCTTATTCGATTTTCCTGTAAATAATCTTTTGCAAGTGGTGTTAAGAAACTTCCTTTAGGCAAAATGAATTCGCTTTTGTTCTTAGTCAGTTTTTCAACATCCTGTTCGGTGATAACTTTGCTTATTTTCGTATCTTTTACCGGACTTTCGATAAATTCGACACCAAATCGGCTCAGCTTCTCCTCGTACTCTTGAAAAAGTTGTCTGATACCATATTTAGCGGAACGTTTGTAAGCATGTGCTTTGATGCCACTCTTCATAATCCAAGTAGGCCGTCCTGCTAAAAGATGATCTGTAATAAATTGTTCTTTTTTGTTCATCGGTGCAAACAAACTGATTCGAGCTAATTCAGCGATGTCCAATTCTTCCAGTAGTAAAATGTCACAAGCGCGTTCAGAACGATCATAAAGCGAAACTTGATATTCTTTTAGATAACACTGTCTGAGAGTGTGTTCTGCATCTTGACCCATGATAATCATTTTCTTTTCTGGAAGTTGTAATCGTTTCATGACTTCCTCAGTGACGGCTTTTATGAGTGCTTCTAATTCCATACTCATTTAGCCTTTGTTTTCTTGATTATTTGACCTCGAATTCCCTTTTTAAAACCACATGCGTTGGCTTCGTCATAATCAATGTGCATATATGTAGCGAAATCAGGGCTAATCCGAACAACAACATCGTCAAAAATTAGCGGTCTGTCACCATTAATTTTCACTTGTACAATTTCACTTTGAGTAACTTGTTGTTTTTCTGCATCAGCAGGCGTCATATGAATATGGCGTTTAGCAACAATAAGTCCTTCAGATAATTGAACGCTGTTTTTTGCGGATAAAAGTAAAATTCCTGGTGTTCCAGCTATGTCTCCACTTTCGCGAACCGGTGCTTTAATTCCAAGCGCCGTACCATCTGTGGAACTGATTTCTACTTGTGTTTTCTTACGGATTGGGCCTAAAATTACAACGTTATGAATAACGCTTTTTGGTCCAACGATGCTAATTCTTTCTTTACAAACATATTGACCCGGTTGAGATAGGTCACGGAAATGAGTAAGTTCATACCCAGGACCAAATAGTGCATCGACAGTTTCACGGTCTAAATGGACGTGACGGCCAGATGCTTCTACTTCTATGCCAGTTTCAAGTAACGCGCGGCGAGTGACTTCTTCAATAAGGCTTGTTATTAACTCATTATTCATGAATAAGCCTCCTTACTTTTTATATTCATTTGTTCTCACGCGGAACATCAGTATCCAGAATAAACTCGATAATCGGTTAAGCGCTTGAATAATGTCTGGTCGTTTAATGGAATAATCTGCTTCCTTAAATGCTAAAAATGCAGCTAATTCTGTTTCACGGACCATCGTTCTTATTTTGTTTAAACGAATGACCGCATTACCCATCGTATAATCAGGCATAAAATGTGTCATTTGATAATATTTTTTTGGATTATGACTACGTTCCCGCAGTTCTTTTTCATCCATGCCAAGCAAGTTCACTGATTCGATTTGCTCGTTTAAAACTTCCGATCGTACAATATTTCTTACAAAGGTGAGGATTTCTTGTAAATCTTCCGCAAGATCTTTAAACTCAGCTGCGACGGAACATTGGCTTTCCAGAATCTCAGCTTCCAGTGTATCTAATTTTCCGCGGAAAGCGATTTGTGGATGGTCTTTAAATACAAGCAAGTTACCACGCAAATGCGTCATATGTTCTGGCTTCTCATCTAATGCTCCACCATAAATCGTTTGGAATTTTGCTCGAGTAGTTTCTTTTTTCACTGGTTCCACTACTACTTTTGTTTCAGCAATTTCTTCAATATAATGCAGGTCGATTTTCTTTTCAGACAAGAAACTTTTAGCTGAAGGTGTGATAATCGTGCCTTTTTTTATATCGAGTTTTTTGGTTGTTTTTAAATCGGTGTGTAAATAGGCTTTTCGTAACTCATCTTCTGTCAAAATAGCCAAAGAACCACATCCTTTTGTCCCATTTACAATTGGTGTTAGTAATGTTGGGAAGCTTAGTCTTGCTTAAATCTGGTAAAAAGCGAAAGTTTCGGGCAATTTCCGAGTCTGATGGAACCCTTTTGCCTTACGCTCACGCTTTTTCCTGATTTATGTTAAAAATTCGTCTTATTCAGCGCTTTTTGGTAGAATTGCGTCTACTTCGCTGTGTGGACGTGGGATTACGTGTACAGATAGTAATTCACCAACGCGTTCTGCTGCTGCTGCGCCTGCATCTGTTGCTGCTTTAACTGCGCCAACATCGCCGCGAACCATAACTGTTACTAGACCGCCACCAACTTGTTCTTTACCCATAAGTGTTACGTTAGCTGCTTTCACCATTGCGTCTGCTGCTTCTACTGCTCCTACTAAACCTTTTGTTTCGATCATACCTAATGCGTTTGCGTTTGCCATTTTAAAATTCCTCCAATTAGTGTTTTATTTTTTATTTTAATTCTGCTAAAACTTTTTCTACTAAACTTTGGATCAGTGCGTCTGCATCAACCGGAAGTTCAGATGTTGCTTGGTTTTCTTCTTTACGAATATCTTCTAACTCCAAAACGCCAGTAGCGATGCGGCGAATGTTGAAAAGATTTTCAGGTCCGATATTATCAGATGATGAACTTCCTCCAACTGCCCCACAACCAAGTGTTAAAGCAGGTACAAGATTTGTTGTTGCGCCAATTCCGCCAAGTGCTCCTGGTGTATTAACTAAGAGACGGGAAACTGGTTTTTTCAGTGCGAATTCGCGGATGATTGCTTTATCTTCAGAGTGGATGATTAAAGTATGTCCAGCTCCTTCATGATAAAGAATATCCATGCTAAGTTCGCAAGCTTCTTGCCAAGTTTCTGCTGTGTAGAAAGCCAAGATTGGAGCTAATTTTTCTCTTGAATAAGGGATTTTAGCGCCAACTTTTGTTTCTTCAGCGATAAGTACTCTTGCGTCTGCTGGAACTGTTAGGCCAGCAAGGTTAGCGATATGTTGCACGCTTTTACCTACGATTGCTGGATTCATCGAACCATTTGGACGTAAAATGAATTTACCAAGTTGAACAGCTTCTGCATCGGACAAGAAGTGAGCTCCTTGTTTTCTAAATTCAGCAATAACAGCTTCTTTATTCACACGTTCAACAACGACAGATTGCTCAGATGCGCAAATTGTTCCGTTATCGAATGTTTTAGAATCAAGAATATGTTTTACTGCGCGAGGAATGTTAGCACTGCGTTCGATAAATGCTGGGCCATTACCTGGACCTACGCCAATTGCTGGAGTACCAGATGAATAAGCGGCTTTTACCATTGCAGAACCACCTGTTGCAAGGATAACTGCTGTATCTTTATGCTTCATTAGTTGATCTGTTCCTTGAATTGTTGGAACAGTCATACAGCTGATAGCGCCTTTCGGACAACCAGCTTTTTCTGCTGCTTCACTAATAATTCTTACTGTTTCAAGAATTGCTTTTAGTGCGTTTGGATGTGGAGAAAATACGATACTATTTCCGGCTTTGATGGAAATAAGTGTTTTGTAAATCACTGTGGATGTGGGGTTTGTTGACGGGATTAAGCCTGCAACTACGCCTAGCGGAACAGCAACCTCCATTACTTGATTTTCGTTATCTTCTTTTAACATACCAATGGTTTTCATATCTTTGATGTAATTGTAGACGTGTTTCGAGGCAAAGACGTTTTTAATTACTTTGTCTTGCCAGATTCCAAAGCCAGTTTCTTCATGTGCCATTTTTGCGAGTTTTTCGCGAGCATCATAACCAGCATCCGCTATTGCTTTTACAATTGTATCAATTTGTTGTTGGCTCATTGCAGCAAGTTCTTTTTGTGCTTTGTCTGCTGTTGCAATAAGATTTCGAACTTCTTGGATTGAGCGTAAATCTTTATCTTCTAGTGCCACTAGTTTTCACTCCTTCCATAAATGTCTTTTAGTGCATGAACAAGTTTGTCCTTGTTCGCATATTTAATCTTGCTCTTTGGAATAGGCACATTATCTAATGTGTAAGCAAGTTTCCTTAGATCAATAACTTTCATTGCGCGAAGTTCTTTCTCAACACTTTTCGTGTTTGCTTTCACTTCTACGACTTTTTGAACTACTTCTTTTGGTTCTTCTTGTTTGACTTCTTTTGGTTGTGGTTTAACTTCTTCTTGAGGAACAAAAAGTGCTTTTGTATCTTCGCTCATTCTTGCAATAACATGGCTGGATACTAAACAACCTAAGTCTTCTGTTGCTGCTTTCCCTGCTTCAATAGCTGCATTTACTGCACCTACATCACCAGTTAATTCAACCGTTGTTAAACCGCCGCTAATGACTTCGCATTGAATTAGCTCGACATTTGCTGCTTTTAAACATGTATCAGCAGCAACAACGGCACCAAGAAAACCAGTGACTTCAATTAAACCTAGTGCTTCATTTGGCATCTTTTAGCACCACCTTAATATTGAAGTGGATTTTCAGCCACATTTTCTACTGCCATTTTGAAGGCGTCACAAGCTGCTTTACATGCAGATTGGCTACCTGTTAAAAGTGCGCCGCCAAAGTTTGTTTCGGACGGTGGGCCGTAGAAAGCTCCGATTGTTACGTCTGCTGCTTTAAGCGCTGCGTCTAACGCATACATCGCTTCAAGTGGAGGGGCGATTAAGTAAGCAATCGCTTCACCTTCAGCAACATTTGCTTCTTTAGAAAGGAATGTACCAGTTCTTGAAACACAGTGTGCGAAGTAAGGTACGCTATCATCTTCGTTTGCACTAACAAAGCTAGCGCCATTTTCGATGAAATCTACTGCTACAGCAAGACCACTTTTTACTTCCGCAGGGCTTGGTCCGGCAATAATACCGATAACTTCACCAGCGAATTTTGTGGATGCATTTCCAGCACCAGCATACATACTTTTCGCATAAACAACGTCTACTTCAGCTGCTTTTGTTGCTTCGTCAAGCGCTGTGTAAGTTACATCATCACAATCAGATGTAATAATACCAAGGCTTCTTTGATGCGGTTTTAAGTCAAGTTGTTTAAATAGACCGTTGTCTACGTTAGATACAACTTTGACACTTAAAACGGATGCAGGTAATTTATCATTTTTCATGAAGTTTCCTCCTCTAACTAGCTTATTTTAAATCGATACCAGAACATTTTTTCTCAAGCATATTGTGAATTAATTCAGCAATATATGCGCCTGCTTCAACTGGTGGAGTTCCGCCGCTATGAATGTTAGAAATAACGGTACGACGAGCTTCTGGCATACCAATTGTTGGTTTGTAAGCAATGTATGCACTCATGGATTCAGCTGTTACTAGACCTGGACGTTCACCTACAAGTAAGCAAACTACGTCAGCGCCAGTGATTTCACCGATTTGGTCCATGGAAGGTACACGACAATGTTTAACGAAAATAATGTTATCAAAATCCAAGTTATACATTTTCAAACCTTGTTTAATGGATGGTAAGATGTCTTTGATGTTCGCTTCAATTGCCGCTGAGCTAAGTCCGTCACCGACAACGATTTGTAGTTTAGCGTTTTTCGTAGTATTCGCACGAATCACTTCTACCATTTCATTGTCAAATTCACGACCTAAGTCTGGGCGAGTTAAGTACTCATCTTTATCATGACATTTAGTGTTTACTGGGATAAAGTTCATTTCTTTTACTAAATCCTCAGAAACGTAAGAGAAAACGGAATCTTGTGCTACTGCATGGTCCGCACGGAAACGAAGAGTTGTTTCTGTTTTGTAACGTGGACCAGCACGCCATAAACCAAGTCGAGCAGGTGTCATTTGTTTCATTTTCAAATAACCTTCACGATCAGCTGGTTCTGGTACTAGTAATTGTTTTTTGATATCTACTTCAGTAATATCCGGGATGCTACCTTCTGTTACAACTGTTTCAACTACAGATTTAGTTGGTGCAGCTGCTACTGTATCAGTTGTTTTACCACCGGACATTTCTGTTAAAATGCCTTCAATCATTTGTTTTAATTCTTGTTCGTTCATCGCTTAGTTCCTCCCTTCCTTATTTTAGGAAAATAGATGCATCTCCAGCACGGCTAGTTAATTTACCATTTTCGCTGAATCCCATTTTTTCCATCCACTGATCAAATTCTTTAATTGGTTTTAGGCCAAATAATTCACGTAAAGTGGCTGTTTCGTGGTAACCAGTTGTTTGGTAGTTAAGCATAACGTCATCACCATGAGGAATACCCATGATAAAGTTACATCCTGCTGCTGTTAGAAGTACGGATAAGTTTTCTACGTCGTTTTGGTCGGCTTTCATGTGGTTTGTGTAACATACGTCACAACCCATAGAAATACCAGTTAATTTACCCATGAAGTGATCTTCAAGGCCGGCGCGGATTACTTGTTTGGAATCATATAGATACTCAGGTCCGATAAATCCAACTACTGTATTTACTAGGAATGGATCAAATTTCTTCGCGAATCCATAACAACGAGCTTCCATTGTTACTTGGTCTACGCCGAAATGAGCGTCAGAGGAAAGTTCAGAACCTTGTCCTGTTTCAAAGTACATTACGTTTGGTCCAGTTGCAGCACCACTTTGAAGGGCTAATTGTCTAGCTTCTTCAATAGTTGCTCCGTCAAAACCGAAAGCTGTATTACCTTTTTCAGAACCTGCGATAGATTGGAATACAAGACCAGTTGGAGCGCCGCGACGCATTGCTTCCATTTGAGTCTTCACATGTGCAAGTACACAAGTTTGTGTTGGCACATCCCATTTACTGCGGAATTCTTCAAATTTATTAAGTAGGCGAACTACGCTATCAGTAGAATCATCTACTGGGTTAAGTCCGATTACCGCATCCCCAATCCCGTAAGTTAATCCTTCCATTAGTGAAGCAAGGATACCATCAGGATCATCTGTTGGATGGTTTGGTTGTAGTCTAGCGGAGAAAGTTCCTGGAAGACCGATTGTTGTGTTCGCATGTGCGATTACACGGATTTTTTTCGCCCCATAAATTAAATCTAAGTTGGACATTAGTTTAGTAACAGCAGCAATAATTTCTGATGTTAGGCCGCGTGCAACACGTTTAATGTCAGCATCTGTTGTTTTATGGTCTAAAATCCATTCCCGTAATTCTTCCACTGTCCAGTTTTTGATGGAATCATGGATACGGTCGTTTACTTGGTCTTGAATAATACGTGTTACCTCATCTGTTTCATATGGGACAACCGGATTATTACGTAAATCTCCAAGCGTCATTTTAGAAAGCACCACTTTGGCAGCTACACGTTCTTCTGCAGATTCAGCAGCAACTCCGGCTAAGCGATCGCCTGATTTTTCTTCGTTTGCTTTTGCCAACACATCAGTGATGGATTTGAACTGGTATGTATGGCCGAATAAATTCGTTTTTAAAATCATTCGATAAATCCTCCTCTCAAAATTAAAGCTATTTATGTGGATCAGTTAAAGACTAAGGTTTTTACTACTACTGGTAGCACTTTCCCGTCAGCAACTGGTTTTCCTATATCAATATAATCACCATTATCGACTTTGACACTATCCAAACAAATGAGTGGATAGCCGGCTGGTAAATGCCCGAAGATGCTTTGTCCGAGGGCTTTTGCCATGTCGTGCCAAGTAATGATAATTAGCGGATGACCAAGTGCGATTGGCTCTTTCATTCCTTCGCAAATGGCTTTCGCGTACTCTGTTACTTGCTGGAAACTTGGGCTATTTTCGCCTTCAATTGCAAGCGCAATACGTTCCATTTCATTATCTATTTTGAACCAGCTAAGTTTTTCCTTGATGACTTCTGCCATATTTTCATCTTCTTCTTGTTTGGCAAGTTTCAAAATCGGAATATTTTTTACTGGGAAAATTTTCTCGGTGTAAGTAATGGTGCTACCGCTAATTTCAGCTGTGTGTGAACCGGCTCCCACCACGGTTGCCCGTATGGTTTCGACAGATTCGATATACTTTTTTTCGGTCATCAAGCTAGATTCAGCTATTGCCTTCCCTAGCAGTAAACCAATATCGCCATATCTAAATGGATCACTTAGCGCACCAGTGGAAATACAATCTGCAACGCCACCTGAAAAAGAAATACAATCGATTTCCGTTAAAAATTTCAAGCCTTTATTCGTAATAATCGTTTCATAAAAATCATTTGGCGCCCCAAGAGCAACACTGTTTTTTAGTAATTCGACCATTTCGCCTAAAACTGGCTGCAAGTTTTCTGGTGAAGTTGTTCCACCAAGCGTGATTGGATAACCACGTTTTTCGATTAAAGCTTGAATTTTTGGAGCAATATAGGTGATTTTTCTTGTTTCACGGTCTACTTTAATTAACCGACCACCAATATCTAAGCAAGCTGTATCAATGAGTTCACCGCGATCAAATAGCGATAAATTCGTTGTTCCACCGCCAATGTCCAAATTCACAACTGACGTGTTATTGTCTTTGGAGTACGTATGCGCACCTGCTCCTTTTCCGGCAATGATACTTTCTAAATCCGGACCAGCAGTTGCAACAACGAAGTCTCCCGCGAAACCACTCATGGCTTCTAGCACGTTGCTTGCATTATCTTTACGAGCAGTTTCACCCGTGATAATAACAGCCCCCATGCCAATTTCTTCTTTTTTAATTCCTGCGTTGGCATATTCTTTCGTTACAAAATCACGAATCGCCTCTACATCAATCAAATTATCAGCAAGAATCGGTGTAAATAGAATCTCACTTCTAAAAATGATCCGCTTATCTGAAATAACAATCCGCGGTACGGTGAAGCTTGATGCCATATTTTGAATTTCTAACTCGGATAAAATGAGTTGTGTTGTCGACGTTCCAAGGTCAATCCCTACACTTAAAATTGTTTCCGCCAAAACCCTCACTCCTTTCTAGCAAAAAGAAAAAGCTTAAAGACAAATAACAGTATCGTTACTTGGCTTTAAGCTTCATCGCTTTTTCATAGCTACTTCTTTGTAGCATGGATAGAATTGTATTTAAAATCAAACATTGTTTTTGTTCCATGTTCATTCGATTCAATCGTTACTTTGCCTCGCAATTTATCTTTGATGTAACTTTTGACAATGGAAAGTCCTAGGCTTTTTTCGGACACTTTGCGAACGTTGAAGCCATGCCCATTATCGGTTACTTCTGCGTGGATTAAATTCTTGTCTTCTTTTATTTGTAGTAAAATTTCGCCTGATTCATTTGGATGGAATGCATGGTCATACGAGTTTTGCAGTAGCTCATTCATAACGAGCGCCAGCGCCACAGTACGGTCGCTATCCAAATAAATTCGTTTGTCGATATCCATTCTAACAGCCACTTTTGGACAGTCGGTACAACATCTTTCAATATTGTAGGCAACTGTTTCGATGACCATGTAAAGATTAATGCCATCTTCCATTTGCTTCGATAAAAGCTCATGGGTTGCTGCAATAGCAAGGATTCGGCTGACACTTTCATTAAGGATTTTCTGTGCCTCAACACTTGTCGAACGTCGGCCTTGAATTCGTAACAAGGAAACGACAGACTGCAAATTGTTTTTGACACGATGATGAATTTCGCGAATCGCGACTGATTTAGAAACGATTTCTGCTTCTTTCACCTTAATATCTGTAATGTCATGCAAGATAAGAATAAAACGACATTCCTGCTCGTCTTCTTCTTTCACGAAAATCTGCTTCATAATAAAGTAATTCCCGGCAATAACCACTTCTTTTTTTAGTTGAATTGGCTGTTTTCCAGTTTCGATTTGATACATAATTGCGTCAAACATGATCTGGTCGAGTGATAAATTATCATAATGCATGCCTTGGATATCTTCCATGTAACCAAGTCGTTCGTAATACTGATCTGCCGCGCAATTTTTTTGTTGTAAAATACCTTTACGGTCAAAAATCAAAATCGCGTCATCTAGCTGATCGGTAATAGAATCGCTTAGTTTGCTCATCGCGGAAAGCGTAGTGGAGACATCTCGATATGCCGTTTCTTCATTGTCGATTTCAAAATGCGCTTTAATTTCGGCACTGATATCGTTTTCTAGAATAAGCACGGCAATGACTCGCTGCTTGTTGCGAATTGGATAGACTTTTTGGCGAATTAATACGTTTTCTTGTGTTTTTGCAAGTAAGTCATTGGAATTCATACCCGTTTCCAGTGTTCTAAGTACACCTGGTTCGTTTGTGCGAAGGGCTGTTTCTCCGACTACTTTATTTTTGTAAAGTGAATTGGTTGTTTTTGGTGGTGTATGGTGAATAACAAGAGCTTCACTAGTAAGTTTGTTATACACATCGATAAACACATCGACATCTTGATACATCGAAGACACGCGCAATGATTTGGCTGTATGAATCAATTCCTCGATATCATTTTCAGACAAATCGGTATAGCGTAAACACATTTCTCGAATCGTTTTAGTCATCGCTCATCACGATCGTTTCTGCGATTTCCATCATTGGACAACGCTTGTCCATACTTAGGTTACGAATCATGTTGTAGGCTTCTTCTTCTGTGATGTTGTTCTCAATCATAAGCACACCTTTTGCTTTTTCAATCACTTTACGTTCTTCTAATTTTTTGGTGAGCTTTTCTAATTGTTGTTCTAATTTCCTTGTTTCTCGCCCTTTGGCAATACTCATTTCAACCGTTGGGATCAAACTTTTTTCATCAAGTGGCTTGACTAAATAGCCTAGTGCTCCGAATCCTTTTGCTTTCTCGGTGTTTTTTTGATCACTAAATGCAGTAAGTAAAATAATTCCGCCAGCAAGGCCATCTGAAATAATTCGTTTCCCTGCTTTTAAGCCGTCTAAGAGTGGCATTTGAATGTCCATAATAACAAGATCTGGTTGATGTGTTTTACAAAGCTCAATTGCTTCAAAACCATCTGTCGCTTCCCCTACAACATTGTAGTTCGCTTCTTCCAAGATGTCTCGGATATCCATTCTTGTAATAGGTTCATCATCGGCTATTACAATTCTTCCATTCATTTCTGTCACGTCCTCTTCTTCTGCTATTGATTGATTCGTCACAATAAAGGACAAAATCATTCTATAGAAGCATTTACTTGAGCGAAAGAGTTAAAGAGCTAGAGAAAAATTCCTCCAAGAAAATAGAAAGAGCCCCTTAAAAATATTGTGCAATATTTTTGAGGGAGCCCCGTTGCTCTGCTATATTTATAATTCCACACGTCTTTGTGCTCGGTTCTATTATAAAGTAGCATGAAAACGATGTCAATAGGTTATTTGATTCCAGTTGTGAAATAAATAACTTTTATGCCAGCATTTTTTCGAGAATAGCACTAACATCCGTTTCAGTCGGTGTTCGAGGATTTGTTGCAGTACATCCATCGTTTAGCGCGCCTTCTGCGATTTGAGCGATATTTTCATTTAAATCTGTGCGGCTAACACCACATTCTGACAAGGTTGTTGGCATATTGAGTTTCTTTTGAAGTTGTTTAATTGCATTAATCAAGCTACGAACACCAAGACGTGTATTGGATGCTGGCATTTTTAGTAATTTTGCAATTGCTGTGTAACGTTCTGCTGCACGGTTGTCTGGATTGTTACCGAAATCACTTGTAATTCCAGCGTTATAACTAATTACGTGCGGTAATAGTAATGTGTTCATACGGCCATGCGGAATTTTAAATTTAGCTCCTGCTGTATGAGCGATACCATGATTTAAGCCAAGAGAGGTAATGTTAAATGCCATTCCCGCTAGACAAGACGCATTATGCATTTTTTCACGCGCTTCAAGGTCATTTCCGTCTTTATAAGCACGTTCTAAGTAAGTAAATACTAATTGGATTACTTTTTCTGCCATTGCGTCTGAGTAATCGTTGGCTTTCGTGGACACGTATGCTTCAAGCGCATGTGTTAACACGTCCATACCAGTGTCTGCTGTGATTGCTGGCGGTACAGATTTTACTAAGTCCGCATCTAAAATCGCTTCATCAGGCAAAATAGCATCTGTAATAAGTGGATATTTAATCGCTTTTTCTTTGTTTGTAATAACAGAGAAACTAGTCACTTCAGAGCCAGTTCCACTTGTTGTCGGGATAACGATGAAAGGCATCGCGCGTACCGTACCAAGTTTTTGACCGAAGAATTTCATTGCTTTCGCCGCATCAATCGCAGAACCACCACCGATAGCAATCATTAAGTTTGCATCACATTCATTTAAAACTTCGATTCCTGCTACGACGTTTTCAATCGGCGGATCTGGAATAATTTCGCTAAAAATTGTATATGTATTCGATGGATCAATTTTGTCTGTAATCGCATTAATCATTCCGGAACTAACCATAAACGGGTCTGTTACGATAAAGATTTGTTTGTCTTTAAAATCGAGTAAACGATCTGTTGCTCCTTGGCCAATGTATAGGTCTGTTTTAAAACTAACTTTTTGCATGAGATTACCTCCTAGTTTTTTTAAAATAAAAAAAGAAGCTTTGAGTAGAGAAATTTTCTCTTCCAACTCAAAGCTTCTTTGCTAAGTAAACAGTACGCCTTTGTACCGTAAAATATTTTATTTGTCCACTTTATTAAAAACCAAACACGTGGAAATGTCAAATCTTTTTTTGTAAATAGGCAATGAAGATACATTCCTTGTATCACTCTTTTCGTCGTTGAAAAGATCATTGCCCACCATAAAACGAAGCGGTGCACATCTTTGTGCGTATGGTGCTTGATAAAACGTAGCTCGTTCAGCTTCTCGGCACCAAACCATTTATAGTGGGCTTATTTGCTTTAAAAAACAAATAAAAAAGCCCCAGTGAGACAACTACACTGGAACCAAGAATTATACGTGCTTTGCCTCGAAGCAGTATAACCAGTTAAAACAATTAGATAAAAGACCTGACTTAGAGTGTCTAACTCCTTACAGTGGCGGGACCGTGCTGGATTTTCACCAGACTTCCAGTATCTAACTGTTTGTATGAACGAATTCGTTTATCACCGTTATTATAGCATAAAATAGACCGCTTGCAAGAAGAATTTGCTCTAAAAAATAATTCGTACCCCGCCATTTACTAACTCGCGAAAGTAATATCTGCTATAAAAAGTGGTGACGTAGCGCCGTTCTAATTCAAATAAAATTTCGAGTGGATCCGTCTTTTCCAAATCATAAAGCAAACCGACAACTGTCCCACTATGCGAAACATTTAGCCCTACTAGATCGAGTTTTTCCGCCACTTCCACTAATTCATTCCAAAATGGTTTTGGTAAAATAGTTTGGTTGCACGCTGCGCTGATGGATGCAGCTTGGCCAAGTAAGCGGATGGATTTTTGCGCGACCGCTTGCTTAAAAAACTGTAATCCTTTTGCTAGTTGGGATTCGTTTTTGAGTAATTGTTCTTGGTGGTCATTTTGGCGGTATGTCGCTGTTTCTAAGATGGTAAGTGGTTCTAGCACAACGACACCGAGTTTTGGCATCCAGTTGGAGCTTTGGATTACGTCCCCTTTTAAGTGATCAAATAGGGTTAGCGCTGGAAAAATGGTGCTATCCGTTGGTTCTAGTTGTAGACAAAGCTTGGCGATTTCGGATTCGGTTATTGGTTGCTCGAGCCATTTTGCGGTCGCGCCGATGGTTGCAGCGATATCCGCGGTGGAGCTTGCCATCCCTTTCGCGACCGGGATAGTGGATTTGACTTGAAGTGAAACAGGTGGGCGCTCGCTTGTTGTCACACCAAAATACTCGCACGTTAAATCGAATGCGAGCCATGCTTTTGTATGTCCGGAGCTAGCTAGTTCTAATTTATCAGACAAAGTTACTTCGGAATACCAGTTAATTGGATATGAAATCAGCTTTTCGCCGCCCGCAATCCAGCCTTGCAACAGTTCGCCGCATGAAGCCGGGCAAGTTGCTTTAATTTCCACTAAAAATCACCTCAAGCGCAGACAACAGTTGGCGGTTATCGTTCCTACTTTTCACCGCAACTCGGTAATAGTTTTCAGATAGTCCGCGGTAATTTGCGCAACTTCGAATAAAAATCCCTTTTAACAGCAATTCTTTTCGTAAGTCGAGCGGTTTTTCAAGGTGGAAAAATATGTAGTTTACGCTTGGTCGATACACTGTAAGTTCTGAAAATTGAGTTAGACCTTCGAAAAGAAATTCGCGTTCGGCGGAAAGCCAGCTGTATGTTTGGTTAATATAATCGGTATCATCCAATAAAATCTGCCCTGCTAAATCAGCAAATGTATTGATAGACCACGGTTCGCGTATTTGCAACAACGCTTCGGCTAATAAATCATTTTTTGTTAGTAAGTAACCTAGTCGAAGTCCGGGAATCGCGAAAAATTTCGTAAAGGCACGAATGATAGCCAAATGTGGAAATCTTTCTAAATAGTTGATCATCGAGATTGTTTCATTTTCTTCTAAAAAGTCCATAAACGCCTCATCGATAATTAAATATATGTTTCGTTTTTCACATAAATTAGCAATTTGCACCATATCTTGCTGTGAGATAAGTTGACCTGTTGGATTGTTCGGATTGCATAAACAAACAGCGTCAATATCCATTTCTCGTTCGAGTGTTGCTAGTACGATTTCCGCTGCAGCAAAATTGGTTTCGCTCAATAATTCCGCATAAACAATTTCCGCGCCAAAAAAAGCACGTTCGTATTCCGCAAAAGTAGGCGCAAGTAAGAGAACTTTTTGCGCCTTAGTTACTTTTGCCATTCCGAAAATTAGTTCTGTCGCCCCGTTTCCAGGGATAACATTCGCTAGGTCGAGTTGATGAAACGAGGCAATTCGCGCACGGAGCGCCAAGTAATCTGGTTCTGGATATTCCACCAGTTGATCCAAATTTGCTGTTATCGTTTGTTTCAAACTAGCTGGGACTCCGAGTGGATTAATATTCGCACTAAAATCGAGTACCATTTCTTTTGTCAGTCCATGTTCTTTCGCTAGTTCGTTATAGTTGCCACCGTGAGAAGCCGTCGTTATTTTCACATCAAATCGCTCCTTAACTTATCGTTTGTTTTGCGTACTTTTGTACATCCCGAGCAATCATTAGTTCTTCATTCGTTGGAATAATACACACTTTGACTGCTTCGTTATCATCGCTAATTATCATATCACCCGCATTATTTTTTGTCACATTGCACGTTACACCAAGGTAACTAAGTTGTTCTGTGACCATTTGGCGGATTAATGGAGAATTTTCGCCTACACCAGCTGTAAATAACAACGCATCACAGCCGTTCATTGCGGAGGCATAAGCACCGATGTAATTGCAAATTTGACCAGTGAACATTCGAAGGGTTAATAGTGCACGTGAATTTCCTTCTTCTGCAGCGATTTCAATATCTCTAAAATCACTGGAAATACCCGATACACCTAAAACGCCTGATTCACTAGACATCATCTGCGTTACTTCATCCAAGCTATAGCCTAATTCATCAACTAAATACGGGATGATTGTCGCGTCAATTGTACCAGAACGTGTTCCCATCATCAAGCCAGCATTTGGCGTAAAGCCCATCGAAGTATTCACTGATTTCCCAGCTTCAATCGCACAAACACTCGCTCCATTACCTAGATGACAAGAAATAATTTTTAATTTTTCTAAAGGTTTTTCCAGAACTTCTGCCGCTTTTCCGGCAACATATTTATGACTCGTTCCATGAAAACCGTATTTTCGAATATGATGTTTTTCGTAAAGTTCATAAGGAAGCGCATATAAAAAGTTTTCTTCTGGAATCGTTTGGTGGAAAGCTGTATCAAATACCGCAACAGATAAGGCATCCGGCAATAGTTCACGGAATGTTTTAATACCAATCACATTCGCTGGATTGTGCAGTGGCGCAAGACTTGTTACGTCCTCAATCCCCTTCACAACTTCATCCGTTACAATACAAGACGCAATAAAAGCTTCCCCGCCGTGAGCTACACGATGGCCTACGCCTGTAATTTCATTTAGATCATTAATTACTTGATGCGCCTTTAATTGCTCTAATAAAATTTCGACAGCTTCCCCGTGATTATTAATTGCACGAGTCTCTTTGATTTTTTCATTTTGAAAGGACATGTTGAATATGGCATCTGGTAATCCAATTCTTTCAATTAAGCCCTTAACTAAGACTTCTTCTCCTGGCATCGTAAAGATTTGGAATTTCAGTGAAGAACTCCCTGCGTTTATCGCCATAATTTTTTGCATATAGCTCCGTCCTTTCTCATTTTTAAAGGAGTAAACAATGAATCGTTTGTTTACTCCATGTTGTTTTTTTATAAAAGAATGTTAAAAAGTCCAATGGCTAGTAGACCGCCGATGATTGGCCCGACAATTGGGATCCAAGCATAGCGCCAGTCTGATCCACTTTTATTTGGAACAGGTAGTAAAAAGTATGCAAGTCTTGGTCCTAAGTCACGTGCTGGGTTAATTGCATAACCTGTCGTTGGTCCAAAACTCATTCCAATTGCGACTACGAGGAAACCAAGAATGAGTGGATTTAAACCATCTGTAAAACTATTTGCCCCAATCATAAGTAAGCCAAAAATAAAAGCAAACGTTGCGATAATTTCACTGATTAGGTTGAATGGTGTATTTCGAATTGCGGGTCCTGTAGAAAAAATACCATGTGTATCAATTTCTGGTGGTGTTGCTTTAAAATGCGGATAGTAATGTAAAATAACAATCGATGCTCCGACAAATGCTCCGGCGATTTGGGCGATAATATAAGGAACTACATCTGCCCAAGGGAATGAACCTCCAACTGCGAGAGCGATTGTCACAGCTGGGTTTAAATGCGCCCCACTATATGCTCCGGCTACATAAATCCCAATCATTACAGCAAAACCCCAACCAAATGTAACAACTACCCAGTTTGCACCTTGTGATAATGATTTATTTAAGGTTAATCCTGCTAAAAGGCCGTTCCCAAACATAATCAAAACCATCGTACCAATAAATTCCGCCAAATATGCTGACATATTTTATCCTCCTTTTTAACGTAAAATCTAAATAATTTGTTCTAAAATCTCTTTTAGTTCTTGATGTGTCGGTGTCGTTGGACTTGTTGGCAAGCAAGCGTCTTTTAGTGCATTTGTTGCAATTTCGTCCATTTTTGCATAGACTTTTTCTTTTGCTACGCCAGCGTCTGTTAACGTGCGCGGCATTTGCATATGTTCCATCATCGCTACGATTCGTTCACGTAGCAGGCGGACAGCGGTTTCATTCGAATCTGATCTGGATGCAATTCCACAAATTCGCGCCATTTCCGCATATTTTTGCTCGGTGTCGCGATTTTTAAAGGCATTAAAACGAATGACTGCATCTAGTAAAATTGCGTTTGCTAGACCGTGCGGCACGTGGAACTGGGCGCCGAGTTGATGTGCAATACTATGATTTAAACCGAGGTTGGCGCAGTTGAACGCCATTCCAGCCATCGTTGAAGCATTATGCATTTTTTCACGGTTGGCTAAATTGCGGCCATCGTCGTAACAACTCGTTAAGAAACGTAGCGTTAACTGGACACTTTTTTCACCTAGCGCATCGGTATAATCACTCGCGGCTTTGGAAACATAGGCTTCAATAGCGTGTGTTAACACATCCATTCCCGTGTTCGCCGTAATCGCTGGTGGCACGGTAACAACTAGTTGCGCATCTAAAATAGCGATATCCGGAATCAGTTCATCAAGGAAAAGTGGATATTTAATTTTTGTTGTTGGATCAGTGATAACGGTTGCGGCTGTTACTTCTGAGCCAGTACCACTTGTCGTTGGAATCGCAATAAAGGTGCTAATATTGATTTTTTCCAAACGTTTGGCGAAATAGTAAATCCCTTTCGCCGTGTCAATCGCAGAACCACCGCCAAAAGCAATCATCACTTGCGGCTGAATTTTCCCCGCTTCACTAACACCGCTAGCTACTTTGGAAATGGGTGGATCTGGGACAACATCGGTGAAAATATGCACATTATTGGACGCGTCCAGCTGGCCAATCAAGCCTTGAAGTCCCTCTCCATCCGCTAAAAAACGGTCACAAATAATCCAGACATTTTTATTTTTGATTTCTTTTAACACTTGTAAACTATTCGTACCAAAAGCTACTTTTGTCTTAATTTGAAAGCTATTCATTAACTTTGCCTCCTTTTAACGAATCGAAAAACCATCTGTTAGAACGCAGCGGCGACGGCGAGCAAAGTGACGTGCTGTAGTTGTTCCTTCCCCGGTAGGCGTTGCAATGGTAAATGTCGTGCTCCCTTCACCTCGGAAACCTAATCCCGCAAAGGAAGGACCATTTTTTACGAAGATGGATGTTTGCATGTCTCTTGCTGCTTTGTTTAATCTGGAAATGTTTTGCGAATGCATTGTCGCTGTATGATGTAAGCCTTGTTCTAACTCAATAGCCACTTCGAGCGCAGCATCAAAATCAGGCACTCTTACAAGCGGTACAATCGGCATCAATAACTCAACCGTTGCAAATGGATGTGTTTTTTCTGTTTCCACGATGATTAAACGCGGCGTGAAATCACATGCTATCCCAGCTTCTTTTAAAATTTCGGATGCACTTTTCCCGACTAATTTTTTATTAGTTACACCTTTATCTGTCACTGCTACTTTTTCCAATTTTTGAATATCACTTGGATTGGTCACATGTAGTGCTCCATTTTTTTCCATTTGGAACAATAAGAAATCGGCAATGCTATCCACTGCGACAATGCTTTTTTCCGCGATACACAAAATATTATGGTCGAAAGATGCGCCGTCCACGATATCAGCAGCCGCTTTTTCAATATTGGCTGTTTCGTCGACAATCGATGGTGGATTTCCGGCACCGGCACCAATGACTTTTTTACCGGATTGCATTGCTTGCAGAACTACGCCTGGGCCGCCTGTAATAACGAGTAGCGGAACTTTTGGATGGTTCATCATTTCTTGTGCGGCTTGAATAGACGGTTTTTCCACCGTAACAACTAAATTGTCGATTCCGCAACTTTCGCGAACAATCGTATTTAGTTTTTCAATCAACCAAAGAGAAATATTTTTTGCGCCAGGATGTGGACTGTAAAATACTGCATTTCCTGCTGCGAGCATGCCGATTGTATTACAAATCAATGTTTCCGTTGGGTTCGTGCTCGGCGCCACTGCACCAATAACACCATACGGAGATAGTTCATAAAGTGTCATACCATTATCGCCAGTAGCTACTTCTGTATATAAATCTTCTACCCCTGGAGTTTTTTCAATTGCTAATGTGTTTTTCAAAATTTTATCGGTCACATTACCCATGCCAGTTTCAGCCACTGCTTTTGTCGCAATGGTTTCAATCTCTGGGTAAAGTGTTTCACGAATTGCTTTTACAACGTTGCGGCGTTCTTCCAGCGACTTTTCTTTAAAACTATTTTGCGCTATCACTGCTGCTTGAACAGCTTCATCAACGGTATCAAAAATGCCACTTTTCGCGCCTTGTGTTGTTGTTTTTGCTGATACATCTTTTTGTTCTGCTAATTTTTCTAAAAGAACTTTTTTCACCAGTTGTTCGAGTTCTAATGATTCCATACAGAATTACCCCTTCTCTATCATTGATAATGCTTTTTTTGCAATGTGGATATCTTCTTCCACTGATCCACCGCTAATCCCCATGCCACCAATAATCGCTCCATCTTTTCCGTAAATTGGAACGCCGCCGCCAAAAGTAACAATGTCACCATTTGTCAGCGTTTCTAATTGGTAAAGTGGGGCTCCCGGCTGAACTGCTTCTGCTAATTTTTCTGTACTTGTTTTCATTGCCACAGCAGAATATGCTTTTTTCGTCGCCAGTTCTGCACTTACTAAAAGGGCATGCTCCATCCGATAATTAAATCTAGGATTGCCGTGCGCATCGACAATGGCGAGTGTGACTGGGACACCAATTTCTTCGGAAACGATACAAACTTGATGCATCAGTTTTTCACAAAAGGAAAATGATAAATCGGTTGAAATCGGCTTTTCTTGCCCTGTCTGCTCTAAGTATTTTGCTACAATGAGCTTGGTTGCTTTATCGAGCATCTGCCTAAAATCTTCTTCGCGCGCAAGGATATACAAGAAATCAGATAAACGGTTGACGAATTTTAATAACTCATTGCGGACAACTGTTTGTTCTGATAAACGAACTAATAATCGCTCGCCACGTCTAGCAACCGTCCGGGCGCTATGAAGAAATGCTCCCGCCGTGCTTGATCCCGGTAAAACAAAACTATCAACTTTCGGTAACTTTGCTGTATAGGCGTCAATCACTTTTTCGAGTTCGTTAATATCGTTTTCTGTAATGACAATTTTGCTAGCGAGGGCAGATTCGTGTTCTGTTGCAAGTTCTGCGCAAACATAGAACAACTGACGCTCAACGTTTCTAAGCAAAGACTTGTTTTCAGCAGAAGTAACGAATTTTTCGGCCACACTTATTTCCGCATTAAGCTCATCAAACGAGCCATATGTTTCGACACGGTCATCATATTTTTTCACACGATTTCCATCAAATAGTGCCGTCGTACCCTTATCGCCGGTTTTTGTATAAATACTCATGAGTTATTCACTCCTTACTTATCAAAACTATCGACAATTGCAATAATTGCCGAATCAATCGCACTATTTGGTTCCGCAAAAACACTTCTAGCTGCATTTCCACGAGCAACAAGCACATATTCGCCAATCCCCGCGCCAACAGAGTCACAAGCCACTTCTTCTGAGCGCACATGCTCCCCGTTTGCGTCAACTGGTTGTACAATCATTAATTTTTTACCAGTAAGCGAGTCTTCTTTTTTCGTCGAGACTACGCTGCCAGTAATTTTCGCCATAAACATAACGTCACTGCCTTTCCCGCACTGCAATATTATTTTTCGTTAAATATTCCTTTGCAAGCGGTGTAATAAGCTGCTTTTTAAATTTGCAAAGTGTACTTCCGCTTGGGATTAATGCGCTATCGCTGTAACAAATCACTTGACCGCCTGCATGAAAAAGTCGCTCACCAGTACTTGTGAAAACGGGAAAATCCAGCTGAGAAAGCATCGCATAATCTAGCCAAGGTTCGCCATTATCATACAATTCCAGCTCAATGCTAATCCCATAATCTGCTGCTATTTCCAGCCAAGTAGTGAGTGATTCTGCTCGATTCCCACCAAGAATCCGCTCAAGAAAATGCTTATTCACTTGTGTTAACCGAACCGTTCCACTTTCGATAAAAATAGCAATTGGATCGCGTGGGATTTTGCTAATAGCTATTGAAGTTTTATTCGCGGCACGAAGTTTCAAGCGTTGGACAATGATTTTTACTAATTTTTCGATCATAAATTTCCGCTCCCTGAACTCATGGCAATACCAAGAGGCGTGACATACTGCGGATAATTAGGTTGAAAAACAGGCATCTTCAAATAGCTTTCAAACGTATCCTTGAACTGACTATAAGCCGATGCTCCGCCAACAATATAAAGTGGTTCTGAGGGAGATTTTTCGAGATGAACGCGGGTAATTTCTGCCATTTTTTCCACCACAGGGCGCATCACTGAAAAATGCTCGCTTGAATCTTTTCGCGCGCGTTTATTCTTCTCGGCTTCTTCTACTGGAACACCGTAATATCCAGCGAGAACAAGCGTCATATGCGTTCCGCCTGTTGGTTCATCTGCGGTATAAATGACTTCACCATTTTCAAACACACTAATTCCAGTTGTACCACCGCCGACATCAACAACTGCACCATTTTGTAAATCTAGCACTGCCGCTGCCGCAGTTGGTTCATCAATCGTGTAAAGTGCTTCCATTCCAGCACTTTCGATGACATTCGCAACTACTTTTTTATTATTTCCGATTGTACCTGGTGGGATGGCTCCAGAAGCATGCGTTAAACTTATTCCTAGGCATTTTTCTGCGCGGTCTTTCAGTCTTTTTACAACTTCGACAGACTCGCGGTAATTAACAACGAGGCCATCGCGAACGGCATCCGCAAATTCAAATGCACCAAAAAGCGGCACATTATCCTCATCTAGCACAACAAACACAATCGAAGAAGTACCCAAATCGACGCCAACTTTCACTTTTTTTCCAGCTGGAATTTTTTGTTCGATATCTTTATTCATTAGCGCGGCTAGCTGTTCCATCCGTTCATTGGCTGTTTGTAAAATATCCATTTTCCCACCTCCTTATCTCGTCACGACTTGATTATTTTTGCAAAGCTCGTGCCAGCAATATCTGCCGCATTCGCTTCATCTGTATCAATATGCATTTCTGGAATAAATTGATTATTTACCCGAATTGTACAATGATTTAAAACGAGACTGCGCATTTTTGAACCTACTAGTACAGAAACTTCATCGCCTTGTTTTACGCCATATTCATTCGCCACACTCTCTGGTAAATGGATGTGGCGTTTCGCGACAATTGCCCCTTTTGGTAAAGAGAGTTCGCTATGTTTAGAAACAAGTTTAATTCCCGGCGTTCCTTCAATATCTCCGGAAACACGAATTGGAACCTTCATTCCAAGCATTCTAGCATCCGTTTTAGAAAGTTCTACTTGCGAAAATTTCCGAAGTGGACCTAAAATCCGGACACGATTCAATTCCCCTTTTTCCGAAACAACGGTAAGTGTTTGCTCGGCGGCAAATTCACCCGGTTGTTTGAGCCATTTTTTCACTTGAATAGGTTCATTTGGAAAAAGTTGATTGTAGTCTTTTTCTGTGAGATGAATGTGGCGGTTAGAGACTCCAATTGGAATCTCTGTGGCCACACCACTAAATTTATCTGTAACTATTTGCTTGATTATCGCTTTTAGTTCTTCTCTTTCCACGGCTTATAAACCTTTTGGTAGCAACGTTTCTACATCATTGTGTGGACGTGGGATAACGTGGATGGATTGAACTTCTCCAACATTACGAGCTGCTGCTGCGCCTGCATCTGTTGCTGCTTTAACTGCGCCAACATCGCCGCGAACCATGACAGTTACAAGTCCAGAGCCGATTTTTTCATAACCTACAAGTGATACGTTTGCTGCTTTTACCATTGCGTCAGCTGCTTCAATTGCGCCAACAAGTCCTTTAGTTTCAATCATTCCAAGTGCGTTATTCATTATTATTTCCTCCTCAAAATTAGGTTTATTTCTCTTCTTCAAAATGGATACAATCTTGTCTTGGATCACCTTTTACCCGTGGGCATAGTGGATCGTGACATAAATTACAAGTCGCTTCTGCCGTTACTTCGGGTTCAGCTACTTTCTCCGGTTCGATGATTACTTCTTTTTCCACCAGTTTTTCTGGCGCTTCGTCTTCTTTCGGCCAAAATACTGTAAAAATCTCTTCCCCTGGTCGAGGAATGACTTTTTTCGCAATAAAGCTGTCTGAGGCTATTGCGGTTTGTTCGCCTGCTTCAAGTGCCGCGTTTACTGCCGCAACATCCCCTTCCACTTTCACGGTAATCCAGCCAAATCCTTTCGCTGTTTCCGTGTCGACGAGTTGGATATTTGCTACTTTAGCCATTGTATCTGCTACTGTAATCGCTGAGGCAAGTCCTTTAATCTCAATCATTCCAATTGCTTGATGCATTCCTTCACCTCCTTATTTAAAAGGTACACCCTTAACGAGCCGAGCCGCATTCATTCCCATATTGCGCTGTTTTTCTAGTGGTGCTGCACAAAAACGATATTCCGAAAACAGCGGTTTATCTGGTGGCAAATTGCGATAATGAATCACTAAATGATCATTTTTCAGCGTAATACCGACCAAGAGTGGAGAACTCGCGGATGCTCGAAATGCGGCTTGTACTTCTTCTTTTAAAGGCATAATTTCTAACTCGCACGGAATGCCTTCTTCTTCTATTCCAAATAAAATTTGTTTAATACTATCTGGATTCGCGTTTACATCTGCATGAAAGTAAATAGCTGGCTTACTTACAACTGGAATCATGCTTCTGCACCTCCTGATAGAATTAAGCCTGTCGCAACAGCATTTCTAGGGCCTTCTTTGCCACGAATATTTCCACGGCCAGCAACGAGCGAATAATGAGAAAGTGCATCGGTTATTAATTGCGGAATCTCAAAATCAAGGGCTGATCCTCCAACAATAACAACAAATGGAATATCTCGAATGTTCCCAGTTGGGCTGACATATTTTAATGCGCGAATGGTATTCGTTACAAAGACACGCTCTTTTGCGGAACGACGAATTAATTTAATTTTTTCGATGGACACATCACCCGGAATTGGTGTAAAGCCATCTGGTTTTACAATTACCACTTTGGCAAAAACGCTTGGAGAAAGCGGCGTATCGAAAAATTGGACCGTGCCATCTTCATGCCGAATGTGGAAAATACTTTCGACTTTAGCAAGCGGGTATTTTTTAATATCTTCTGCTAAATAACGGTCTTCGAGGCCAATTTCTGACTGGATAATCATCGTTACCATATCACCTGCACCGGCTAAATGAGTTGCGATAATTTCCCCTTTTCCATTAATAATCGAGGCATCTGTGGAACCAGCGCCTAAATCTAAAATGGCAAGTGGCGTATTGGTTCCGGGGGTAGTGAGTGCGCCAAGGATTGCTGCCTCTGCTTCTGCCCCGCCAATTTTGACCGTTACTTGTAGTTCTTGTTCGATTTCTGAGGCGATTGCTGCCATTTGTAAATGATCACTTTTAACCATCGAGGCAATTCCAACGGCTTGTTCCATCGAAAATTCTCCGGCGAGACCTCCTTGAACATCTACGGGGACAAACGTATCTACCGCAAGCAAATCTTGAATAAAAATGTCTGCTGGTAATTTATCGGTTAGCCCAGCCATGGTTTGGCGCACTTTTTCCAGCATACCACCGATATTGGTTCCAGGTTCTCCGCTAGCATTGTCGAGTTTTGGAAGCGACATAATGGCTTGCATGATTTTCTCAGAGCCTTCAGCTACATTGACACGCAAGGTTCGCGAACCCGATTCAAGTTCAATATGCCCCGCTGGAATGGTTCTCGCTTTCACATCACCCTCCGGCGTTTTAATCACAACTGCCGAACGGTTTCCAATTAAAGCACGCGCAACAGGAATAATATTTTTCGTTTCATCCGAACTTAAATGAAACACCGTCGCAATACCATATGGATTCGAAATGGTTTCAATGACTTTTCCGGGAGCCGCAACTTCAACAGCCGCTAGCATATCAACTGGGACTTTATCAATAAAACCAACTTCATCAACAATCGGGATTTTATGGTTTAGTCGATTATGCACGAGAACCCCGTCATCAGCTTGGAGAATTGCCGCCGTTATTTTGTAACCACCATCGGCATACGCATTAATCTGCTGTGCTGCATCTTCAAAGTCGACTGTTTTTGGGATAATCACAATATAATCAGCATCTTTTGACTTAGATGTAACTTCGTCTAAAAATACAGTCATACCTGATCCCATCCCAAGTCCACCTGGTGTTTTTGGGTTATGCCCAATCATCGTGGATTCCGTAATAATCGTCTCCGTAATTGTTTCCATTGCCACATCACCAATCACGGGTGTCGCCTCATTAATACGAATTTCTAGCAAATCAGCTGTTGTTGCATTTACTTTCTCTAAAGCAAGTCGCAACGCTTTAAAAATCCCATGAAGATTTTGTTTCGTTCCTTTGATACCAGTTGTGTCCGTAATAGCACTCGCGACAAACTCGGCGTTACCTCCAGAGTTTGCTATCGCAAGCGCCACTTCCGTTGTTGAGTTCCCGATATCAATACCTGCCATATATTTCATTCATTTCACCGCATTTCCTACATAATCGCGAGCAAAGGTGAATTTTAATTATCGCCTTTTAGTTTCTTACGCTCTTGATAAAGCTGTGCTGCTTCACGAACATAACTAGAACAAATCGTTGCATGATACACATTTTCCAGTTCATCCGCAATCGCAAGTAGCTCTTCTTTCGAGGAACGATAAGGACGCATCGCATTATAAATTTCTAAAATACGCTCATCTGGAACTATTGTTAATTCCGCCGCACGTTCGAAGTTATTCGCAAGCGTTGCACGTCCTGCATCTCTGGCTACTTGTGCTTGCATTTTAAGTGTTTCCGCTGTTACCCGAACATCTTCCGGTTTGATTGTGCCATCTAAAACACTTTTCAACGTAATGTCGTCTAATGATTTTGATGTCGATGTTTTTACAAGTTCTGGACGTTTCGTTCCGAGTGGATAATCGCGAACAGTCAATGTATCTCCGCTTACTTTTTGAGAAGTAGTTGTTGATACAGCCCCACTATTTACTTCTTGCAAAATATTTCTAACCATATTTTCTAGTGCTTCTTGATTCATCATTTTCACCTCACTATTAGTTTACTTGTAATTCGACTGCGTTTTTCCCTTGAACAACATGTTTTGTTTCTTTGATATGAAGTAAAGCTGCTTTGGCTTGGAATTTCGGACGTGCCATTTGATCGTTTACCATTGGCACTGGGTTTGGTGATTCCCCTTTGGCATATTTCGCCGCATTTTTACCAATTGCTCGGTATGTTTCTAGTGTAATTAATGGTGCTTGCGGGAATAGCTCTAAGTTAGAAAGTGGTTGTAAATCTTTTTGGTGGATTAATGCTGTACCGCGCGACTGAATGCCGATACAAATGCCGGAACCACTTAATTTGTCGCCTTCCACTGCGACGAACGCTACGTCAGAAGAACGGAACACACGAACCACGCGCGCTTTCAACCCTTCTTCTTCAATACCTGCAATCACTTCTCGTAAAATTTGCTTATGTGGAACACCGACAATGTTTTTCGTTTGATATTTACCAAAAGCTGGCGCGACTGCAATAACAACTTCATCTTTTTGTCTACCCGGCTTCGCGTCCCCAACTTCTGTTAAAAAGCTTTCGTCTGAAACCGCAACACTTGGTTGTTCTTTTTGGAAAGAAACTTTATCTTCTTTTAGCTGTAATTCATCTAGCACTTCCGAAATAATTCCACGAAGCACTTTTTCGTTAATTTCAACCATGTCTCGTAATCCTCCTTTATAAAAAATGGGAAGTAGCTTAGTCTAATTCGTTTGCATCGACTGCAACAGCAATATCTTTTAATTTCTCCCAGCGTTCGCCCTCTAAGCGATAACCAGTTCCTGGACCTGCGTAATCATTTAAATCATTGACAGAACTAATGACATTCCAATCTTTGTCAATGATGGCTGACGTATGAAGGAAGTCACCAGATACACGTTGTTTCAGCATGTTTAGTACACTTTCGGCAACATCATCGAATCCACCAGCAGATAGCGCTTTAACAACATCCAGACCAGTCACACCGCGGTCCATCATTTCAGCGGCTGCTTTAATATCTTCTACCATGTTACGTTCTGGCATATCTTTACTTCCACGCGCATACGTTGCTGCTTCTACTTCTGCATCCGTTACTTCTGGAAGACCTAATTTGTCAAAAACTGCTTGAATAACGCGAGCTGCTTTATTTCTAACTGCAACGACTTCTTCTTCGGTAACCGGTGTTAACCCACCGTCTACTTTTAAATCACGTTGTAAAATATTGTAATCATCAAAGTCATCTGCATCAAAGTTCGAACCAGCAAACATATTATCGTAGTTAGGCGTTGCGCTATAACCAGAGGAAATATAATCTGTTCCTGGTAAAAATTGCATCAGTAAACGAGCTGTACGACGAATATCCGAGTGCGAGAATGTTTGGTCATTTCCAGAAGCAACTTCTAGATCTAACATAACGGCAATTAAATTCTCTGCAAGAACTGCTCTAATACCACTTGGTACAGCACCTGGAATTCCGATACAACTAATCGAACCATTTTGTAATCCTTGAACCCCAGCCGCTTTCGTAATGAAAATACAGCGAGATTCAAGATAAAGCATTGATTTTCCTTCTGCATAACCCATTTGAACCTCAGAACCAGTTCCAGATGTGAAACGCATTTTCAAACCGCGAGACGCGTATGCACTTGCCAAAATACCTTTAGACCAAGGTGTATCATCTCCGTCTGTAAATACAGGCTCCGTACCATAAACAGAAATCGTTTCAGCGTAACAAGTTAAACCACGCATACCGAGTTCTAATTCTGTTGCTTCTTCCAGCGAACATTGCGTTAATACGCCACCGCGCCCCGTTTGCGAACCAACTAATAAGCTAAGCGCGTTAAAAGGTGCGTAACGAACTACTGCAACCGTTGTTTCTTGCTCATCAAAGCCACGAATTGCCGCTTCTGCTGCATCGGCTGCAATTTGAACAGGATTATCACGCAAATTAGTTACGTGGGCTTGGGTTGTTGGCGTTCTACGTGAGCGCATTTTTTGCATTGACATCATCATTTCGACAACGTTCATTTGTGAAACTACTTCTACTATTTTTGCCGGTGTCATAGCTGTTGTAAGTAAAACGATTTTTTCTCGTGGTACATTTGGGTCGCAAAGCATATTGGCTAACTTCACCGAATCCATTTGCATAACTTCTTCCGCGCGAGATAAATCGACGCCATATTTCGCGATAAAATGGTCAATTAAGTCAAAGTCAGCTAGTTTTTTACTGTCCATTTCGACTACTTTGCCATTTTCTATTTTAATGCTTGGCTTTGGATCATTCGGGCTTTCCATTGCGATTAAGCCTTCTTCAATCCATTCCTTTACAAAACCATCTTGATTGACCGGGCGTTTTGCTAACTCTTCAAAGCGTTTTGATTTCATCAGTCGTTACCCTCCGTTCTAAATGTAGGATGGACGATCATTTTTCGGTTCATCCCCTAAAGCTCCAAGTAATTTTTTACCAATTTCACGTGCAGAAATAACTGCTTGACGAACTGCGCCAGAATCTCCAGAAATACAAAGAATTACTTCATTGGAGAAACTTGTTCCATCCGCTGGTGAAGAATATGCAACAACATCTACGTTAGCGGATTTCACTGCAGTATCAGCCATTACAACACCAATTCCAGCTGGAGCACCGACCATAAGTCCGAATGCTTTCCCTACTGGTGCGCCAAACGCTGTATTAAGCGCGTGACTTGCGCGAGCCGTATATTGAAGTTCGATGTGTCCAGCTTCGTTGCCGTAAACATCGCCAAAAGTTTTATCTAATTCATTCAGTGCCACTTCCACTGCACGTTTAACGTCTGAAACATCATCACCACCGAAGATAATTAAAGAACCGTGACCTGCGCCGCCTTTTGTATCTCGTGGTAATTCGATTTTTACTACTTCTGTATTCGTTGCTTTCACTGCTTCATCCGCAGCCATAATATGTGGGCCTGCACCAGTACGGGCTCCTAAAATACCTATAGAACGATACGACTTCTCAAGCTTCATTGCTTCTAAAAGTTGTCCGTCTACATTCGCAATCACTAGGCCGATTGTATCTCCAATTGCTGTTCCTACAAACTCTGTTAATTGAATTGCTTTTTCACTCATTTGACGTGATCCTCCATCCTCTACTAGTTTTTCCGGGGCATCATTAACTGTTTCCATTACCTGTTTTAGAATTTCGTCAATCAGTTTATTTTGCTCACTCATCTGACTTCACCCTCACTGGTAAAATTTCTTCCACATCTGTATGCGGACGAGGAATAACATGCGTACTCATCACGGTACCTACATTTCTTGCTGCTGCAGCCCCAGCTTCTGTTGCCGCTTTAACCGCACCAACATCCCCTCGAACCATCACAGTAACGAGTCCAGATCCGATTTTTTCGTACCCTGTTAATGTTACATTAGCTGATTTAACCATGGCGTCAGCGGCTTCAATGGCGCCGACTAGCCCTTTAGTTTCAACTAAGCCTAGTGCTTCTTGCATGGGTGTACCTCCTTCTCAAAATAAGTATTTTACTCTCTCAGTATAGGCAATCTGTCGTATAAATAGTTGCCGCTTCCAAGCAGAAAAAAAGAAGACGCCAATCGTGTTTTAACACAATTTTGCGCCTTCAAAAAAAATAACGACAAAAAGCCATCCAGCAGTGCATGGTTTGGGCTTCCCTTTATGAAATTAGTCTTAGCAATATATTGTTATCTTCATGGCAAGAAAATGTAAGCGCATTATAAATATGCTATACTAAGAACGACAGAAACACGCCAAGTATCGCCGAAAGGGGAATAGCTATGTTACTACAGTCCAAAAGCAACGAAATGCTCATTGAAAAAGTGATGGATGAGTTCTCAGCCGCAACCAGTTTAGCCTCAGTTGTTGTAGATATACACGGTACCGAAGTTTCTAGATTATGTAACTTTACTCCTTTTTGCCAACTTATTCGCTCCAACCCCAAATATCGCTCCCTTTGCCAAAAATGTGATATGTTTGGTGGTCTGGAAGCCTCCAAAACCGGAAAGCCGTTAATTTATCGATGCCACGCCGGATTAACCGATTTTTCAGTCCCCATCGTCGTCGAGAATCAACTTAGTGGATTTTTACTCAGTGGCCAGGTTATTTGTGAAGAAAGTAGCGAAGTTGGCAATATCCAAACAGAAGAAACCGATTGGAAAAACGACAAAGAACTTATTTCCGCGTTTCGCTCTGTCCCTGTTTTCAGCTCCAAAAAAATCAACTCTTCTGCCGAAATGCTTACAATTATTTCCCAGTATTACTTGAAATCCGAAATGGAAAAGAGCCGGGAAGAACAAAAGCAAAAAATCGCTTTCCATCATACAAAAGTAGCACATCATGAAGATAACAAAGAAATCCGGAAAGCCCTCAAGTATATCGAGAAAAACCTTAACCGTCCGATCACACTTGATGAAGTAGCAAGTCACGTATACCTTAGTTCCTACTATTTCAGCAAACTTTTCAAAAAAGAAATGAATGTCAACTTTATCAACTACGTGAATCAAAAGAAAATGTCCCTTGCGAAAGAGATGCTGAAAAATCCGCGCTGGTCGATTGATAATATTGCTCGTAATCTAGGTTTCACACAAACGAGCTATTTCTGCAAAGTCTTCCGCAAAGAATTTGATGTAACTCCTAAAGGCTACCGAGAAACGTTAAAATAAGTATTTTCCAAAAGTCATGTTCTAGTAATTTCGAATATGACTTTTTTGTTGCCTGAAAAACAAAAAAACTTTCATCCATTATCGAATGAGAGTTTATGCATAGCAAAAAAGCTACACTACCCGCATACGCTTTTTAGGACCCCGAAAAAGAGTTGCTTCCGGCTTATTTGGCGAGTATCCTGACTTGGCTTCATCCAACAATTGAACCTTCCCATACGCCAAATGCGCACAGTGGCTACCTCAATTCTTGTCCACCTTACAGTTGCGGGGGCAGTTTCGGCATCGCACCGAATTCCTCTTTCAGAAATGCAAATACATTCCACCAACATAAGACCTATTTAACTACTTACATCTTACCACAAAGCGCTTACAAAAAAGGCACTTTCAGCTGAAACAACAAAAATCTACTATTGATTAGAAATAAGAAAACGTTGAGACTGATTGTCCCAGAGCGAATAACACCCTTGCTTAAAATCGATATCCCAATATTGTGCTATTGTTTGTTTTTGCAAAAAAAGCGCAATGACCCGTAAAACACCCAGATGACCGACGAGCAATACCGTATCATGCTGCTGCCATTTTTCCATTTCTGCTTCCAATATCGTAACCACTCGCTCATAAAAAATCGGAAAACTTTCCCCATTTGGAAATAAGGCGGTTTGCCAATTATTACAGTATTCATCCCAAGCTTCTGGAAACTTCGCGCTAATTTCCTGATACGTATAACCTTCAAAATCACCGAAATCCATTTCATTCAATGTCGAAAATCGAAGCGTCTTTGCATTACTTAAAATATTCGCTGACTGCTTCACTCGTGTAAGATCACTCGTCACAACTAAATCGACCGAGTACTTGCCAAGCTTTTCGCGGAGCTGCTCCATTTGCCGAACACCATGTTCATTTAAAGCAACATCCAGCTGTCCACAATACTTTTTCGCCACATTCCAGTCCGTTTCGCCGTGTCGCACAAAAATAAGTTGCATTTACATCAACCCCCAAAGCAGCACTAAACAAAATAAACCGACAAGTTGCCCCATTTGCCCACCCGCACCAAGCGTATCTCCGTTCATACCACCAATCCGCTTATAAACAAACGCGCGGTAAATCACCGTAAAAAAAACCACGCCAGCATAAGCAATGACGCCAATATAAGAGAAAAATAGCCCTAGCGCTACTAACACAATCACTTGCGCAATCACAATCGGCCACCAAGGAACTCCTAGAAAAATCGAACCCAGCCCCTCTTTTGATCCCGCATACGTCATTTTTGCAAAAAGCAACATCGTTACACCTTTTGCCACAATCGGTAATACGAAAAATAGCCAGCCAATTTGCTGTACATCAGGGACAGACAGGAATAAAGCGCCGTAAAAAAGAAAATAAAAGCAAATCGCAATCACACCGTTCGCACCAACGCGACTATCTTTCATAATTTCTAGCATCCGCTCCCTTTTACGCGAAGAAAAAAGCCCATCCGCCGTATCCGCCAGTGCATCCACATGGAATCCGCCTGTAATGATAATCTCCGCAAAAAGCCCCACAATAATCGCAACCGGCAATGGCATAACAAGCGCCACCAAAGTAAAAATAAGCCAATTCCAAGCGCCAATAATCACTCCGACAAGCGGCAGCAAAGCACTCCCTTTTTTCAAGTTAATTTCATCCATATTTATTTGAATAGGTAGCGGAATTCGCGTAAAGAATTGAATTAATAAAATCAATGTTTTCATATTACTTCCACCTTTTCGGAATGCCACTTACGACAAAATAAACTTCTTCTACTTGAGTCGCGATTTGCTGATTGACTCGACCAATAATATCCCTAAAAACACGCGTAAGCTTATTTTCAGGCACGACACCAAGTCCAATTTCATTCGTCACAAAAATAAGTTTAGCGGAAGAATTCTTACCAGCTGTTAAAATCGCGCCTACCTCCGACTGGATCTCCGCCTCGACTTCATCGGCAATCTCATTCGTCAATTCACGCTCACCAAGCAAAGTGAAAAATAAATTAGTGACTAACATCGTCACGCAATCAAGCATAATCACCTCATATTGGTTCGAATGTTGATCCAAATAAGCGGCAATTCCTTGAAAACTCTCGAATGTATCCCAATTTGCTGGACGAGTTGCTTGATGTTTTTGGATTCTGGCTTGAAACTCCGTATCATTCTCATACGCAATGCCCGTTGCCACATATAAAACACGATTAAATTTGGCCGCCTCTTTTTCAGCAAAGCTACTCTTACCGCTCCTCGCCCCGCCAGTTACAAGCATCATTTCACTCATGTCCATTCCTCACTTCCACGTAACTCCCCTATCCGTTTTGCCCCTAAGAACTCCCGCTCAAATACGGCTACATCATCCGTTTTAACCGCAGCTAAAATAACAGATGCCGGTCCCGCAGTTTTATTCATGATTTCTTCACCAATAGTATCACTCGCAGTAAAAACGCCATCATTTAGTCGCGCTAAAAGATTCGCCTCGTATGCCATTCCTTTAGAACCAACCGGTACTACTTCAAGCACAGCGCTATGTGCTACCAACTTTTTCACTAAACGATAGTCTGGCATTTCCGTCATTTTTTGCAAGACTTCCGCCCCGACAATCGGTTCGCCAAACGCAAATAAGACCGCAGCTTCATGCACATTCACGAGCTTTAGTGCAGCTTTAGTCGCAAAACCAGTTACAAGAACTCCTACGCTGGTTTGAGTTACTTTCATATTTTCTTCTGTACTGCCATTTAATTCGATATGACTTAAATTCGCCTTGGCAAGTTCGTCCTTTAGTCCAGCGATGACACGTCTGCCAGTGGGTTCCATTTCAGCTCCGACAACATCACTAACCGATACAATTTCCGCACCAGAAGCAATCATTTCCATTAGAGCAACCCTCAAAGTCAAACGAGCTGTCACTTCCGGGGCGACCATCAAGCCATCATGCGCTTTCTCGCCGAATCCAGCACTAATATCACAGCTCGTCAAAATACAACCACCTGGCACATCAATTACAGATAAATCCCTCACTTGAGGCATAAAAAAACCTCCACTTAATTAAATTTAATCTTCCAAATATGCCCGAAGTTCTTCAATTCCCGTTTCATCCACCGAAGAAATATAAAAAATATGCTTCGCGCCAGCCATGCGTAATTCCCGCTCCGCTCGCTCAATGTCCTTGTCCGATTCCGCTAAATCCACTTTTGTGACAATCCCAATAACCGGTTTAGCAAAAATACTGGCAAACATTGGTGAAAACGTCTGCTTCTTCTCCGAAACACTTTGCAAAATCGCAATCACGGAGGCATCTGCTGCCGTCACTGTGAGCGCACTGTAAAGTTGTCTATGTTGTACAAATTCACCAGGAGTATCAATCATCTCTTGAAAGTACTCCACAGCTTGTGTTTTCTTATATAAAATATCGTAACCATGCAATTTTTGGCACAGTGTCGTTTTACCACAACCGACCGAGCCCATTACCATCATTTTCTTCAAACGACTCAGCTCCTAGTAATTTTTGGAATTGAGAAGTCCAAAATTTCGTTTAGTGAAAATACTACTTGTTGTAAAGCAGCTTCAACGGAAGAAACATCGCCAGTTAGTACCACGGAACCACTGAAACGATCAATAAATCCGATTTGTACGTCGCCTGATTTTGTCGCGATATCACTTGCAATAATAGAAGCTTCACTTGGTGTGATGGTTAAAATCCCAATCGCAGTTGCGCCGTCTTCTAATCCTAATTTTGTATAAATATCACGGTTCGGATTGGCGATTAAATGCGCAAGCGTCACCTGTTTACCTGGTACATATTCTTGTATTACACGTTCTTTATTATCATCAAAACCCATTTTATTCACTCCTCATTAGACAAACTATCTCAAAATAATCCTATCATATTTAAGCGCCACTTTATTGTCAGATTGTCCAAAAGGCACGCAACTCCAGTCAGTGCGTGCCTTCCCCAAAAACTCCATGACAATATATTGTTATCTTTTTAATAGATTAAACTCTCAAAAACTTCTTTTCGCGGTCTTGGAATAACCACTTTATTAATTAACAGTGCTTCTTCTTTAGCCGCCGCAAGTCCAGCTTCTACTGCCGCCTCACATGCAGCCGTATCACCAGTTAAAACAACGAATGATTTACCAGCAATCCCAGTTGCCAAACGAATATCCAGTAACTGCACATCGGCCGCTTTTACCGCAGCATCGGCCGCAATAATTGAACCAGAACAAGAATAATATTCCATAACGCCAACCGCATTCATTTCGTCCGGTACTTCTGTTTTATTTATCGCTTTGATTACTTGGTCTGATACACGTGGAATGACTAGATTCCCAACGATATTCGCCGCACCAATTTTCGTACCAGCTTCAATCGATTGTGCCACTGAATCCACTGTTCCAGCAATTAAAATATAATACTTTCCTGGACAGCTTGCTTTGGCATAAATCAATTCAGAATTGGCCGCTTTTAGCATTGTATCGACCGATTCGATGCCTTTCGAAATACTATTTAATTCGAGAAACCCTAACGTATCCATTTTCATGACATCACCTTCTTAATATGAACTTGTTCTTCGGTTATCCGGATAATTTGACCATCAATGCTCGCATGGATGTTTGCCCCAAGTGCCGTATCAGGAATCTTCGCTATCAAGTCCCCTTTTTTCACGATATCGCCTTCACTGACAACCGGAATGGACGGTGCTCCAATATGCATTTTCGTTGGGATAAACACTTCATCCACATCTAAATAATGCATTTTTTCTAAATGAACGTCGGCATATTGCTGCAAGCCCATTTTGATTAAAATATTTTTTGGTGCAATCGATTTATATTCGCGCATCGGATCTGGTGTAAATTCTTTCTTATCTGTTTGGTAGCGCACACCTTGTTTTAAAAGTTCTTTTTTCACGTGAATGTTTACTTGGCGCGGGGAAAGCCCCATCGGACAAGCGATTACTTCACAAATCCCACATTCACAACAGATCATCGCTTCTTCCCAAATCGGGTCCGGTTTAATATCCGAAATATCTTCCGCAACCGCAAAATGACGCATCACTTTATGCGGATGAATATCGTGACCTAATTGTTGTCTTGGGCATAAATCCGAACAAAGCGAACACTGAATACACGCTGATTTCGTTTCGTTAAAAATTTGTTCGACTGTTTGATAGTGCAGTTTATGCAAGTAGCCCGTGTCCTCTGCTACAATCAAACCAGACGTTGTTTTCGTTACTACTTTTTCCGCAATGGTAGATTGGTCGTTTAGTTTCCCCATCATTGGTCCACCGTCTAAAAATAAATACTCCGCTAAATTAGTTCCGCCAGCAGCTGCTAAACATACTTCAAATGGCGTTCCAACTGGCACATCTAATAGTTTTGGCTCTCCAACTGCCCCAGTTACTGTTAATTGCTTACGAATAACTGGCGCATCATCTTGAATCGCGTGAAAGACGTTCCACATTGTTGAAACATTTGATACGATACAGCCAACCATTAGAGGAATTCCGCTTGGTGGTACAACGCGTCCAGTTACTTCAAATACCATAACTTGCTCGTCACCTGTCGGATAGACATTATCCATCTCATGAATTGTCACGCTTGCATCTAGTTCCGTAATTGCCGCACGTAATGCCGCAATTTCCGCTGTGTAATACCGTTTTGTTGCGATAACGGCAAATTCTGCACCTACTTGGCTTTTAACCATTTCAATTGCTTTAATTGTTTCTACTGCATGGTTTCTCATAACAAAATGATCGGTTTTTAGTAGCGGTTCACATTCCGCTGCGTTAATAATTAAATATTCCACTTCGCCGCTAAATTTGGCATGGGTCGGAAAGCCCGCTCCACCACAACCAACAACGCCAGCATCTTTAATCTTTTCTAAAATGGACATTTGGCTCAACACCCTCTTAATAGTTTTTCATTATACTTCAATGATAGAGCGTTTACATTCCAAAATCTATAGTAAAATTTTGCAACCTAAAAGAGAGCAATATAATAGAATAAAAAACCTACTAAAATTAGCAGGTTTTATCTTTTTTATTACGATTAGCAATTTCTTCTGTTTCTAAATTGGCCACTAACTGGCTCACTTCTTGCTTCACTTGCTTTGCGTAGCCTGGGTTGCCTCCACCCGTTGAAATCCCAATCGTCAGCTCATTTTTCGTCACTGTTGCCATATTGAAAAAATCGGAATTTGCTTGGTCGGTCGTATCGTTCACGAGCTGTCCCGCTGCTCGGTCATGCAAAACTAGTTGATTAACTTCTGGATTATCTGTGCAAATAAATATCATAAACGCCGATTCAAGATGCGCCGCTCGATATGCTTCTTCCACGACCTGTACATTAAGCGACTTGATCTCTGGCAAAACATTTAACCCGACAACCAAAATATCCGCACCTGCATCTAGCAATCCGGTTATTTTTCGAAGCGCCACTTTTCCGCCACCAATTATGACCACCTTTTTCCCTGTAATATTAAGCATTATCGGATATTTCATCAGCAAACCTCCGCTCATTTTTCTTCATTTTAACACATAATTAAAACATTTTTCGGGTATAGTTAAAATAATTCCAAAGGAGGTAAATGAAATGTTTAATCAAGCGAAACGAATCTCCACATTTTTCACGTTTAACGGAAACGGCGAGGAAGCGTTTAATTTTTATTTAGATACTTTTCCAGATGCGAAAAAAATCGGGCTAACGTACTTCACAAAACCAGAACAAGGCGGCGACATTGGCAAGGTTCTCAATGCTACTTTTGAAATAAAAGGTGCCTCATTTATGATTATGGACATGACAAATAACGCTTCACCCGACTTTAGCTGGGCCACAACAACTCTCTATTTTGCAGATACGGAAGATGAATTTGACACTCTTTTTGAAAAACTAGCAAAAGAAGGTACGGTTATGATGGGGCCAGAAGCAGTAGAAGCACTTCGAAAAGTAGCTTGGGTTACGGATAAATATGGAATCACTTGGCAATTAGCATTTGTATAAAAATAAGAAGAAAACGCCGACCTAAAGCGTTTTCTTTTTTACATTCAAAATGTTTGACCATTTTCGACCATTGTGATAAGATACCTGTATTACAAATAAACTAAGGCTTTTTAAGGAGGAATTTTTTCATGGCAGAGAATAAAAATAATGAAAACATCACAAACATCCTTACCCAAAAATTGATTGATACACGGACGGTTTTAATTTACGGGGAAATCAATCAAGAGCTAGCCGAAGACGTTTCTAAGCAACTTTTGCTATTAGAATCTATCAGTAACGATCCAATTACCATTTTTATTAATAGCCAAGGCGGACACGTTGAAGCTGGCGATACGATTCATGATATGATTAAATTTATTAAACCAACTGTTAAAGTCGTTGGTACTGGCTGGGTTGCAAGCGCCGGTATTACGATTTACTTAGCCGCTGAAAAAGAAAATCGCTTTAGCCTTCCAAATACGCGCTACATGATTCACCAACCAGCTGGCGGTGTACAAGGTCAAAGTACCGAAATCGAAATCGAAGCAAAAGAAATTATCCGGATGCGCGAAAGAATTAACCGCCTCATCGCAGAAGCAACTGGTCAATCTTACGAAAAAATTTCCAAAGATACCGACCGCAACTTCTGGCTTTCTGTTAATGAAGCGAAAGATTACGGTATCGTCAATGAAATCATCGAAAATCGCGATGGCTTAAAATAAAACCAAAAGGTTCACTTACAAAAAGAAGTGAACCTTTTTTATTCCCTTTAAGGTGGAGGACTTACGATGGAATTAACGAAAGAAAATTTCCAAAAACTCGATCAAATTCATTTATCGCTCGAAAACCGTCACTCCATGTCCGAAATTATCGATATTTTAAGCGAATCTTACATTGAAATCACGCAAAGCGGTGTTGTTAAAGACTATGCTTATTACAAATCGCTAACAACACTTGGTGATAGCAGTTTAGCAATCATGGAATATGACATAAAAATTTTAGACGAAACAAAAGTTCTCTCTTATTATAAACTCAAAAATCTAAGCGAAAATAGCTATACAATGCGAAGTAATATATGGATTTTTGAAAACGGTTCATGGAAACTTACTTTTCATTAAGGAACAAAAATAGTCTAAGCAAAAAAGGAATTTGGTCATTAGCCAAATTCCTTTTTATTATTTTCGTTTTCTTAATAAAATCACACTAGTAGCAGTTAGCATTAAACCACCAAATAAGCTAGATGTCATCCCGCTTTCCCCTGTTTTCGGCAACTTCACAGTACCTTTAACTGGTTGTATTGCAACTTCTTCCTTAACAGAAATAGCCTGATTTACCGGGGTTGTTTGATTTTCAGGAGTTTCAGGAACGTTTGGCTCGACTGGTTTCGTAGGATTTACTGGGTCCACTGGGTCTACTGGGTCTACTGGATCCACCGGGTCTACCGGGTCTACCGGGTCTACCGGGTCTACCGGGTCCACCGGGTCTACCGGGTCCACCGGATTAACCGGATCAATCGGCTTCTCTAGCAAAGACTGCGTAATTTTACCAGAATATGTCGTTGTTAACGAACCAATTGTTACCGGCAAATCGTATTCGTAATTTAGAATATAATTACTTTGCAACCCTTCCCATGTAATCTCCTCATCCGCATAAACACCCGCATGATTCACTTTTGTCGGCTCTACTCTACTACCATTTTCATCTATTACTGGTGCAGGTAAAATCAGTGGATCATCTACCTCGATAGCATCTAAAACACGTGTTTGATTCTCCAGCTCCAACCTAGTTAAATTGGTCAAATTTTTCAGTGGGGAAATATCAATTATTTGGTTGAAACTGAGTGTTACTGTCTCTAAAGTAGTTATTGTCGCCAAACTACTAACATCGCTCACCTGATTCGCTTTGACATCGAAATCTTCAAGACTTGTAAGATGTTTAACCACACTCACATCCTTGATTTGATTCCCAAACAAACTTAAACCAAGCAAATTCGACATATTTTTAAGTGGCGTAATATCACTAATATTATTTCCCCCCGCCCAAAACATCAGCATATTAGACAGATTTTCAACCGGTGACAAATCACTTATCTCACAATCCCTTATAGTCAAAAATTCCAGCTGCGTCATATTTTTAACAGCGCTAATATCCGAAATTGGATTGGCGCTGACATTAAGATCTACCATATTCGTTAAATTTTTTATCGGTTCGATTGTTTGCAAATTATTAAATTCAAAATCAAGCGACATTAATGTGGTTAAATTCGCAAGTGGTGTTAAATCACTTATTTGATTTTTAGGCATCTGAATGACTTCTAATTTCGTTAAACTACTTAATGGCGCTAAATCACTTACTTGGTTGCCATAGCCAAATACTTGTGTGAGATTTGTTAAATACTCTACCCCTTCAAGACTTTGAACACCTTTTGAGCTGAAGTGCAAAGATTTAACTGTATTCAATTGGCTTTGCGTAACCGCGCTAGTTGCAGATGGTAACTTCAACCAATCTGCCACTACTTTTGCAAGATTTGGATCAGGAAAAATTTCATTCATTGGCGTTGGATTTGTCAGCGAATAGACCGTTTCGGCTTTGACTGTATGCGGTTTAGTAAAATCCCCCATACTAAATACACAGGCAAAACTTAAAAGTAAACTAGTTGCAATTTTGATTGTTTTTTTCATAGTATCCTCCTTGATTGTCAACCAACATAATACTCCGCCTATACACTCAAATCAACGGAACAAGGAGGCGATTTTTCCGGTTTTAAAAAAATGATTTTCTTCCTTTTAGTTCCAAGTTATTTCCCTCGCGCGCTTACCACTATTGCTTTCAATTGACTTATCCTACTCATTTATCCTTCATTAAATTGTGTCTAAAAAATGAATCTACTCAAAAAACCAGCTTTTTTAACTACTAAAAAAGGTAAGTTAGATTTTTCAACCTAACTTACCTGCTAATTTTTTATAATTCATTTGCGGTTGGTTCTCTTACAAATTTCCGCGCCGAAGCACCCCACTTGAGCACCACCGTCAATTCTTTTTCTTCTATTATTTCGAAACCAGCTTTTACAAGAAACGCAATTCCCGCTTCATTTTTCCGTCTTACCTCATCTAACATGATCGTTCCGCCACAATCAGTTTGAAAAAACTCCAAGAATAATCGTAAAGCTTTTTGAGCAATCTGTTGACCTCGAAAACATGCAGCCACCTTAATATTTAAATGAGCAGTTCCGTTTTCAAAATCACGAAAGCTCACTTCTCCAACTGATTCCGCATCTTTTTTAATAATAAAATAAGCATTGCTTGCCTGTGATTTTGACTTTAGCCAGTCCATTCGCGTTTCTTCCGGAAAAGAAAATGGTCCACCAAGTACTTCCGTCGTTGCCAAATCTCCCCATAACCATTCGATGAAGGGAAAATCAGCTGTAGTAGGTTTTTGTAGTGTAATTTTCATGAGGTTCCTCCTTGATTATTAGGTAGTTGAAAGTTCACTAATGAACTTGATGATTGTATTTTATAATGATATCATTAAATTCAACATAAATTCAACCAAGCAGGTGTTCATCATGATATATTACAAAGACAAACTTAAAACAATCGGCACCACTTTAACCTCTTTATCTTTTATTTTCATGTTTGGCTTATTAACTCTATTAGCAATCGAAAAACCAGAATCCTTTTATTTTGGTCTTATTACGATATTTTTTATAGGACGTTTACTTATTAAACTCCTACTCCCTCCAAAAGAATGGGTCCAAGTCACAAAGACAGCTTTTATTCTTCACACACGCACCCAAACAAAAACAATCTATCTTGCCAATGTAAAAAGAATAAGCTATAATTTTCAACCTATTCGTAGGGGCATAAGATTTCAGATTCCAGAAACGATGGAACTATTCTTTCAGACAGAAAGCAAAATGGAGAAACTCGACTGCGCCTTTATCGGCCGAAGTAGTTTCGTTGAGTTAATTAATCAATTTGATGCCAAATTAGCCTCATTAAGCGAAGATATCATCGAACATGACCATCGCTATCCTCTTGACCTTGTACACGGTGCGTTTTTATTTGGTATTGTTATTTTCTTCTTGATTTTCGTTTTGGGGTTTGGACAAGATTTTCTATTTGAGCAAATTGGGAAAGTTTTTGAATAGTAATCCCAATGAAGATGGCGATACAGTTATCTTACCTTAAAAAATAATGAAAACAGCCAGAAGTTAGCTTTTTCTAACTTCTGGCTGTTTTCATTATTTCCCTTCAAATCGACAAAATATGTTGAGCGGTAATCCCGTTATATTTTTCATTAAAGTCATCAAACGACATTTCCCCATTTATATCTAAAACTGCATATATTTGCTTTAATTCCACTTCGGAAAATATCGATTTAGGGGAAACTAGCTTATTCGAGTATCCAGCAACGGGCGTCATTCCTAATCCAGAATAAGGGAAAAATACCTCTTTCCCACTGCTTCTCTTCAAAAATTGCTTTGCTGGCATCGTTTTACTTCCAAATCCCCAATCAAATCTAACAGTAATTTCCTTTTTGTGGCTTTTAATAATCTCTCTATCGGATGCACCTGTAGCTTGATAACCCGCATAAGTTGTAGATACTCCATTAAAAGAAAAGTTCATTGGAAAAAGAATATCAGCTTCCTCCAGAACTGCTTTCCCAATAATCGGAAAATCCCCACGCAATACTAAGTCATCCATGATAAATTCCGGATTTAAGAGCGCTTGCTTTTTCAAAAGTTGTACGTCTACTGTATTTTGTTCGCTTGTATAATTAAAAGTACGAATCACAAGCGGGACTCCCATCATTAAATTGAGGTAATGCGAGCTATCTTGAGGCATTATTTTTTGTTTCCGAAACGTCTGAAAACAACCAATCACAAGCGCAAAACCATACTCATTCCCTATCGGATAAGAAAAAATGGCACCTTGCTGAATCGTTTGTCTCGTTTTCACTGCGAGTTTTGCTTTGGCTAATGTACTCAACCAAGCACTTCCAAAAACTGCAGTAATTTTTTCTTGGACATTTTCTTTAGTGAAAACTATACCTTGCTCAAAATAGAGGTTTTCAAAATGGCGAACACCTAGTTTAAGCTCGATTCGGTGACTGACTTTATTTATTTTTAGCCTTAATTCTTTCGTTTTCGCTTTTAATATGGCTTTAAGTGTCAATGCTTTCGGTTTTGCATTTTTTCGTCCAACCAGTTCATTGTTGTCAGTAAGTTCGATAGCAAAATCAATTTCTTTATAAAAATCAACTTGATCTAAAATCAATTTTATCAGTACATTATCTCGGATGATGACTGTTGCATTTTCCACAGTCAATTTTTGGTCATTTTTAAGGATTTGATGTAGCCCTATTATTTCTCTTATTTCATTATTAATCATTGATGTTCACCTTTCTTGCTGTTTTATTTTTCAAGTTTATCCTGATATCCAGCCACTTTTTTACCAACAAAAGAAATCGTTTCCGCTAAATTTTTCTGTTGTTCATACAAATTTTCCATATGATCCGTCAAAATGGCCATTCGTTCTGGAAGTGAGTCATCACCTTGCTTTTGTAACCCAGCAAAATTTTTAATGTTCGTTATCGACATGCCGGTTTGCTTTATTTTAAGCAATAGCTGTACCCAACAATAATCTTCTTCCGTATAAACACGATAATTTTTTTCATTTCTAGCAGGGATTAGTAATTTTTCTTCCTCATAATATCGAAGCGTATCAATCGAAAGCCCCGTTTTAGTGGCAAAATCTTTAATATACATCTCATTCCTCCTTGCTATCGGGTGTACTCCATACTTTAAGCTTAACATATTCAAAGGAGGAGAAGAAATGTATTTAAAAGAAAACGCTAATTATTTATATTGTACAGCAATTATTCAAACTACCGGAAAAGTTTCTTATGAACAGTTGGTAGAACATTTGGAAGCATTACGCGCTAAAACAGTGAAAGAAGCCGGTTGTGTTCTTTTCGAAATTGTTCCGTTAGAAAAAGCACTCGGCAGATTCGCTTTGTGGGAAATTTGGCAAAATCAGGAAGCCTTTTATTTCCATCATGAACAACCGTATACGAAAGATTTTTTTGCAGCCGAAATAGACACGGTTGAATTTTTCGAAAGCTCCGAGAAAGTAGCTTTATAAATAAAACCAGCTTGTAAAATCTACAAGCTGGTTTTTACTATTCTACTGCGCGTTTCAATACACCATTTTCCAAAAACCACTGCTCTTCTGCTAAATCTAGTGTCGTTCTTCGGTGAGATATTACAAGTACGGTTTTGTCCTGAATCTCTGAACGTAGTGTGTGGAGAATCGCTTGTTCATTAATATAATCCAAATTGCTGGTTGGTTCATCTAGTAAGAATAGTGGCGCATCATGAAGAAATAGTCTTGCGAGTCCAATTCGCTGGCGTTCTCCGTCCGATAAATTCCGCGCTTGACCGCCAATAATCGTATCATATCCTTCTGGCAACGTTTCAATCCATTGGTCGATTGCCGCTTTTCGTGCTGCTTCTTTCACTTCTTCCAAACTTGCCGCTTTTTTCCCTAAACGAATATTATTACCAAGCGTGTCTTCGAATAAAAAGGTCGATTGCTCCATTACGCCTTCCGTCTTATGAAGCGACGCCTCCGTAATCTCAGGAAGCGCCTGATGATTTAAAGTCACTTCACCATCCGGATCCCAGTATCGCATCAGCAGTTTCACCAAAGTACTTTTCCCGCTGCCACTTTCCCCGCCAATGCCTAGCCATTTACCTTTTGGCAACTCAAGCGAAAGTCCATTCAAAATTGGCTGTTTTCCGTCATGGCTAAAATGAACTTTATCCAGCTCGGCACTTTCAAAATCAGATAATTCTCGTTGACCATCAAACGTAACAACCGGTTTTTCTTCGGTCAAAGCATAAAGTCGTTTCCCACTCGCAAAAGTAGTTAACAAAGCCGTTCCTAACGCATTTAATGCCAACACAGAACCAAACGAACTCAGGCTAAGCACGGTCGCAATCAATACTGTTTCAAGCGGTAATTGCCAAAAACTCCCTAACACTAAAATGAGCGCCGCTGTTCCGATTAGCGCCCATTCTCCCAAAATTTGCAGCTCACTTCCTTGGCGTAACCGTTTTTGATACTGTTTGTTTAATTTTTCCCCGCGATCAGTTAATTTCGCCAAACGTGCTTCACCCAATTTAAACTGGAAAATATCTTGCAAACTGGCAATATTTTCCATTACCGCTTGATTGAGTCCAACAAATTCTTTCTGGTAAGCCGTTCCGATTTTTTTATTGCGACTATAACTAATCAGCGGCAAAACCACGCCCACTAAAAGCTGACCTAATAACAAGATTAATGCCAAGCCCAGATCATACGTCGCTAAAAAGCCAACCGTCGCAATCGTCGTGCCCACTGCAATAAAAACCGGTGAAATCGTGTGCGCGAAAAACACTTCCAATGCCTCAACATCTGTTGTAATCGCCGTAATTAAATCGCCACTTTTCTTCCCAGATAAACGAGCAGGTCCCAATTTTCGTAAAGTCGCAAAAATGCGTTCCCGAATAATCGCCAGTAAACGAAAGGCAATATCATGATTTAGATACTGTTCAGCGTAGCGCGCCAGCCCTCGTACAACACCGCACCCAACCATTACAAAAAGCCATTTATAAGGATTTAGCGGCTGCTCTAAAATAACCGCTATAACACCATATGCCCCAATTAAAGAAATTAAAATAACTGATAAATTACTAATAATCCCAAGCAAAATCGCGAGTAGCATCTTGCCTCTCAACGGTTTCACAAATTTCAATAACCAGCGAATAATTGTCCATTCTGACATATTAAGCTCCCCCTTTCAACAACGCTTCTTCTTCTGAAAAATAGTTTTTAAAGTAATTGGATTCTCGCTGTAAATGTTCCGGACTCGCAACCTCAACCAATTTTCCAGCTTCAAAAACTAACACCTGATCCGCTGCTAACACATTATATAAGCGATGCGAAATAAAGAGCACGATTTTTTCCTGCGCTAATTTTTGTAAAACCGCAAGAATTATTTTTTCACTTTCCAAATCTACGCCAGAAGTAATTTCATCAAAAACATACAACTCAGATTCCCGAAGTAACGCTCTCGCAAGCAACAAACGCTGTCTTTGCCCACCAGATAAATTACGCCCATTTTCTTCTAAAAGCTCATTTAATTGTCCGGGTAAATTACGGACAAAATCCGCCAAGCTGACTTGCTCCAAAACGTTCCATAAATCGGCTTCACTAGCTTCAGGGTTACCAATTAATAAATTTTCCTGAATACTATTCGCATAAAGATAGCCGTGATTATCCACTAACACACCTTGCTTACGAATCGCCTCTGCCCTTAAATCAGATAGCGGCACATTGTTCCATTTGATTTCCCCTTGATAACCCGGTAATTGATTGAGTAACACACGCACAAAAGTACTTTTCCCAGAACCCGACTTACCAACAAGCGCCGAAAAGCTCCCTTTAGTAAAACTAGCAGACACCTCATGAAGCGCCGCACTTTTCCCTTTTTCATATGTAAAGCTTAGATCCCGAACTTCCATTTTTTCTAGCGGTTTTTCTAGTTCCGTTTCGCCATAAACTTGCTCTTTCAGCTCCAAATAAGCGAACAATTTACTACAAGCACTGATTCCATTCATCGCGACATGGAATAAAGAGCCCAGTTGACGCATCGGAATAAAAAACTCCGCGCTTAGTAGCAAGAACATTAGCATTCCAGTCATACTAATAGTTCCATTAGTAAACATAATTAAAGACATTCCAATCCCAAGCGCCGCCCCACTATACGAAATAATATCCATAATCGTAATCGAATTTAACTGCATTGACAGCAAACTCATCGTTGCTTTCCGAAAACGTTCCGCATCAGAAACAATTTCTTCTTGTTTATATTTATCTTGATCATACGCTTTTAAAATACTTAAACCACTTAAATTCTCATGAAATTTGCTTCCTAAATTCGTATAATCCGACCAATAACCACTCAAAATCCGCTTGGCAATTTTCATCACCATCATAATCACAATCGGAATCATCGGCATACAAATCAACAACACAATCGCCGGCTGCCAGGCAAAACCAACTAAACTGCCAAAAATCATCAAAGACGCGATGAAACAATAAAATAATTGCGGTAAAAAACGTGAATAATAAATTTCTAATTGTTCAATTCCATCTACAGCGAGTTGCGTTAATGTAGATGCTGGTAGTTGCCCTTCATTATTGCCTAGTCGAAAAGCTTTTTCCATTACCGCGCGTCGCATCGATAATCGCAGTTCCGCCGAAGCATGGTAAATTTGTTTCTCCGCTAGTTTGGTGAATACCGCTTTACCTGTCAAAACCACTAAAACTACCCCAATTAACAGCAGCCAATTGATGCTTTCGCCGTTTAAATAACTAGTTAATTGTTGAGCAAAAACAAGCCACAGACCAATCATGAGCCCTAGACTAAGTACCCGAAACAGAATTAATAATATTAAAGATTTCTTTTCAACCAGTTGAAACAAGCGCTTGTCAATCATTGTATTTCCCCCGAGTTACATAAAGATTCACTAATTCGGAATCCTTTAGTACTTTCTTTGATTTTTTGGCTGTATGAGCCGTGTTGTTCATTACTTTTCCCATTTGATTGCTAACCTCCGTTAATAAATCTTTGTTTATTATATCACAAAAAACGACTTTTGATAATGATTCTCATTATCAAAAGTCGTTTTTTAAAACTCATTGCTTAGTTACTTTCATCATTTTTATAACTTTTAAACAAAAATGAAAAATGTTATAATCTTTTTGGACTATAAAATAATTAAAAGAAATTGCAAGCAAATAAGAATTTTACATGTACTAGAAATATCTTCGGTCTTATCTATACTAACCTTCTTTTGGTTAAAGAAGGTTAGATTATGTAAATAACAGTTAGAGGTGACTAAATGACTATTTTATATAGCTTAGAAAATTTTTTTGGTAATTCTTTACTCAATATTTTAATCGTTATCATTGCAGTATGGATTATTTTATTCAATCTTATCAAGCTTTTCGGATATACAAAAATACACTCCAAAGAAGTAAAAGTAATAAATCTAGTATTTTTTGTACTATGTGTATGGTTTTTTATACGATTTATATTATCAATAAGTTTATTTTAAATTTTACGCTGAAAACATATTTACATCTTGTTTTCAGCGTTTTTTTATTTCTCGTTGACTGTGTGGTTACAACATGGTTTATACTAAAACTAAATCATAAGGAGGTATTATATGCGAACCCTTTCCACTGGTGAAATCGCTCAACTTTTTCAAATATCTAAATACAAAATACGTCACTATATCGATGAAGGTATTCTCGTTCCTAAAAGAAATCCAGAAAATGGCTATTATTATTTTGAAGAAACGGACATTTACCGTTTATATCAAATTATCCTATTTAGAAAAATCGGCTTTTCCATACAAGAAATCAAAGAAAGCTTGCTTGGTGAAAAAGTAACTCCTATGTTAGAACAAGCCGAAAGAAATCTGCAAAAAAAGATGGCCGACTTATTAGAAACCCAGAAAACAATTCAACAAATCATCCATGCGCAAAAAGATATCACTTTCCATGAAATGGCGTTTGTTATTAGAGAAACTCGTTACTTCCAAAAAATTCCCGACCAAATAATCTATCATAACTCTATTGACTATTCCAGAGCCGTAAAGCAACATCTACCTAATTTAGAAGAACCATTTTACCTTTTCACAGAACAAGACACTGGCATAGTCTGCCTTAAAAGCACCAAAGAAACGAGTGATTATACATTCCCAGCCGGCAAATATGCTTGCAAGAATTTTATAGTAGAAAATGAAAAAATCTTAGAAACACAAATTGAACAGTTTTTAGAAGAACTAAAATCCCCTGCGCAAAATTGGTTAATCCATGAAAATATTTACCCTTCACTCGCCTATCCGCAAGCAATGGTTTACACGATGGAAGTGCAAATATGACTATTTCAATAAAAAATATTACCTCATTTGAGAAAGAAAGCCTCCTGAAAGAAGTTGTTTTTTCAGTTGGTGCAGGGTTTAAATCGAAGTTCACGAAGGCACTATTTTCGGAAGCTGAAGTAGAAGATGTTATTTATGCCTTTTGCCATTACATCTATACAGAAAAAGGCCAAAATTTACTTATTGCAACACAAGACGAAAAAGTTTGCGGTTGTTTATTTTTAACGAGCAAAGCTGATTCTCACCGCCAATTCTATCATTCCATCCGCGAATTCCTGACATTTTCACAGCGGCTTAAATTAATATTCTTACTCAGCCTCCTATCTCACAAACCAACTTCCAACGAACGATACATTGATTTTATAACCGTTTCACCCAATTTTCGTGGTCAAGGAATTGGAAAAAAGCTTCTAACTCATTGTATAGAAACTTTTCCTAATGAGCAGATTACTTTATACGTGGCAAAAAGCAATACTGGCGCCTATCAGCTTTACCAACATTTAGGTTTCCAAGTGACGGAAAAAGAAAATAGCGCATTCATGGGTGTGCTAACGGGAATCAGAGAATGGCATAAAATGGAGTGGATACAATGAAAGTTGTTTCTGAGTAATTAAAAAAAAGAGCATTCATCTGCTCTTTTTTTATTGGCTATATTTTTTTGCTAGCACTTATGCCCGCTCCAAATGAAGAATAGGATACGACTTCCCAAATCCATCCACTTCACTCCTAGAAGAAATCACAAACCCATTCTTTAAATAAAACCGCTTGGCATTTTCGTTCTGTTCATTCACATCCACTTGGTTTATCTGCTTCTCTTCCATCAACCAAGCAAGAATCTGACTCCCAAAGCCTTGACCAGTAAACGCCGGATCAATAAAAAGCATATCTAGTTCCCGCTCACTCGTCCCACTAAAACCAACGATTTCCTCACCAGCAAACCACAAAAACAACTCCACTTTATCTAAAAAACCCGGAATCCGCTCTTTATAAAACTGCCGATCTTCCGCAGTTAAAAAATCATGCGTGGCGATAACCGACTTTTCCCAAATCACTAAAATCGTTTGATAATCTTGTTTTTCCGCTCGTTTATTTGTAAGTATCATTTTTTCAACTTCCTATTTATATTTTAAAACTTACGCAAGTTCTTCCGTCAAAATTAATAAAGACTCTCCATTTTCATCCGTTGCCTTTATTTCAATAAAATCAAAACCGTCCGTTTTCACTTGTTCCCATGGTATACGCCTATCATCAATTAGAACTACATTACCATTTTCATCAAATTCATAATCTTCTTTTTCCGTTTCATAATCAATGCCAATTCCTATAGATAAACGAATGTTAGATAAATTAGTTATAGGATATTTTTTTAATTCTCTATTTTGAATAGCCTCTTCCTCAAACTCATCACAAAACATACTATCATAGCCATAATATGCGCCATCATAAAGCAAAATTTCTTTCCCAGATAACGTACTTTTCGCAATAATTTGCAATGGGATTTCATATTCTTCACTAGTAATTAACTGATCGCCGTCCATTTCTTCCAGCGTTCCGCAGTATAAAATATCAAAAGTTTCCTCGCTACTTGTAGTTAAAATTTCTAAATCCAGAAAATCATTGATACTTACCTCTTTAGCAGTGTTTTTCAAATAAGATGGAATCAAAATCCCCCCCTCCTTAGTCATTGTGTATGCTGGTTATAAGCTAATTTTTCGTTTAATGGCTTTATCATGTATAAATTCACTACTTTCCACAAATTCAACTGCCATCTATACTTATTCGAATACGAAATTAATATAACTCAGAAATAATAACTATATTTAAAGCAATTTATTTTGCCATTTTTCACTGCGATATCTTTTATTTTTATAACTATCAATTTTCCACTCATCCGCTTTACGCAAAAGCACAAACAAGTATTCATCATCAAAATTGGTTTGCGTTTTAAAATAAACCTCCGCCCGATTTTTATTTTTCAGCTCCACGTTCGCTTCAACCGAATCCTCGACCCCATTAAATTTCACCGGGAAACCAAAACTATGTTGATTCACATCCACATACGCGCGATGCTTATCCGTACAATATTCATCAAAAAGTGGCGTTATTAAGCTAGCAAACTTTTTAAACCAATCCGTTCTTTTCGCATAATGAAAATCCACACCAGGAAATTCTTTTCTCAATTCCGCTTCTTCCTTGCTATGCTGCTCAAAAATCTCCGCTTCAAAAGCATTCCACTTCTGACAATAAGCTACTACTTTTTCGAGTAAATAATCTTTCTGTTCTTGCTCCGTCATATAATCGCTCCTGAAAATAATTTTTTTTGCCTATCCATTGTAACTGAGTTGGGAATTATTAATCAATCAGAAAATTAACTATCTTCCCTCTCCCAACAACATTCGCACCCTCCATAACCATAAAAGTCTTATTTGGCCTAATCTTACTATAATCTACGCCCTCTTGCTCATATAAAAAAGTACACATGGCGTATCCCGTCGAATCCAGCGCATCCACTTCTATATCATAAATTTCAACACCTAAATATTCCTTTTCCTCATCCAACTCCATCACAAAATGCGGCCGATACCCCGCTTCCGGAACCGTCTTTCTTGTCTGAGAATAAAAGGTAACCTCCACCATAAATGTCTGCTGTGATTTCATTCAATCCCTCCTGCTCTACCTTGTTGATTAAAATGATTATACTAACTTCATCCATATAAAGCAATGCGCATTTCTTGTTTATTTAGGAAAATAAAAAGAGCCAGCACCCCGAATTTAAGGCGTGTTGACTCAAGCTTTTATATTTGTCTAGATTTTTTCATCATTCTAGCTCCCATACCTGCAAATAGTATTCCAGCTAAAAACCAAAATGATCTTGTATCACCAGTTTTAGGTAAAGTATTTACAGCATTTGTTTGTTTACTCCCCTTCGATGGCTTATCCTTATTCCCTGGCTCATTTACAGAAAATTCTCCACCTACTTTTTTAAATTGCGCATATAAAGTCATATCGCTCGCTGGCATTGTATCCGCCGCAAAATCCCATTTATTTCCACCTGTTTTCGCATCATACCAACCCGTAAAAGTGTAGCCTTCTTTTTTCGGTTCGGCGGGAGTTGAGAGTATTGATTGATAATTGACGAGCTCTGTCGTTGTCTTCCCATCTACATCAAAAGCCGCCGTGTACTCATTAATACTAAACTGGGCGTACAAAGTCATATCTTCCGCTGGCATTTTATCTGTGCTGAAATCCCACTTATTTCCGCCTATTTCCGCATCGTACCAACCTGTAAACGTGTAACCTTCTTTGGTCGGTTCAGCTGGTTCTGTTAAAAAATCCCCTGTTTTAACTGATTCTTTTGTTTCCGTTCCATTAACATCAAAGGTCACCGTATAAGCTACTGGTATTGCTTGAAGTGGTTGTCTTACTGTACCATAAAAATCATTTGTTGCGTTTCCAACAGTTACTGTTTGCCTAAAAGTATAGCTTACTTCATTGATATAGCTTGATAGATTCCACGTAATATTCGGATTAGTATAAGTCCCACTATCACTAATTGTTGCCGGAGCTATTAACGCCCCTGATACACCTTTAACATCATTAGATATCGTAATCGCTGGGTTATACATAATTGGATCGTTCATTATATTCTGATTAAATAAAGTTAAACTTGTTAGTTTAGTTAAGTCTGATAATGGACTGATATCACGTATTTGATTATGTGCTAAATATAAAGTTGTCAAGTTTTTCAAATCTGACAATGTACTGATATCACGTATCTGATTATAACCTAAATACAAATCCTCTAGATTCGTTAAATCTGACAATGCACTAATATCGCTCGTCTGCGTCTCTTCCAAATTCAAAAGCTTTAGATTCTGTAAACCAGATAATGCGTCCAGATTATTTAATTGATTATTAGATAAAGATAGTTCTGTTAAATTTGTTAGATTCGATAATACACTGATATCACTTATCTGAGTTGAACCCAAACTCAATTCTGTTAAATTCATTAAGTTAGATAAAGGACTAAAATCATTGATGTGATTTTCATCCAAATACACATATTTTAAATTAGATAAATGTGATATTACACTGATGTCAGTTATCTCGTTAAAATATACAAACAAATTAGATATATTATTTAAATACTGTACACCTTCCAAATTTTTAATTCCTTTATACGGGGCATTAATTCCTGTCTGCTGGTCTAACTCATTTTGTGATACTATATCTGTTACACTAGCTTTACCTAATAGATTTCTCATTGCATCTGCTAGAGCTGGATCTGGAAATATTTCATTGATGGCAGTTGGTTGAGTGAGATTTTCCGCTTGCACATCTAGTTGATTACTAGTCCCAATAACAGTAATGAAACTAATCAGAAAAAGAAACCCTATCATATTTTTAATTACATTATATGATCGCAGCTTGTTTTGCCTATTATTCGATTCTTCGCTTTTCATTATTAGTCCCTCCTGTTTAAAAACTTATTTCATTCCTCTTGCAATTATTTAATATCATGAAAACATTCATAATTATATCATGAGGTATCTAGCGTATTAATACACATTTCTATTAGCCTTTTCATACTTTATCACCGTTTTTCACAAAAAATTCATTTTTTTGCGAAAAATACTAGTTTAAAAGTACTTTTCCCTTTATATACATTTATCAACCCTTTAGACTTAAAACAAAAAAGCGACTCACTCCGCAAAGAGTAGTCGCTTATTTAATATGCTCAGCTTTAAAAATGAAAGAACAATATTTATTCTTCCACTGATTCAGCTAGTTCATTATACCGTTCCTGCAATTCAGGAGGAAAACCATCTGCCCAATCCGCCGACTCAGAAATCTCCATCCCGTTCAAAGCAACAAACATTTCACGCGCAATCGGTCTTTTCATTTCTTCATCTTGAAACTCGGCTGGTGGTGTGTACCCATATGATTGATTTTGATAGAACCCATCTAAGTAATTTTTCGCCAGAACAGTTACAATATCAAAATCTTCCTCATACCAACTGCTTTTTTCAACCATCTCTTCTCTTGTTTCAAACTGATAAGCAAAGTCCGGCTCCATTAACCAAAACAACATTAACGCCGTTCCTTTATCCGTTTTTGGCGAATTCGCAATCCAATAAATCGGTTTCTTAGGATTATCAAAATTCCATTCTACCATCAATTGATGGATTTCTTCCGGTGTACATTTTTCTAGATAATGAATAAATAGCTCCGAAACTTGTTCTTCAAATTCTTCTTCTGTAATACTCATTTGATAGTCTCCTTTTCATGCTGGCATTTAAGATATTATGCAATCAAATTCATGGAAATAATACGATTCTCTTTCTAAGCAGTATTAATGAGTCAACAGTTCACGTTCAATAATATTCTTCTCCAAACTCGAAACAAATTCTTCATTACCACAGCTACTTAATGTTTCACCCGTTAGCAATTTTTGAAAATGATTATTAAATCCTCTTTCGCAGATTATTAATTCATTAATTATTTTCTCGTAAATTGTTGTACTAGGAATTAATCCGTTTCGTTCTATGTGAATTAGTTTTGCGTTTAATAAATTATCCAAGCTAAATTTACAGAGTGTCGAATTATCTAGTTTGAAATAATGCAAATCAATCCCGTCCATGCTCCATCCTATACCTAAAGCATAATTTTCTCCGATGAAAGCAACTTCATTATTATCTATTTTAGTTAGCTTTAATTGATATTTTTGCTCATATCCTTTGAATATTTTTTCAACTTCTTTATAAAAATCCAATTAATCACAGTCCTTTTTTTACTATAATCCCAGTCATTATTCTTTTAAGAAGTCTTCTATCATTCCTCTACTTTCTTGGCAAAATTGTAAGTTAGTAACTTTATCATAATTTTTTCAGCATAATCAAGTAACTCTAATATATTATCTAATTTATTCTGAGGAAGCGGCGTCTGCTTTCTTCTTACAAAAGCAATCCATCCAAGATTAAACATTTCGTTTTCTTCCAAAAACTTTATATTAATATTACTTACATTATCATATCTTTCATAACCGATTACAAAAGCAATTTTCTTGTTTGAAAATGTGATAGTAGCGCCCGTTATTTCTATTAATTTAAAACCAATATGGAATAAAAATTCACTCTTTTTAAGAATTATTTCTTTTGAGTTATTATCTATTTTCATGGTTGAACTCCTCTGAATTTATCAATAAGCTTTTTAATTAAATATTTAAACTCAAACTATCCTTCAAGTCCCCGATTACTTCTCTAGGAACTCCGGCTAATTCATATTGCTTATAATCTTCCAACCACTTGTCATCTCCATTAAGCACACTACTCCAATGACGCGGAAGACCTCTTGCAAGTATTAAAAACGAAATATCAACCCGTTCCTGCACAGAATTATATTTTGGCAAATTCTCCCTATCTTTATCATCAAAGACATGCAAAAAATAAGACCATACATCATAACTGACAAGCGAATTATCTTTATCACGGCATACATAATTCAAAGAAACCTCATCAAAATGAATCAAAAAAACAAGCGCAAAATTAGAACCAAAAAGTGCTAGCTCCTCTTCAGATATAACTTTATAATTTAACTGGAATTCTTCTATTAATGATTTGAATCTATTTATAAAATCTGCTTCAAATTTCATTTTGAAATCCTTCAATTTTTTTGCCATTGATATTTTTTATAATAGTTTGGTAGGCTGAATACTCGTCTTTGTTAATAGCTCTCGGCTCATTATAAAACTTATTCTCTTTAAACTCCTTTACCCAGTCATTTTGACCAGATAATAATTCAGGGAAATATTTACTTAAACCTCTCGCATGAATAAGTAAGCTGTTAGAAATTTGGTCGGTCAAATTATTTGCAGGAGTTATATTGGCTAACAAATCTTTTTCATAATTTGAAAATAAGAAATTGGTTATTTTCACTTTTTCTAAGCTATGAAGAAACAGGTAATAAATATCAATACCTTCTCTGCTTTTCCATATAGTTAGAGCAAAATTAGGATGTAATAACATTATTTCGTCTTCATTTACTTTAATTAAGTTAAATTGATATTCTTGAATTATATCCGCAAAGTTATTTTCTACTTCGTGCTTAAGCTCCATTAATTCCACCAACTTTGATAATTTTTGTATTAAGATATTATGCAATCAAATTCATGGAAATAATCCATTTCTCTTTATAAGTAGTATTAACGGGGCAACAGTCCACGTTCAATAATACTCTTCTCCAAATTCGAAACAAATTCTTTATTTCCATAGCCGCTTAATGTTTCACCCCGTAGCAATTCTTGAAAATGATTATTGAATCCTCTTTCGCAGATTATTAATTCATTAATTATTTTCTCGTAAATTGTTGTGCTGGGATGTATCCCATCTCGTTTGATTTTAGTTAGCTTTCTGTTTAATAAATTATCTAAACTAAATTTACAGAGCGTCGAATTATCTAGTTTGAAATAATGCAAATCAATCCCGTCCGTGCTCCATCCTATACCTAAAGCATAATTTTCTCCGATGAAAGCAACTTCATTATTATCTATTTTAGCAAGCTTCAATTGATAATTTTGCTCATATCCTTTGAATATTTTTTCAATTTCTTTATAAAAATCCAATTGATCACAGTCCTTTTTTTACTATAATTCCAGTTATTATTCTTTCAAGAAGTCTTCTACCATTCCTCTACTTTCTTGGCAAAATTGTAAGTTAATAACTTTAGCATAATTTTTTTCAGCATAATCAAGTAACTCTAATATATTATCTAATTTATTCTGAGGGAGCGGCATCTGATTTCTTCTTACAAAAGCAATCCAGCCAAGATTAAACATTTCATTTTCTTCCAAAAACTTTATATTAATATTACTTACATTATCATATCTTTCATAACCGATGACAAAAACGATTTTCTTGTTTGAAAATGTGATAGTAAAATCCGTTATTTCTATTAATTTAAAATTATTATGGAGTAGAAATTCACTTTTTTTAAGGATTATTTCTTTTGAAGTATCGTCTAATTTCATGCTTGAATTCCTCATTTCTTCAACTTCATTGTACTTGTTTTTACATCATAAGTATAACCATGTTGTAGTAAGTATTCATATTCACGCCCAAAACCCGTAAGTTGTTTAGTCCCAGCGATGTATAAGTTTTCTACAGTCGGCTTTGTAGCCATAGCTACGTCATCTCCTCGCTGAATCGCTTTATCTAGGAAAGGCTGATTAAACTCATACAGAACGTCTCCATCAATTTTTGCACTTGGTGAACTATCCATCCACTTAGCTGTGAAAGTCGGTAATATATTTCCTTAAAGTTAACAAAACTAAAGCTCATGTGATATTATATACAAGAGATACGATTATGTATCTTCCAGTTCAAATTGCTTTTATCTAATCTTAAAATAATAAAAAGAATGGCGGGAAAATGAAAATGATTGAAGACAATAATTTATATCATTTTACAAGTGCAGATACTGCTGTAAATTTTATACTTAAAAATGAAACATTAAAATTCAGCAGTTTTAGATATGTAAACGATCCTAAAGAATCAAAATCATGGCCCTTTAAATTTTATGGACACTCTATAGAGAACAAAGACAAATTCAAGCCCAATTTTTTTCATGAAAGCAATGACTTTATTAAAGATCATTGGTTGGTACTTTGTATGACAAGAGCAAATAAAGAAATTGCCTATGATATGAAAATGTGGGATTCATATGGTCAAAAACATAAAGGAATTTGTTTAGTCTTTGACCATAAAAAATTATCAAAAGTTTTAAATTCACAAACAAATAACTTTTTATTTGAAAAGGAAATACATTATACCGATATTAATAATACAGGAAGTATATTTAATCTTTATTCTATTAATGGTTATTTTAAAACTTTTACGGGAATAAACTTCCCCTTCATCATTAACTACCTCAAGTGTATGTATAATCCATTTTTACTCTCTAATATCTCTAATCCCTTTATGCTTCAATTAGAGCACTATCTTCACATTGGTAAAGAGAACTACTTAAAGTGGCACTCAATTCATTTTAATAAAAATCTTTTTTTCAATAAATCATTATCTTGGAAAGATGAAAAAGAATACAGATATATTTTGTATTCTAATAATAGTGCAGAAAATCAATTCCTAACCTATAAAGACTCACTAATAGAAGTTATATTGGGAAATGATATTAGTATAGCTGATAGGAAAAAAATAAAAGAAGTTCTAAAAAATAAAAATATAAAGATATCTCAACTAATCTATAATAATTGGCATGGCTCACTATTTGATATTACTAATAGTGAAGAAAATGATAACAGTGTTATAGATATATCTACTAGTTTTCGAGTGGATGTTCCTCAAAGATTTTTGTTTACATCAACAAATACTAAGAATGGAGTTGAATTCCTTTTCTTTGATTGGGAAACTGGGGATGTATCAGTTTTGCCTTTAGGAGAATAGGTATCATAGCAAATAAACGAGATATCATTAAATTCTATGTTTAGTAGTATCTATGACTTGCCTGTTTGTTCTCAAAACTATAAATAAACTTTTTATATCTAACCGAATTAATTCTTGAATTGAATAGAAGAGACTTGCGCTCTTTTTTATTAATATTATCATATTAGATATTCTATAGCTTCAAAACCATCAATATAATACTGAAGCCATGATTTATATTCCTTTTCAAAAACAAAATCTTTATTTTTGAAAACTTCTTTTATGTCTTTTGGTGTTGGCCAAGTACTTTTCAATTGGTACGTCCCCTTCTCAAAAAACAAATCTTTCAATATTTGCAATTCATTATTTGTTTGCTCCTCACTGATATTTAAATGAAGAAAATTTTCATAATGGTATGAAAATATAAAACCTTCTATTTCAGTTATACATTGCTCGGCGATTCTCGATAATATTTTTTCTATACTTTTTGTTAATTCTGTTGATAGAATTTTTTCATCTCGCATAACCAAGGAAATGGTTTGTAACTTTGTTACCATTATTCCTAAATTATGATTATGCAATTTATTAACAAAATTTTCCATATCATATGTTAGTAGTAATTCAATTTTTGAACTTAATATTTGTGCTGTTACTTCTGCTTCTTTTATAACCCTCCTCAATTCAACTCCATCTTTTGAAAGTTTTATTAAATTAAATTCACTACTTGTAAAAACTAAGAGTGTTATTGATGCAACTATCCCAAGTGCCATTATTTCCCATTTTGCATTATCAAGATAAAAATAAAGTAATGGAGAAAATATAATTAATGCAAAGAACAAAAAATGAAAGTTGCTTTTGTAATTATGCATTTTGGATTCACCTCATTTAGAATTTATAAATTTCCCTACTAAAAAAGTTAATTAAACTCTATAAATTTTGGTTTTTCAGAATTCATTCTTACTATTGTATCATTACTTAATACAGAAAAGAACTGATAATCTTGTATGTATTTTCTTTCCTGGATATCAAAAAATTCAATACTAAAGTTCCATCTAATCCAATCATCTGGCTTAGTTTCTATCCCCTCTTTATCAATAGCATTTAAATATAAATAAAAATCCGCTTCTCCTTCGACTCTTAAAATATCCATATGAATCGGCATAGCAACCCCCAAAATATTATAACCGTTCTGTCGGCTAGGCTGAATAGCTATAACTGAAACAGATTTTGTAGATATTCCCTTCATTTCTTCTTTTTCGAGATAATTTAAATATACTGAAAAAGCTGCTCCCAATCCCTCATTTTTAATTTTAAAAGGTATTATTATAACATTATGTTTATCGCGTTCCATTTTCCCAGTAAACTTATCAATCTTTTCTTTGGTAGAGAGCGAAAGGTATGGTTGATACATTATGCGTTCTTTTCTTAAATTGATTAACGATTGTTCTTGATACCTTTTCTCCGAAGTTTCCAAAGCCTGATTATGTTGATTTTCTTGTTGTTCCATATTTTTTTTATGCTGCTTGTTCGTAAAATATATTGTTACTAAACATAGAGCAACTGGAACTAAAACAGATGTAATTATCAATGCACTTCCTCATTTCTGATTATTTATTTATTTCTTATTTTATCTAATCTGATTAATAATAGCCACTAAAAAAGAGAGTAACTAAGACCATTTATGTTTTTTGAGTTAAGTGTTTCAAATGCTCGTTAGCGAGAATTAAAAATATTCTTCTAATTTCTCTTAGATATGAAGTATCCATTACAACTCATATATATTTTATTCATCCTGTATCTACAATTAAAACTTTTTGATTAGTACAAGTTGAAGGGTACTATCTCCTGTTTACTATTGATATTCGCGACCTCCTGGATCAATATAACACAGAATGGCATTGGATTTTACTATAGTTGATAGAAGCCTTATTATAAAAAACTCACATTGCGTCTACCTCTATAGCATAAATTTCGATTCCAAAATATTTCTAATCTAAAACCAGCTCTATCAAATTTCGGAGGATAAAGAAGCTCCTAAACTATTTTCCTTGCTCAAAGGTAAAAAAAGTTGAAAATCTTTAGAAATATTTTCAATTTTAAGTTCTTGTTTTTATAATGCAAAAAGACTATTCGTTTACTAGCTCAACTAGTAAACGAAAAAATTGATTATACAAATAAATAATAAAGAACAGATGAAAATAGTAAGTATCTTATTTAGCACTATAAAAAATACTCTTTTTATATTTTATAGAGTGTGTTTTTTGTTAATACTAGTTATAATAAGCTTGAGATAGATAAAATTGGAGGGTTATAGATGATTCAAATTGAAGATAAATTAAAAGTTTTTATTAGCTCTAAAACTGGTGATGATCAAGCTTCTATAAAATATAATTTAGCTAGAAAAGCAATTAAAGAGATGTTAGAATTGACAGGTCTTTTTCAAATATATTTATTTGAAGAAGCTGGCACTTCCTCAATGAGTGCTTATAATCATTATATTCAGCGTCTCAAAAGTGCAGATGTTTGTATTTTTTTGATTGATAACGAAGATGGCATACCTCAAGGAGTGCAAAATGAAGTTGACGAAGTCCTAAAAAACAACATTCCTTCACTTTATTATTTTTGTGATCAAAATTCAAAAGAAAAAACATCCCTTCAAACGAGACTACTTCATGCTAATGCTCCTAAAAATAAAACTATTCATTCTTTTGAAGATTTTATTCAGAGAAGTACTACGGACTTGATTGATGATATTTTATCAGTATATAGATCATATGGATTTGGAAATGCTATTATTCCAAGCAATAATTTATTGATGGAGGAGACTAACGATGCAAACGATATACAAATTGAATCTGAAAAGATTAATATCCCATATATTTTATCAATAGGTAGTAAAAAAATTAGTAAAATAAGATGCAGAGAATACTTTATTAGTATGTTTTTTAGAAATGAAAAAACAAAAGAAATGGCTTCAGATCTTGATATAGATTATTATTGTTCAACACTACTTCCAATTATGTTTAACGGAAGTAATTTTAATACTTTCAAAATATCGGAGTATTTAAAAATGTTACAAAATATATTACCTCAAGCTTACTTTAAGGTAATAGAGCTGAGATGGAAAGCAATTAATGAGTATTATAATAATAATCTTTTTGAGAGTATAGAAATATTGAAATTAGCTTATAAAAACTCATTATCCAATAAATTAGAAGACTGGTTTATTCAAGATATATTAATTGATTTACGTAATCAGATTAACTTATATCATGAAAATAGGAATGAGTTTACAAATCAGAATTTTGGGCAAATTGAGTTGGACAAGATGAATAATAGTTTATTTTATCCCAATATAGATAGATATGAAAAAAATTTATTGGAGAGACTTGAACAAGATAGGCAAAAGTCAGATATTGAAGCATACTCATCAAAAACTTTTCTAGGAGATAGGTCTCTCTATACAAATTCAATAGCTGATATCTTTTTTGAAGCAATGATTTTTGGATCAATGACTCATTTAACCCGTATTTACTCTATAGTTCAAAAATTGAGTTATGAGTGTTTTGTGCGAAATAATGAATGGATAATGTTTAAGCTAAATTTTAAAAATACAATTATGTCATTAGATAAAAAGAAAGTTCGTAGAATGGCTAGAACTTTTTCCGCTCATTTGGAAAAACTTACTCCAGAGGAGGCTAAGGAAATATATGATTACACAGACAATCATATATTGACTAATCATAAATTAGTTGCTCAATTACTTGCTATATCAGAAGTAGGATATTATTTGAGCGATGACGATTTTTCTTATGTATGGGATAATTTAGAAGTCATATTAAATGGTTGGAAGAAATCTGAAGATAGTATTGTGAATTTGGAAAGTTATATTTTCTATACGTTAAAACGTATAAAAGATAGACTGGATCAAAATTATCTAACAGAATTTTGCCTCTCTATTTTGAAAAGTAAAAGTTTGAGGTATCATGATAGCGCAATTGAATTTTTATGTCAGTCTGTGAATTATAGTAAAGTAGACTACAAATTAATAATAAAATTAAATGAATTTATCATAAATTTATTTAAGGATAAATCGAGCTCAATCAGTGAAAATCATATTAAATGTTTATGCTGCCAACTAGGTAAGTTATTTAATAACAAAGAAAATCAAAAATTAAATAGTAAAATTCAAGAAAAGTGGCCGGAGTTTTATGAATTAGAGTATTCAATTGAAACCAACAAAAATATGCCTAGTAGTACTCTGTTTTTAGAAAAACATTTAGAAATAATAAAATATAGAAATTTAACTCAAGGAGAAAATGGCAGTTACACAAAATATGCTGATTCTTCTTTTCTCGCAGTCAGAAATGTCTTTGGAAATGATAGTACCACCATTTCCAAAGAGTTGATAGACGCCATATTTAGAGAAACTGCAAATACAATACTTAATTCTAAACAAATGATTACTGATAAAATTGAAGCGTACAAATTATTATATATTTTGTGTAGAATTGATAAATATATTATTAACAGAAATAGTCAGATTGTGGAAGAATTGATTAACATGGGGGGAGATATAGATGCATATGAAACAATGCTTTCTCATGTACAAAAACAAATGTTAGTATTTGCGCACTACTTACTTTTAGAGTTGTTTCAAAAGGATGTAAGTGTTTCAATTTTGAATGAGTTATCTACATTTAATGATGAGGCTTCGCAAATAGAATCTTGTAAATTAATCAAAAGTTATTTAGATAAAGATGATAAGTTAGAAACTTCTCAAAGTGTATTAGGGTTATTCTTTCAATTTTCATTAATATGGATTAATTCTACTTCGCTAGATCTTCGTTGGCATTCTATTCATTTATTGATAAAACTCTTAAATGTGGAAGAATATGTAGAAACAATAACCAACAGATTTATAAGAATTATTAATGAAGATGATTCATATGTAAAAAGTCAATTAGTTCATGGATTAGGTGAGATTGAGAAAGTCGATACAAAAACTGCAAAGTATATTTTAGAAAAAAGTTTAGTAGATTCTAATTATGTGATTAGAGAAATTGCTTTAACAAAAAAATGAAAAATTTACCATTAAATATGTTAAATAAATTCCATAATTTATTTAATACAATTGTAGAATTTTTTATATTAGCAATTGAATTAGATATAATACTAAATTTATTCAAAGTTAATTATACATGTCTATTACAAATAGTTATATGTCAAGTTATATATAATATTTTCTAACTTAATAGAATGTGTCAAATTAACATTATGGATTCAATTTTTACTATTCCCACTCCATGACTTACGTACAAGATATGGATGAATATTGTTGATAATACAAAATACTTAAGAACTATTAAAACCTTTAAAATGAAGATAAAAATATAAAAAAATGCAATAATAGTGTAATGAAGTTTTAACCACATTCAGGCTTAAGAAAGTATTTACTTTGATATTCAATGTAGTTATAAGAAGACCGAATAGAAACGGTCTTTTTTTTTTGATTTGTAAATTAACATTGCATGAATAAATCGTATCCTGGATTACTTAACTCTGGAATCTTAGTTTCAATAAAAAGTTCACCTTCTTCTTTGAAACTTTCATATTTTAAGTTTACATTATTTTTTGCAAATAATTTATCATATTAAAAGTACGCCTACTCAGGAAATAATTTATAATAGAATTTTTTGTGCTTTTAAATTCAATAAAAATATACCTTTGCGACAATAGAGAGAATCATGCCAATGTTATCTTTTACTCCACTTAAGCATCAAAAAACGACGAATCATTCATCCGTCGTTTTAGTGTTATCGTTCATCCTATAATCCTGTTCAAATCTATTCATGGTCATACAACCAATAGAATGACAACTTATTACCATCAGGATCAGAGAAGACAAAATATCGAATGATACCTGGTGCATCTTCTATCACCTCGTCAGTTATTACTCCAAGTGTTTTTAAACGTTCAAATTCCACATCTAAATCTTCTACCCCTATGCGTAAAACGTTTTCTGAAACATTTATTTTTTCTTCAAAAAGTTGAATCCAAACTGAACCAATTTGATATTCAACAACGCCTTCAACTGGTGTTAATTTTTCATCACTCATAAATAGTTTTTCATACCAACTAGCAGATTTCTCCAAATCACTTACTGGTAGTCCTATAGTGATACTCTTTGCATTTAAAGCCATATCTTATCTCTCCTTTTCATTAGCCTACAATTATTTTAACATTTCATAGTTAAACAATATTGTTCTAGATTGTGTTCTTCAAACAGGAGATTAAAATTTTTCCCACATTAGCTAATATTGGTGGATCTTCTGGTATTGGTTCTCTCAGCTTAATCTCGTAATGCTTGCCAGAACATTTAGGAAAAGATAGCTTTTCATCTTCTTTCCCTCTCAAACTATTACTTAAATTAAAATAAGATAGAATGTTATTAGACTGGCTTATCGCACAAGCTAATAAATAATAGTCTCCGCTTGGAATATTTTTCAATTGATTTCCTATTAAATTTTTAGTAGCTAATCCGGATATAGGCATATGATTCGGTATAAGAGTACGGAAAAGCCCAATAAATATGATACCCTTCTCAAATTCATCAGGTACATCAATAGTTACATTGCAAAAAGAATCATTCTTTTCTTGAAAATGCGCTATCGACTTATCCTTATGATCATTTTCAAAACGTTTCATATCATAAAAAATATCATTCATTTCGGTTTTGTATTTTCTAGGAGAACTACCTGTATATTTTTTAAACGTATTTGTGAAACTACCACTACTTTCAAAACCTGAATGTTCTTGTAAGTCGAGTATGCGTATTTCTTCATCAAGTTCAATAATCGCCTTTTCCACTTTTAAACTAGAAAGAAATTCAACCACACTGAATCCATTAATTTCTTTAAATTTTCGACTAAAGTGATGTTTATCATAACCAAAGTGAGCAGCAATTTCCTCACTTGTCATTTTTCTACTAACAGCTTCTTCTGAAATGAAAGAAAGCATTTCAGGCATCTTCGTTTTCATCGTTCCCCCTCCTTTTTAGAACAGTATTTTCTAAAAATCATATTAATAAATAAATTATATTACAATTTAGTATTAAAATGTAAGCCCACAAAAAACAAATCCCTTTCAAGCATCATCTTGACAGGGATTTGTGGTAGGGAAATATATCATTTTTAATGAGAACCAAGCATTTCATAAGTTGAAAAACGTTGATTTATTGGTATTTCCATACTTATTATATTGGCTTTTTGTTCCCACTCTATAACGCTATAGATAACTATCATTAATAATACAAGATTAAAAAAAATATTAAAATCTATAAAACGAAGACAAAAATAAAAGAGTACACCTAATCGAAAAATAATCTCTAACTTATATTTTACTCCACTTAAGCATCAAAAAACGACGAATCTGTTGTCCGTCGTTTTAGCGTTACGCTCATCATATAATGCTGTTTAAATCTATTCTTGTTCGTATAACCAATAGAATGATAACTTATTACCATCTGGATCAGTGAAGTCAAAATATCGAAGGATACCTGATAGCTCTTCTATCACCTCGTTAGTTATTATCCCAAGTGTTTTTAAACGTTCAAATTCTACTTCTAGATTTTCTGCCTCTAAACACAAAACGTTCTTAGAAGCATTGATTTTTTCTTCAAAAAGCTGGATCCAAACCGAACCAATTTGATATTCAATAACCCCTTCAACCGGTACTAGTTTTTCATCACTCATAAGCAGTTTTTCATACCAGCTTGCAGATTTCTCCAAATCACTTACTGGCAGCCCTATAGTGATACTCTTTGCATTTAAAGTCATAACTTTTTCCTCCTTTTTATTAGCCTACAATTATTTTAACATTTCATATTTAAACAATATTGTTCTAGATTGTGTTCTTTAAACAGGAGGTTAAAGTTTTCCCAAATAGCTAATATTGGCAGGCTTTATGGATTATTAAATAATTTAGCTCAAAAAAATAAATCCCCGTCAAGCATCATCTTGACAGGGATTTGTGGCAGGAAACCATATCATTTTTAATGAAAATCAAGCATTTCATAAGTTGAAAAACGTTGATTTATTGATATTCCTATTCTTATTATGTTAGCTTTTTACTCCCACTCAACCGTAGCTGGTGGTTTACTCGTAATATCATAAACAACACGATTCACATGATCCACTTCATTCACAATCCGCACCGAAATTTTCTCCAGTACATCCCACGGAATACGTGCCCAATCCGCTGTCATACCATCAATACTCGTCACCGCACGAACAACCACAGTATGGTCATACGTTCTACCATCACCCATAACACCAACGCTACGGATATTTGGAAGTGCAGTAAAGTATTGCCAGATTTCGCGTTCTAAGCCGGATTTTTAGATTTTATTTATTTTATACAGAAGCAACAATCCAATGCCCTCCCTTTATAAATCGCTTCAACACATCATCACTCCAATAATGACCATTTTGAAATACGTAATTAGTTATCTTCTCAAAATCGAATAATTCATTACATAATAAAAGTATTTCATCTGAATGTTTATTAGCATGGATATCATGTAATTTCTTAATCCAACTTTCTTTAGGGCACTTTCCTTTTGCTGAATCTAATAGTGATATCAGCTTTTTTTTAATTGTAAAATCAGTCCACATATCTTGTGATATATATGCTTTCATAACAGTGTTGATTCCTAAATAACATCCTTGATTATTATTTACTTTAAATCTTTTCAAATATGAGATGAGAACTTCATCTTCTTGTCTAATAAGAGTCAAAATTTTTTTATAACATTGTATATCATGATGAAAACTCTTTTTTTTAATAATAGAAAGTAAATTTAATAATATCTGATTTCGTTGTTCCTTATTAGAAGTAGCACAAATTCTACTTAATTTTTCTATTTTCAACAGATTTTCCAGTATATCACCCTTAGGAGATACTTCAGATATTTTTTTTGCATATTGAGTCAACAGCACAAATTCTATAGGTGTGAATTGAGTTCCTTCTATTTTGATATAATCTGAAAGCAAATTCCGTAAAAGGGTTGTTAATCGAGCAATATATGAGGGTCTTAAATATCCCCCAGATGAAATATTATAGTACACAAGCAATTTACCAATCATATATTTTTTAGCGTTTTCACCAATAAAAGGAAGAATCTCAGTATGTTGTTCTCTCATTTCATTTTCATAATTCAAATCCATAGGCTCAGATTTTTCATGCCTAATTAAATAATCAAGAAACCACTGTTCTACTATCATATATTCATTTTCAGAAACTTGTAATCCATCAGCAAAAGTTAATGAATTACAACTATCCTCTCTTATAAACTCTTTGTATATTCCATCCATTTTAAAACGAACTCCTTATTTTAGTGTGAAAAATTAATTTTTCTATTTTGAAATTTATCATCATGATATCTATAACTATGAACTACTCTACTAAATTTATATTCTCACAAAGCCGTATCTAATTTTTACAGCCTCATAAATTATTTTTATTAACTTTATTGAAACAGAATAATGATTGATATCTTATATTCTATCTTTCAATCATTATTCTGTTTCAATATGTCCTAGCGCTTGTGTATATATTTTTTCCTTTAATTTTTATTTTTCTTGCAAGGTAATTATAGCATCTTATTCTTAATCATGTTGCTCTTTATTATCGTCTTTCAAAATTTGAGCTTATTTTACTTTTTCTAGTTTTTTATCTTCTGTATCCAATGATTCAAGAATTTCAATATTACTTTCATTGCTACTCTTAGAAATCTTTTTTTCAATTTTTATAGATAAATCTTTTAATGCAACATTTGCACTCTCTAATTCTTTTAGTGCTTTTTCAAATTTATTGATGGTTGCTTGTTCTTAAAATCCTTTACCTCTAATTTTTTTGTAGCTTCTTTTAAATATTTCTTCGATACACTAGTTAAGTCAGCTAAATTATGGTTCTGTTGCAAAGTTTAATCATGAAAAAACAACTTCTTGTCTCAGCATAAGATCAACCTGGAATTCCCAGCAAAACCTTTATTTCAGTGCATACTGAAAACCTGAAGAGCGTTCCATCTTTTCGGGATTTCGGGCATAAAAAAAGAGACATCACTTTTTTGTGATCTCTCTCTATTTGTGTCCTAAAATTCTTGGCGGAATTTTAGGCGACAACTTTCTCAATTTTAACGGTTTTTACTCATTTTATAAAATGCCAAACGATGTAACTCCTTTACTCCCACTCAACCGTAGCTGGTGGTTTACTCGTAATATCATAAACAACACGATTCACATGATCCACTTCATTCACAATCCGCACCGAAATTTTCTCCAGTACATCCCACGGAATACGTGCCCAATCCGCTGTCATACCATCAATACTCGTCACCGCACGAACAACCACAGTATGGTCATATGTTCTACCATCACCCATAACACCAACGCTACGGATATTTGGAAGAGCAGTAAAGTATTGCCAGATTTCACGTTCTAAGCCAGCGTTTTTAATTTCTTCACGCAAAATGTAATCAGAATCACGAACAATCTCTAATTTCTCTTCCGTAATTTCGCCAAGAACGCGGATTCCTAAGCCTGGGCCCGGGAATGGTTGGCGCCAAACGATTGCGTCAGGCATGCCAAGTTCTGTTCCTAGTGCGCGAACTTCATCTTTGAACAGTGTATTTAAAGGTTCGATTAGTTTAAATTGCATATCTTCTGGTAGACCGCCTACATTGTGGTGCGACTTGATTGTTTGGGCAGTTGCTGTACCACTTTCGATGATGTCTGTGTAAAGTGTTCCTTGTGCTAGGAATTCTACGCCGTCTAGTTTGTTGGCTTCATCGTCGAATACGTAAATGAATTCGTTACCGATGATTTTACGTTTTTGTTCTGGGTCGGAAACGCCAGCAAGTTTGTCCATGAAGCGTTTTTTCGCATCTACTTTGATGATGTTCATGTTGAACTCGCCTTGTAATGTCGCCATGACTTGGTCAGCTTCCCCTTTACGAAGAAGGCCGTGGTCTACGAAAATACATGTTAATTGGTCGCCAATTGCTTTATGAATTAACACACCAACAACAGAGGAATCTACGCCGCCAGAAAGGGCAAGTAAGACTTTTTTGTCGCCTACGATTTCTTGGATTTTCGCGATTTCTACTTCACTAAAGTTTTCCATTGTCCAGTCGCCTTTACAGCCACAAACATTTAATGCAAAATTCTTCAGTAATTCATTGCCGTAAACGGAGTGACGTACTTCTGGGTGGAATTGCACGCCGTAAAGGGAACGCTCTTCGTCCGCAATACCTGCAATTGGGCAAGATTTACTTGTAGCCGTTACTTCAAAACCAGCTGGCTCCTCAACGACTAAATCGCCATGACTCATCCAAACTACTTGATCGGTTGGTAGTCCAGCAAATAAACGACTTGGTTTTTCGACGTGAATGTCCGCTTTCCCGTATTCGCGGTCTTTCGCACGTTCTACTTTGCCACCGAAGTGCGTTGTCATTAATTGCATACCGTAACAAATTCCTAAAATCGGAATTCCCATGTCAAAGATTCTTTCGTCTGCGCGGAAGGCATCTTCGTCATACACACTGTTAGGTCCTCCTGAAAAAATAATCCCCGTTGGATTTAGTGCTTTCATTTCTTCAACTGTAATAGTATGCGGATGTAATTCACTATACACACCAAATTCACGAATGCGGCGCGTAATTAGTTGATTGTACTGACTACCAAAATCTAGAACGATAATTTTCTCTTGCTCGGTAAAGTCTTTCATAATTTTAAACAAAACCACCCTTATCTATAAAATGAAACCGCAAAATTGCGGTTACTTCACAATAATATAAGAAAAGGACAAATCACTTGTCCTTTTCATCTTCTTTCATTTTAACGTTTCCCCTCTAAAGTTGCAACACCTTATTTGGAATTTTTCGCGTTCATCAAGGCTAGACCTTGCGTGAGAATCTTGTCGCCGCGCATCCGACCGAAATCAAGGGAATCAATATTGGCGCAAGGAATATTCAGTTCACCCAGCACTTCTTCTACTGTTTTATACATATATTTCACTTGCGGGGCTACTAAAACTGCGTCAACTTGCTCCTTGTAATCGCGGAATTTCCCAGCTGTAATCGCGCCGACTGGTCCCATGACGACAACCAAATCCCGCTCGCTGTATTTTTCATGAAAACTATCCTTATATTTCACATCATCCGGGAATAATAAAATCGCGTCCATCCCTTCTGACGTAGCACTTTTCACGACATTTTGCGCCATTAAACTGGAAGTCGCGCCGCCAGCACAAACAATCATCAACGTTTGCATTTGTCATCCCTCCAAAAAAATGACCCCAGGAAAGTCCCAGAATCATTCTTGTTGTTAAAGCTATACGCCTTTTCCACCGAGTATGTCTAATTCTTGTATTCGTCTTACTTCTTTTATCAAAGGTTTCGCACGTGCAATCGTTTCTTTTACAGCTGGGTTATCTAGAGATGCTTCGTGGTGTCCTTTGTCGACCCAAATTTCCGAAACAAACACTGTGTCTGCTTCGTTTTCGGATTCGCTGACGATGTACTGGATGCACGTATTATATTCGTCCAAACTTTCTGCTGCTTCAAGCAAAATCTGTACTAACTGATCTCGCTCTCCTGGATGTGTATGAAATGCTGTTAATAACCCGTAACCAACTTTCATGTAAACAACCTCCTATTTCCAGAAATCATCAAATATAGTAATTGCCATATGGCGTTTATGCTCGGTTTTAATAAACCAGTTCTCGATTTTTGCCGCTGCATCTGCCGGAACTTCTTTGCCTTCCAAGTAATCGTCAATTTGGTCATACGTCACACCAAGCGCGACCTCATCAGGAAGTGCCGGTTTATTATCTTCTAAATCCGCAGTTGGTTTCTTCAAATATAGATGCTCTGGGCAGCCAAGTTCTTTGAGAAGCGCCTTGCCTTGTCTTTTATTCAATCGGAACAGTGGATTAATATCCGTTCCCCCATCGCCGTATTTCGTATAAAAGCCTGTAATAGCTTCTGCCGAGTGGTCTGTCCCAACAACGACACCTTTATGCATTGCCGCAATCGCATATTGCACTTTCATCCGTTCGCGCGCTTTTTCGTTCCCTTTGGCGAAATCAGATAGTTCAATCCCTGCATCTTTTAACGCCGCAACACTCGCGTCCACCGAAGCTTTAATATTCACGGTTAAACGGTTATCTGGCGCCATAAAGTTCAGTGCATCTTGGCGATCCGATTCATCTAATTGTGTTCCGTATGGCAAGCTCACCGCGAAAAATTGGTACTCATCGTCGCCCGTTTCTGCTCGCATTTCACTTATCGCCATCTGTGCTAGTTTTCCGGTTAAAGTCGAATCTTGTCCCCCAGAAATCCCAAGAACAAAGCTTTTTAAGAACGTATTCTTTTTTAAATATGCTTTTAAAAACTCGACACTTTTTCGGATTTCTTCGTGTGCATCAATCGTTTCTGCTACTTGCATATCTGCTAAAATTTTGTCTCTGATTTCCATTATAATTCCTCCTAAAACGGCATATCTAGCTCAACTGGTGAATGAAGCTGAACACTTTTACGCACTTTTTCGATATTGCGCATCTTGTTTTTCCAACATTTTACACTTAAATCAACTGGGTATTGCTCCGGGCGAACTGTTCGTTTATATTCGTCCCAAAGTAGCGCCAAGTTTTCTTCTTTATAAGCCTTAATTTCATCTAATGACGGCATATCATACACAAGTTCCCCATTTTGGAAAATTGGTACAAGTAGCTCACGCGCGGTGAAATTCTCGACTGTTTTCATAATATACGTATGGACTGGGTGGAACATCGTTAGTTTATCGACATTTTCGAGTGATTCGTCCGCTAAAGCAATATAATCGCCTTCTGCTTTCAAGCCATCTTCATTTGTAATGATCCGGTAAACTTTCTTTTTACCCGGAGTCGACACTTTTTCGGTATTACTTGAAAGTTTAATCGAATCTTGTAAAATATCATTTTCATCAGCAATCGCAGCCATTTTGTAAACGGCCCCTAGTGCTGGTTGGTCGTAAGCGGTGATTAGTTTTGTGCCCACACCCCAAGAATCGATTTTTGCTTTTTGCGCTTTTAACGATAAAATAGTATGTTCATCTAGGTCGCTTGAAGCAAAGATTTTCGCTTCTGGAAAACCAGCTTCATCTAGCATTTGGCGCGCTTTTTTGGATAGGAAGGCCATATCCCCACTATCTAAACGGATACCGATAAAGTTGATTTTGTCGCCCATTTCTTTGGCCACTTTGATCGCATTTGGCACGCCAGATTTTAGCGTATCGTATGTATCTACTAAGAAAATCGAATCAAAATGCGTTTTTGCATAACTTCTGAATGCTTCGAGTTCGTCGCGGTAAGCTTGAACCATCGCATGCGCCATCGTACCAGACACAGGAATGCCAAAAATCTTCCCGGCGCGAACGTTACTCGTCGAATCACAACCACCAATATAAGCTGCTCGTGTCCCCCAAATAGCCGCATCCATTTCTTGCGCGCGTCTTGTACCAAATTCCGCAAATGTTTCGTCGTCAATCACCGAACGAATTCGCGCCGCTTTTGTCGCGATTAGCGTTTGGAAATTCACAATATTAAGCAAAACTGTTTCGATTAATTGTGCTTCTGCAAGACTTGCTTCTACTTGAAGGATTGGCTCCGTTTTAAAAACGAATTCGCCCTCTTTTGCCGCAAGTATATTTCCTTTAAATTTAAAGTTACGTAAATATTCCAGAAAAGGCCCATCAAAGCCAAGTTCGTCGTGTAAATAAGTAATATCTGTTTCTGTAAAACGTAAATTTTGCATATAATGAATAATTCGTTCCAGGCCAGCAAACACAACAAAACCTGAATCAAATGGCATATCCCGGAAAAACACTTCAAACACCGATCTACGCTCATGCAGTCCATCGTCAAAATACGCTTTCATCATATTTAATTGGTATAAGTCTGTATGCAGCGTTAGACTATCATCTTGAAATAAATTTGTCATTTCTTCTGCTCCTAACATAACTAGTTCTTTGCGTTATCATTTATACATAATAATAGCACAAAACAAGCCCACCACCTAATAATTGAACATTATCGGCCCGCCTGTTTTGTGCTATTACTATTTTAAATCGTCTTTTATCTTGGAAGTGGAAATACCATCTGTACGCGGTAAATAAACCACTTCACAATAAGGTTTTAAAAAGTCAAATTCGCCTTCCCAATCATCACCCATCACAAAAATGTCAATATCGCGATTTTTAACGTCTTCTAATTTTTGCTCCCAGTTACTTTCTGGAATCACTTCATCGACATATTTGATCGCCTCTAAAATTAACTTGCGATGTTCAAAGTTATGGTATGCTTCTTTGTGTTTGATTCGATTAAATTCATCTGTTGAAATGGCTACAATAAGGTAATCACCCAAAGCTTTTGCTCGCTCTAATAAACGAATATGCCCCCAGTGAATTAAATCAAATGTGCCATATGTAATTACTTTTTTCATCAAGCCCACCTACTTTCTTTAGTAGTATATCAAGAAAACAAAAATTTCTCTACTTGTTAAGAGCCTACTTTTTCAGCTGTTCTTTTAAAAAGGAAACAAAGCGCTCGCTAGAATGTCCGTCTGAATATTTATTCCATCTCGCCGCAAAAGCACGAACCATTTCTAAATCAAATGCTTCTTGCTCTATTACTTGTATTAGTTCCTCTGTTGTATGAACGAATGGCCCAGGAATCGTTGCTAAAAAGCCATCTGACAGCCCTCTAGCTTCATCATATTCTTCCAAATCATACGTGAAAAAGATGATCGGTTTTTCCAGTAAAGCAAACTCAAATGGAATCGACGAATAATCGGTAATTAAAATATCCACCACCGGCAGTATCGTCTCAATCGGCGTTTCTTTATCGGCATAGACAACAAAATCATCGTCTACCTTTGCTAAATCATTACTCATAGACGGATGTAATTTTAAAATTAATTGATATTCATTTCCGAGTACTTGCTTCATTTTCGCAATATCTAAATGTAAACGAGTACTGTGCAACTCCCCATCGCGAAAAGTTGGCGCATATAATAATTTCTTTTTATCAGAAAGCTTTAATTTTTCATGCGTCCAATCCGCGTTTTTCTTCAATTGTTGTTGGTTGAAAAAATTATCAGTCCTTGGAACGCCTAATTTCAGCATGTGCGAATCATCAAGCAAAAAAGACTTTTGGAAAATCGTGGCCATTTCGTCGGACCCAACAAGCACTTTCGAAAAACGTTGGTATACAGCTTGGAATCGCTTCTTATCGGCGGCACTTCTTTTTTGCGCAGCTTTATCTTCCCAGCCGAATTTTTTCAAAGCCCCATTTGCATGCCAAATTTGGACACATGTCACATTTTCCCGCTCTTTTAGCCCTGCTAATTCCACAAAATAGTTATCGGTAATGACTACTTTCGCCGTGTTCATATGAAACATCAACGAGAAAAAATGCCCGATATTTTTCGGTTTCAACTGAATAAAGTCAAATGACCAATCCGTCACATCCACCCGTGGATCATAGAAAACAACTGTGTTTGGCGTCACTTGCATCTCTTTCATTTGTTTCAAAATAGCAGTGGGATTTTCAGCAAAACTTACTAGAAAAACAACTTTTGACTTAACTGGAAAAATCCTCGCTAAACAACCAGTTACTTTCACAGCAAGCATGTAAATATAAATCGCTAGTTTTTTCAACATTCCCACCACCTATTTTTCAGCAAAAACAATTTTCACTGTTTCCTCTGCTGCATGGCCATCTTCCCAAGTACAAAACTGCTCCAAAAAGCGGTCTTCTATTTTAGGTGGATTTTCAAGCATTTTCTCCAGTTCACTCATTAATTCTTCATTCGTTTCCACAAGCGGACCAGGAGCATTTTGTTCAAAATCAAAGTAAAAGCCTCGTAACGTATCGCGATATTCTGCCAAATCATACGTATAAAACAACATAGGACGCTGTAAATTCGCATAATCAAAAAATACAGAAGAATAATCGGTAATCAACAAATCACTAACTAAATATAAATCGCGAATATCTTCATGATTTGAAGCATCGCGAACAAAATCACCATACTTCGTGAAATCAAAATGTTCCGCAACTAAATAATGCATGCGCACAAGTAATACAATTTCATCGCCAAACTTTTCTTGCATTTTTGCGATATCGATTTTTAAGTCAAATTTGTATTTCCCAGTTTCGTAAAAAGCATTATCACGCCACGTTGGCGCATATAAGATGACTTTCTTTTCTTCCGAAATAGCTAATTCTTTTTTGATATTCGCGATTTTCAATTCTTTATCTTCACTAAACAAAATATCATTCCGCGGATAGCCCGACTCAATCATCTCTCCCGTAAAGCCAAACGCCCGTCTAAAAATAGCGCTAGAATAAGCATTAGGCGAAACTAAATAATCCCATTTCTGCGCCTCTTTCACAAAATCAGCTTTGTATTGTTCTGTCGTTTGCCCCGGCATATGTACTTCATCAATATCCACACCTAATTTTTTCAAAGGGGTGCCATGCCATGTTTGGACATAAATCGTTTTTTTCGGTTTTGGTAGTTCTAAAGGAAGGCGACTATTGGAAATCCAGTACTTTGCCAGCCCCATTTTAAACAACCAACTAACAGAAAAGCGCTTCACGTAAGGAACCCCGTATGCTTCAAATAAAGCGACATATTTTGGATTAACACTCCACAAAAGTTCATACTCTGGATTATGTTCCTCCATATATTCAAAAATAGCCCGCGGATTACAACTATATTGCTTACCTGAAAAGCTTTCAAACATCACCAATTCTTTTCTTCGTGGTAAAAATCCCACTAACCTAAATAGTAAATAATATACTTTTTGCACTAATTTCATCAGGATACTCCCCCCTGTTTAAACTTTCGCTTTAACGCTCGATTGCGTTTTAATTTCCCTAAAATGCTACTTACGATATTTATGTCCGCGATAGGCGTTTCCTGTTCCTCAGCTTGATAAAAAAGACGCGCTTTCGTTTGATAAGGTTTTAATTTAAATACCGCTTTTTCTATCGTACCTTGTTCTCTAACAACAATATCCCAAATAGTTTGATCCACTTTTCGTTTAACTAACCGAGCTGGGACATCTTTGAAAGCCGTTCTCGCAACCCATTTGCTAGCATTCGTTCGCGCTTCCTCCACTAATAATTCAATTGTCACAGCTTTTCCAATACGATAATTTTCTTTCACAGTAACAAGTGGCGTTCTCTGCTCGTCAACAGCTTCAAAATGCAGCGGCCAGCCATTTCGTAAAATTGAGCACATCATTTCTTTGACTACGAGTGGCGTATCTAACTCCATAATCGTACTAGCCCCAACTTCCTGCAATATCTTTTGCAATTCCCGCACAAAGGTCTCTTGCTCTGTTTCACTCAACACTTCCCGGAAATAACTATTTTCTTTATAGAAAAACAATTTTGCATGATACGCAATCAAATACTGAACGTAAGGAATCACACTACCAAACGTTTCTTTCGAGTCGGTTAAATAGCTTTGATAGACCTTTTGCAAAAATGGCGTATACCTTTCCGGCTTTTTCCAAGACGAACTTACTAATGAACCTTTTTGCTGCAAATCACGATAATAATAATAACCCGCATCCGCAATTAAACCATACCGGCGATTTTTCAGTAAAAACTGCGTAATTAACAACTGATCTTCCGCAAAATAAAGCGACTCATCAAAAGCAAATTCTTTCAAACGATCATAACGCAAAAAAGTACCGCCAATATAAAAATGAATTGCTTGTGGCTCATTTTCGATATCAGCAACTCGATTTCCATTTGCAAAACGGTAATTTAATTTATGAGCTGAAATTTTTTGTTTTTTACCAAAATCATCTAAGTAATAAAAAGCTGGCACAAGCATGTTAACATCAGACTCCTTTGAAAAGGCAACAATACTCGCTAACATATTGCTAGACATAATATCATCCGCGTCTAAAAAGCCAACAAAATCTGTATCTTCGCTTACATTATGTATACCAATATTGCGTGCTTTTGCCGGACCACCATTTGGAACGGTCAACACGCGAATATTGTTCGGAAATTTTGCAGCGTAACGATTTGCGATAGCGCCACTTCCATCCGAACTTCCATCATTAATAAGCAGTACTTCCACATGCTTCAAAAAGCTGTAAGACTGCTTCACTATACTATCTATGGATAATGCTAACCTTTTCTCCGCATTATAAAAAGGCATTATAATCGCAAATTTCATTCTTTTTCCCTCTCCATATAAAAGCTGGGAAGTTAAGGATACCCGCAAATGATAATCGAATAACTCACTTCGATTCCTTGCTTCCTAAATGTCCTTTAGCAAACAAATTCATCAGCTTATAGCCTGAACTCCCCAATGTTTTATTATATCTTCCACTCCATAACGCTTTTGCCCCATGGACTGCGTAAATCTGCTTCAAATGCTTCGATTACGTCTTGAATGGAGTGAACTGTATGAACTTCCCCAACAAGATTTTGTAAATATTCGACGCCGCGTTTATTTGTTGATAAAAACTCGACCGTTTTCTCAAAATCAACGCGACCGCTACGGCTACTTCCGTAAACAGTAAGTCCTTTTTCTAGTACCATACGTGAATTAAATTCAATTGGATACTCGGAAACACCTAGTAAGGAAATCGTTCCTTCTGGTTTAATGACATCGATAATTTGGCTTACCGCATACTGACTACCCATTCCTCCAGCACATTCAAAGGCTTGATCAATGACTAAATCAGCCGGTACATCATCAATCGCATAAGCGCCATCAACGAAAGAAAAGAAGTCTAATTTATAAGGTGTTTTCCCAAAAATGTAAACTTTGCTATCTGGGTACCAATTTTTTAATAGTAATGACGTGATAAAGCCTAAGTTTCCATCGCCCCATACACCAAACGATTCCCGATTAGCATTACTTTTCCCTTCAAAACGTAAAATAGCGTGGACCGCAACGGAAATCAATTCTGAGAAAGCAGCTACTTTCATATTGATATCATCCGGCAATGCTACAACACGATCTCTGCGCATAAAAACATAGTCCTGCATTAAACCGTCATAACCACTTGAACGGAATTTGCTGGAACGTAAATAGTTTTCCGCAACGACCGGATCTTCTTCAAAAGGCGTATTAGGAATCATTACTACTTTTGTTCCCGGTTTAAATTCTTTCGTGGCATCATAAACAACTTCACCAACGCCTTCATGAATAAGCGCCATTGGAAGTTTTTTAGATAGCATTTCTTTCCCTCTAGAACCTGTATAGTAACGTTGATCTGCCGCACAAATAGATAAATGAGTGGGTCTAACAACAACCACATCACCAGTTAGTGATTCGTCCACATTGGCAACTTCAAACTGTCTCTCTGACACAAGTCTATATACTTGATTAATCATTGGCTATCCGCTCCTGAATAATCGCATTAGCTACTTTTAAATCGTAAGGTGTCGTAATTTTGATGTTGAAAATTTCACCTTTAACCAATTTCACATCGTCGCCAGCAAGCAAACAAATTTTACATGCATCTGTTAGAATTTGTTTTTTCTCGGTTGTTAGATTTTGGTAATGATTATATACTTTTTTCATATTGAAACTTTGTGGTGTTTGACCTTGGTACATGTGGTCTCTCACAGGAATATCTGTAATCACTTGATGATTGCTTGATTCAACGATTGTATCAAGTGCTTCAATAACAGTGTCTACAGCTCCAGTTTCCAGTGCAGCATCTATATTTTCTTCAAGAATTCGATGTGTTAAAAATGGGCGAACAGCATCATGCGTTACGATAATATCTTCATCTGTTAAGCCATATGTTTTTTCCACGAAACGAATCCCATTCATAATTGTTTCATTGCGGTCTTCTCCGCCTTCGATAACAACAATACGATCATCAGAAATATACTTTTTAATATTATCCTCAGCATGGTTCATCCATTCTTTCGGTGAGGAAATAAGAATTTTATCAAATCGAGTATTTAGAATAAATTTTTCAACGGTATGAACAATAATTGGTTTACCATTTAGAGGTAGAAATTGTTTTGGCATGCTAACGTTACCCATTCGCGTACCTTTTCCTCCAGCTAAAATTTGAGCGTATATCATCCTCTAATCTCCTTTAACTGTTTTTTATATTGACATGTTACATTATAACATAAAACTTGTATAACAAACTAGCTTCGATCTGCGCGATTATGTATTTTAATTAGACCCTTTGTAAAAACTTGCTATTTTATGCACATTACCGTTAAAAACTTGTAAACCCAAAGCCGGATAGCGTATAATTAAGTGGGTCTATATATATTTTAGATTAGAAGGAGATTATTAAATATGAGAGTAAAAAAAGCTGTAATTCCAGCTGCTGGTCTAGGAACTCGTTTTTTACCAGCTACAAAAGCAATGCCTAAAGAAATTTTACCAATCGTGGATAAGCCAACTATTCAATACATAGTGGAAGAAGCAGTGGCATCAGGTATAGAAGACATCTTAATTGTAACAGGTAAAGGAAAACGCGCTATCGAAGACCACTTTGATTCCGTGCCTGAACTTGAAAACAATCTACGGGAAAAAAATAAACTTGAATTGTTACATTTAGTAGAACAAACAACCAACATTAATTTGCACTTTATTCGTCAAGCAAAACCAAAAGGACTTGGTGACGCCATCCTTCAAGCAAAAGGTTTCGTTGGAAATGAGCCATTTATTGTTATGTTAGGTGATGACATTGTAGAATCCAAAACACCTTGTTCGAAACAATTAATGAATCAATACGAAAAAACACATAGCTCTGTTATCGGCGTACAAACAGTCCCTCACGCGGAAACATATCGCTACGGTATCATCGATCCAATTAACGAGTACGACAAAAATTTATACAATGTAAAAGGATTTGTCGAAAAACCAGATCCAGACAAAGCTCCATCTGACCTGGCAATTCTTGGACGCTACTTATTAACACCACAAATTTTCGACTTCTTAGAAACGCAAGAACCAGGTGCTGGCGGCGAAATCCAATTAACAGATGCCATCAATAGTTTAAATGAAGTACAACGAGTATTTGCTTACGACTTCGAAGGCGAACGCTTTGATGTCGGTGATAAATTCGGCTTTATTCAAACAACCATGCAATTCGCTTTAAAACACCCTGAAATTAAAGATGATGTAAAAAAACTAATTGATGATTTACACAAACAAATTCACGAAAACGATAAATAAAAAAAAGAAACGACAACGTGTTGTCGTTTCTTTTTTTGAACTCATTTAAAAATACAGTTTATGACATTTCGCAATCGGATTTAACGAATTCAAACCAACCGCTTTATACACCGCATTGGTAGTACGTCTATAAAAAGCTAAATTATATTGTTTCGTTTGATAATGCATTTTCTCAAAAAGTACTTTTAAGAATTTTAAATAAGCTGTTCCAAACGGTTTGTTACTGCTCCAAATTGGATACTCTTTTACCGGAACTTGTATATAAAAGTAGCCTAGCGAAACAAGTTCACTCACAAGTCGCTTATTGTTTGCTTCGAGAAAGGCAGTCAATGCTTCTAGCGCATCTGTTGCTTTTGTTAAATCTCCCGCCAATAATTTTCTTTGGAAAATCGGTCCTAATTTTGTCCGAATCAAATAATTAAATAAATTCTTATCAAAATCAAGTAAAGCTAAACTTAACGTTGTGTAATTATTTTCTAAGTTTCTGTAATAGGACCAACAATCCACCATATCGCTTATTAAATAATCATCCGGAATTTTTATTTTCGCTTCATTTTTCGGTGTTTCTTCCAAAACGCTATGTTTCCAAACCATATTAGCTTGATGAAAGACGTCGATTAAGTGCTGCCCTGCTTCCGCTTTTTCAAAGTATGCCTTCAAAAAAGTAACATTATATAAAATATATTGCCCTACTTCTTCTAATAACACATGAGGGTCCCGTTCCAAATAAGTGCTCGTTGGACTCGGAATAGCCTCCTCTAAAAATTGAAGTGTATCTGTCATTTCATAACTATCTTCATTCGGTAATTTGCGTAGGTGCTGGACAAAAATAGGATTTTGATTAAATAAGTGAATATCTGCACCGGACATATTAGCAGAAAAACGAGCAAGGTAGTCTTGTATTTGCGAAAGAATCGTTTGTTCACTTTCCGAACAGACAATCACAAAATCGGCTTTTGTAGTAGCAAGATTATCTTTGATTTGCTCCAAAAGATAAGGACTTCCCCATCTTTCGCCAGTATTCTTTATAACGAGTTGTTCTACTACTATGCTCATAAATCGTTCACTTCCTCATCCGCTTTTCCAATATACGTCTCTACAAAACGTTTCGTTGAATTGCCGTCTAAGCTTCCGACAAATTTCTTTTTAAAGACTTCCAGTTCATCATAATTATATTTTCCAGTTTTGATGGAACTAATCAGTGACGGCGTATCCTTAAACACTTCACCCGGAATAGTTGCTTTATAATCGAAATAAAAGCCACGTTCATCCAAATAATCATCGATATCATAAGCAAAGAAATAAATTGGTTTATTCATCAAACTAAACTCAAAAATGACGGAAGAATAGTCGGTAATAAGCGCATCACTGAATAACATCAGATCATTAATATCATTATTCAATGTTAAGTCTAAAATAAATGGATCATCTTCATCCACGTTAAATGACACGTTTTTAATAACAGGATGGAATTTCAAAATAAGAATATGCGTATCACCAAGCTCTTTTTTCAAAGCAGCAATATCGAGTACAACGCTATAATTAAAACGTTCATTCGGACCACCACGGAAAGTTGGCGCATAAAGCAACACTTTTTTATCACGTAGTTGCGGATACATTTTCATATATTTTTCTTTCGTATAGTCCACATATTCTTGATCAAAAAACACATCGGTTCTCGGCACACCAATTGGTTTAATTTGATTAGCTTGTTTTCTAAAGGCTTCCATATATTCAGGAACAATGCCTTCTGAACTAACAAGTACATCTGTATACGGCGAATGGGCACGTGTTTCAAACTCTTCGGTATTAGCGTCAGTACCTTCCATCGCACTAAAACCAAACTTTTTGAAAGCGCCTGTTGCATGCCATGACTGAATAACATGCGTCTTTTTATTAAACTTCAAACCGTAAATTTTGTTGTAATAATCGTCCAGCACAATCGTTTTAGTTCGCCCTAAAGCATAGTACAATTGGAACATTTCAAACCAATTACGATTTTTCTTTAAAAACACATATACTTTTTGCGGCATATTGTTATAAAACATGTAATCATAAATAGCTAATAAATTACCTTCTAAACTCGTACTGCGTTCTGTCGCTAAAATCACTTGATCCTTTTTACGCGGCATCCAAGTAGCAATTCTAAAAATGATTCCTCTACTTATTTTACGAATTAAAATAGGTGCTTTAAATTGACGGCGAATAATAAACTTAAAGGAGATTTTACGTGCATCACTCCAGTTATTATTTTCCATAATTTGTAAAGCAGCTTTCATATGGACAGGATATGTTTTTCTAAATGCAATTTTAGCCTCTTCGCCTTGTCTTTCCCATAAATAGGTAATCAGTTGGCGATAGTTTTCTTTGTTATCTTTCGTAATGTAACGAACACGCTCAATACTACTGAACAATAAGAAATATCTAAACGAAGGGATGATATTTAGGAAGTCGTCCGATTTTGTTTTCAACCAATCTAACATCATGGTAAATGCAATTTTTTGATTTTCGCTTTTCTTGCTTTCGATAGCCGCTCTCAAAGCACCCCATAACTCGATGCTTGATACGCGTTGATAATATTTTAACGCTACTTCATATTCGGTATTATTTTTCAGTAACTCTGCTTCCCCATAGTCAAAAATTTGAAAAACAGATTTTAAAATGCGAATTGGGTCTTTATTGACAGACTGCGTTAAAGATTGCGATTCTCCGTCACGTAAACGGTAGTAATAAACCACTTTCTCCACCGTATAAATATTTTCTGCTTGTAATAAAGCATGTAAAACAAATGGCTGATCTTCACCATACCGAATATTCTCGGGGAAAAACACACCATCTATTAAGGAATGATGGTATAACTTCGCACAAGGACCAATCGAATAAAACAATTCCGGATTTTTCAGTAATGTTTTTAGTCCTGGTTTCGCAATATTATATTGAATATGCATCGGAATAAACCATTCATCCTCGGAATTAAATCGTTTCGTTGCACCAGTAATTAATTTTGAACCAGTGGAAATTGCCCCATCATACATAAGTTGCAATGCGTAGTTTGGAATAATATCATCACTATCCACAAAACAAATATACATTCTATTTGCCAGTCGTAAGCCATGATTTCTCGCCGAAGCTGGTCCACCATTTGGTTGTGTATGCAACTTAAATTTCGGTTTATCCGCTATATATTCCGTTACCAGCTCTATCGTTTTATCAGTCGAACCATCGTCAATTAATAAAACTTCGTACATGTCAAATGTTTGCTCATGAATGCTTTCGAGAGTTTCCAGAATTACTTCTTCCACATTATAGAGTGGAATAATAATACTAATCCCAGCTTCTCGATTCTTCTCGATGTTATTATTTGAATCAATGTTCATTTATAGACTCTCCCCAATTCAAAATATATGTCATCCATTGTCTTCTGCTTTTCTTCTAAACACATAATATGTTCCTGCAAAAATAATTATAACACCTAAATCAAGCATAATAGATACATATTTCGGTATTATCGGCTCAGAAGCAACGTTCGAAACACTAAAGCCGATATCTTGTTTTTCTCTTGCTTTACCCTTAATGTAAAGCGCTCCATATGGATAAAGATCCACTGTTTTCGATAGATAAGTACCTAAAATCAACGGTTCTTTAGGGTTTTTATTTTCCACTTGATAGACTTCAATAACATATTCTGTTTTACCTTTTGGCTTTTCGTTTACATTGACAGTATAATTTTCAGCCTCTACAAATTCTGAGCCATCTATTACTTCATTGTAAACTTCTTTTTTATTCTTTTTATTAATTATCTTTATCCGATACTTACTATCCACGTATGGTGCTTTTAGAATAGCTAATTGAACTGTATTGAATGCTTCATTAGCTTCAAAAGTTTGCTTAACAATTTGCTTACTATTGACCGCAAGCTCGACATGGGCATAGCTTTGTTTCACAAGATATTTACTTACATCCTGCGTTTGTCCAGCAACGGTATTTCCGATATAAGCAAAAATGACCGTACTCAGTAAAAATACAACGAAAGTAACAATTAAAAAGCTTTTTCTCAATCCTTTTTTTAAGTCAAATTTCTTCGTATATAATGATTCTACTATAAATTTAAATCCATAGATAGAGGACAAAATCATCAGTGGCGTAATAAACATAATATAACGTTGATTTGCTTCCCAGAATAAATGGAACAGCCAAACACCAACCAGTGCAATATTGACGAAAAAGGACATATCGAATTCCCTTTTCTTATAAAAGCGTAAAGCACCTAAACAAATTAATAATAAATTGATGATATGGAACATTTGAGCAGGCAATTCTGTCACAATTTGCTTATCTCCAAAGAAATAATCGTATGGCGTCGAATAGTTTAACGCTGAATTAATATAAATTTTATAAGCACGTGTTCCATCCGTCCATGTATTTAGCATTTTATTATCAAAAAGTTTCACTAAACCAAGTGGTCCGTGCTCCTCAATTCGCTCTTTAATCTTTTCGATATTAGCTTCTTTCTTTTCTTCTATTGTTTTAAACTCAGTAGTATAAATGACATCATCTCGATTATATCGTCCAGCAGGATCACCAAGCCCCATCATAAGCCAATGTGTTTGCGGAAATTCTATCGTTGAATCTTTCTCAAAGCCATAACTCTCTGCAATTGGCGTAAAGGCTGTGCCCAAACCGAAAAAACAAACCATTAAAACAACCGCATTCAAAATAATTTTTCGCCAATTTCTTATAAAGCATAGATGAATCAACATTGCTGGAAGTAAAATTATTATATTCGGCTTAATTTGATACCCTATCGCGAACAATAGTCCAATAATAATAAAGTACCACCACTTATTATTTTTCGTATATAAGTAATAAAATAGCGCAATAAGTGCAGTAAAAGGTAATACAAGTGTATCCGTATAAAAATACCAAATATAACCAAGCAATGGTACACAAAATAGCACAATTAACAAATAAATATTCCCAAACTTGTTACCATTTTCTTTACGAACAATCCAAAACAATACGAATATCGTTATGTTCATACAAATAAATAAGAAAACACTTTCTATTAAATACGTATTAGTAATACCCAGTGTCCCACCAAAAGAGTATAACCAGTATCGAATTATAGTTATAAATACATTATTAGGATACATTAAGAAATAATTTTGCTCCGTCGCATGCCCGCCGTTAGCAAGCATATTAAGCGCCTCACCTTTGATGACAAATGCATCCGCAAAAGAATCCATTTGCAAGGAAAATAGCAAATATATTTGGGTTAATATAATCATAATCACCAAAAAGATGGTTATTACACCATCTCCTTTTGTATTCAATCTAGTTGATAACTGGTAAAGCCCAATAAGAACTAAAAGCGCCGCAGCACTAAAAATTATAAATATACTCGGATGATTAAAACTAATATCTTGCGGTTTAAAAATGCTTATGCAAAGTAAGTAACCAAAAATAAGTATAAAAAACGCATTAAAAATATAAGCTAACCTATTCTTCACTTTCTTTACACCTATCTCTCGTTGATTTTATTTTCCTTACATTTCGTTTCAAAAACATTTTCCTCTATCGTAAAGCGAGGACGTTCTTTGACTTGTTTGAAGATTTTTCCAATGTATTCACCTAGTACACCTATACCAATTAATTGAATACCGCCAATTAACCATAGCGAAACAATTAAAGAAGTCCAACCAGGCACGACTGCACCAACAATTTTTTGAACGATGGCATAAATACCCATGACTACACCTATCATAAAAATAACGGATCCAAGAACTAATAATAATCGAATAGGCGCAACACTGAAAGAAGTAATCCCGTCAACAGCAAATAACACCATTTTCTTTAATGGATATTTGGATTCACCAGCAAATCGTTCATTTCTATTATAGAAGACTTTCGTTGATTTAAATCCTAATAACGGCACAATACCGCGGATAAACATATTTTCTTCTTTATAACGTAAAAATTCGGTCAATGCTCGTTTACTAAGTAATCGATAGTCCGCATGATTCGGAACCATATTAACCCCTAGTTTACTCATAATTCTATAGAAAGCTAACGCTGAATTTCGTTTAAAGTAAGTGTCTGTGTCTCGTTTGTCGCGTACACCATAAACAACATCAAAGCCTTCATGGTATTTTTCTATGAACTCAATAATTGCATTCACATCATCTTGTAAATCCGCATCAATAGATACCACACAATCAGAATATGCGTGTGCTTCCGTTAGTCCTGCAAGCAAAGCTCCTTGATGTCCGTAATTACGACTTAATTTTAATCCAGAAACATGTTCATTTGATTCTGAGTATTGTTGTATAAGTTCCCAAGTTCTATCTTTACTTCCATCATCTACGAACATAATCTGACTTTTGTCGCTGATTGATTCACTCATCACTAATTTTTGTATAATGTTTGTTAGTTGTGTCACGCTCTCACTTAGAACTTCCTCTTCATTATAACAAGGCACCACAACTGTTAAAAATGGTTTTTCCAATCTCACTACAACCCCTTACTGATATGCTATTCTATAAAATTCAGTATCTACAGCATATCTTATTTACAACAGTTTATCAACTATCTATGCAAAAAATTAGCCTTATAAATATGAAAAAATGAACAATAAAAATCCTTGTACTACTTTTTGAGACAAAAATGATTAATACAGCTATTTCTAATCCAAGCAAAATCTATTTTTTGATGCTAAAATAGCCATTTGTTTTATAGCAAGAAATAAAGCCACTAACTAATTTTTATAAGTATACAAGAGGCATTAATCTTTTGTTAATTTTTGTAGGGAAATTTATTATTATATGCTAAAATAAACATGATGATGATAATTAAACTTTAAGGAGATAAAGATGAAATATTTTATAAAGGAAATTCAGTTAACTGAATCTGAAACATGGGAAATATCTGGTTATGCTGATGGGAAAATAAACAGCATCCAAGCTTATTACAATGAACTACGCGAATATAAACATCCTGAGCAAAAGTTAAGCATTCCTTTTGAGCAAAACGGAAATTCATTTACTGCCGTTATTTCTATTACTGAACTTGCTAAGCTATCTCTTGCAGACCGAGAAACTGCCTGGAAGTTCAAAGTTAATGGTAATTACCCTTACACTCACTTGACTACAGATGGTCCAATTGTAAATAAACCGTTCCAGCCAACTAATTCTCTTTATCAATATCAGTTTGAATTCCCAGAAGGTGTGCTAACCTTAATTAGTAAACCAATGGATCTTTCCTCTTCATTAGAGAATTTTTCATTGAGTGAAGATACAATGGCCGGAAGTCTGAAAATCGATCCTTCCCTTACAAATGGTCTTTTTCAAGCAAAATTAGTTTTTAAACGCCGACCTAATGCTAGTTTTTATTTATTTCATGAACAAAAACAAGAATTCGATTTAGGTATAATAAATGATAATACAGTGGATTTCTCTATCCCTGTTAAAGAGTTGTCACCAAGTTTTCTAGTGGATGCTAATAATGTACTTGATGTTCTAATTGACATCTCGTCCACTGACATGAAAAAAAGTATCCCTACATTCTTATCCATTAACCCTGACATGAAATCCGCTATTCCAAAAGAAATAGAAATAGCTGCGCCTCTTTTTGCTTCTTTAAGATCGTATGTAACAGGATCTAATAGATTGTCATTTTATTTTAAAAAGAACTTGCAAGGGTTAGTTAGCTTACACCAACTTAGTGAAAGTAATAGTTCCATAACACTACAATTTAAATTAGAAAGACATTTTGCCGAGAGTCAACTTGTTGCTAAACGCCGCGACAAAAAAGCGAATACGTTTGAATATAATATTGAACAAGTTTGGCCACTAAAAAAAGGGTTATCGAAGTACTCCGTTCGTATTGATAAAAAAGATTTCTTAGCTGGCCCTGTAAATAAGGCGGATACTACTTGGGATTTCTATCTTCGCGGCCCCAATACGCCCGATTTACCTGTTTTAGCAAATGATACCATTGATTTTAGTTCATGCGATTACTTTGATATTGCAAACAAACAATTTAAAGCTAAAATGACTCGTAATGGTTTAAACAATTTATCTTGTTATACAATTGTTGCTCCTAAAATTAAACCAGATGTGACTAGAATTGCTGTTATGGGAACTTGTTTCAGTCGTAATGCTTTTAATTCATCCCCTTTCTTCAATCCAGATTATAAAGCATTTTTCGAATGTAGCTTTACACAATTCCACTCTTCTATCATTAGTGTGATGACGAAACCATATGCTGGAATTAACTTAAAGAAATACGATGATATGTCGGAAAATGAACGAACTACAGTAGCAGAAGATTGGAAAAAAGATTTTTTCACTAACTTAAGAAAATCTAATTCTGACTATTTCTTAATCGATTTATATCCTGATGTAATCCGACCGGTTATGTGGGTCGATAATGAAACAGCAGTCACAATGTCTTATGTAGTAGAACAAAGTCAATTGCTAAATGACTTACCTTTCGAAAGAATTTCAGATCATATTGATAACGAAGCTTTCTTTGAAGAATGGAAAGGCTATGCTGATTTATTTATCGAAAAGCTGACAGAAATTATTCCAGCAGATCGGATCATCTTAAACAAAGGCGGCTTTACAACTTCCTACTACGCAAAAAACCGAGCAGTTGTTGAGTACAAAAATAAAATGGCAATTGAAAGAAATAATTACTTTTGGGATCGTTTAAACAACTATTTCTTAATGAAACTCCCTGAAGCTCAAGTTATTGATTTTTCTAAGAAACCATATATCGGCGATTTCAACTATCCATTTGGTCATTCATTCTCTCATTTTGAATCTCCATACTACAAAGATTTCTTGAAAGAACTTATATACATTACAAAATCATAAATTTTAATAGAGCGGATTTCCCGCTCTATTTTTTTCTATCAAAAAACCGCCTCCATAATTGGAGGCGGTTTATTTTAATTATTTAACATTAGTAAAAGCACGTTTATCAATCCAGCCAATAACTTTTCCATTTAGACTCACTTGATAGTAAGTAGAACGAGAAGTTTTTGCTTCACGCACTAGCTGTACAGTTTTATTCGCATAAGTTGTTGCTTGTCCAATGTTTTTTGTACCGATGACTCTATACGGCTCTGTCCAGATACCATTACCTGGTGCATTGCTCAGTAGTCCAGTCATATTAATTGCCTTATTATACTCAATCGAATCATAAACATCAAAAGCTTTTTTATCTAACCAGCCAATGATTTTACCATCAACACTAAACTCATAGTATGTTCCTCTACTTGTTTGCGCTTCACGAGTTATTTTAGCTGTTTCACCTTCGTATGTCGCTGCTGAAGTAACTAGTTTAACACCCTTACTCTTATAAGGAGTTGTCCAAACTGCATTACCAGTTACGTTTTCAACGACAGCGTCTAAATTAACTGCTTTATTGTAAATAACATTGTCATATACTTCGAAAGCTTTTTGGTCTAGCCAACCGATTACTTTACCACCAGATTTAAATTGGTAGTACGTCCCTTTTGGCGTTTTTGCTTCACGTACAATTTCCACTTCTTTATTCAAGTAAGTTTCTGCTGGTCCGATTAATTTGGTGCCAGCTGTACGATATGGTTCTGTCCACACCGCATTACCGCTCACATTTCTTACTGCGGCATCTAATGCAACTGTTTTATTATATTCAGCTTGATCGTAAAGTGTAATCGCTTTTTGATCTAGCCAACCGATTGCTGTGCCATCAATGCTGATATTGTAATATGTGCCATGTTGTGTTTCTACTTGTTGGCTAATTTTTACATCTTTATTCGCATATTTAGTTGCTTGTGCTACAGAAGCGGTACCTTCCAATTTATATGCTTTTGTCCAGATACCATTTCCTACTGGATCAGTAATTTGTCCATCAAGATTTACATTTTTACTTGAAACGATTGAATCATATGGATAGATAGTAAGTGCTCTCTTATCAATCCAACCAATAGTTTTATTATTAATGCTAAATTGGTAATAGGTTCCTTTTGCTGTTTGTGCTTCACGTAACAGTTTAATTTCTTGTTGTGCATACGTTGTCGCATTTGTGACAAATTCTCTTCCATAAACATTGTATGGTTTAGACCAAATACCATTGCTTACAGGCGATGTGATTTTAGCACGCCCAACGTTTACATTATCGTAATTAACGCTATCGTAAATAGTTAGTGCTTTTGCATCCACCCAACCAATTACTCTACCATTGTATTTAAATTGATAGTACGTACCTCTTTTTGTTGTCGCAACCGACACTAAATCGATATCCTTATCAGCGTATGTGCTAGCTGGGCTTACAGATTGCACACCTTTCACTTTATACGGTAACGTCCAAACGCCATTTCCTGTTGGACTTGTAACAGTCGCTTTTCCAGAAGTGGATTTTTGAGTAAGAATTTTATCGTATAAAACATCATATTTGGCTAGATCATAGTTTTCAATAACTTGGATTAAACTAGCACCATATGTTGGAGAAGTTGCATATCCTGCTTTTTGAAGTTCCATGGCAGCTACTTTATAGTCCGTTGCATCGACTACTTTTTTATATAAGTTTTTGTTCCAAGAAGTTCCATTCACTAATAAAAGTGTATGGTCAGTTACCGATTCATTCCAACTAGGATACTTACGGAACTCAGCGTCAATTCTAATCCACTCACCGTTGACATATTCAGAAGTTGTCATGATAACAGATTGGCCGTTGTATTTCCCTTTGATACCAAATAAATTATAACCTTTTGTAGCAAGTCCACTTTTCCCCCAACCAGATTCTAAAATTGCTTGAGCTAAAGTTATACTAGACAAAAGATGATATTGTTCTTGAGATGCCTGTGCAGCAGGGGCTATTTTGTCGATGAACGCTTGTTGTGATGCTGTTGTAGCAGCTTCAGCGTCTTTTACGAAGGAATTTTTCCCAGTTAATGAATCTTGTAATTGTCCGCCAGCCGTTGTCAAACCGTACATTGGGACAACTAACATTGGAATCATTACAATTTTCATCCACTTTTTATTTATCATTATTCTCCAACCACTCCTTAAATTGTTTTACTGTCCTATATTTTACCAAACTTTATGCCATCGTAAGTTACAGATTCATTACAAAACCAAGGAAAAAGATTTTAATCAGGCATTTGTTAATTATTTAGACAAATTTTCTACATCATTTTACGCAAAAATGCTTTACTTCTTCAAATTCTGCATAAAAAAACTTTCAAAGACTAGCTAGCCTTTGAAAGTTTTTTATTACTTCAGTTTTAAATCTTTATGAGCCACATGAGCTACTTGTTCGATTTGGTTCGTGGATCCTTCACTAATTAGACCTTTAAAGGATTTCCCTGTCGCTACTAACGTCCCAAATAGCACAGTCAATGCAATTAGTATCGTTAAAAATATTTTATCAAACATGGTTAGCCGGTATTTATTGGCATTTGGGTTTGGATAAACCTTTTTCTGTGGTGCTTTTTGATATTCTTTATGTTCTTTTTGATATTTTTTCTTGTAATCATTTGGTTGTTTATTAAACCATTTGACGAACTCGTCGTATTTTTGAGCAACTTCTTGTGCTGTGCCCATTTCTCTTATTTCACCGTGGTGCATCCAAATAATTCGGTCACATAAGCTTTTTACTTGCCCAAGCGAGTGACTGACGAAGACAATAGTTTTCCCGCGAGCTTTAAATTCATTAATTTTAGCTACACATTTTTCATAAAAAGTCTGGTCACCTACAGATAATGCCTCATCGATGACTAAAATGTCTGGATTTGTGTGTACCGAAATCGCAAAACCTAAACGAGAACGCATCCCGCTTGAATAGTTTTTAATTGGTTGATTAATAAAATCACCAATATCAGCAAATTCGATAATACTTGGCATCAGTTTGTTAATTTGAGAACTTTTCATACCATGCATAAGTAATTTTAAGCGAATATTTTCATATCCTGTAAGCGGCCCTTTTAGACCTACTGCAATGGCGATTAAAGAAGTTTCTCCATTGATAATAACTTCCCCTTGTGTGGGAGGAATAACGCCTGACATAATACTCGATATCGTTGACTTACCTGAACCATTGATCCCAATAAGCCCTACTGTTTCACCATCATGAATATCAAAAGATACGTCTCGTAAAGCCCAAAAGGATTGCATTTTTTGACTTTTCGGCATAAACAAGCCTTTTATCTTATCGGATTTATTTTGATAGAGGTCATATTCCTTCGACACATGTTTAAATGATACTTTGATATTTTTACCCATCTGTCTAACCTCCTATAAATAATCCACGAAACGTTCGCGGAATTTCATGTGTAGTGTCGCACCAACGAACAGTAATGTCAGTGTGATTAACCAGAAATACATCGTGTATGATGGCGATTCCCAGAAGCCTCTATTCATTAAGAAAGTTTCTCTAAAACCATTAACAACATAGTAAATTGGGTTTAATTTGAGTAAATCTACTAGCCACTGCGGCAACATTGTTTCCAAATTCCAAACAATACCTGTTACGTAGAAAAGCACGCGCATAACAGACTGCAACATAATATAATAGTCTCTTACTAACACGCTGATTGTTGCGTTAAACAAGGTAACACTAAACAAAAACGCAATCATCGCTACAAAATAATACAAATATTGGCCCCAATAAATAGTAACCGGAGTCCCATTAATCGCAAGTAAACCGAGTAAAATTACCATCATCGTGAAGTAGCTTGTTAAATTAGAAACAATCGTGATGTTAGGTAAAATACTCATTGGAAAATTCATTTTTGAAACCATGCCTATTTTATTATAAATACTATTCGCACCTTGTAAAATAACCGCACTAATAAAGAACCAAGGAATAATTCCGGCTAGCATCCATTCAATATAACTTGCATCCGAGCCAGATTTTGCATTCATCCCAAATCCAAATACAAAGTAGTAAATAGCAATTTGAATTAATGGATTTAAAATCTGCCATGCTAGTCCTAAATAATGGCTTTGATATGTAGCCTTATCTTCATAGCGCGCAATGCGAAATATCATTGGTAAATTTTTAATTTGCTCTTTAATAACTTCCATAACCTGTTTCACAAAAACACTTCTTCCCGAAAAATAATATGGTTTTAAAAACCAGATTCAGCTCACTATTCTTTTATAGGCAACTCCTCCACTTAAAACCACGAACACCTTGTTTGTATTATTTGTCGTCTAAGTTGCCGTATTCTTGCTGTTTATGCATGATCTTCTAAGTGTAAATAGCTCTGCTTATTTGGTAAATTGCTTTACTAATACTGTTTAGTAAAAAATCCACCCTATGTTAAATTACCTTAAAAGTCATTTTTTGTAAAGCTTCATCTACAATTTTTGAGGAATTAGTTTCCAAGAACGGCTTGAATATCTGCTGCTCCTTCAAGTAGTCTTGGTCCTGGACGGCTTAATTTATTCGCATCCATTTCATAGATTTTATCGTTTTTAACAGCTGGGATATCTTTCCATGCCGCACGTTTTTGGATAGTTGCTTTTGCGTCAGGATATACAGATAAAATAATATCTGGTTTTAGTTCTACTACTTTTTCTTCATTGTAAGGAATAAAACCTGTTTCTGTAACGATATTCGTACCACCAGCAAGTTCTAACATTTCGTTCATAAATGTTCCTTTACCTGCTGTGTATAAATCAGGACTAATTTCAATCCAAACTTTTGGAGATGTTTTTAGTTCTTTTGCTTTCTTTTCAATGGCTGCTTTTTGTTCTTCCATTGAGTCTGTTACTTCTTTTGCTTCTTTTTCTTTTCCAGTCAATTCACCAACTGTTGCAATTGATTTTTCTGCTGCTTTTAAATCTGTTGCATCAGGAACGATAAATACGTTGATTCCTGCATCTTTTAATAATTGATATGCGTCTTTTTCTGTTGCAAGCATAGATTCGTGACCAAGAACTAAGTCTGGTTTAATCGCGATGATTTTTTCTGTATCAACACCTGTAGAAGTTACTTTTTCTACTTTTTGTGCTTCTTTTGGATAATCATCGTAAGCAGTAACGCCTTTTACTTTATCACCTAAACCTAATGCAAATAAAATTTCTGTATTACTCGGCATTAATGAAACGATTTTTGTTGGTGCTTCTTTTAATGTGATTGTTGCTCCAGTTGCGTCTTTTACTTCGATTTTCTCTGTTTTCTCTTCTGGTGCCTTTGTTTCAGTATTCCCGCAAGCAGTTAAGATAGCAAGTAATAAAACTACGGCAATTCCTTTAAACCATTTCATGTGTAAGTTCTCCTTTTTTTAGAAAAAACGGGTGTAAATATAGCGCTAAGTAATTCGAAAAGAAACGTCTTTTTGCTACGTTTAAACTTTCGATTTTTAAAGTTTGCTACTTTAAATTAGCGTCATATTCCCACCCGTTAATTAGTTATGTTTTTTTAAATTCTGTTTACTTCAATTAATAGATCACCTGATTCAATTGTATCGCCATCAGACACGTAAATGCTGCTGACTTCACCATCGAATGGCGCTTGAATCGTTGTTTCCATTTTCATTGCTTCTGTGATTAATAGTGGATCACCTTTTTTCACAGAGTCGCCTTTTTTCACGACTACTTGAATGACTGAACCTGTCATTGTTGCTCCAACGTGTTCAGGGTTCGTTGTGTCGATCTTACGGCGTGCAATAACGGTAGATTGAACGTTCATATCTTGGATGTTAATTTCACGAGGTTGTCCATTTAATTCAAAATAGATAACGCGTGTGCCATCCGCAATTGGTTCGCCGATTGAATTTAGTTTGATTAAAAGAATTTTTCCTTTTTCAAGTTCTACTTCAATGGTTTCACCTAAGCGCATACCTTTATAAAATGTCGGTGTGTCAAGGACTGTTACATCACCATATTTATTGATCATTTCTTGATAATCTAGGAACACTTTTGGATATAAAATGTAGGAAATGACATCTTTTTCTGTCGGTTCATAACCCATTTTTTCTTTTAATTCTGCTTTAACTTCAGCAAAATCAACTGGCTCCATTAAAGCGCCTGGACGATCTGTAAGTGGTGTGCGTCCTTTGAGTACTAGTTTTTGAAGTTTTTCTGGGAAGCCGCCGTACGGTTGACCAATTTCCCCCATAAAGAATTCGATAACGGAATCTGGGAAATCGATGGTATCTCCTTTTTCGTATACATCTTCTTCGGATAATTCATTTTGAACCATAAATAGTGCAAGGTCGCCAACAACTTTGGAAGAAGGTGTTACTTTTACGATATCACCAAACATTTTATTTACGACTGTATACATTTCTTTCACTTCGTCCCAACGATCGCCAAGTCCAACAGCAATGGCTTGTTGTTGAAGGTTCGTATATTGACCGCCTGGCATTTCGTGAATGTATACTTCTGTTTGTGGAGAGTTAAGTGCATTGTCAAAGTCTTTATAATAGTGACGAACATCTTCCCAGTAATGATTGATGATTTGGGAATTTTGCGCGTCTAAATTCGTTTGACGGTTACCATTCACTAATCCGTAATAAAGACCAGTCATACTTGGTTGGCTTGTAGCCCCACTCATCGCACTTGATGCCACGTCCACAATGTCAACGCCGGCACTGACTGCTGCAGCGTAAGTATAAATACCGTTACCACTTGTGTCATGTGTATGAAGGTGAATTGGAACATCTACGGTATCTTTTAATTCACCAATCAAACGGTATGCCGCTTGTGGTTTTAAAAGACCAGCCATATCTTTGATTCCTAGGATATGCGTACCTTGAGCAACGAGCTCTTTTGCCATATCTTTATAGTAATCAATCGTATATTTTGTTCTTGAGTCGTCATCGATATCTCCTGTATAGCAGATAGCAGCCTCTACGACCTTGCCTGCTTCACGAACAGCATCAATGGACACTTCCATACCTTTAATCCAGTTTAAGCTGTCAAACACGCGGAATACATCGACACCGGATTGTGCAGATTGCTTAACGAATTCACGGATAACGTTGTCAGGATAGTTTTTATATCCGACTGCATTAGCGCCGCGAAGTAACATTTGGAACATAACGTTTGGAATTTGTTTACGAAGCGTTTCTAGGCGCACCCAAGGATCTTCATTTAAGAAACGATAAGCCACGTCAAAAGTCGCGCCGCCCCACATCTCAAAGGAGAACATATTTGGTAATAAATGTGCCATTGAATCCGCTACTTGGAAAATATCTTTCGAGCGAACACGTGTCGCAAGTAACGATTGGTGCGCATCCCGAAGTGTTGTATCTGTTAAGAGTACTTCTTCTTGTTTTTTAACCCAGTCGACAACGCCTTCTGGACCTTTAGCATCCAAAATTTGTTTTGTTCCAGGAGCGATTTGCGAACCGTACGGAATTTTCGGCAAACGTGGCTCTGCATAAACAGGTTTGTCACGATGCTTGATTCCTGGGAAGCCATTGACTGTTACATTCCCGATATAACGTAACGTTTTCGTACCACGGTCACGGATATGTGGGAATTTGAATAGTTCTGGCGTTGTATCAATAAAGCTTGTATTGTAATTACCACTTGCGAAATCCGGATGACGAACAACATTCAATAAGAAAGGAATATTCGTTTTAACGCCACGGATACGGAATTCAATAAGGTTACGACGCATTTTGCGCGTTGCTTGCTCAAAGGTCATTCCCCAAGTACATAATTTTACAAGTAAGGAATCATAAAACGGTGTAACGACTGTTCCTTGGAAACCGTTACCAGCATCCAAACGAACACCAAATCCACCTGTGGAACGATACGTATCTACTCGACCAGTATCTGGCATAAAGTTATTAAGTGGATCTTCGGTTGTAATACGGCTTTGAATAGCAGAACCGTGAATATGGATATCTTCTTGCTTAGGAATAGCAACTAGTTGATCATGAAGCGCATAACCATCCGCAATGAATAATTGTGATTGAACGATATCAATCCCTGTAATCATTTCAGTAATTGTATGCTCTACTTGGACACGAGGATTTACTTCGATAAAGTAAAAATCATCGCCTTCAACTAAAAATTCTACTGTTCCAGCATTAATGTAATCAACGTTTTTCATTAATTTTACTGCAGCATCGCAAATACGGTTACGTAGTTCAGAAGTAATCGCATTACACGGAGCTACTTCTACTACTTTTTGATGACGACGTTGAATGGAACAATCACGCTCGAATAAATGAACGATGTTACCATGCGTATCACCAAGAATTTGTACTTCGATATGTTTCGGATTCATTACGCATTTTTCTACGTATACTTCATCGTTTCCGAATGCAGCTTTTGCTTCTGAGGATGCACGTTCAAAGCTTTCTTTAACATGTTCTTTTGATTCAACGACACGCATACCACGACCGCCGCCTCCAAGAGAAGCTTTAATCATTAATGGGTAACCGTTTTTCTCGCCGAACTCTTCTACTTCTTTAATGCCAGCAACCGGTCCATTACTTCCCGGAATTACTGGAATATCAGCTAATAGAGCTTGTTCTTTTGCTTTGATTTTGTCGCCAAACATATCTAGGTGTTTAGATTTAGGACCAACGAAAATAATGCCTTCTTGCTCACAACGACGAGCAAATTCAATGTTTTCGGACAAGAAACCATATCCCGGATGAATCGCGTCTGCACCAGATTCTTTAGCAATTTCGATTATGTTTTCGATATCTAGATACGCATCAATAGGCTTTTTCCCTGCTCCAACCAGATAAGCTTCATCTGATTTATACCGGTGAAAACTTCCAGTATCTTCTTGTGAATAAATAGCCACTGTTTTGATTTTGAGTTCAGTACATGCACGCATAACACGGATAGCAATCTCTCCGCGGTTTGCTACTAATACTTTTTTAATTCGATTCATTTTTTTCCTCCTAACCAACACTGATCTGTTCTATACTTGATACGTTGCCTAAACGGATGAAACGATTATGTAGACTTTAAAAGCAATCCCCTTTTTTTAGGCTGTAAAACGGTATATAAATTCAATTATAGTATTAAATACCATCAGATGTAAATTATTTTCTTTCTAAATATTTAAAACAATATCGAAAACACGAATAAACTGGCGGTAAAACGCCAAAAACATGCGGCTAAACAAAAAAAGAAAAAGCCACTTAACTCGCTTTTTCTTTCGTCATTTATCGTCTTCTTTGTCGCTTAGGTTGCTCTTGTTTGGAGCCATCTGATTTATAGACACGTTGATATTTAGTAAACATCGATATATTTGCTACAATACCAAGCATCATCGATAGTACCATTAAGGACGAACCACCATAACTAATAAACGGAAGCGTTACCCCCGTCAGCGGAATAAGCCCACTCGCGCCACCTAAATTAATAAACGCTTGAATCGCAATCAAACTGGCAATACCATAACACATTAATGAGGCAAATGGATCCTTCGCCCTGAGCCCAGTTGTGATTGTTTTAAAAATAATGAAGAACAGCGCCAAAATAATAAACATCACACCGAATACACCTAATTCTTCTGCCACGACAGCAATGATGAAATCGGTATGCGCTTCCGGTAAGTAACCTAGTTTTTGCACACTTTCCCCGAGGCCTTGCCCAGAAACGCCACCAGAACCAATCGCATAAAACGAATTAATCAACTGATGCCCTTCTTTATCGGCATATTCGAACGGATTCATAAAGGTTGTAATCCGAGCTACTTTTGTTGGAGAAACAATTTCATTTCTGATGTTGTCAGGTAATGCAAACAAAATGAGGCTGAGACCGACAATAATGCCTAGCCCTATCCCAATCAATTTCATAATTGTTCGGAGTCGCATTCCAGAAGCAATAATAATACAACAACCAACTAAGAAAATAATAAACGCCGTCCCTGTATCTGGTTGAATCGCAATTAAGAAACATACAAAGGCTAAAAAGAAAATTGGCGGCAAGACACCGCGGTTAAAATCATCTATATAACTTTGTTTCTTCGCATAAATGGCCGACATATAAATGATGACTGCTAATTTAGCAAATTCCCCTGGTTGCAGCGAACGAGGCCCTAGAACAAGCCAACTATTGGCATTATTTACAGTTTTACCAACTAAGAAAATAAGTAATAACACACCAATTGAACCAAATACAATTAACATTAACACTTTATTATTTTGATAAATTTTAAAAGGTAAAAGAGCGAAAAGAATAAAGAAAATAAAACTAACTATAAAGTTCTTTACTTGACGTGCATAAAAATAATCTGCTGGCAACCCTTTACCAATCGCTAAAGACCAGCTGGCACTATAAATCATAATCAAGCCAAATAAACATAGCACGACAAATAACGCAATAAAGGCATAATCATAAGATTTTAAAATTCGTTTAAACATCGGCATCTTCCAATCCCTGAGAAGTTACTATCCCATCTTGTTTTCTGTTCTTTCTATTATAAAGGAAAAGACCGGCAAATGAAAAGAAGAATCGCCTCCTTCTTTTGGCTCATTTTTTAGCCTTTTTCCTACCAAACAAAAAAAGATGTCAGAAAAAATCAGACATCTTTTCAATTAATTCATTATTTTTTACTCATGGACAGTTCATGTAAAGCGGACAATTCTTTTTCCAGCGTAGACATTAGTTTCTTGCCTTCTTCTGGTTCGATTAATCCTAGGCGGGTTGCAAAGTTGATTTCACGTGATAAACCATACATTTGTGTATCAAGAACTTCCTCATATGCTGGACATTGCGGTAATGTTAGATTATCCATTTGGACTTTAATCAACTGTAAGATGCGTTTTGCGTCTTGTTTTAAAAGCTCCACTGCCTCTTCTCTGTGATCTATCTTTTTGTTTGCCATCACAGAACCCCCTATCATACGCCAAAAATAGCGCTTTATTTTCATCTTAAGGAAAACCTTAAGTAAAAGTTAATACTAGATAATAATAGTATAGCATAATTTGTAAGCCACGCAAGCACGATTGAACTAAAATTTTTGAAAAATTCACTTTTACTCGCCTTTTTTGATAATCATGCTATAATACTTGTGTGAGGTGAAGATAAATTGAATGCAAAATGTATCTTATGCGAAAGTGTAGATGAGCTAGACAATCGCGAATTTAAAACGAAACAATTACGCAATAAACCTATTAGAATGTATTTATGTCCTGAATGTGAACATCGAGTAGCTATTAATACTATCAGTCGCGTTAATTCTGGCCATTTCAATTTTCATAAACCAGTAGTAATGTCGAATAGTGAGTTAAAGAATTTAATAGAAGGTAATGCAAAATAAAAAATCCGCCCATTCAACGGGCGGATTTTTTCTATTTTACTGGGAAGGTAACAACAACATCATCGCCTGCATTAGCTGCAGAAACGCTTGCATCAAATTTATCAGGGTTTGGAACGCCGATTTTTGAGTCAGCTGCTAAATCGTTGTATACATCTTCTGTCATTGTGAAAGTTAATAGTCCACGAGCTGTTTTTCCAGCGGTGAAAATGTTCGGATCAGCTTTACTTCCAATAAGATGGAAATTAGAAGGGACAAAATTATCTAGGCTTCCTCCAACGAATTCATTGGCGCCAACTAGTGTAATTTGGTCTGCTTTATACATTTTATCTTTGGAAGACGTATTTTTAATGGAGAGATCTAATGTGATAACATAGCCATTTTTGTTTGCTAAATAACTTTCTGGATTACTGGCACTAACGGATTTATTAGCTCCAACAACATGTTCTACTTTGTATTGATTAACTTCAATGGTTAAATACTCAAAGATTTTTTCGAATGAAGGAGAACTTGATAAATAAGTTGTTGTGACTGTACCACCTAGAACAGAAGATACATTGGATGTTTTGAATCCTGTGGCAGATAACGAGAAGGCTGGTGTCGATGTATCTGTCGAACTACCGTTGCTTTTTGCTGGTGCGTTTTTTTCTACATCTGAACTTCCTTTTGTGACTACGCCTTTATCATCTGTTACGGAATCTTTTGTTGGTTCGGTTTTCTTCGTGTCGGTTGTTTTCTTTGGTGTAGATGTGGTTTTTTTAGCTGTTGTTTTTGTTTCATTGTCTTTTGCAGAGTTTCCATTTGCATAAACGCCGACTACAACGCCTCCGATAAGAAGTACCACTAATACTGCGAGAATAATTATACGTTTTTTCATCATACTAACCACCTTTTCTACTTACTTCTAATATACCAAATAGCTGCTCATATTACAATAGTGTTACAAATACATTATTTTATTCCCTTTTCTAGCAAAATAAAGCATAAAAAAGCCAAATAGTTTTTAAAGGATACGGAAATCTCTTAAAAACTATCTGGCCTTATTTGTAAGTTACTTATTCAGCAGTTTTTGAACGTTTTGCTGCTTTTTCACGTTCGTTTTTGTTTAGAATTTTTTTACGTAAACGGATGGATTCTGGAGTTACTTCACAGTACTCATCTTCGTTTAGGAATTCTAATGATTCTTCTAGTGATAAGTGACGAGGTTTTTTGATTACGTTTGTTTGGTCTTTGTTTGCAGAACGAATGTTAGTCATTTGTTTTGCTTTAACAATGTTTACAGCGATATCGCCTTCACGATTGTTTTCCCCAACGATCATACCTTCGTAAATATCAGTACCTGGTTCTACGAAAATAGTACCACGGTCTTCTACTTGCATTGTTCCGTAAGTAGTAGATTTACCTGTTTCCATGGATACAAGAACACCACGGCTACGTCCGCCAACGCGTCCTTTTTGGATTGGTTGGTAGCTATCGAATGTATGGTTGATAATACCATAACCACGAGTCATTGAAAGGAAATCAGTTGTGTAACCGATTAAGCCACGAGCTGGAACCATGAATTGTAAACGAACTTGGCCGTTGCCGTCGTTAATCATGTTTTTCATTTCGCCTTTACGTTGGCTGATAGATTCAATTACAGAACCCATGAATTCTTCTGGAGTATCAATTTGAACGTCTTCTACTGGTTCACATTTCACGCCATCAATTTCGCGGATGATTACTTCTGGTTTAGAAACTTGTAGTTCGTAACCTTCACGACGCATTGTTTCAATTAGGATGGATAAATGAAGCTCACCACGACCTGAAACTACCCAAGCGTCTGGGGAAGCAGTTGGTTCTACGCGTAAGGATACGTCTGTTTGAAGTTCCGCAAGTAAGCGTTCTTCGATTTTACGGCTTGTTACGTGTTTACCTTCACGACCAGCGAAAGGACTGTTGTTTGTAACGAAAGTCATTTGTAGTGTAGGCTCATCGATACGTAATAATGGTAGTGCTTCTTGGTGGTCAAATGGTGTTACTGTTTCACCAACGAAGATGTCTTCCATTCCTGCTAGCGCTACTAAGTCACCAGCTTTTGCTTCTTTGATTTCTTCACGTTTTAGTCCGAAGAAACCGAACATTTTTGTTACACGGAATTGTTTTACTGTACCGTCTAGTTTAATTAAGGCAACTGTTTGTCCTACGTGCATTGTTCCGCGGAATACACGGCCAATACCGATACGACCAACATAGTCATTATAATCAAGTAATGAAACTTGGAATTGTAATGGTTCGTCGCTATTATCAACTGGAGCTGGAATATGTTCGATAATAGTGTCTAAAAGTGGTTTCATTGTTTCTTTTTGTTCTGCTGGATCGGAATCGTAGCTTGAAGTTCCGTTGATTGCAGAAGCATAAACAACTGGGAATTCTAATTGATCGTCGTTCGCACCAAGTTCGATGAATAATTCTAATACTTCATCAACAACTTCTTCTGGGCGAGCAAAGTCACGGTCAATTTTGTTTACTACAACGATTGGTGTTAGGTTTTGTTCTAGTGCTTTTTTTAGTACAAAACGTGTTTGAGGCATCGTACCTTCATACGCGTCCACTACTAAAAGAACACCGTCAACCATTTTCATGATACGTTCTACTTCTCCACCGAAATCGGCGTGTCCAGGTGTATCCATGATGTTTACACGTGTATCTTCATACTTAATCGCTGTATTTTTTGCTAAAATTGTAATACCGCGTTCTCTTTCTAAATCATTGTTGTCCATTGCGCGTTCTGCAACTGTTTCATTGTCGCGGAATGTGCCTGACTGGCGTAATAATTGGTCTACTAGTGTTGTTTTACCATGGTCAACGTGGGCAATAATTGCTACATTACGAATATCATTTCTTAAATTCAATCTTGTTTCCTCCTAAATTAAAAATCCAAACATTTATCGTGAAGATTAGCCAAAAGAAAGAGGAAAATAGATTTATTTTCCTCCGTCGCTATCGTCTCGTTTAAATCAACTTACCTATTATAGCATAGCTAAGCGCATTTGGCACGATTTTTATTTTCTGAAAATAACTTTTTTTATGTTGAGCGCTTTCTTTAAGGCAGGTAGTTATCTAATAAGGTTTGATGAATTTTGGGTGCAGCTACGATGGAACTTCCTTTTTCTAACATATTGATTTTTTCGCCATTAAGTCTCGTCACTTTTCCGCCTAATTCTTCGACGATAATTTTTCCAGCCGCAATATCCCACGGAGCTAGATTAGCTGAAAGATAGGCGCCCGCTCGTCCTGTCGCAACATCCATATATTCTAGTGAAGCCGCGCCGTGTAGACGTAAGCCGCGAGAAGCTTTGACCGCCTCCCACATCGTTGGGAATTTTCGCGTTACGCTCATATTAGCGATTAAAAGAGCATCTGCTAGGTCGACAGCCGGATCAATTTTAGGAATCGTTCTACCGTTTACTGTGGCCCCTTTTCCTTTTTCCCCGAAATATAGTTCGTCGCGCGATACATCATAAATATAAGCAAGCTGTCCTACCCCGTCTTCGTAAACGGCAAGGGAAATCGCAAAATCGCGCTGCTGTTCGACAAAATTAAGCGTTCCGTCAATCGGGTCTAGAATCCAAACAACGCCATTTAAATCCGTTACATCGACGGCCATTCCTTCTTCACCAAATAAACGATGATTTGGAAAATGTTCTTTAATTTGCTTAACAAAAAAAGCTTCTGTTTCTTTATCCATATTAGTTACTAAATCATTTCGGCCGGATTTTACATCAATATCTAATGTTTCTTTAAAAGATTGTTTGATTTTTGCTGCGGCTTCCATAATCCATAACCTTGCCAAATAATCTATTTTTTCGCTGTCCATGCATACACACCTCTTCGCACTCTTTTTGTTTATTTTATCACAAAAATGAATTATCTGAATAGAACAAGATTCTTTCACTTAGAACTTAACTTCCGTATAATGAAACTATATGCAAAATTAGGAGGAAAACAGATGACTTTTAAAGGGTTTAGTAAGAAAGATTTTAAAACGATGCAAATTCCTGGGCTTGATGCGCGTATGGCCGGAATTCAAAGTGATATCCAACCGAAATTTAAAGCTGTTGGGGAAGAATTAACTACTTATCTAAGTGCCAAACTTGGCGATGAAATGTTTTTACATATTGCTCGTCACCAAAGACGTTCGGTTAATCCGCCAGAAAGCACGTGGCTGGCGATTTGCCATGATAAACGTGGTTATAAAAAGCACCCTCATTTTCAAGTTGGGTTATTTGGTAATTATTTATTTATCTGGCTTGCTTTTATTTATGAAAATGAAGAAAGTGCCAAAATCGCCAATCGCTTTTTGAAAGAAAAGAAATTACTGGCTGATTTACCGGATAACTTTGCTATTTCACCAGACCACACAGAAGAAAAAACGTACCCTGTGCACGACGGACAACTAGAGGCAACGCTAAAACGGTTCCGTGATGTCAAAAAAGGCGAATTTTTAGTTGGGAAAATTTATCTACCGGATGATAATCATTTATCCCCGGGTAAAGACTTTATTAATGAGGCAGAAATGGTGCTAGATGAGCTAATTCCGCTCTATAAGGCTGCCCTTCAATAAAAGATGTACAAATGACTATAATCTAGGTATAATGGTAGAGTTGTGAATTACTATGGTTTGAAGGAGTTGAGGAACGTGAAAAAGGAGCAGCAAACAGCAAGTGACCCTGGTCCACATCGAAGTATTCATACAGGTGATTTTTCACGGGAACGAAACTCTAACCGCGTGAAATTTACCTGTTAAAAAAGGAGGTAAAAAGCATGCATCAAATTTTCAAATCAGATGAAAACGGCAAACTAATTGAATTAGAAGAAGTGACACGCAATTGTTGGATTAATATTGTTGCGCCAACTTCCGAAGAAATTAACAAAATTGCCGATAACTACGAAATCCCTTTGGAGTTCTTAGAAGATCCACTCGATAAAGATGAAAGTGCCCGGATTGAACGCGATGACGACTCTGATTCCGTTTTAATTGTCTGTGACTTTCCGGTAGTGGATGAAGACGATATTCATTACGCTTCATTTGAAACCATTCCGATGGGGATAATTATTACAAAAGACTATTTTATTACGATTTGTACGATTGATTCTTCTATTGTACAGTCATTTATTCGGAACCGTATTAAAGGCTTTTATACGCATATGAAAACGCGGTTCGCTTTGCAAATTTTGTATATGATTTCGACTACGTTCTTGCGTCACTTAAAACGCTTGAATCGCCAAACCGATGAAATCGAAAAAGAACTACATGAATCTATGAAAAATAAGCAATTATATGATTTGATGGGGATTGAAAAAAGTTTGGTTTACTTTGTTACTGCCCTTAAATCAAATAAAGTCGTACTAGATAAAATGATGCGTCAAAATATCGTTAAAATGTACGAGGAAGATCAAGATTTACTAGAAGATGTTATTATTGAAAATCGTCAAGGTATCGAAATGGCGGAAGTTCATTCGAATATTTTAAGTGGAATGATGGATGCGTATGCTTCGATTATCTCCAACAATATGAATATCGTGATGAAATTCCTTACTTCTTTTACCATTATCTTGACGATTCCGACGATGGTCTTTAGTTTTTACGGGATGAACGTAAAATTACCGTTTATGGACACACCAATGGCTTGGATGCTTACGCTTGGTTTTGCTTTCGGAATTGCCGGAGCACTTGCGATTGTCTTCTGGCGTAGGAAATTCTTTTAAAACATGCAAAAAGCGAATGTATTACCTAAGATTTTTAGGATAATACATTCGCTTTTTTTATTTTGCTAATTCACCGTCTAGTAAGGCACGTAATTCTTCTGGGCTAATATGCTCATCAAAAATATGTTCACCCACAATAACAGTGGGTACAAATACTACATTTGCCGCGTTTGCTTCAGCAACAATTTTTTCCGATGCTGCTTTATTGTCTTGTTCGGTTAATCCTAACTTTGTTTCCATATACGTAGCAACTTCTGGAAGCGACAGGCTACCCCATTCATCTTGCGTGCTATAGATTTTATTAATTGTTTCGCGCGTTTCTACAGGTTTTGAATAATCTAAGTAACGGTGCGTCACGTTGCCGCGTTGTAATGATTCTTTTTCTTTATCAAATGGTTTAATGATTAATTCGATTTTTCCCGCTTGAATGTATTCTGTTAGCACATCTTGGGATTTTTCGTTCCACTCTCTACAGAATGGACAGCGTAAGTTAACGAATGACATCACTTTAACTGGTGCGGACGCTTCCCCTACGTGTATTCCTACTTCTGGTTTTACTACTTCTGCTTTAATTTGACTAATATCCATGAAAAAAATTCCTCCTCTTAAATTATGGCTGCATTTTTATTTTGCTTGTAGTTGCGTTTTTCACGAGTTGCATGACTCTGTAGGCCGAATAGCCGCTCACATTCTCAAAGTCCATTCCGATACGTTTTTCTTCCCCTTTGGCAGGTACTACTTGTTTAAATGCCCGGTATTTTTCTTTGAGTTCTTGCGTATCAATGCCTTTTTCATATGCTCGTTCGATAGCTTCTAAAAATTGTACAACAATCGTCATTTCTTCGGTTGTCCAGTCTGGATTTAGTGGATAACTGTATTCCATTAACGAATCCCTCCTTTGTTAAGTTGCAATACGTCCAATTTCTCGGTAGTTTTTGCGGCGATTTGCTTTAATTCTTTTTGTTCATCATCGGATAAATTTAGCTCAAGTAATTCCCTGACTCCCTCTGCCCCAATGACGGCTGGAACGCTAATAAAAACTGGATTCTCCAACCCGTATGCTTCTTTCACTTCCACGCCAACTGTTAAAACGCTTGCTTCATCGCGTAAAATGACTTCGGTTAATTCAGCAAGGACAGTTACGGTGCTAAAATGGAAAGTACAGCCATCTTTATTTTCACATGGGAAATCAGGAATTTTCGTCATCATTTTCGTTAAATTTTGTAAATCCTCGGATGTGATTCTTTTTTGTTCTTCGGCTAAATAGCTTAAAATCGGCTTGCCGCCCAGAAAAGCTCTGCTCCAAACCGGGATAACATCAGCTGCGTTGTCGCCAATGATATAGCCATGCACATTTTTCGGGCTGATTTTAAATAATTTAGCAATTTCTACTTGAAAATAAGACGTCGCAAGCATCGTACCAAGTGTGATAATTTGATTTGCGGGTAAGCCGGAAAAGCGTTTAATTAATGCGGCAACGACATTACTCTCGGCGGTTGCTACTAAAACAATGCCTTGAAAGCCGGTCGCCATCATTTTATTCACTTTTTCTTTGATCAGCGTAACATTATCTTCACTTGAAAAAGAGGCATTCGACAGCTCTTCTTGAAAAAAGACGACCATATCCGCATTGCGACAATCATTGAATGTACCTGTATGAATGGTGGCCGCTTCGTGATAGTAGCTCGCATAGTCAAAATCTTGCACGCTCGATTTCGCTTGGTCATCTATTAAGTATATCTCGGCAGGTAATTTTTTTAAAAGGACTGTATGAATATAGAGATTTTGTAAATTGCTTCTGCCGATAACGACAATTTTTTTCTTCTTGGATGGCATTATACTTCTCCTCCTCATCAAGTCTTCTATTGTTATTTTAGCACGCTTCGGAGGCAAAAATAAAATAACTTGACCACATAAATAAAAAGCATCGCTCATTCGCTTTGCTTTTTACAAAATAATGTTATTTTAAGCCATTTCACGTCGTTTCACTTTTAAATAATGCGTTGCAAAACAGAAGAAGATTGGCAGTACATAGCTGACGATAATAAGAATAATTACTTCTAAAATCCCTTTACCGATATAACCACCAGTCATTTTTATGAAGCCTGTAATTGGTGTTTCGAGAATTTGAATAACCGAGCGCCATCCACCTGTATCATGCATATGATGAAAGAAACCTACTCCAAAGGCTACGATTGTCAATGCAAAACAAATTCCTGCTACTACATACGCAAACCAAAATAGAGCTTTCTTCCATGTTGCTGTTTGTTTCTCCATTTTTTCACCTGATTCAATTAGATTTGACTTATCACGTTCACTTGTTACATTATACTCCTTTTTTTCTAAAACGGGTACTTTAAATATTTCAAAAAATGAACTAAAAATCATTTTTGTGAAAATGTACACTTTTAGCGAGAAATAAAAAGCGAAAATACCCGTAATGGATATTTTCGCTTATTGTTGATTACATGTGAATTGGGCGACCTAAAGCAAGTTCGGCTGCTTCCATTGTAAGCTCTCCAAGTGATGGGTGAGCATGGATAGTAAGCGCGATGTCTTCTGCTGTAATGCCTGATTCGATTGCTAAGCCGATTTCTGAAATAATATCAGAAGCGTTCATTCCGGCAACTTGTGCACCGATAACTAGGCCATCTTCTTTACGAGTAACTAGACGAACAAATCCTTCAGGTGCATCTAAGGAAAGCGCACGACCGTTACCGCCGAATGGGAATTTAGCAGCTTTTACATCAAAGCCTTTTTCTTTTGCTTCTTTTTCTGTTAAACCAACTGTTGCAAGTTCTGGGTCACTGAAAACGACAGCTGGAAGTGCTGTATAATCGTTTTCGGATTTTTCGCCAGCGATTGCTTCAGCGGCAATTTTTGCTTCATAGCTAGCTTTGTGAGCTAGAGGAACACCAGGAACGATGTCACCAATTGCGAAAATGTTAGAAACGTTCGAGCGACCTTGTTTGTCAACTTCTACTAAACCGCGTTCTGTTACTTTAACGCCAGCTTGTTCTAAACCGATTTCGTCTGTATTCGGACGACGACCTACTGTTACTAACACATAGTCAGCTTCGATAGTTTTTGTTTCACCATTAGCTTCATACGTTACTTTAACGCCGTTTTCAGTTTCTTCCGCAGATTTTGCAAGTGCTTTAGTAACCATTTCAACGTTTTTGCTTTTCAGATTACGTTTAACTAGGGAAACCATGTCTTTTTCGTATGTTGGTAAGATTTCTGGACCACCCTCAAGGATAGTTAGTTCTGTACCAAGGTTCGCGAATGCTCCACCTAGTTCTGTTCCGATATACCCGCCGCCAATTACGACTAATTTTTTCGGAACTTCTGTTAGTGCAAGTGCACCAGTTGAGCTTAATACACGTTTACCATATTTGAAACCTGGGATTTCGATTGGACGAGATCCTGTTGCAATGATTACGTTGTTGAAAGTATAAGTTTGGGCGGAATCAGGGTGAATCACACGCAAGGAATGATCATCCACGAAAAACGCTTCTCCTTCTAACATTTCAACTTTATTTTTCTTAAGAAGGCCTTTAACACCTGATGTAAGCTTGTTAACTACGCCGCCTTTCCATTCTTGTGCTTTTGTGAAGTCTAGGTTCACGTTGTCCGCTGTAATACCCATGTTATCAGAGTGCCCAGCTTCTTTAAAACGGTGACCGATTGTGATAAGTGCTTTAGAAGGAATACATCCAACGTTTAAGCATACGCCGCCGTAATATTCTTTTTCAATAATGGTAACTTTTTGTCCGAGTTGTGCAGCTCGGATTGCGGCTACATACCCACCTGGGCCTGCACCGATGACTATGGTGTCTCTTTCTTCTGGAAAATCGCCTACTACCATTTTGTTACACCTCCATTAGTAATAATTCTGGATCGTTTAATAAACGTTTAATATTGTTCATTGCTTTTTGAGCAGTTGCGCCGTCAATTACACGGTGGTCAAAGCTCAAGGAAAGAGCTAGTACTGGTGCTGCTACAATTTCGCCATCTTTTACGATAGGTTTTTGAGCAATACGACCAACACCTAAGATAGCAACTTCTGGGTAATTAATTACTGGAGTAAACCATTGTCCGCCGGCAGAACCGATATTAGAAATAGTTGCGGAACCGTGGCGCATTTCGTCAGCTGTTAATTTACCATCACGTGCTTTTCCAGCTAGTTCATTGATTTCATCAGAAATTTGGAATACGGATTTTTTGTCAGCATTTTTAATTACTGGTACGTATAAACCGTGATCTGTATCTGCTGCGATACCAACGTTGAAGTAATGTTTGTAAACAAGTTCTTCCGTTGCATCGTCTAAAGTTGTGTTAAGCACTGGGAAGTCACGAAGCGTTGCAACAAGAGCTTTCACCATATAAGGTAAGAAAGTTAGTTTGATACCTTTTTCGGCAGCCACTTCTTTGAAACGTTTGCGGTGAGCCATAAGTGCAGTTACTTCGATTTCGTCCATTAAAGTAACGTGTGGAGCTGTATGTTTTGAGTTTACCATTGCTTTTGCAATTGCACGACGAGTTGGTGTTAATTTTTCGCGTGTTTCTGGGTAAGCATCGGAGCTTGCAACTGGTTGTTTTGCAGCCGCTTTTTCTGCTTTTGGTGCAGATTTTTCTTCTGTTTGAGCAGTAGTTGTTGCCGCAGCTGGTTGTTCGCCGTTTAGGAAAGCATCGATATCCGCTTTGATTACACGGTTGTTTTTACCAGAGCCTGCTACTTCAGCGATATTAACGCCTTTTTCACGTGCATATTTACGTACAGAAGGCATTGCGATTACAAGGCCATTAGGATCTTTTTTAGATGATGGCGTTCCGTTTCCACCTGTTGCTGGTGCGGAAGTTGCATCGTTGTTAGCAAGTGCAGCGTCTTCTGCTGGAGATTCTGGAGTAGATTCATGGCTTGCTTCTCCTTCAAAATCACCTTCGAATGTTACTAATACTTGACCAACTGTTGCTACTGTTCCTTCGCTAACTAAAATATCTTTAACAGTTCCATCTACTGGAGAAGTAATTTCTTCGACAGATTTGTCGTTTTGCACTTCAAAAATAGACTGATCTTCTTCTACTTTATCGCCCGGTTGAATAAACCATTTAACAATTTCACCTTCATGAATTCCTTCACCGATATCTGGTAATTTGAATTCAAAGATTCCTTTTCCGCTAGCTTGAGCCGGTGCTGGAGTTGATTCTGTGGATTCTGCTTTTGGTGCTGCGCTTTCTTCTTCGGCGTCGTCTTCGTGACCTTCTACGCCATCAAATGTTACTAGTACTTGTCCAACTGTAGCAACTGTACCTTCAGCAACTTTGATTTCTTTAATTGTTCCTGAAACTGGAGAAGTGATTTCTTCCACTGATTTGTCGTTTTGCACTTCAAATAGGGACTCATCTTCTTCAATCTTGTCGCCTGGTTGTACAAACCATTTAACGATTTCACCTTCATGGATACCTTCACCGATATCCGGTAATTTAAATGAATATGCCATTTTATTAAGCCTCCTGTAATTTCTAAGGTCCAGATAAACTGAACCTTAGTATAAAAATATTTCGTTCCCCTTCTAAAACTCCCCATAAGTTTTAAAACGGTTATTATTAATTAAAATGCAATAACTTCTTTTACACGTTCGATGATATCGTTATGATTTGGTAACCAAACTGTTTCTGCTTGAGAGAACGGGAATACGCTATCTGGAGCAGCAACACGCATAACTGGTGCTTCAAGAGAAAGGATTGCGCGGTCGTTAATTTCTGCAACAACATTCGCTGCAATACCAGCTTGTTTTTGTGCTTCTTGAACAACTACAGCACGGTTTGTTTTCTTAACGGAAGCGATAATTGTGTCCACATCAATTGGGCTAATTGTACGTAAATCGATAACTTCAACAGATACGCCTTCTTTTTCAAGTGCTTCTGCTGCTTTCATAGATTCTTGTACCATTGCACCGTAAGTGATGATAGAAACATCTGTACCTTCACGACGAACAGCGGCTTTACCAATTTCTACTGTGTATTCGCCTTCTGGAACTTCTTCACGGAAAGAACGGTATAATTTCATATGTTCTAGGAAGATAACTGGATCGTTATCGCGAATAGCTGAGATTAAAAGACCTTTTGCATCGTATGGAGTGGATGGAATTACCACTTTTAAACCAGGAGATTGCGCCATTAATCCTTCTAGGTTATCCGCGTGCATTTCTGGTGTATGAACGCCACCACCAAAAGGTGCGCGAATTGTGATTGGAGCAGTACGAGTTCCGCCTGTACGGTAACGCATACGAGCCATTTGACCAGCAACGGAATCCATTACTTCAAATACGAAACCGAAGAATTGAATTTCAGGAACTGGACGGAAACCTTCAAGTGCAAGACCGATAGCAAGACCGCCAATACCGGATTCTGCTAAAGGAGTATCGAATACACGATCTTCGCCGAATTTTTCTTGTAATCCTTCTGTTGCACGGAATACGCCGCCATTATTACCAACGTCTTCCCCAAAAACTAATACGTTTTCGTCTTTTTCAAGTTCTACTGCAAGCGCGTCTGTAATCGCTTGAATCATTGTTTTTTGCGCCATGATTATTTCGACTCCTTCGCTTCATAGATTGCCAGTTGCTCTTTGATAGGAGCAGTTGGTGTTTCGTACATATTTTTAAGAAGATCAGTTACAGTTTGTTTTGGTGTAGCATCTGCTTCTTTAATCGCTACTTTGATTTCTTCTTTTGCTTGATCGATAACAGCATTTTCTTTTTCTTCATTCCATAGACCTTTGCCTTCTAAGAAAGTACGGAAGCGAACGATTGGATCTTTAAGTTCCCATTCTCCGTCAAGTTCTTTTGTACGGTAACGAGTTGGATCATCACCAGAAAGTGTATGTGGACCATAACGGTAAGTCATTGTTTCGATTAATGTTGGGCCTTCACCAGCAACTGCACGTTCACGAGCGAATTTAGTTACAGCATATACTGCAAGTGGATCCATTCCGTCTACTTGTACGCCTGGGATTCCGGCTGCAACTGCTTTTTGAGCTAATGTTTCAGCAGCTGATTGTTTTTCACGAGGTGTAGAAATCGCGAATTTGTTATTTTGTACTACGAAGATTGCTGGAGCATGGTAAGCACCCGCAAAGTTCATTCCTTCATAGAAGTCACCTTGGGAAGAACCGCCATCACCTGTATAAGTGATTACAACAGCATCTTTTTTACGTTTTTTAAGACCTAGAGCAACACCGGCAGCTTGCACGATTTGTGCACCGATGATGATTTGTGGTGATAATACATTTAAATCTTCAGGGAATTGGTTACCTACAAAGTGTCCGCGAGAGAACAAGAACGCTTTTGTAAGTGGAAGTCCGTGCCAGATAAGTTGAGGCACATCACGGTATCCTGGAAGAATATAGTCATGTTTTTCAAGTGCATAGTGGCTTGCAAGTTGAGAAGCTTCTTGTCCAGCTGTTGGAGCATAGAAACCTAGACGTCCTTGACGGTTAAGCGAGATAGAGCGTTGGTCAAGCACACGAGTCCAAACCATACGAGTCATTAATTCTACTAATTGATCATCAGTTAAATCCGGCATTAAATCTGGATTTACGATTTCTCCTTTTTCATTCAAAATTTGAACTAATTCAAATTGTTTATGAACAGCCTCAAATTGTTTCTTTACGTCGATAATAGCCTTCTTTGTTTTAGAAGCCATTTCGTATCCACCCTTTCGTCATTCACATTGTACAGTTTCAAATTCATCATTAGTTAGGTATGCGTTTCATGTAACGCTCGTCCGGTCATTTACCTGACTAAATGGTTTCTTTTAAAACTGCCATCCTGATTGTGTATTAATTGTAATAGCGTAGTAAAAAGAAAAGTTATTCTATAGAAAGAAGCAGATTCCGGAAGCTTTTTTCTAAATTCCTATTAACTAATTACGCAGCCTCTCCAGTTATTACCACAAAATCCTCATTGAAAACATGGGTTTTAAGAGAGTTTGTGAAAAAACTTTCATTCTTTCACAATGTTTCATAAAAATATAGGAACTTTCCTTTTATTATAAAGTGATTTCTGTTTTACTCGAAAACAAGAATTTTATTAATACACTAATCTTCTCTCTTAATTTACACTACCCAGATTATGAAGTCAATAAGTTAATCTCTAATTATTTTATCGCTTACAATGGCATTATTACTTAAATCATTCGCTTTCCACTTCTGTATTAAAAAAAGATGAAACAGTTGCAAACTGTTATATAATATTCCAACTCTCGCATTATCACACCTATTTCAACTTTCCATTAAACAAATCTATCTAGTTTGTGATTTCACAAACATATAAATTTTTTCGTTATTTGTTTTAAACGAACATTATTAACTAAAATTGAATTATTGTTCGCTTTTAAAACTTTCTCTTTTTTAACAAATATGTCTTTATGCCTACGAAATTGCCATTTTTTTCTTGAGCAGTAATCTTTCATTCCCTTTTTTTCGTTCTTTTGTTAAAATAAAGGTAAGTTATTTAAAGAACAGGAGAGAATCAAATCATGCTTACAATGGACGATATTGTACGAGAAGGTCATCCGGCGCTTCGAGAAGTTGCGACAGAAGTGACTTTCCCGCTTTCAGATGAAGAAAAAAAATTAGGGCACGATATGCTCGAATTCCTAATTAACAGTCAAGATGAAGAGATGGCGGAAAAATATGGTTTACGTGGTGGCGTTGGAATTGCAGCTCCACAACTTGCTGTGACTAAACGTTTCCTAGCTATTCATGTACATGATGAAAAAGATCGTCTTTATAGTTATGTGCTTTATAATCCAAAAATCCGCAGTCACTCTGTACAGCAGGCTTGTCTTTCCGGTGGTGAAGGTTGCCTTTCTGTTGACCGTGAAGTTCCGGGCTATGTGGTTCGAAGTGAACGTGTAACAATCGATGCCTTTGACGAAAATGGTACGCCGCTTAAATTGCGTTTTAAAGATTATCCAGCGATTGTTATTCAACACGAAATCGATCATTTGAACGGAATTATGTTTTATGATCATATTAATAAAGAAAATCCATCTTACTTGCCACCAGATGTGGACGTATTTGGTTGAAATGAATAAATCCCCGCAGGAAGCAATATCCTGCGGGGTTTTTTGTTTTTATGAGTGGCCACCAACTGTTTCTATTTTTGGATCCAACTGTCTGAATTTACGTTCATTTGCATCGCCTGAAAATAGTACTAAATCAAGTTCTTCGTGAATAAAATGACCATCTGAATCCACTAAATTTTTTTCGAATAATCGCGAGTCAATTTTAGCAAAGATTGTGTGATAGTCCGTGTCTGAAACTGTTTGGGTCACGGTGCATTCGAGAACAATCGGACACGCATCAATGTAAGCTACTCCCCCGCTATCACTTTTGGTTAATTCGATTTGATGAACTTTTATTTTATCATTATGCTTTCCAGACGAGAATCCTCCTTGTTCAATTAATCCTAACTGCTCTGTGTTTGGAAAATTCACTGCAAGTTTTTGGCCAGCATGCAAGTGTTTGCTAGCATTACTTTCTGCTGACACGCCGATAACGATACTATCTCCTAATGTGTACGATGATGATCCCGTTGACATTTGCGGTTCTCCAACCTCATTCAAATACGTTAATACAAAGACTGGATAGGCTGGATAAAATTTTTCTGTTTCTACGCGCTGTTTCATAGTTAGCACCTCTAGTTTTTTCTTTCATTATAAATATGTCGTAACAGGAATTCAACAATAAACTTAAACCTTACAAGTAAGCGCTTTATGCAATTATCTGGTAAAATAAAGTTGGAAAGAAGGTGGCAGCTTGGAACGTTATGATAGACAGATGCGCGTTAAAAATATGGGAAAAACTGGTCAAGAAAAATTACTCACGAAAACGATTTTGATTGTTGGTGTTGGGGCGATTGGTTCATATGCCGCAGAAATTTGTGCGCGAATGGGTTTTGGCAAGTTAATTTTAATTGATCGTGACTATGTGGAGCTAAGTAACTTGCAGCGCCAATCGCTTTTCACGGAACAAGATGCATTAGACAAACAAGCAAAAGCGTATGCGGCATTTAAAGCTTTACGATTGATTAATAGCGAGATTGAAATCGAATATATAGTTGATGATGCGAACGTGACAAGTTTAACGCCTTATGTCGGAAGCATCGATTATATACTCGATTGCACCGATAATTTTATGACGCGCGACTTTTTAAATCAGTTTTGTTTTACTCATCAAATTCCGTGGATTTTCACTTCTTGTGCTGGAAATTATGCGAATCTCATGCCAATTATCCCTCCCGATTCTGCTTGTTTGCACTGCTTACTTGGTGATATTCCGCAAACAAATACGGCGAGTTGCGATATTGTTGGTGTAGATGGCGCGCTGATTCCAATCGTCGCTGGCATGCAAGTTTCCTTACTTACGCAAATGATTATAAGCCCTGACTTCCATGCAAATACATACTATCAACTAGATAATTGGCAATTTACTTTTCGGTCGCTCGAAGTCAAAAAACGTCCCAATTGCTCTGGTTGCACAACTGGCGAAACACGTTCAGAAGTTCCTTTTTCCGAGCAAACGGTTGCCCTTTGTGGACGGGATACAGTACAATTTCGCTTACCTAATAAAAGCAATTACCGCGAAATCAAACAACTGCTGACAGAACAAAAAATTACGTATAAAGAAAATCCCACTTTACTCAGTTTCCATTACGAACAGTTCCAATTTGTTATTTTTAAAAATGGGCGTGTGTTGCTCCATGGAACGGAAAATTTAACAGAAGCCAAGAAAATATATCATTTATTTTTCAATTAAAGGAGGCAATTATGGAACAAAAGACATTTATTAAGGTGACTTGTAGTATTTTAACGATTAGTGATACGAGGAATTTGGAAACAGATACTAGTGGTCAGCTGATTCAATCTGCCTTAGAAACCGCTGGACACGAGGTGATTTCGCGAGTCGTCGTTCCTGATGATGTTACACTCATTAAACAAAAAATAAACGAGTTAGCAGCTAATGGGTCCTTCTGCCTTATCACAAACGGTGGTACTGGCATTGCTAGGCGCGATGTTACGTATGAAGCATTGTTCGCAACGATTCAGCAAGAAATTCCTGGTTTTGGCGAGATTTTCCGGATGCTTAGTTACGAAGAAGTTGGTAGTCGCGCCATGTTATCTCGTGCCTTCGCCGGTTTTTCAGCAAGTGGCTTACTGCTTTTCGCGTTACCTGGATCAAGTAATGCTTGCCGGCTCGCGGTTCAAAAATTGATTATCCCTGAATTGCCACATTTAATTGCGGAACGACAAAAATAAAACATCCGGTCATATGCGGACCGGATGTTTTTATTTATCCTCCAATTTGGCTCATACGCCGCCACGTTGGTTTGTTAGATTGCACTTCATCTTGTAATTTTAATGCCATTTCATGATTTTCTGGTTTATTATCGATGGCCTTTTGCACAAGTTGCATCAGTTTCACAGGTTCATGGATAAATGGGCGAATATTCATTTCTTCATCCCAGTATAAACACGCTTTAATATAACCATCTGCGGTAAGTCTAAGTCGATTGCAACTATCGCAAAAATGAGCGCTAACTGGATGAATAACACCAAATGTCCCTTTCGCTCCTTTGATGCGGAAATTTTCGGAAGGTCCATTCCCTCGAATCGAATCGACCGGCTCATATTCATAGGAAGCTTCATCGCAAGCCTCAAAAATCTTATCAAGTGGCAAATATTTCTCTTTCCAACTCGTGCCAGCATGACCAATCGGCATGTATTCAATAAAACGAATATTAATATCTTTATCTTTTGTAAATCGGAGGAAATCGATTATTTCGTCATCGTTTTGCCCTTTAATCAAGACAACATTTAATTTGATTGGAAATAGTCCTACTTCTTCTGCTTTTTGAATGCCATCGAGCACTTTTTGCAAGCGACCACCTCGAGTAATGGCTTGGAAACGGTCTGCATGCAGGGAATCCAAGCTGATGTTCACACGTGTTAGACCAGCTTCTTTTAATGCCTCTGCTTTTTTCGCCAAATACATCGCATTCGTTGTAATCGAAATATCTTCTATTTCAGGAATCGCTCCAAGTCCGCGAACAATTTCCACGATATCAGTTCTAAGTAATGGTTCTCCGCCAGTGATACGCACTTTTTTGATGCCGAATTTTACCATTAATTCCATAAAGCTGACAATTTCATCTTTGGATAGTACTTTTTCATGGGGCAAAAATGTCAGGCCTTCTTCGGGCATACAATACACACACCTTAAATTACACCGATCTGTTACTGAAATCCGAATATAATCGTGTACCCGCCCAAATTTATCCTTTAATAATTGCATAAAACAAAACTCCTATCCTACAAAATAGTTACGCTTCTGCTTTAAATGTCCCGCTTTTCCCGCCAGTTTTTTCGACTAAATACGTTTTTTCTATTCGCATGCCTTTATCCATCGCTTTGCACATATCATAAATGGTTAATGCTGCAATCGTGACCGCGGTGAGAGCTTCCATTTCCACGCCTGTTTTGCCAACAGTTACGACTTCAGATGTGATAGTTAGAGCCGTTTTTCCGTCGTCTTCAAAAGAAATATCTGCTTTGGTTGTCATGATTGGATGGCACATTGGGATGAGTTCACTTGTTTTTTTCGCCGCCATGATGCCAGCTACTTGCGCAACAGCTAGAACATCGCCTTTAGCAATTTTACCAGCATGGATGCGCGCTAATGTTTCTTCATTCATATGTATAGTAGCTCTAGCGATGGCGCGGCGCTTCGTTTCTGATTTACTTGTGACATCGACCATTTTCGCACGTTTTTCATCATTAAAATGGGTTAAATCATCTTTTTCCATCTGTTCCCCTCCTTATCCACCGCTTACTGGCGGAATGACTGCGATTTCGGTTATTTCTTCTGGTAAAAGGTCTTCGTCATGCTGAAACTCCATATTGACCGCTAACATACATGTCGCCAAATCCACAGCGATTTCGGGAAATTCACTACTAATAACTTCGCGAACTTCACCAACTGTTTGGCATTGTTGCAAGTTCAATTTTACTTCTGTTTGATGTGTTTTCTCGGCTAAAAAAGCGAAAAATTTAACCGTTGTTAGCATCTATGCCACCCCACCTTGTTTTATCGACATCTTTTTCTTCTTTCCAAATAGGTACCCGTTCTTTCAAGCGTTCAATGATATATCGCGAACCTTCATAGCAAGCAGCCCGATGTGGTGTTGAGACACCGATAAACACTGCGATATCGGTTATTTGCAGAAGCCCTAGTCGGTGGACGATGACGACATCTGCCCCCCACTTCGCTTCTACTTCTCTCGCTAACTTGTTTAATTCTTTCAGCGCCATTTCTTCGTAGGAAGTGTACCGAATTTCTTCTGTTTGAATCTCGCCTGTCCATTCGCGAATCGTACCGACAAACAGATTGATTCCGCCGTGATTTTTATTGATTAGTTTATCAGAAAGTGGTCCGATTTCGATTTTTTCATGTTGTAATGCGACATATTTCATTGTAAAAACTCCTTGATTAGCTTTTCGGCAAATGCATTTAAAGCTTTTTCCTCGCCAATAAAAATCGCTTCTTCTTTTAAAGCTGGGTTATGAGTGGCGATTTTATGGACGGCTTTGCTATTTTTTAAAAGCTCGATTTCGGCTTTTTCGCGAATTAAAATGATTTTGGGAAACGGACCTTCTTTGTAGCCTTCCACTAAAATAATATCTGAATTCGGGAGCTTTTGGATGGCTGTTTTTAAATCGATACCCGCTTGTTCCATCACTGCATATTGTCTGGAATTCGCAATCACAACCGCCTCTGCACCACTTTCTTGAAAAGAGTAGGAATCCGTTCCAGCATGATCAACGGAAAAGTCATGCGCATCATGTTTTATCGCCGAAACCGAGTAGTTTTCTTTGCGACTCGCTCGAATTAAAGCATTAAGCAAAGTTGTTTTTCCGCTATTTTTAAAACCGATTATTTGGAGGATAGTAGCCATGCTTCGACCTCTTCTCCTTTTAATTTCCCGACTTGACCGCGCGGGATTTTAAATAAACAAGTGGTGAGATGGAGATTCCCGAGCGCACTCGACATATCACTGCCGACCAGTTCGACCAAATATTCTCCTTCATTAGATAAGCGATAAGTTCCGCGTAAAAATCGATCAAAGCCATTATTTTTCGTGTAGTCGTCCGCCATTTTTGCGCGAACATGGGTCGTTGCGGTTGCATCTTTGCCCATTAACGTTGCTAAAACAGGCTCTACTAACAAATAGAAACCAGTAAAACATGCGCCGGGATTTCCAGAAAGCGCAATAATCAGCGTATTATTCAACCACATTCCAGTTGTCGGGCTACCTGGCCGCATTTGAATTTTATTAAAAAGTAATGCTGCTTCTTGTGTAGCAATATCCGCCATAAAGTCAAAATCACCTACGGAAACGCCGCCAGTAGTAACGATTAAATCTGCTATCTCGGTCAGTTCAAGCAATCTATTTTTCGTATCTTCGTAGTTGTCTGGCAGTTGCTCAGCGGCACAAATTTCCGCATGATGCACGGTTAGTAGATTTTCAAGTAACGGCTGATTGCTATTATAAATTTTCCCGTCCGGAAGCGGATTACCAGCAGGAACAAGTTCACTACCTGTCGATAAAATCGCTACTTTTGGTTTCCGAATCACTTGTACTTCATGAATGCCAAATGAGGACAACAAACTGATGGAACCTGCATTCAAAGTATGTCCCCGATCTAGCAGTAAATCCCCTTTCGCAAATTCGGCGCCGATTTCTGTAATATTACTTGATTTTTGCGTATTAATAAGTACGATTTCATGCTCGTTATCCGCTTCCCTTGATTGTTCCAGCATAATAATTTTCGAAGCATTGTCTGGCACTTTAGCTCCTGTCATGATTCGGACAGTTTCGCCCTGTTTTAGCGGTTTATCGTATGTTTCACCGCACGGAACCTCGGCCACAACACATAAAGTAATTGGATAATTCCCGTCATCCGCTTCTGTAATTGCAAACCCATCATAACCAGAACGTCGAAAATACGGTGCAGGAAATGGCGCAAAAATTGGTTCTTGTAAAACCTGATTTAGCGCCTTTGTCACGTTTTTTCGTTCTACCGGAAGATGCGTTATTTGGTTACACAAAACTTCTCTCGCCTGCTCCATTCTAATGGTGTTTCTCTTTTCAATCATCTGGGCGCACTTCCCTTCTATAAATCATGTATGCGTTTTCTTTAGTACCAATATACAGGAGTTTTCTCGTTTTAAAAAGTAAAGCGACTTCTCCTTAATTAGCGGCTTTAAATCCGTATTTTTCCAGTATTTTTTGCGATTCTGCTTTATTCATAAAATCAAGGAATGTAGCTGTTGCTTCTTTTTTCTCTGAATCGCTTACTTGTGCGCTATAGTAAGCAATTGAATCATGCAGTTTTTCGTCAATTTTCGCTTTCACTTGTACTTTTTTGCTTAATAAAGCATCTGTCTGGTACACAAAACCAGCGTCTGCATTCCCCGCTTCTACATAGGATAAAACTTGGCGAACATCCGTTGCAAGAACGAGTTTTGCTTTTTCGGTATTATAAAGATTTAAGTTTTCTAGCGTTTGCTTGGCATAGGCGCCGGCTGGAACTGATTCTGGATCTCCGATAGCAATTTTGCTCGCGTCATTTAGTAATTGTTCTACATTCGCATCTTTCGTCTGCTCGGCATTTTTCGGTTCAATTAGAACCAGTTCATTCCCCGCAAATTCTTTCGTATCTTCTGCTAAATTTTGTTTACTTAATGTATCCGCATCTTTTTTACTTGCTAAAAGGACACCATCAATCGGCGCACCACTTTCGACACGTTCGCGAATTTGCCCAGAGCCACCAAAATCAAAAGATAATTTAATAGTCGGGTTCGCTTTTTCAAAAAGTGGTTTTATGTCATCCATCGTATCTTTCAAACTTGCCGCTGCCGAAATATGTATTGTTGTGGTTTTTTCTTGCTCGGATGTATCCCCACAGGCCGTTAAAAGTAGTAATAATCCACCAATTATGACTAAAGCTAGTTTTTTCATCGTTCATCCCCCTTTTTTATTTAGTTTCATTGTACTTAAGTTTGACATTTTATACCAGAGAGAACGATAATAATAGAAGTACTAAAGGGCTGTTCAGGAGGAGATTTATGTTTACATCTGTTTGGCATACATTACTTGTTGCCACCATTTCTACGTTTCTCGCATTTATGACGATGCTACCACTTAGTTATTATTTTACGGGGCGAAAATCGCGTTTTCAGTTATTAGTGGAGATTTTGATTTTACTTCCGCTAGTTTTGCCGCCAACTGTGGTTGGTTTAGTATTACTGAACGTTCTCGGCCGCAATGACTTTATCGGTGGTATGCTTTGGGATACGTTTGATTTTAGTTTTATTTTTTCCCTTAGTGGTGCTATTGTTGCGACGACGATTATTATTTTACCGATTATGTATCAAGGATTGAAGTCAGCATTTTTATCGATTGATCACGAACTTGTATGGGCAGCAGAGACTCTTTCAGCGAATAAAAAACAGATTTTCACCAAAGTTATTTTACCGAATTGTTGGCAACCTATTTTAGCTGGCGTTTTACTTAGTTTTTGCCGGGCGATGGGTGAATTTGGAGCGAGTTTGATGGTAGCGGGTTATATTGAAGGAAAAACCGATACGATTGCTTCTAGTATTTACTTTATGGTGCAGCAAGGCGATATGCGTACAGCGATTTATCTTGGGCTAATTAACGTCATTATTGGCGTATTTGCCTTACTTGTGATTCACGTTTTAACCGTGCGTCAAAGTAATTTAACGAGGGGGATGTAACGATGCTGCGACTACAATTTCATAAAAAACTTCCTTTTCATGATTTAAATATTGATTATACTTTTGATAAACCGGTGACGGCGATGATGGGCGCGAGTGGCTCTGGAAAATCGACATTGTTTCAGTGCGTTAGTGGTTTAAAAAGCATCGATGGCGGGATTATCGAATTCGACGGCACCCCGTGGGACGACTCTTCTATTTCCTTACACCTTCCCGTAACCGAGCGAAAAGTAGGCTATTTATTCCAAAACCTCGCTTTATTTCCAAATATGAACGTCTATGAAAATATTGCTTTCGGCTTAAAAGTGAAGAAAAAGAAGAAAAAAGAACAAGCAGAAATCCAACAACAAGTGCGAAAAATGAGCGATTATCTGCAAATTTCCCATCTACTTTATTCTTCTGTTCAGAAACTTTCTGGCGGTGAAAAGCAACGTGTCGCGATGGCGCGGGCGATGATTACGGAACCTAAATTACTTTTACTGGATGAACCTTTCAACGGATTAGATGAAGAAACGCGTTTGATTTGTATGAAATTAGTCGGACAAATGGCGAAAGATTTCCATATTCCGGTTATATTTGTGACGCATTATGCCTCGGAAGCTGAAATGATGACCGAAGAAATTTTAGTTATGCGAGATGGACGACTTGAAAAGCGAAAAAGTTAACGTTGGCATCCTATTAGCCGGTGGGCGCTCTAGCCGTTTCGGAGAACCAAAAGCACTTTTTCTGGATGAGGCAACTGGAAAAACGTGGGTCGAACTAACAGCGAGTAAATTGATGCCACTTTGCGAGAGGGTATTTATATCGGCGAACCGTGAAATTTATCCAAATTTGGTCGAGATTTTCCGCAACGAAACAGCCATTCAAATTATTCCCGACCAAGAAGAATACACTGATTTCGGGCCGCTTGGTGGACTTTATGCGGTGATGGTTCAAGCCCAGACTTATCAGAAAGCTCATTTTTTGATACTTCCGGTTGATATGCCTTTTTTGACTTTGGCGGAAATTGGGCGGCTCGCAGATTATCCCAATCATTATGCGAAAACGAAACAGGCGAATCATTATTTGGTTGCGAACATCCCCTACGCACGTGAAATTCTACATAAATTATTACAAAACGAGCAATATCGGGTTCGTGCTTTACTCGAAAAACTCGACACCCAACCATTAGAGTTTGAAAATGAAGCGCCATTTAAAAATATAAATCGCCAAAATGAACTTTTTTAACCTTTTCTTATCCTTTTCTTTAGTATTATTTGGTAAACTAGAGAAAATCATGAGAAGAGGTTTTTTTATGAAATTTTTCCGCTTACTTTGGGTTTTTACTTGGAAGCAAGCACTTTGTTGTATTTTTCCTGGCATTATTTTTATTTCACTCGCACTAACAAAGTTGATTGATATTCCTTTTATCGCGCGTTATGACTTGTTGCTAATCATTTGTCTTGTAGCGCAAATTTTGTTGATAAAGTTTGGACTCGAAACGTGGGACGAGCTGAAAGTGATTATGGTGTTTCATATTATCGGGCTTGGGCTTGAAATTTATAAGGTACATATGGGTTCGTGGAGTTATCCGGAACCTGGTTTAATGAAAATTTTCGGCGTGCCACTTTATAGTGGCTTTATGTATTCAAGCGTGGCGAGTTATATTTGTCAGGCTTGGAAGAGATTTGATCTTCATATGACAAATTGGCCAAATAGTTGGTTGGTTAGTACCCTTTGTATCGCCATTTACGCTAATTTTTTCACGCATCATTTTATTCCTGATTTTCGTTGGATTTTGATTGTTTTAGTACTCGTTTTGTTCCGAAAAACCTATGTTTATTTTAAAGTTAGCGCTACTCAGCTCAAAATGCCTTTATCTTTTTCTTTTTTATGTATAGCATTCTTTATTTATCTTGCTGAGAATATTGCTAGTTTTTACGGTGCTTGGGCTTATCCTGACCAGCTTGTTGCTTGGCGCCCAGTACATGTTTCGAAAATCACGAGTTGGTACTTGCTTGTAATTATTAGTATTATTATCGTCGCACAACTCAAATTCGTTAAACAAAAAATGGAACAGACTCGAGTAACAGTAAAAAGCGAGACCACCGTAAAATAAGTGGTCTCGCTTTTGTTTTAAATTAATTTTAGATGTTCTAACGCTTTATAGACGCCATCTTCATCGACATGATCTGTGACATAATCAGCCACTGCTTTCACTTCATCACGCCCATTCCCCATCGCAACACCAGTTCCGACCGCTTGAAGCATCGCGATATCATTCAGCCCATCGCCAAATGCGTACGTATCTTCCATCGAAAAGCCTAGTTTTTTAATCATTTGTTTGATGCCTTCCGCTTTAGAACCATCTGCTGGACAAACATCTACCGAAACATCATGCCAGCGCAAGAATCCATATTGTTTAAATTCTTCGCGGTAAAAAGCATCATACGACTCTTCGCAAAAAAGTAAACATTGGAAAATATCGCGGCCTTTATAATAATTCGCATCGACTTTAGGATAGTCTCTTTTAATAGAATTCATCCCGATTGTAACGCGGTCATGATCCGGCAAGTTCGCACGCATCGAGTCTTTTCCAGAAAAAACAATTGGATGCTCATGCTCAGATGCAACCGTAATTAGTCGCTCTAAAGATTCTGTTGGTAACGGTTTAGCATAAATTTCTTTACCTTCAAAAATAACATATTGGCCGTTATAGCAAATATAAGAATTAATATCCAGTTCTTTTCTAATTTCGTCGAGCATAAATGGACCTCGACCTGTTGCAATGGCTACATAAACGCCATTTTCTTTCAATTTAGCAATCGCTTGTTTTGCTGATTCGGGAATTTCTTTTGTTTCACCCACAAGCGTGCCATCTACATCAAAAAACACAATTTTACTCATCGATAAACGCCTCAATCCTCTATCCATTTTTAAATCACTTACTTTAAATTATAGCAGAAAATCCACATGATAAAAGGCTTGACAAAATTATTTATGCTTTCTAGTAGCAATTATCTCGATTTATGGTATATTAGAATGAAGGATATAGATCGGATGAACATTTGTAGAACGACAATGGAACGTGAAAAAAAGTTTATAATTACATCTTTTACTCGGAAATTTGTTTCAAATTCCCAAAATAAAGGTATGCAATTATAACGGATAAGAAATTTAACATACGTGCACAGCTATTTTTATACATTAGTCTGTGGTAATTTTTCTTTGTCTTTTTTATGCCTAATTGTTAGTATCTCGTGCACCCATATCCGCTTGCTACTAAGTCCACAACTGAAAGCAGGCCAATGATTATTGAATAATTATAAGATTTTCGACCAGAAAATCTATTTTTAAAAACTAAACTTAAATTTTAAGGAGAGAAAAACATGATTTTTAAAGTATTTTATCAAGAAACACTGACAGAAACACCCGTACGCGAAAAAACACAATCACTATACGTAGAAGCGGAAAGCCAAGTAAAAGTACGCCAACTTTTAAAAGATGAGCCTTTCCACATCGAATTTGTTGAACAAATTAGTGATGCTCACTTAGCTTATGAAAAGGAAAACCCAGACTTCGCGCTCTGGGAAAAATAAGCCTATATGAAATTTGTTAAAAATAATGAGACAGCTGTTTTCGCCCTTGGTGGACTAGGCGAAATCGGTAAAAACACATATGGCGTACAATTTCAAGACGAAATTATTCTAATTGATGCAGGTATCAAATTCCCAGAAGACGAACTTCTTGGTATTGATTATGTTATTCCTGACTACAGTTACTTAGTAAAAAACAAAGATAAGATTAAAGGACTTTTTATCACCCATGGTCATGAAGATCACATCGGTGGCGTTCCTTACCTACTTCGCGATCTTAATATCCCGATTTACGCTGGAAAACTTGCGAGTGCACTTATCCGTAACAAATTAGAAGAACATGGCTTGCTTCGTCAAACCAAAATTTATGAATATGAAGAAGATGACGTTTTTAAATTCAGAAAAACTAGCATCTCTTTCTTCCGTACAACACATAGTATCCCTGATACGTATGGTATTGTTGTCAAAACTCCATCTGGTAACATCGTTCATACAGGTGACTTCAAGTTCGATTTCACACCAGTTGGCGAACCAGCCAACCTGACAAAAATGGCGGAAATTGGTAAAGAAGGCGTTCTTTGTTTACTATCTGATAGTACAAACGCTGAAGTGCCAAATTTCACGATGAGTGAGCGCGTTGTTGGCGAAAGTATTAAAAACATTTTCCGCGATGTAGAAGGTCGAATCATCTTCGCCACTTTTGCATCCAACATCTATCGTTTACAACAAGTAGTTGAATCCTCCATCGAAACTGGCCGTAAAATCGCTGTTTTCGGTCGTAGTATGGAATCTGCTATGGAAATCGGTAAACAATTAGGTTATATTCAAGCACCAAAAGATACATTTATTGATGTGCATCAACTGAATAAAACACCCGCTGGAAATGTGACGATCCTTTGTACAGGAAGTCAAGGTGAACCAATGGCAGCTCTATCAAGAATTGCTAACGGCACGCACCGTCAAATCCAAATTCAACCAGGCGATACGGTAGTCTTCTCGTCTTCTCCAATTCCTGGTAATACAACGAGTGTTAACCGCACAATCAATTTACTTTATCAAGCTGGCGCAGAAGTTATTCACGGTAAAGTGAACAATATCCATACTTCCGGTCACGGTGGTCAACAAGAGCAAAAACTAATGCTACGTTTGATGAAACCTAAATTCTTTATGCCAATTCACGGGGAATTCAGAATGCAGAAAATCCATGCTGAATCCGCTGAAGAATGTGGTGTTCCAGAAGAAAACAGCTTCATTATGGCCAATGGTGATGTGCTTGCTTTAACGAGTGAAACAGCCCATGTCGCTGGTAAAATCCATGCGGCAAGCGTCTATATCGATGGTAGCGGCATTGGCGATATCGGTAATATTGTCCTTCGTGATCGTCGCATTCTTTCTGAAGAAGGCCTTGTAATCGTCGTTGTATCTATTGATATGAAAAATTCTCGTGTCATGGCAGGACCTGATATTATCTCACGCGGTTTCATCTATATGCGTGAATCCGGTAATCTAATCGGAGAAGCTCAAGGCCTCCTAACACGTCACCTAAACAAAGTAATGGAACAAAAAACAACGCAATGGTCTGAAATTAAGAACGAAATTACAGATACGTTGCAACCTTTCTTATATGAGAAAACAAAACGACGTCCAATGATTTTACCAATAATCATGGAAGTATAGTTTCAAAGACGGTAAATGGTTTCAACATCATTTATCGTTTTTTGTTGATTTCTTGCAAAGACGATGGTATGTTTAAACAAACAAAATAGAAAGACGAGGAAAATTTTATGACAGAAACTAGGACTGAAAAGAAGCAAAAAACAACGTCCACTTTTACTAAAGTTATGAAAATTGCTAGTGTAACCCTTTTAGGAATTATCTTTTTCTCAATAACAGGATTAGCAGCGAAGTACTACATCACCGTTCAAAATACCTTTTCAAAAATAAATGTACCACTAGAATCAAGCAATAAAACAGCAAGTGACTTAGAAAAGAAAAAACCCTTTTCTGTATTATTAATGGGTTCAGATGCTCGGCCTGGCGAAACAAATGGTCGTGCTGATACAATTATTCTTGCAACCGCAAATAAAGAACAAAACGCCGTAGAGATGGTTAGTATCCCCCGTGATACAAAAGTAGACTATGGAAATGGCGATATTGGTAAAATTAATGCTTCCTACTCTAAAGGCGGCCCCTCAGGAACCGTCTCAGCCGTTGAAAAGCTTATGCCAGGAGTTCCTGTAGATTATTTCATTTCAATCAATATGGAGGGCTTTAAGGACCTTGTAGACGCTGTTGGTGGTATTACTGTTACTAATGATATCGATTTAACCGTCGTAAATAGCAAATTTGTCAAAGGGGATATTACCTTGAATGGCACAGATGCTTTGCAATATGTACGTATTCGTCATGAAGATCCGCGCGGTGACTTTGGTCGCCAAGATAGACAACGTGATGTTATTATCGGTATTGCGAATAAAGTCGTAAGCTCCTCTGGTGTTTCCAATTTTGAAAGCATCATGAAAGCTGTTGGTGATAATTTCCAAACAAATATGACACTGACTGATATTACTACGATGGCAACCAATTATTCTTCTGTACTAAAAAATGTAGATTCCCAAGAACTTAAAGGTGAAGGGGAAATGATTTATAGCGAGTCTTACGGGTTTAACTTGTATTACTTTGCACCTGAACAAACAGACTTAGAACGCGTGATTTCCATGTTTAAAAAGAGCTTAGATATTACCGAATAAAAATAAAGATGACTGAAGCTAATCAAAGCCTCAGTCATCTTTTTATTTATGTTTGTTAATCAGTGCATCCATCTCGGTAATGACTTTAGCACAAGCTTGTTGGTGATAGGAAAACACAACTTCATAATCCGGTTCTTCCTCTTTTTCCAACGTCACATGGTACAAAATTTCAATATTATTAATTGCCTGCTCGACTAATCGTGTAAAATGGAGCATCGGTTCATCAGATGTTAAACTCGGAACAAAACTGCTGTCTGTCACAATTTGCTCGCGTGTTTTTCTTAAATCTATCAGTTGCTTCCATAACGCTTTTATTTTCGGAGCTAGCTCTTTGGCGTCTTCTGTATTGATGTCGATTGCTTTTATTCGCTCTAACACTTCTTTTTCTTGAGAAATAAACACTTGATTCAATTTTTTGTTTTTCTTTCGCGGATACAGCGCATACACAAGGAACCCGATAGCTAAACCAATCATCGTATCAAAAAGTCTATCTCTTAAAAACACAATGGGTTCCCCGTCCCCTTTTCCGACAAGAACCATTACCGTGATAACGACAATAACCATCGTGAATTTTTTTGTGAATAGATAACTTAACATGACCGCGAGCGCTGCGCCAATTGGAATCATAATATAGTGGTGATTTGGCACGAGCAAATAGACAAATGCGGCAAGTAATCCTCCGACAATTGTTCCGATAATCCGCTCGATGCTTGATTTATACGTCTCCCCTTTACTCATTTGAGCCGTAATATAAATGGCATTAAATACATAAGTTGGGTAAACAATCCAATCCCCCATAATCGGGAAAAGTATCACCGCAATCGTAATACTAATTAATACTTTAGCCACCCGAGGATCAAGAGCGAAACGTTCTCTCATAGAAATCTTTTTCATTTCTTCTCGCCCCCTTCAGCTAATTCAGCCATTCCAACCTTCACCGCTAGAAAGTTCTCAACAAATTTTTTCACGTGAAATGAGGCTACTGGGTCGACTTCTTTTGCATTAATTTCATCAGAAACTTCTACATTAATCTTGGCAAGCGCCTGTTTCGCTTCTTCTGACAATCCAGCTCTGCCAATATCTTCCATCGTTTGCATATGGAAAAATAGTTGCAAATAATTCGGTAGTAACGATTGATACAGTTCCACATGACGCGGATTCGCTTTTTTACTTGTGCTATATTCTTTAATAAACATTTGCGATTGAACAAAAATGCTATATAGCGGTTTTGTTATAAATTTGCCATTATTTTTGAATACACTTTTAATTTCCTTATCAAAAAGCCCTACTAATTGCTTCATGATGGTTTGAACAGTCTTTTCTAGCGGCAAATGGACATATTTTACGACTAGTTGAACGAGTAAAAAGAACACAAACACATCTATTAGCGCCACAATGACCATCACATATAGTGGCATAGGCAAATCGTCCGTTCCAAGGAAATAAAGCGCGGTCCCAATTGCGAGCGTCATCACCATGTATTTCTGCGGCATCATAAAGTTCACCGCTAAAATAACAACAATCATCACAATATAATAAATATACACATTAATCGGGAAAAAATAAGTACTTATAATGACAAATAAACATGCTAACGTGAATGCTAGTGCAATTTGGGGAATAACTTTTCTAGTAATTCCATATGTAGGTTGCATAGAAATAATCCCTATTAGTACTACTATAGGTAATACTCCGGCTAAATCAGGGAAAATAACTGTATGGACGACCACACAAATACTCGCGTAAATAAATGCTTGCAACATTTGAATAAGTCCGCGAGCGCCGATTTTATCAAGCAAAAATTTCTTCATCTGTTCTCTCCCCCTGTCCCTTTAAGTAAAGCTATGTAACTATCATAGAAAATAACTGGCTAGATAGCAAGCAGTAAAGCGTAAACAAGTAAAAAACCTAAGCATATAATCGACATGGCTACATATCTTTTATTCATGCATAGGTTTTATTTTTATTGAATTTTTTCTTGTAAGCGTTCGATATCATCATCTGAACCGATCACAATGAGGATATCACCTTCGTGGAGAACATCATTTGCTTCGGGAGTAATGATCATTTGTTTATCTTTTTTAATGCCGACAATATTCACACCAAAAGAGTTACGGAAATCCAGATCCACCAGGCTTTTTCCTAGGAAGCGCGGATCAGATACCGAAATCTCGACAAGGCTATATTCATCCGAAAGTTCCAGATAATCAAGCATATTTTTCGATACGATATAATGGGCAATTCGGCGTCCCATGTCCCGCTCAGGATGGACAACGCGGTCAGCTCCAATTTTATCAAGCAATTTGGCGTGCTTGTCATTTGTTGCTTTTGCCGTAACGTATTTTACGCCCATTTCTTTTAAAATCAGTGTCGTTAAGATACTCGACTGAATATCTTCCCCAATGGCAACGATTACGTGTTCAAAGTTACGAATACCTAATTGACGAAGCGCATTTTCATCTGTGGAATTGGCGATAACTGCATGGGTCGCAATCGACATATATTCATTTACGCGTTCTTCATCTGAATCAATCGCAAGTACTTCCATTCCTTGCTCGACTAATGAACGACAAATACTTCCACCAAATCGCCCAAGACCGATGACTGCAAATCCTTCTTTCATGTGTGCGTTACCTCCTGGCTACTTTTTTTCTACTAAGTCATGTTTAAATGCATAGATTGCCGCTTGCGTACGATCTTGTACATCTAATTTCGATAAAATATTACTTACATGCGTTTTAACCGTTTTTAACGTGATGAAAAGTTCATCGGCGATTTCTTGGTTAGACTTACCTTCCGCAATTAAAAGCAAGATTTCATTTTCACGATTTGTTAAATCATCATGTAAGTTTTTTTCTGGTTTAGCGGTTAGTCTTTGCATCATTTTGCCCGTTACTTCTGGTTCAAGGACAGAGTCTCCGCCGTATGTAGCACGAATCGCATCTGCAATTTCGCTTGCTGTCGATGTTTTTAGCATATAACTGCTTGCCCCGGCTTCTAATGCTGGGTATACTTTTTCGTCATCAATAAAGCTTGTGACGATGATGATTTTTGCTTCTTTCCAGTTTTGCATAATTTCTTTTGTGGCTTCGATGCCGTCCATTTCGTCCATAACTAAATCCATTAAAATGATATCTGGGCGTAATTCTAAAGCCATATCAGCGCCTTCACGTCCGTTTTCTGCCTCACCAACAACTTCCATGTCATCTTGCACAGAAAGATAAGCTGAAACACCGATACGTACCATTTCATGATCATCTACAAGTAATACTTTTATCATTCGCTTTCCACGTCCTTTTTCGCAACAAGTGGGATTTTTATTTCTACACTAGTTCCTCTTCCTGGGAAACTAATTATTTTGATGGTGCCGCCAAATTCGGCAACGCGTTCTCGCATATTTTGTAAGCCATAAGAGCCTTGGCGAACATTATCCATATCAAAGCCAACGCCATCATCGACAACTTTCATGACAGCTAAATTGTCCATTGTGACTAAACGTACTTCTAATAATTTTGCTTTGGAATGGCGCAAAGTATTGGATAGTAGCTCTTGAACGATACGGAATAAATGATCTTCAATGCCTTTTTGCAAATTAATATCTTCAATTTGCCATTCGACTTCGATAGGCAATTTGGTCGTTAATTCTTTTAATAATTGTTCAATACCAGTTTTAAGCGATTTACCTTCTAGTTGTGTTGGACGTAAATGAAGTAAAAGTGCGCGCATCTCAGATTGGGATTCATTGACGATCGATTCCACCATTTTTAATTGTTTTTGCATGGCTGGAGTGGCGCTTTTTTCGCTTTGTTCATTCAATGCTGATAAAAGCATCATTGCTGCAAAAAGCTGCTGGCTCACTGAATCGTGTAATTCCCGAGCAATCCGGTGCCGTTCCTCTGACAAAATAGCTTCTTTTGTTTGGCCCGTTGATTCCGCGCGATCGCTTGCAAGTTTTTGTGTCAAAATTGTTTGTGCTTTCATTTTATCACGTAAGCGGTCGATTTGCTTGTATACTTGCTGTACTTCTAAAAAGTTTTCGTCTTCTTCGCTCGTAATCTTTTTCTCCAAATCGCCTTGTCCGAGCAGCCGAATCGAGAAGTCAATTGATTCAAACTTTTGCTTCACGAAATAGCCAAGCAAACCGCCAATAATTAACCCAACCGAAATGGCTGTCAGCGGAACAAAGACGACAAAGGGAATGTAAAAGATTTTTTGTTCAATTAAGATTTTATACCAAGAGCCTTCACTAAAAAAATAGTATCCGACTGTACCGATAGCTGTTGCAACGAGTAATAATCCGGAGCAAACAACCATCATTAGTTTCGAAAAGCTCATAGCCTAATCACCTCTAAATCTCCAAAGATTACAGAAGTCATGATTTTCACTTTTCGCGCAGAACTTTCGTAATTATCTGAGTAGACCTTGATGCTATTATTTTGAATAGAGGTGCTTTCTTTATCATATTGAATATTTCCAAAAATTGCGGAGTGTTCGATGCAAATCCCAATATCAAATGGAACGAGAATCCGAATTTTGCCGGACACACTACGAATCATAATAACACTTTCACCAGTTGGAAGAACTGTATTTCCTAAATCGAGAATCGTGTCACCAATTCCCGTTTGAATATTGATATCATCCCATTCATATACGACATCAAGTATACGCTGGTTACCGAACCATTGATTGCGAATAAATTTATCTGTGCGGTCAATCTTGCTGTCCGGTTCTCTCGTTTTAAGCATTAATAATTGAGGTGCCCGCTTTCGACTAATATAGTGAATGATCGCATAAATCCCCGCAACAACAAGTCCTACTTTAAAAGTGGTTGTAAGTAACACGGCGATAATGATAAATACGATACCAATAAATAATGAGTTTCTCGCACTTTTCTTCGTTGCGCTTGCCTTTCTTGAAGTAAAGATGAAAAATATCCCGAGTGCAAACAAAATAAGTAGCTCCCACTGGAATAACATTTCTAGTCCTACACCAACAATAATCGCAATTAAAAATACAAAAACAACCGAGCTTTCCATTTTTTTCAAGCTGACACACCTCCTTGCGTTCATCTTTTGACAAAGTTATTTCTCGATTTTTGCTACTTTGTACATGCTGTGTTTATTATAGCGATGATTTGCTAAAGGAAACAAACCGCGCTAGTTGGAACATGCCCTACTACTTTAGTCGGATGTTTCTTCGGTGATTTTCGTCGTTACACCGTCTTCTTGTGTAATGCGTCGCGCTTTTAATAGGGTGCCAAGTGCGCGCTTGAATTGCGCTTTGCTTATACCAAATTTTGCACGGATAGCATCTGGATCGGATTTATCGCCAAATGGCATTTCCCCACCGACACTTCGTAAATACGTTAAAATCATTTCCGCATCATCATTTAATACTTCATGTGATCTACCACGAAGCGATAAGTTTAGCGAGCCATCTGGTTTTACGGCGATAACACGTGCTTTTACGCGTTCACCCATTCGTGGTTCGGAAGTACGTTCGCTTTCATGAATAAAGCCAATATGGAAATCATCTGTAAATACAAATGAACCTATTTTTAATAAACGATAAATCGTGCCTTCGATGTTTTGGTTAAATAAATCTTGTTCTGCTCGAACGGCAATGGCGCGGAATTGTTCTTCTTCTGCTAGAACACCCCAAACGCGATTTTCTTCATCTACGCGCAGTGCAATCATCACGCGGTCTTCTTTTTTAGGCCATAAGTGCAGTAATGCTGGCAGGTCGTCCAGTGATACAACGACGTCTTTTTCAATGCCGATATCGACAAAAACGCCTAGATGTTTGCGCACTTCTGTTACCGTGCCCCAGCCATAATGTCCTACTTGAATTTTTGGAATAATGGTTGTTGCTGCGATTTCGCGGTCATAGTCCACAAAAATAAATACGGTTACTTCTGCACCAACAGCAAGTTCCGTTTCATGTGTATTTGATTTAGATAAAAAAACAGTTACGTCTTCTTTTTCAAGAAGCCAACCTGTATCTTTGATTTCTTTTACGGTCATTACTTGGCTTTTGCCAATATAGTTATTCACTTTTTTTCCACCTTTTCATTAAGAATAGTCTTGTTTCATTATAGCGTATCTAAGCTTGGAAGGCTACCTGCTACGTAGAATCAGTGATTGTTTATTTGTTGTTGTAATGTAGCGATTTTTTCTTTTAAAATGTCTTTGGAAAAATCACTGGCTTCTCTTGCGGCACTTCCTACATGATAGTCAGTATGATTTAATGTCGCTTGGAAGGTCGCGATGTTTTCGGGTTTGACGCCACTTCCAACTAAAATTTGGAATGAATCGGGGTTTTCTTGACTATCCTGGATCCAGCGTTTTAGGCGCGGCAGGGAATCTAGTGCGCTATCTGTACCGCCAGAAGTGAGTAATTGGTTAATGTCTTTTCCATATGTACGCAAAACTTGGTAACTCGCTTCGATATCTTTGGTTGCTTCCAGTGCTCGGTGGAAAGTAAGGTCTAAATCGCCTTTCCATTCAATCACTTTTTCGAGTAGGGCTTGATCGATTTCGCCGTCTGCTGTAATGCCACCGTAAACAATTCCCGCTACGCCAACTTCTTTTGCAAGCTCGATATCTCGTTCCATTACGATTCTCGCCGGCTCATCATAAACAAACGAAAAACTATGTGGGCGAATCATCATCATTGCTGGTAACTTAGAAGCACGTACGATTTCTTTAATCGCACCATAACTTGGCGTCAGGCCACCTTCACTTATTGCCGAAACTACTTCCATTCTATTCGCGCCGTATTTTTCAGCTAAGTAGGCATCTCTTGGATTTTGAACGATTACTTCTAACATATTATTCCGCTCCTTTTAATTACTAATTACCTTCATTCTACCCTTTTAACACGTAAATGAATACTAAAAAATCCATGAAAAGGAAATTACCCTTTCACGGATTTTTTCGTTCGCTTATTTTAAATTCGTTGTCAATACTGCTGTTTTCCCTGCTTCTGCTTTTGTGACAGTTTGGAAATCAAAATCGTATTTACCTTCTGCACTATTCGTTATAACCATTGGTACAACAGTACTTGCAGCATTTTTTTCGATGAAATCAAAGTCTGCTTCCACGATAGGATCGCCTACTTTTACTTTATCGCCCACACTTACTAAAACATTGAAGCCCTCGCCGTTTAGAGATACCGTTTCTAAGCCAATGTGTACAAGAATTTCTTGTCCCATATCTGTACGAATACCAAAAGCATGCTTCGTTTCCGCAAGTTGAATAATTTTTCCATCTACGGGAGCAACAATTGTGCCTGTTTCTGGTTTAATTGCAATGCCTTCTCCCATCATTTTTTGATTAAAAACTGGATCTGGAACATCTTCTAATGCGATAACTTGTCCAGTGACATGCGCGTATACTACTTCTTGTTTTGTCTTTTTTAGAAATTTTTTAAACATTCATCTTCCTCCTAGCAATTTCATAAATCAACTATTATTTTACCCTTATAGAGAAAAAAAGGCACGGAGAAAGTATCAAGTAAGACTTGAACTTCTTCGTGTCTTTTCAAAAGTTTATTTGCTTGTTTTCAAATCTTCAATGGAATTGATATTCGTCATGTATTTTGGAACTGCAAGGCCAATTTTTGCACCTTTTAAGTTCGGCCCTAAATCTTCAAACTTCCCTTTATAATCTTTGTAGTAGATTCCGGAAGTGTTTGGAAGCCATGCTGCAACCATTCCATCTGCTGCGTCCGTTGCGACAGATGCCCACATTGGTTGAATTTCCATTGCTTGGATCGTCGGTTTGTAGCCAACTTGTTTTAATGCTTCTGCGACAACGTTTGTGGAGGCAATTTCAGAATCCCAAGCTACATAAGTTAACTTGATTTCATCACCATCTACTTTTTCAACGCCATCTGTCCATTTTGCCACTTTTTCTGGATTATTTTTAATCCATTTTTTGGCTGCTTCTTCTGGGTCAACGCCGTCATTCACTTCTAGCATTACCTCAGACATGTCTTCTGCGGTCCAGAAGAAATTATCTAACACTTGGTACGCGGAGGGTTTATCTTCTTTTAAGCCTTTGCGTACGATTGTGTGGATATTTTCTGCGTTACCATAGACATTTTTGGGATCGTCTAAAAATTTCAAATCAAATTTTGTAAACATCCAGTGTGGGGTCCAACCAGTTACAACAATCGGGCGCTTATCTTTCATCGCTTTTTGAAGTGTACTAGTCATTGCCGCAGTCGAACTTGTTTGTAACTGCCAATTATCATCATCTAAATGGTAATCTTTAATCGCATTTTGTGTGGCAAGCATAATTCCTGCTCCTGCATCAATTCCAGTGATTGTATAATTGATTTGTTCGCCTAAATCTTTTTTCGCGTCATAAGGAGCAAGGGTTGTCCCGCAGGCTGCTAAAGTGAAAATAAGCATAGCCAAAACTGCGGTGGTGATTAATTTTTTTAGCAATCTACTCTCCTCCTTATTCTGATTTCGCTTTTTTATTGAAGGCTTGTGTCAGACGGTCTAGGATGATTGCTACAATAACAATCGCAATCCCAGCGACAAATCCACCACCAGCGTCATTACGTCCTACTGCGAAGTAAACACGTGTTCCAAGTCCCATCGCACCGATCATCGAAGCAATTACGACCATAGAAAGTGCTAACATGATACTTTGGTTAATCCCAGCCATCATGGTTGATTTCGCCATTGGTAGCTGTACTTTCCAAAGTTTTTGCCAAGGTGTTGAACCGAACGAATCGGCTGCTTCTACAAGCTCTGTTGAAACTTGGCGAATACCTAGATTAGTCATACGAACAGTTGGAGGCATTGCGAAAATAACAGAAGCCACAACCCCTGGAACCATTCCAATTCCGAAAAATGCTACGGCTGGAATTAAGTAAACAAAGGCCGGCATGGTTTGCATAAAGTCGAGCACCGGTTTAAAGATACTTTCGACGATATTGCTTTTTGCCATCCAAATACCAAGTGGAACCCCGATAACAAGCGCGATTAAACTACTTGTCAGTACGAGCGTTAATGTTTGCGTCATATCACGCCAGAAATCTAAGTTCCAAATTAAAAGTAAACCGACAACTTCAAAAGTAATTAAACCCCATTTTTTGCCTTTACGATTTACCCAAAATGTTCCAAGTACAAGTAAAATTATAAATAACCACGGTGGAACTAAGTCGAACACCCATTGGAATGCGTCCACAATCCCGCCAATGATATTTGTAATTACATTAAAAAATCCTTCAAATTGCGTTAAGCCATCCACTAATTTGTCAATCCAACTAGCTAATGGAATCGTTGGAATATTAGGCATTAACGTTCACCTCGTTTCCAGAAAGTGCGGCCAGAACGGATCCGCGAATGATAATTCCTTTTAGTTTTCCATCTTCTGTTACAGCGATTGGAATCGTCGTTGTCGAGATTGTATCCATAATTTCTGCAAGCGGCGTATCTAGGCCAGTTGTTGGCACATCACGATGTAGAGCCGTTTCAAGTGAAGTAATATTTTCTTTTACAAGTTTTGATACTTCAGCAGCATGGACAATACCAACTAGCTCACGATTACGTTTCACAACGAATACACTGGAAGTTCCAGCTTCACGCATCCGTTTAAGCGCAACACGCGGACCATCTTTTTCAAAATTAACGATTTCTGGACGAATCATCACGTTGCTCGCTGTATAGACTTTCGAACGGTCAACATCTTCAATGAATTTTTCGACGTATTCATTGGCTGGATGTGCCAGAATTTCTTCCGGAGAACCTGTTTGAACGACGGAACCATCACGCATAATCATGATGTGGTCACCAATCCGAAGCGCCTCATCCAGATCATGGGTAATAAAGATAATCGTTTTTTTCATTTTATCTTGTAAATCTAGTAATTGATCTTGCATGTCTTTTCGATTAAGTGGGTCAAGTGCGGAGAATGCTTCATCCATTAATAAAATGTCCGGATTGTTCGCAAGTGCTCTCGCCAGACCTACACGTTGCTGCATCCCACCAGAAAGTTGCGAAGGATATTGATCGCCATAACCAGCTAAACCAACAAGTGCAAGCGATTCTGCTGCATTTTTCTCACGTTCGTCTTTGTCCATTCCTTGAATTTCAAGACCGTATTCAACATTGCGATTAATCGTTCTGTTAGGAAATAAACCAAAGTTTTGGAAGACCATACTCATGCTTTTTCTTCTAACTTCCAAAAGTTCTTTTTTATTTAGACTGGATAGTTCTTTTCCGTCAAGCCAAATTTTTCCGCTCGTAGGCTCAATTAGACGGTTTAAAAGTCGTACCAAAGTCGACTTCCCACTACCAGAAAGCCCCATAATAACGAAAATCTCGCCTTCTTCTACGCTAAAAGATGCTTTATTCACACCAATTGTCGCGCCTGTTTCTTTCAAAATATCTGTTTTCGATTTCCCCTGAGAAAGTAAAGAAGATGCTTTGGAAGCCTTTTTTCCGAAAATCTTCGTTAGCTCTTCTACTTTAATCTTACTCAAAATAAAATCCCCTTTCTTTTTTTAGATTGAATTATTTACTAGGCAAAAATTCGGCCCATATCACTTTTAAAAAAAGCAATAACATTTATCATTGTACACAAGTTTCGGCTTAGTTTCACATCATACAGTTTGGTTTGCGCGTTTTTGAACTTTTGAGAAAGCGCCTCCATCTTACTACAAGAGTGGCTAACAGTTTTTAAATTTTTTTTGAAAAAAAGCGCGATTTTTCGAGAAAAATAGGCGTTTTCTAGTGAAAATTTATTTTTTATAACAGCATTTTTGTAAAATATTTGTTAGAATAGAAAAGGACATTTCATTAGAAAGGGGGAGATGAAATGGATGGAGATCTTTCAAAGGATGTGGACCAAAAGATGAATTTACTCAAAAAGTGGTTCAATTCGATTGATTGGGAACAATTTTGGAATCATATTATTTCTGTTGGGATAAAAATTGCGATATTAATTGTTCTTTATTTTATTTTTCGCGTAGTTGGTAATAAGATTATTCGTAGTTTCTTCCGCAAGTATCGGCAGCAACAAGCCGTTTCTGTTGGTCGGGCGGATACGTTAGAGAGCTTAATTTCTAATTTTTACGGTTATGTTTTATTTTTCACTTTTGCGATTTTATTATTACAGAACTTTATGGACGTTACAGCGATTATTGCGAGCGCTGGGGTTGCGAGTTTGGCAATCGCGTTTGGTGCACAAGGGCTTGTTAGTGACGTGGTAACTGGATTTTTTATTCTGCTTGAACGACAACTTGATGTTGGCGATACGATTACAATTGGGCTCGTCAATGGAACTGTTGAGGCACTGGGACTTAGAACAACGCAGGTACGTGATTTTGATGGCACGCTTCATTTCATTCCTAACCGACAAATTATGGTCGTTAGTAATCATTCGCGCGGCAATATGCGAGTAATGGTGGACATTCAAATTAGTCCGCATGAAGATCCGGAAAAAGCAATTGCAATTATTAGTGAGGTTTGTGAAGTTGCTGCAAAAGAAAACAAAAATATCGTAGAACCCCCTGTTGTGTTAGGTGTGCAAAACATCGATGCAACAAATATGATGATTCGAGTGGTAGGTAAAGCCGTGAACGGTGAGCAGTACTCTGTTCAACGCGATTTACTCAAAGATATCCGCGAAGCACTCGCAGAAAATGAAATCGAATTACCGCTCAATTTTGTAAGCACATTCGGACCAAATAATAATTAAAAAGACGTAAATTCGCTCATTTCGAGAACGAATTTACGTCTTTTTATTTACTTTCCAAAAATTGCACTAATACATCAATGGCAAATGGAATCGCTTCTTCTTTTGGATTAAGTTTCGCGTGATGCAAACTGTACTCCGAATCCACACCCAACCAAAACATAAACCCTTTAATTTCGGATAAAAAGTAACCAAAGTCTTCGCCAGTCATCGCCGAACGTGCTGGCACATAACTTTCAGGATAACGTTCTTCTAAAAAGTGGATAAATTCTTCGGTTTCAGCCGGATCATTGTCCACTTGGTAATAATCTGATCCTGGATGAAATTCCACTTCACATTGGTAAGCCTCTTCCCAGCCTTTAGCAAGCTGTTTTAAACGAGTCCAAACTATCTCCATTGTTTCCGGTGAAAGCGTCCGAATCGTCCCATCTAAATAAGCCGTTTCCGCAATGACATTTTGAATTTCCCCGCCGTGAATCCGACCAATCGTAATAACCGCGCTATCCATTGGATCGATATTTCGGCTTATAATCGTCTGCATTTGCCCTACGAAGGCGCTTGCCGCAACAACCATATCATTCGCCAAATGCGGATACGCCGCGTGCCCGCCTTTTCCTTTAAACGAGATAAAGAGTTCGGATGTATTGGCAAACAGTAAGCCGGGTTTAATCGCAATTTCACCGACTTTGTATTCTGGTGCGATATGAAGTCCGTAAATGCTATCTGGGCGCCATTCAGCAAATTCCGCGCTTTCCATGATTGGTTTGGCGCCGCCCGGTCCTTCTTCGGCTGGTTGGAACACGAATAGTAGATTATCTTTGGCTGGTTTACTCGCAAAATGCGTCAACACACCAAGCGCGATACTCATATGTAAATCATGTCCACAAGCATGCATATTACCTGGATGTTTTGATGCAAAGGCTAAACCCGTTTCTTCTGTAATTGGTAAGGCATCAATATCCGTACGATAGCCAATTGTTTTTTCGGGGTTCGATCCCTTCACTAAAACTAAAATTCCCGTGCGCCATTTTTTCACTTCTAAATGTTCGTTCGGTAATTTGCTAATATAATCTAATAAATAAGCTTGTGTTTTCAACTCTTTGTAACCTGTTTCAGGAATTTGGTGTAAATCACGTCGAATGGCAATAAATTCATTTAACATGGCGACTCTCTCCTTCTAAAAAAGGACTGCTCCGCCAACAGACGAAACAGTTCCCTTTGATTTTTTAAAGTTGGCGAAGTTCTTGCATGATTTCTGTTTTAGACGCTGTTTTTGCATCTAATTTTTTAAGTTCACGTGCAGGAATTCCGGCTACAACTGTTCCAGGAGCTACATCTTTTGTAACGATTGCGCCCGCTGCTACAACTGCGCCTTCTCCAATACGTACGCCTTCTAAAACAACAACGTTCGCGCCAACAACCACATTATCTTCTACGATTACTGGTTGTGCGGATGGTGGTTCTACTACGCCGGCAAGGACAGAACCTGCACCAATATGGCAATTTTTACCAACTGTTGCGCGGCCGCCAAGAACAACATTCATATCAATCATTGTACCGTCGCCGATAACAGAACCGATATTAATGCTTGCTCCCATCATAATTACCGCATTGTCGCCAATTGTTACTTGGTCGCGAATCACTGCGCCAGGCTCAATACGTGCATTAATATTTTTCATATCTAACAAAGGAATAGCGGAGTTACGACGATCATTTTCGATCACGTAATCTTCAATATTCGCTTTATTTGCTTCTAATAATGGCTCAACAACTGCCCATTCTCCAAAAATAGTTCCCGCATTTCCAGTAATGAATGTTTTTACATCACTTGGGAAATCGATTTTTTCTAAGTCCCCTTTAAGGTAAACTTTGACTGGTGTTGCTTTCTTGCTATTTTGAATAAAAGAAATAATTTGGTGTGCATCCATTTGTTCCATGAATTTTTGTCCCCTTCCGATATGTTCTGCTTTCTATTTTGCCATAGCTATTTAACTTGTTCAAGGAATTTATCTGTTATTTCTAAAAACGCCTTCACTTGTGGTAAACTGAGTGACTGTTCGTAAGTCAGTAAATTCGTTTCGCGACTTAAAATCGAGCCATCTTTTTCTGTTAGTGGGATTTTGTTGATTTTGTCCGTATAACCTAACATCGTCACTTCCGGTAAAATCGCAAAACCAATACCATTTAAGGCCATTTGTCTTGAGGTTTCCATTTGATCCATCAGCATTGCTTGACGTGGCATTTTCCCGAAATTACGTTGCCAGTAGTCTTGAATAACTTGGTAATAATTCGAATCACTGCGAAATTGGATAAATGGTCGATTGGTTTGGAAAACTTCTTCAATTTTTGTGATTTCAGTGTCTACTAAAATTAATTTGTCATTAAATAATGGTTTTTGAACGCTTTTCCAAGTGGAATTTCCACGAACAATCCCGATATGAACATTGCCGGCAGCTAATTGTTGCGTTACTTCGCTGCTCCAACCCGTGACAAGCGAAATTTGCACGTTTGGATAGGCTCTTGAGAAAGCTTTTAGGACGCGCGGTAGCCACATTTGTGCAACTACGCTCGCACAGGCAATTCGTAGTGTTCCCCGCACGACACCTTCCATCGCTTCGAGTTTCTCTTGGATAGTATGCTCACGCTCAATAACGCTAGATGCATGGCGAACAATTGCTTCTCCTTCTGGGGTTAGCAATAGTCCTTTTTGTGTACGAATAAAGATTTTGGTGTTCCATCTGCTTTCAATTGTTTGCAGGCGTTGTGACAAAGCTGGCTGACTTAAAAAGAGCTTTTCCGCACTTTTACGCATATTAAGTTCTTCCGCTAAACAAACAAGTAATTCATATTCTGTGACAATCATCTATTTTCCTCCACCTGTAAATGAATATAGCGATTGACTTGTTTTAACACAACACGCCTTGTTACTATTCCTTCAAAATGGTGGTCAGCATCTACAACACAAACAAAAGGATGATCTACAAGTAAGTGTACAATTCGCTCGTTATTGTTAAAATCTTTAATTACCGGGAAATCAGTTTGCATGACATCTTCTACTTTTAAATCTTCTAATCGTTCAAACTCGATACGTTCGAGTCCAAGTATCGCATCCGTAATCATTGCTGCACTTATTAATCCATGGAGTTTAAATTCAAAGTCTAGTACAGGAATAACTGAATAACCGCATTTAGTTAAAACAAGTAGTGCATGTTCTAAGTTATTACCAAGCTGCACATGGGCAACCTTTTCAGCGGAAATCATAGAATCAGCTAGTTCATTGTCAATAAATTGTCCAAATCTATTTGAGATCATTTAGAATCTTCCTCTTCCTTGTATTTTCAAGCTCTACGAAGTTTCTTTCAACTTTTTAAAATAAAGCGAAACTTTTCCATCTCCTATTCTACCATACTATTTAGTCTGATTTCTTTCATTTAGCGCTTGAAAATAAAAAAAGCTGTGAATAAATATTCACAGCCTCTAAGTAAATAACCGGATTGTCCGATTTTTACCTTCTTATTCGTTTTCTTGTAATGTTTCAAAAATTTCGATAGCCGTCATGTCAATATCATCAAACTGATATTTACTGTTGTCGCCATAGATTTCTACTTCAAATGAGTTAGAAGCTTGGAAAAACTTCACTTCGCACACAGGCGTACCATTTTTTTCAAAACGTCTTGCTTGTGTTTCAGCAGACTCATCTTCTTGCATTGCATGTAAACGTTGAATAATTCCCAATAACTGAGACATCTTACCTCTCCTCTCAAATCCACCATCTGACGTGCAAAAATGGGCATACCTTGCTGTAGTACACGCGTGGCAATGCTTTTTCACATATTTCCTCATAGTTGGTTTCTTCGCCATATCTTATTTCTTTCACTATACTACCAAATTTTATCGCAAACCGCACGTATAACGCAAGGGTTCTGGAAATATTCAGAAAAAGAAATTATTTTAAATTAACCAGAAAGACACGATTTACCTAATTTTATGCGTATTTCATTCCAAAAAAAGACTATCAAAAGGCATTCACTTTTTGACAGTCTTTTGATTATTAAAATTCGTTTTTTCGATTAGCGGTAGAGCTTATAATCATTTTCGTAGCTCGCACAATGGTTTTATGACGATTGAATCCTTTGACACAAATCGTTTGATCACCAATTGTTGCGAATACTTCCCCCCATGAACCACAAGGATTAAAGCCATAAGCATGTATTTTTAGCAAGCCATCTTTTGTTGGAAAAAAGAGAGCTTCATATTTACCTGGTTTAGTCATATCCGGCGGCCCCTTCCACATTTAACTAATCACTTCTAAATGAAAATGATTATCATTATTAAAACTATCTTATAGCATTCCAAATAAAAGTGCAAGGGTTTTTAGTAATATTTTCAGACATTTTGCTTTTCTTCCTTTTTAAGCTATAATGGAATGAAATTACGAAGCTTACTCCCACCTAATTTTCACGGGATTTTCTTATAAAGAAAGGTGACGAAAATGACAAAATCAATTCGACCAGAATTACGTGACATCCAAGTAAGTGGTATCAGAACGTTTAATACACGAGTAACGGGCATTCCCGATATGATTCGCTTAACACTTGGCGAACCTGACTTTCCAACACCAGAACATGTCAAACAAGCAGCTATTTCAGCAATAGAAGAAAATTTCACCAACTACACACCCAACGCAGGCATGCCAGAATTGCTAGAAGCGGCCTCTACCTACTTTCACGAAAAATATGACCTAACTTACACAAATAAAGAAATAATCGTCACAGTGGGCGCTACAGAAGCTATTTCAGTTGCCTTGCAAACCATTTTAGAACCAGGTGATGAAGTAATTTTACCTGACCCAATTTATCCTGGCTATGAACCACTTATTACTTTGAATAAAGCACAACCAATCAAAGTCGATACAACCGAGACGAATTTCAAATTAACACCGGAACAATTACGTGCGCATATTACACCTAAAACGAAAGCCTTAATCATACCGTATCCTTCCAATCCAACGGGCGTAACTTTGACCAAAGAAGAACTTGCGGCACTAGCAGACGTCCTGAAAGATACAGGAATTTTCGTGATTGCTGATGAAATTTATAGCGAACTAACCTATCACGAAGAGCACGTGAGCATCGCGCCAATGTTGAAAGAACAAACAATTGTTATCAATGGCTTATCTAAGTCTCATGCGATGATTGGCTGGCGAATAGGCTTCTTGCTTGCCCCAGAAAGTCTCACAACCGAAATGTTAAAAATCCATCAATATTCCGTTACATGCGCTAGTTCGATTTCCCAAAAAGCGGCATTAGAAGCACTTACAAACGGAAAAGATGACGCGTTCCAAATGCGCACTGAGTATAAAACAAGAGCTAATTTCACACAAGACCGTTTAGAAAAAATGGGATTTACTGTTATTCCTCCCGATGGCGCATTTTACTTCTTTGTTAAGCTGCCAGATACGATCCAAGAAAATTCCTTTGACTGGGCCGTTAAACTAGCGGAAGAAGCCAAAGTAGCTGTCGTTCCCGGCAATGCTTTTTCAGAAAAAGGCGACCGTTATTTCCGCCTTTCTTACGCTACTTCTTTTAATAATTTAGCAGAAGCATTAGACCGAATGGCTGCTTTTATAGAAAAATAAAAAATAGCCCAACCTAGTGGTTGGGCTATTTTTTAACGGTAATATTTAATTAAAGCCTGTGTTCCTTCTTCGCTTAAACCTCGCTCTGCTAATGTTTGGTACATTTTTTCTGCTAAAAGTAAGCCTGGTAATTCAAGTCCCATTTGTTTCGCTTCAGAAATCGCGATTCCCATGTCTTTAATAAAATGTTTAATAAAGAATCCCGGTGAAAAATCATCTTTTAATACGCGTGGAATCAAATTAGAAAGCGACCAACTTCCCGCTGCTCCGCCAGAAATTGACTCAAGGACGCGCGACGGATTAAGTCCTGCCGTTTCCGCATAAATGATGGCTTCAGTTACGCCAATCATATTGGATGCAATGGCAATTTGATTGACCATTTTAGTGTGCTGTCCTGCTCCAGCGGTTCCTTGTAGTACCACACTGCTTCCAAGGATTTCAAAGATTGGTTTCACTTGAAGAAATGTCTCTTCTGCTCCGCCAACCATAATAGCTAATGTGCCATTTTTCGCGCCGATGTCGCCACCAGAAACAGGCGCATCCAGCATTCCAATTTCTTTTTGGATAGCAACTTCCGCCATTTTTTGCGCTAATGCAGGGGATGAAGTCGTCATATCCACCGCAACAGATCCAGCTGCTAGGTTTTCTAAAATGCCATTTTCGCCTAAATATAAGGCTTCTACATCTTGTGGATAACCTACCATTGAAATCAATACATCTACTTTACTTGCAAGTCCAGCCGGCGTTTCTTCCCAGTGTGCGCCTTTGCTCAATAACCCTTCCGCTTTGGTTTTCGTGCGCGTATAAATAAATACTTCATAGCCAGCTTCTAGCAAATGCCCCGCCATGCTCGCACCCATCACACCTGTACCAACAAATCCAATTTTCTCCATCATTTCAGCCTCCTAACTAAAAGTAATACCAATAATTCCTAAAAACACAAAAAACAATACTAATAAACCGAGTAAAATCAGATGTGCTTTTTTATACATCACCGTAATCGCGATAAATTCTCGGATTAACGCATTGGGCATATAGTATAAAGCCGTTTTTGCACCAATTCCCTGACTTTTCAAACCAGCTTTTCTTGCATAAATACCCGCCCGAAACAAATGAAAATTATTCGTTGAAAATAAACTATGATAACTTGGCATAATCGCATCCATTTTCGCTTTTGAGAATTTCATATTTTGCAGGGTGTTCACTGATTTATCTTCCATAATAATAAAATCTTCATCGATACCTTGGTCAATCAAATAACCTCGCATTGCTTCCGCTTCAGAAATAGTCTCATTAGCACCTTGACCACCAGAAACGATAAATGTCGCCCGTTTGCCTTTTTTAGCATATTGCTTGTCGTAGAACTTGATTGCGCGATTCAGTCGACTAGCAAGCAGCGGTGGTACTCTGTCGCCTCCTATCAAGCCACTCCCAAGCACAATCAAAAAATCTTGATTATACCTCGGAAAGTTAAATTGGTAGAGAAACGTAGATAAAAGAAACGATAAAAATAAGAACGAAAAATAACCAACTAATGCCACGATAAAGACAATCGCAATCCCAAGAATCGGACTACCTGTTTTTAAAATGCTAACAAACCACGTAATAATCAACGCTAAAATACCTAGACCAATAATTAACGGCAGCATATTGGCTAATTTACGCCCTTCTCGTTTTAACATTAACCGCCCGTTGACAATGAGCATCGTTGCAATCCCAATAACAAAAAACGGAATAAGTAACACTAATAAAAGTAATACCGTTCCCATAATCGAGACGAGTAGCTCATTCCCTTTTGAAAAAGTAGCATAAACAACCGAAAGCACTGAAAAAAATAGCGCCATTGTCAAAACAATCCCATTGCTAATTCGTCGTCTATCTATAATCGACAAAACAATGAAAAGTAGCAGAAAAAAGCCTGCTAATATGTAGATAACCAACCTTGTTGCCCCCTTTAAAACTAACTTTCCTCCCAATTATACTTGGGAGGCTTCTATTTCACAACATAAAAAGACCTAGACACGAAAAATGTCTAGGCCTTCCATCAGAGATTACTCTGCAGTATATTTTTCAACTAATTCTACAACTTCTTCTGCTGTAGATTTGTTTAAAGCTTCTTCCGCTAATTTCACCATTTCAGATTGATCTAAACGTTTGATTAACGAACGAGATTTAAGAATGCTTGAAGCACTCATTGAAAACTCATCTAAGCCTAAGCCTAAAAGAAGTGGTACAGCCGTTTGATCTCCAGCCATTTCTCCGCACATACCAGTCCATTTGCCCTCTTTATGAGAAGCGTCAATTACCATTTTAACTAAACGTAAAATGGATGGATTGTATGGTTGATATAGGTAAGAAACGCGTTCGTTCATACGGTCAGCAGCCATTGTATACTGAATTAAGTCATTTGTTCCGATAGAGAAGAAATCAACTTCTTTTGCAAATTGATCAGCTAAAACGGCAGCAGCAGGAATTTCAATCATAATTCCAAGTTCGATGGAATCAGATACTTCTGTTCCAGCAGCTTTTAGTTTCGCTTTTTCGTCTAGTAAAATATCACGTGCTTGACGGAATTCATTTACTGTTGCAATCATCGGGAACATAATTTTTAAGTTACCATATACACTTGCACGAAGTAACGCGCGAAGTTGTGTACGGAATAATTCTTCATTCGCAAAACAAAGACGAATTGCGCGGAATCCTAAGAATGGGTTCATTTCTTCAGGAAGTTCTAGGTATGGTAACGTTTTGTCGCCACCGATATCTAATGTACGAACAACCACAGATTTTCCGTCCATTCCGGATACAACTGCTTTATACGCTTCAAATTGCTCTTCTTCTGTTGGGAAATTGTCGCGACCCATGTACAAGAATTCTGTACGATAAAGTCCAACTGCTTCCCCGCCGTTAGAAATAACACCTTCTAAATCATTCGGAGTTCCGATGTTTGCTGCAAGCTCCACGTGAACACCGTCTTTAGAAACGGTTTTTTCATTTTTAAGTTTATCCCATTCTGCTTGTTGTAAAGCAAAATCAGATTTAATTTTTTCATAGTGAGCGATTTGTTCTTCTGTTGGGTGGATGATAACATTACCTTCCAAACCATCAATAATAACAATATCGTTTTTCGCTACGCTAGCAGTAACTTCTTTTGTTCCAACTACTGCTGGAATTTCAAGAGAGCGCGCCATAATAGCGGAGTGAGAAGTACGACCACCAATATCCGTCACGAAACCTTTAACAAAGTTACGGTTAAGTTGTGCGGTATCAGAAGGCGTTAAATCAGCTGCAACAACAACTACTTCCTCATCAATTAAAGCTGGATTAGGAATAGTTACACCTAGTAAGTGAGAAAGAACACGTTTACGTACATCTTTAATATCCGCTGCACGTTCACGCATGTATTCGTTGTCCATAGATTCAAACATACCAATAAACATGTCTGTCGTTTCTTGTAAAGCTGTTTCTGCATTCGTTTTAGCGTTTTTAATGCTTTCTTCGATTGGTCCTGTTAATTCAGGATCATTTAAAACTAGAAGATGCGCATCAAAAATTTGAGCCTTATCTTCGCCTAAGTCTTTAGCAGCTTTCTCACGGATCATTGAAAGTTCTTTTTTAGAAACTTCTAACGCGCTTTCAAAACGTTTTACTTCACTTTCAACATCCGTAACTTCTGTTTTTTCATAGGAAAGATCAGGTTCAACGAGCAGATAAGCTTTCGCAATGGCAATCCCATCAGATGCTGCGATACCTTTCAACTCTTTAGCCATTATTCAGCCAATCCTTCTTTCTTAAGAACTTCAGTTAGTCCTTCGATTGCTTCTTTTTCATCGCTACCTTCAGTGTAGATAGTGATGTCAGCGCCTTTACCAATACCTAAAGACATAACGCCCATGATTGATTTAAGGTTTACTTTTTTACCAGTGTATTCAATTTGAACGTCAGAGCTGTATTTACTTGCAGCCTGCACCAATAGAGTTGCTGGGCGTGCGTGAATTCCTGTTTCATCGATTACTACAAAACTTGCTTGTTCCATAATTTACATTCTCCTTTGTAAAGAAATTTGTTGTAACCTTTTAAGCCGAAAAAATTTCGACAAAAAAGACTATCCCTCAATTAAAAAGAGTACCATGTTTTAACTATTGTTACAACTATTTGATTAAAAATTTTTTAGAATATTTTTTTGCCGTCTGCCCTGTTTCCTTCTTTATAAGCCAGAGAAAAGGGAGCGTTTTCTATAAATTTATTAACAAAATGATTCCTTTTTTATTTAAAATACACTTTTTAATGGCTTATAGTTGATTTTAATGGCTTTTTAGTGCAGAATTTAAGGAAGGTTCAAAAATGCATACATTCTTTTTCAGCAAGATAGTGGCAACACCGAAAATTGAAGGAGTGATAACAATGGCAAAAGCACATGTTGGAGACATTATTGAATTTAAGGATGGCTTAACAGGAATCGTTGAGAAGCTCAATGAAAATTCCGTTATTGTCGACTTAACTTATATGGAAAATTTTAAAGATTTAGGTATTGAAGAGAAAACCGTTGTAAACCACAAAAATTACCAAATTATTCATTCTGTGGAAGAAGACGAAGAAGAAACCGAAGAATAATAAACAAAATAGTTTTTTAAGTGCGCAAAAATAAAGCATTTCCGTGTGATAATGCTTTATGTTTTTGCGTTTTTTATATGTAGAAAAACGGGAAAAGGAGCGTTTAATTTGGAGAGTAAAAAGAAAATCGCCATTATTGGAGCTGGACCAGGTGGCTTGGCTGCTGGGATGTTACTAAGCCAGCTCGGCTATCAAGTAAGCATCTATGAAAAAAATGATCGCATTGGCGGCAGAACTGCGCTACACAAAATGGGTAAATACTCATTCGATGTCGGTCCTTCTGCGCTCACGATGACGCATATTCTGACTTCTCTTTTTATGGACTGTCATCGAAATATTTTGGACTATGTTTCTCTTTTACCGATTAATCCAATACATACACTTTATTTTGAAGATATTACTTTTCCACTTTATAGTGATCATTCTGAAACAAAAGCCGTAATTAAAACGTATTTCCCCGGAGAAGAAGATGGCTTTGAACGCTTTATGAAAGAAAATACGAAAAAAATGCTCTATGTTTCCCCGCTCAATCAATTTAATTATAGTTCGTTGTTTGATTTTTTCCGCCCGACAACTTTGCGTGCTATTCCTAGTTTGACGCTTGGAAGATCTTTAATGGATGATTTAGCGCGATATTTTAATAGTAGAAACCTTCGTCTCGCTTTTTCGTTGCAAATGCGCTACTTAGGAATGTCACCATGGGATATCCCCGCGGCTTATAGTATTATCCCCTTTTCGGAATACTACTACGGCACCTTCCATCCCATCGGTGGACAAAATAAAATTGTCGAGGCGATGCAACAAGTAGTTACGGAGAATAAAGGAAAATTCTTCTTTAATTCCGAAGTAACCGAGTTCGAAACAAACGGCAAAGACATTACAGGCGCCGTGCTTGCCAATGGTAAAACAATTGAGGCAGATTATTATTTCACTAATTTGGATTTTATTTATTCCTTAACCAATGAACCGCCGAGCAAATTGGAAACGAAAGAATATTCCTCTTCCGCTTTTATCATTTACCTTGGCTTAAAAACGGTCTTGCCTTTTTCGCATCAATCGATTATTTTTCCAAAAAATTACCGCGAATTTGCGAATAATACCATACATAAGAAAATTTTATCCCAAGATTTATCGATTCATTTGACCAATCCTTCCGCAACAGACAATACGATGGCACCAATCAATCATTCTAGCGTCCGCATTATGGTGCCCGTCCCAAATAATACGAGCAACATCGATTGGCAAAAAGAAACACCCGCTTTTCGGAAATTAATTTTAGATACCGTAAAAGAGCGTTTAGATGTGCCAGATTTAGAAGATTATATTGAAGAAGAATATATTATTACCCCAATAGACTGGGAAAAGAAATATCATGTTAAATACGGGGCTATCTTTGGTTTGCAACATTTATGGCGCCAACATGGCTTCTTGCACCCTTCGAAAAAATCACCTAAATTCAAAAATTTATTTGTGATTGGCGCCGGCGCAATGTCGGGTAGCTCCCTTCCTTTTATTATCGAAAATGCCCAAATCGCCACGCAGAAGTTTTTACAAAAAGAAAAGAAATCCGAATGATTACTCGGATTTCTTTTCTTTTTCCAGGCTGAAAAAATAACAAGCCGTAAAAATAATATTGGAAACAATGATAATCGCAATCGATGTCCATAAATCAAGATAAAACGATAAAAATACGAAAAAGGCAATGATAATCCAATAAACAATAACAATTTCTGATTTTAAATCCGGATATTTGAGGCGTCCCCAACTGTCCGTCAAACTCAAAATAAAGTAAATCATTAAATGTAAAATAAGACCTAACAACCACCAATTAACAAAATCCGATAGTTGCAATATTGTGAATCCATTCTGCGTAATGTATAGTTGTTTGGATTGCATCGTGATTGGCTCGATCAACACTTCAAAAATCATCACCATCGTTGCAGCAATAAAGGAATAAATCCCGCCGCGAATCCAGTCAATATTAATTTTTAGCGTAATTTCTCGAGCGATAATGTGTGTACCCGCAACCATCCCGACCCAGATAAAGCCCATCGTAACCGGAATCCCGTATACACTTCCACCCAGCGCAGAACCGATATACTCATCCGTATAACTCAACTGCATCCACTCGATACAAGTACTCACCACAAAGATAAGTAACGTGATTGCCGAACCTAGCCATTTACCATATTGCATAATAAAGAAAACAGCCGCAAACACACCAGTAAAGACTAAAAATAACGATTGAATCGCCGTTAACTCTGGTGGAATAATATGCAAGGAAACAAGCAATACACTGCCTAAAAACCAGAATATATAAATCCAAAGTAAAAATTTGTAGTTTTTTTCTAACATCTATGAACCACTCCTATTTTTTAATTATATAGGATTTATTAAATTGCACAACTTTTATCTTATCTTTTGTTTAATTGTTGCCAAACGATTTCATTTGTTTTAAAGTAGTATGAGAAGTAATTGTTAAGAAGAGGTGTAAAGTATTTTGAAGAGCATCAAGATCGATTATAAACTTGTACTGGGACTCATTTTATGCGCCCTACTTGTTATATTAACCTATCAGTTCCCTCGTGTTTTTTGGTATCTATATGGAGCTGGGATGTTATTTTTACTTAGTTTTGTGATTTTTAATGATGATTTAAAAAAGGAATTTTCGTTCGTTAAAGGCATTTTACCAGGAATTTTTTCCGGAATTGTCCTTTATATTATTTTTTACATAGGCGCCTTTATTCTAAAAGTAATGCCAGGTGGTCTAGATAATTCTGTGGAAGCTGCTTTTAATAAGTATTCGACGCATTCATGGGTGATTTGGTTGCTACTGATTGTCGCTATTATCCCTGGTGAGGAAGTTTTCTGGCGTGGCTTTGTATTGAAACGGTTAAACCATTATTTTAATCCATGGTTTTCTAACATTTTTGGAGCGTTACTTTGTATGGCGATGATGCTTCCAAGTGGTAATTTTGCGGCTATTATTGGTATTTTTGTTGCATCTCTCGCATGGAACATTATGTATTCGTATCGTCCAAGCCTACTGATGTTGTATATGTCGCATTTAACCTTTGCCTTTTTACTACTCGCGGCACTACCAATTTATTAAAAATAACCCAGAAACACTCCTTTTACAGGGGTGTTTTTTTTCACAAAAATTTGAAGCAAAATACTTGAAAGTCAAAATAGGTCAGTATATAATAGATTCATAAGGTCAAATATAGTCAAAGTCAAGACCTTTCATTTCTCATTTTTAAAAGGAGGAAATTAATGATGAACTGTGAAAAATGTAATCAAAATCAAGCAACTATCCAACTATATATGAATATTAATGGCAAGCGTGTAGAAATGCCGCTTTGTGCCTCTTGTTATGCCGAAGTTAGAAATCAAGCAAACTTTGGCGCGAATGAATTTCCAAATACTGGCGGCTCTCCGTTTGATGATATTTTCCGTCAATTAAGTGGCGCTGCAGCAAACCAAGCTGGCCGCGAACAAAGAAGCCAAGCAAATCCACAAGTACAAACACAAACTAGTGGCGGTGGAAATGGTTTACTAGATGAATTCGGGACAAATTTAACCGATATGGCGAAAAATGATCAATTAGATCCAGTCATCGGTCGTGACAAAGAAATTAAACGTGTCATTGAAATTTTGAATCGCCGGAATAAAAACAACCCTGTTCTCATTGGTGAACCAGGTGTTGGTAAAACTGCCGTTGTCGAAGGACTTGCAAATGCGATTGTCGCAGGAAATGTTCCAAGCAAACTAATGAACAAAGAAGTTATTTTGCTCGATGTGGCTTCCCTTGTTTCTGGGACAGGTATCCGTGGTCAATTTGAAGAACGTATGAAACAACTAATTAAAGAGCTTCAAGAACGTAAAAACACGATTCTCTTTATCGATGAAGTCCATACAATCGTTGGCGCTGGTTCCGCAGAGGGTTCGATGGATGCTGGCAACATTTTAAAACCAGCACTCGCACGTGGTGACTTACAAATGATTGGTGCAACAACACTAAAAGAGTACCGCACTATCGAAAAAGATGCCGCACTTGAGCGTCGTTTCCAACCAGTGACAGTAAATGAACCATCCACAAAAGAAACGCTAACTATTTTAAATGGTTTAAAACCAAAATACGAAGATTTCCATGAAGTCGTTTATTCACCAGAAGCATTATCAGCTGCAGTTGAATTAAGCGCTCGTTACATCCAAGATCGTCATTTACCAGATAAAGCCATCGATTTAATGGATGAAGTTGGTTCCAAATACAATCTATCTATTGAAAAACTAGACGAAAACACTGTGAGCGAACGCGTTGCCCGTTTAGAAGACGAAAAAAATCAAGCTCTTCAAATGGAAGACTACGAAAAAGCAGCCAAAGTTCGGGACGAAATTACTCGACTAGAAGAAAACAAAACAAGCAACTCATTCTCAGAACGCCCAGTCATCCAAGCATCCGACATCCAAGCAATCATTGAGGAAAAAACTGGCATTCCAGTAGGACGTTTACAAGAAGACGAACAATCCAAAATGAAAAACTTAGAGAGCAACTTAACTGGTAAAGTAATTGGTCAAGAAGATGCTGTGAAAAAAGTTGCTAAAGCGATTCGCCGTAGCCGCGTCGGCCTCAAATCGAAAAACCGACCAATTGGCTCCTTCCTATTCGTTGGACCAACTGGGGTCGGAAAAACAGAACTTGGTCGCACACTTGCTCGTGAACTTTTCGGTACTAGTGAAGCGATGATTCGTTTAGATATGAGTGAATTCATGGAAAAACATAGCGTCTCTAAATTAATCGGTTCTCCTCCAGGCTATGTTGGTCACGAAGAAGCTGGTCAATTAACAGAAAAAGTTCGTCGCAATCCTTATAGCATTATTCTTTTAGACGAAATTGAAAAAGCACATCCAGACGTTCAACATATGTTCCTGCAAATTTTAGAAGACGGTCGACTAACTGATTCACAAGGACGTACAGTGAGCTTTAAAGATACAGTCATCATTATGACAAGTAACGCTGGCGCAACTGACACAGAAGCTTCTGTCGGCTTTAATACAACAACCGAATCAAAACTTGAAAAAGGTTCTGACATCTTAGCAAAATTAGGCGCATACTTCAAACCAGAATTCTTAAACCGTCTAGACAGCGTCATTGAATTTAAATCCCTAGAAAAAGACGATTTAGTACAAATCATCGACTTAATGCTCGTTGATTTAAATGAAATGCTCGCTCAAGAAGATGTGACAATCGATGTTTCTAAAGAAGTAAAAGAACATTTGATTGACCTTGGTTATGACCCTAAATTCGGAGCACGACCACTACGCCGGACTATCCAAGAACACCTAGAAGATGCCATTGCCGACAGTTTAATTGAACAACCAGAAGCAAAACATCTCGTTGCAACCCTTAACGATAATAAAGAAATTACTATAACAGAACAAGTAACAGTGTAATAAAAAAGGCTTGAGTTAACTTAAACTCAAGCCTTTTTCTAATGCAAGTAAATATTGTTTCTTATCTACATCCGCCCCATTATAGCCCCCAAGCTCTCCATTACTTTTCACACATCTGTGACATGGAATAATAATCGGAATTGGATTAGCGCGATTCGCTTGCCCTACTGCTTGCACAGCTTTAGGGCTACCTGCTGAAATCGCAATATCTTTATAACTCACAACAACCCCATACGGAATTTCACTCAATGCTTGCCAAACCTTTTGTTGAAAATCGGTTCCTTTAAGGAGCACCGGCAAATCAAAATGCTCTCTCTTGCCTTCAAAATAGTCATCTAGTTGGGTAGTTAATGCTTGAAAAAGTTCTTTTTCTATTATAGTTCCTTCTAGAAGTTCCCAATTTTTTGGCTCGTCATACGAAATATTCCTAATCCACTTTTCATCAATAGTTATAAATAAATCACCCACTGGCGATGATTTTTGTTGTTTTAGCATTCTGTCGCTCCTCTCCTCTTAAGTTATTATTCTAAAGATAGCACGTCCCTCTTCCATTCGCAACTAGCTGTCATGCCCTGTTAATATTTGATACTTTTTGTTACTTAACTGTTGGATAAGCGTTACAGAATTCAGGGTAAAATAAACAATAGTTTGTCAACATAGAATAGAAAGGACTGTTTTTTATGGAACAAACCGCCTTAAAGCGGGAAAGTTATTTCGACAATGCCAAGTTTATTCTAATTTTTCTAGTAGTTTTCGGGCATTTTCTCCAAACATTTATCGCGGATTATGCGGGTGTCCGTGTGCTTTATATTTATATCTACACGTTTCACATGCCTGCTTTCGTGCTAATATCCGGATTTTTCGCTAAAAGTTTTGGTAAGCCTGGTTATTTAAAAAAGACGATGAAAAAGCTCATTTTACCTTATGTGTTTTTTCAGCTAATATATAGTATTTTTTATTATTTTCTTTTAAGTAAAGACAGCCTTTCTATTAAACTACTTGATCCAGAGTGGTCACTTTGGTTTTTACTTAGTTTGTTTTTCTGGAATTTAATGCTTTTTGTTTTTGCAAAAATTAAGCCGTGGAAGTCGATAAGTATTGCTCTTTTTATTGGGTTAGTAGCTGGATATTTTGATATTATTGGGGGTTATTTGAGTTTATCTCGGACACTTGTATTTTTCCCGTTTTTCTTAGTTGGTTATTTTCTAAGGAAAGAACATTTTTACTATCTTAAAACACATTTTGCTATGATTCTTGGGGGAATTTTCATTGTTTTACTTTTATCCTTTATCACGCTTCATCCTAACTTAAATGATAAGTGGTTTTTAGGCTCTAAACCTTATGCGAACTTTGTGGAAGTGAAGTCGCTCGGTCTATTTATACGGGCGCTTGTGTATTTCATTAGTTTTGCTTCGATTGCCGCTTTCTTCAGTTTTATTCCTCGAAAAAGGTTATTTTTCACTAAATGGGGTAAAAATACGTTATATGTTTATTTGTTACATGGCTTCTTTATTAAATTTTTTCGTGAAGGTGGCCAGACTGACTTTCAATATAACCCTTCCACATTTTTACTACTATTTATCATTACCTTTGCCTTAACGGTGTTGCTGTCCAGCCGATTGGTAAAAACGGTCGTCCAGCCGGTGATTGAACTTAGGGTATCGATGCTGCGGGATGTGTTTAGCCGCTTAGTAAAACGGGAAAGTTATTAAACGTATAGCTAGAAAAAGGAGGTTTTAATATGGGTTCAAGAAAACCAGAAATTATCATCGGATTAATTGGCTCTATCATTGGGATTTTAGTTGGCTTTTGGATTATTAACTATGGAGATTCCGTCACAGATTATATACAGACGTTTACTTATTTGCCAGGTGAATTAGGTAATGAGTTAGAAAATCTTGGGTGGATTACATTAATCGCATCGGTTGTTGCTTTAATTGCTTCCCTCTTGATCAAATCAGCGCCACGTGGTTGGGGTGTTATCTTAGTCGTTATCGGTATCGTACTTTTCTTCGTTATCGGAACTGCTTGGATTGTATCAGGAATCTTAATCACTTTAACTGGTTTAATGGGAATTTTCAGAAGACCAGTTCCAAAATCAAATTATTAATTAGTAACCTCTTGGTCGTTTTGATCAAGGGGTTTTTAATGCACGAAAAAAGCCATTCTGTAGTTAGCAGAATGACTTTTTGATTTAACCAGTAATAATTTTCTCTTTTGGTAAACGAATCGCATTTTTAGGCTGGTTTTTATTTCGCAAGCTAAGCATCGAATACATAATTCCTACCCGACCGATAAACATCAACACAATAATAATTAATTTACCTGGTGTGGATAAATCTGGTGTTAAGCCTACCGAAAGTCCAGTCGTACCAAATGCCGAGAACACTTCAAAAATGACGGCAATGAGCGAGGCGGTTTCCGTTTGCATTAAAATAACAATGGAAGAAATACTTACGAACCCTGCTACTAACGTGACAGCGAGCGATTTCCGCACATCTTCCTGATGCAGTTCCCGTCCAAAAATGTAGACATGTTTCCGACCACGAATAACCGAATAAATAAATAAAATCGTAATCGCAAACGTTGTCGTTCGTATCCCGCCCCCAACAGAACTTGGGGAAGCACCGATGAACATGAGGAAAGAAACGAGTAGTAACGTCGATACCGACAATGCGCCACTATCAATCGTTTGCAGCCCCGCGCTTCGTGATGTTGCCGATAAGAACATCGAATTAAAGAACCCGTAGTCCCAACTATGCCCACTAAAGAAATGCTGATATTCAAACAACCAAATCAACAGCCCCCCACCAATCAAAAGAACAAAGTAAGTTAGCGTCGTCACTTTAACAAATAAGGAAAAACGGAACGGAATCAATGTGTTTTTCTCAAATAAAAATCGGCGTGTCTCAAGCAACACTGGGAAACCAATCGCCCCAGCAATGATTAATAAAATCGAAATAAACTGAACGAAATAATCATTCGCGAATGGCATTAATGACTTGCCTGTAATGTCGACACCCGCGTTGGTTACTAGTGAGACTGAGTTATATAGCCCTTGGAACATCGCATCCCAAAAATTCGGATAGAGCGGAATGAAGTAAATCCCTAAAATCAGCGCTCCAATTAGCTCAATACCAAAAATTAAAACAAGGATTTCACGGAGCATCCGCACCATCCCGCTCATAGTAAACTGATTTGTATCCGTCATAATTAATTGGCGCTGTTTTAAACCAATCCGTCTTTTTAAAATCAAGTAGAAAAACGTACTAATCATCATGACACCAAGTCCACCAATTTGGAAAATCGCCATTAACACCCAAATTCCGGCCGTACTATAGGTCTGACTTACATCTACTGTCGTTAAACCAGTAACACTCACCGAACTCGCCGCCGTAAAAAGTGTATCAATAAACGATACCTTTACCCCTTTTTGTAAAGTAAACGGTAAGCTGAGTACGATGGTAGAAATCGTCACCGCCAGAAAATAATACGCAATAATAACTTGAACTGGCGTCATGCGTGCCAAAACAAGCTTTAATCTTCTGCGTAGTTTTACTTCCTGATCATATTCAAACTCTTTTGGTTTTCTTCTCTTTTTTTCTCGCAATGATATAACCACCCAAACCTATTATTATCATAACCGACCAGAATGTCAGCTTCCAAACGGCTGAATCTGGAAAATCTTCTGGAATAATTGCTACGGAAGGATGTGCTAGCGTTAGAACCGCCATTTTCACACCTACCCAACCAACAATTAAAAACGCTGCTGTTTCAAGTGTAGGGTAACGCTCTAATAATTTAACCACCTGTGTGGCCGCAAAACGAATAACGACAAGTCCTGCGATACCACCAAGGAACATCACGATAAATTGCCCACCGTTCATTCCTCCAATATCAAAATTCCCTAAATCTGGCAAAGTAACAACCAGTGCCGCTGCCGCTAACATCGAATCTAGTGCAAAAGCGATATCCGTCAATTCCACACGAGCAACGACACCCCAAAAGGACGTTGATTTGGCTTCTGATGTTTCTTTAACTTCTTCTTGTTTACCTTTTTTAAGGCGCCACATATGCTTAATTGCTAAATACAATAAGTACACAGCACCAATGGCTTGTATTTCCCATATTTTTACTAAAAATGAAATTAAAAATAGTGCAACAAAACGGAAAACAAACGCGCCAACTAACCCATAAAATAAGGCTTTTCGTTGCTTATCGTGCGGTAAACCTTTGACAATAACTGCCATAACTACGGCATTATCTGCGGAAAGAATTCCTTCTAACACAACTAAAACAAGGAAAACTAACGCGTATTCGCCCCAAATAGAAACATCCATTCCTCATTCACCATCCTTCTACTCTATCATAAAATTGTGATTTCAGCATCTGGTTGTATGTAAAACCAGAAGTACAATCATGCACTTCTGGTTAGTTAAAACTTATTTAGTTATTTCAGCTTTTTTCTTACTACGGTAGGAAACGAACCATCCCCATAGAATAATAAGAATCATCACACCCCAGAAAATTAATTTCCAAAGCGTTGACTCAGGGAAGCTGTGTGGAATTACCCCAAGACTTGGATGTGCTAACGTATAAATTACCAGCTTCACGCCTACCCAACCAACAATTAAAAATGCGGCTGTTTCGAGACTCGGATAGCTTTTTAGTAATTTAACAAATTGAGTTGCAGCAAAACGGATAATAATTAGGCCAACAAGTCCACCTAAGAACATAATCGCGAATTGTCCAGTATCAATCCCACCAATGTGACCCCAACCAGTTTCTGGAAGTGTAATTGCAAGGGCAACTGCGGCAAGCATGGAATCAATTGCAAACGCTATATCTGCAATCTCTACTTTTAGAACGGTCATCCAAAAACCAGAGCCAGCTTTTTCTTTCTTCTCTTTTTCTCCGTCTTTTCCTTTTGCATGTTTCCAAATATGACTAATAGCAATATATAGTAAATATGCGGCACCAAGCGCTTGAACTTGCCAAACATTTGCCAAAAAGGAAATTAAGAATAATGCGCCAAAACGGAAAACAAAGGCACCCATTAATCCGTAAAATAACGCTTTTTTCTGTTGTTTATCTGGGAGATGTTTGACCATAACAGCCATAACGACCGCATTATCTGCTGCTAAAATCCCCTCAAGACCGATCAGGACAAGTAACACCCAACCGTACTCTAAAATCATTGCTGTATCCACTAATTCTTTTCCTCCTTTGTTCTATTAAAATGTCAAAGATCTCCTATTTTGAAGAAACAAAAAAGCGAGACCTGCCCGTAAAGGCAAAGGTCTCGCTAACATTTAAAGTTAAATGTGATAAAACCGATGATATCTCTATCATGTAATGACGACTTTATCCTGATTAAAAACTAATCAGCGCTACTCCCCTCTGACATTTGTCAAAGAACGATATATGATTACCTAGAGAATAATACCATAATTTAGAACTTCTCGTCAACTAATTTTTCTCACAAACTTTTTAAACCGCTAAGTCTTTCGTTTTTGCGCTACTAGCTATTTTAATATTATGGATTGTGAATAGTGTCACACCGATTAAACATGTAAGCACTTCCGTTGTTGTTAATGACCAAATCACGCCCATAAGTCCGAAATAATGCTGCCCTAAAATAATTACTGGAATAAAAATAATCCCCTGTGAAACTGACATAATCGTAGCCGGAATAGCTTTACCAATTGCTTGAAAAGTACTTGTAAACAGCCCCGTAAATCCACTGAAAAGAGAAGATATCAGCATCGCAACCATAATATGCACACCAAGCGTTATCACACTTTGACTGTCACTAAATAGATGCATCACTTGGAAACGGAAAATAAATACAAGACTCGAAATCACAAGTACGATAAGACCGATACTCATCGCAGTAAACCGTATTGCTTTTTCAAACCGCGCAATATTTCCCGAACTATAATTATAAGCTAACAGCGGAATAATTCCCATGTACAGCCCCATACAAATAAATTCAGGTAACTGCACCACCCGAAGCGCTACACCAAATCCAGCAACGACCCCTTCACCGTACAGCATCGAATAGTGATTTAAAACGAGCGTTGTTACAATGAGGAATAACGATAAAAGCAATTCTGAAACGCCAATTTTAAAGACATTTTGAACGATTTCTTTTGTCGCTTTAAACCATTTAAAATGAATCGACAAATAATGACTTTTCTTCTCTAAATACCAAGCATAGTAAATCAGCGAAAATAAGCTTGCTAATCCTACCGAAACTGCAGCCCCCACCACATTAAAATCAAAATATAAAATAAGCAGTGGATCGAATACTAAATTAACAAGCGTACCAATCAGCATTCCATTCATCGAAACCCGTGAGGCCCCCTCAGCCCGAACCACTTGTTCTAAAGCAAAATTCGCAATAATAAACGGACTACAAATTAGAAGCGCCAACGTATAATTTTTCGTGTGTAAAAAGCTCGTTGCATCCGCCCCAAGAAAATGAGTAACCGGATTGATTAAAAAGCCCAGTAAAATCGCGCAGATAATTCCTAATACTAAACTTCCGTATAAAACAAAGGCGGAAACTTGCTTTGCCTTCGCACTATCTTCTTTTCCTAGCAAGCGAGAAATATACGTCCCGCCACCAACGCCAAACATATTTCCAATCGCCATTAAAATCGTAAACATTGGCAAACCAAGCGTTACCGCCGTCAACATCGATGTGTCATGCAACAAACCGATAAAGAACGCATTGACGATGTTATAAATGACCCCTACTGACATCCCGAGCATCATCGGAATTGATAAGTGCGCTATCGCCTTAGGAATGCTCGCTTTTGTTAAATAATAATTATCTGAGTGTTTCATTTTAGTTCCCCCTTGAAAATAGTTAGAATTCTAACTATATAGTTAAATTTTTTTATTCGGTATTATCGTCAATCTTGCTAAGTAGATCAATAAAGATTTTATACTCATCAGCGGAAAGAATTTTCTTCGCTTTATCGTCTTCACGCGGAAAAGAGGCATTAAATTCATCCACAATCTGCTTGCCTTCCTCTGTTAGAATGACTACTTTTTCTCGGCCATCACGAAGACTTGGTTTTCGGTAAATCAGTTTCTTCTTCTCGAGTCCTTGAATCAAGCTAGTAATACTTGCACCACGCGTTTGGAAAATTCGCTGAAGATCTTTTTGGATAATTTCATTTGCCGCGTTATCATTTAAAAATCCAAGAACTCTAGCTTGTTGTGTTGTCAGCCCAAATTGAGCAACTTTTGCGTCCATTTTACGTTTGGATTTAATCATAATCGAACGAATTAACGTATCCATCGTCTTCTCTCTTCTCACGAGTATTCCTCCTTATTAATTAGAATTCTAACTAATTATAGCGCGTTTCAAAAAATTGTCAAGAAAAAAACAACCTATTTGCAAAAATACAAATAGGTTGCATCTATTATAGTAATGAAGTTAATTCGATATCTGGATTTTTATCATTAAACCAATTGATCGCGAATTCGTTTTCGAATAAGAATAACGGTTGGTCGAAACGGTCTTTCACTAGCATGCTTCTCGCTGTCGAAAGTTTTTCGTCCGCGTCTTCTTCTTTAACCCAACGAGCGATTTTTTTGCCGATTGGTTCCATCCGGATTTCTGAATTATATTCGCCGCGCATTCTATGTTCGAATACTTCAAATTGCAACTGACCAACAGCACCAATGATGTATTCTTCCGTACGCCACGTTTTAAACAGCTGAATCGCACCTTCTTGCACGAGTTGCTCGACGCCTTTATGAAAATGCTTTTGTTTCATGACATTTTTCGCATAAACACGCATAAATAATTCTGGCGTAAACTGTGGAAGTTTTTCAAATTCGAGTTTTTTACTTCCATTAGTAATCGTATCGCCAATTTGGTAATTCCCCGTGTCGTACAAACCGATAATATCACCAGCTACCGCACGATTAACCGTTTCCCGGTCATCTGCCATAAACTGCGTCGAGTTCGCAAGCTTCATGCTTTTTCCTGTTCGCGTTAACGTAACGTTCATACCACGTTCGAATTCACCTGAACAAATTCGAATAAAGGCAATCCGGTCGCGGTGAGCAGGATTCATATTGGCTTGGATTTTGAAAATAAAACCAGAAAACTTCGGATTATCTGCTTCAATCACACCTTCATTCGATTCATGACTGGAAGGAGCAGGCGCAAAATCAACAAATGTACGTAAGAAAGTTTCTACGCCAAAGTTTGTTAAGGCACTCCCGAAAAATACTGGTGTTTGCTCGCCCGCAATAATACGTTCGCGGCTAAAGTCATTACCAGCCTCATCTAGCAACATAATTTCTTCCAACGCTTGATCGTAATAAAGTGATTTTTGAATAGCGTGTGCTTCTTTCAAATCACCATCTTCACCAAGTGGTAAGAAACGCTCGTCTTCCTCTGAACGATATTGCTCAATTACACGGTGGTAACGGTCATAAAGTCCAGCAAGCTCTTTACCCATCCCAATCGGCCAGTTCATAGGATACGATTCAATGCCAAGAACTTCTTCTAGTTCAGCAAGCAATTCCAGTGGCATTTTCCCTTGACGGTCCATTTTGTTAATAAACGTAAAAATAGGAATTCCGCGCATTCGACAAACTTTGAATAGTTTAAGCGTTTGGGCCTCGATCCCTTTCGCCGCATCGATAACCATGACCGCGCTATCGACCGCCATTAGCGTCCGGTACGTATCTTCACTGAAATCCGAGTGTCCCGGTGTATCCAAAATATTAATTCTTGAACCATTATAATCAAACTGCATCACAGAACTCGTTACCGAGATACCACGTTGTTTTTCAATTTCCATCCAGTCACTTGTCGCAAACTTGCCAGATTTCTTTCCCTTTACAGTCCCAGCTGAACGGATAACGCCACCGAATAATAATAATTGCTCAGTAATCGTCGTTTTCCCAGCATCCGGGTGAGAAATAATCGCAAACGTTTTGCGTGAAGCAACTTCTTTTTGCAAATCTTGACTCATTGTTATTTTCCTCCTAGATTCATTCACATTCCATAAGTATAGCATAACTAGGAGAATTTCGGCTGATTTTTTATTCAAAAATTATTTTGTTTGCCGTTTCATTAAGACGACAGATAATGCGCCAAACACGACTGCAAAGGCGATTAAAATAAGTAAGCTCAGTCCTGTTGTTACGGTTTTGTCGCCCCAATAAATCGTAATCCCAATCATTTCTTTTGTCGCATCCATCGCATGAGTATTCCCTGTGAAAACTTGTTGCAGCGGCTCTTTTGTCATAATTTCTCGGATAACTGAGGCGCCGTACGTGAAAGGGAAGCATTTCATCACCGTTTGCACTGCCGCTGGAAGAGAACCCATTGGCAAATAAATTCCAGCAATAAAACCAATCACTGTCCCAACAATCGTCGAGACCGAACTAAAGGCACTAGCTTTCTTCACCAAACTCGCAATAAAAAACATAATGCTACTACAACATAGAACATTAATTAAAATAATTCCGATTAAACGCGCCCAACTTTCTAGCGGTAAAAAGGCTCCACCAGTCAACCAAATATACATTTCACCAACAAACAGGGTTATCACAGAAAGCAGAAACGAAGCTACCAGCCCACTGACAATATAACTGATAACAATACGCCACCTTGAAGCCGGTGTTATCGCAAAACTTCTTGCAATGCTAAACTCTTCATCATGCACTTTTAAAGAAAAAACTGCGAGCGAAACAGTGACCGGCGTTATCGCCAAAATCCCGGCAATCACCCACGTATTCACTAATTCTTGTATCCCCGTTGCTTTCCCAGAAGCCTGTTTGAACATATCTGCCATATTGTTTCCTAGAAAAATCGCATACAAGCCAATAATAATTAAAATCGTCAATAACGACATAAATACAGCCGTTCTATCACGAAAATAGATTTTCAAATTCCGACTAATCATTAGAATCCTCCTTAATCATCGAGATAAATGCGTCATCAAGATTTCCTTTAATTACCTCAAATGAACTGTAAAGTCCCTCCGCTTGGTTTAAAATAGCCAAAATTCCGACATCTTCCTTTGTGACATCCACGCACATCGAATCCTTCGTTACTTTATACGGCAAATCTAGTTTCTCGACGATTACTTGCAGTTCCGCTAGCTTCGGTTCATAAAAGAAAATTTTGTCCACAGAAAAGCGACTTCTAATACTCGCTGGCGTGCCTTCCGCAATGATTTTGCCTTTATGAATAACCGCTAACTGGTCCGCGTCCTTCGCTTCTTCTAAATAATGTGTCGTCAAAAACACTGTCATTCCTAATGCTTCTCGCAAATAATCAATAATTTTCCAGACACTGACTCTCGTTTTCGGATCCAGCCCTGTTGTCGGCTCATCTAATAGCAAGATTTCTGGATCATGCATAATCGCTCGGGCAATTTCCGCCCGGCGTTTTTGTCCACCAGATAATTTTTCAAACCGCCGATTCAAAATATCCTCAATCCCCATAATAGAAGAAACAAGCTCCAGCCGTTCGGTAATTTCCGCTTTTGTTTTCCCATACAAACTCGCACGATTATATAGATTTTCCCGCACCGTCAGCAAATCATCCAACACATTATCCTGAAAAACAACCCCCAATTTCTGCCTAAACGCTTTACGATTTTTAAAGGTCAACTTTTCATCATCAATAAAAATTTCTCCCGAAGTGGCTTCGCTTTCTGTGCAAATCATACTCAGTGTGGTCGATTTCCCCGCGCCATTTTCACCGAGAAAAGCAAACAATGACCCTTTTTCCACTTCTAAATTAATACCTTTGACTGCTTCCACTTTACCAAACGTTTTAACTACATTCGTCAGTTTTATCATTTTGTCTCCCTTTCTCGCATTTCTGCTAGTTTTTGATTAATTTCATTACTGAATTTTACATCGCGATAGCTGAAAAAAGCATGCATGACCATAAACGTCACACAAATGAATCCTAAGATAATCATAAATCCAGCAATTGTATCGTACCAATCAAACAGCCATCCCAGCCCTAAAATCGCCGCACTAATAAAAAGGAAAAACACAATCAAACGGCTATAAAAAGATCGCTTCGTCTTAATCGAATGAGTAAAAAGTAATTGCTGAATAAAAGTCGTCGCTATACTAAAAGCTAACATAATATACACATCACGAATGGCAATTGTTTCAGTTTGTCCTGTCGCGATATAAGAACAAATCATCGTTATCATCGAGGCCGTGAAAATAATACACATAGATTGAATAAATTGAATTAGTTTTTTACTCATTTGCGCTTCCCTCCTATGTTTAATTTCTGCTTTAAGACTTTGGCGTATTGCCTTGAAATAATCACTTTTTCACGATTAAAAAGATTCGCTTCAAATTTCCCATTAAAACCAGGTGCAATTTTTTCAATCGCTTCGATATTTAATATCATTGATTTTGAACATCTGAAAAAGGAACTATCTTTAAATTTTTCTTCTAATTCATATAATTTCCAATGGATTTCATAAATGTCTTGTTCCGTATAAACAAAGATTTTGCTCTCTACTGCTTCAAAATATAAAATCGCTTTTGGCTCCAGTAAATAAGTAGCGCCGTCTTTTTTGACCGAGATTTTTTCCGTTGATCCTTCAAGTCCCGCTAGCTTATTGGATACCTCTTCTAAATTATCGGGATGGCAATATATTTCCACTTCACCAACCACCATATTTGTACTTTGCTTTACATGGAATTTCATCTAGTTGCCTCCCTTTTTTTCTTTTATTATAAACGCTTAGTTAAAAACTACAAGCCAATTTCCGTAACATGCATTTTAATCTAACTAAGATGCAAAAAAACTCGGCAGCGCGATTCATGCACTACCGAGTTTACCTTAATTATTTACTTTGGCAACAAGTGCTTCCACTTTATCTTCAAAATCTGCCGGTTTCATTTTTGATGGGAAACGTTCAACCACTTCTCCATTTTCATCAATAAGGAATTTCGCAAAGTTCCACTCTACTTTTTTGCCACCGGTTTGTTCGGTTAGATATTTGTATAGCGGGCTGGCGTCTTTGCCTTTTACTTTGATTTTAGAAAACATTTGGAATGTCACGCCGTAATTCATTTGGCAAAATTCGAGGATTTCTTCATCACTACCGGGATCTTGGCGTAAAAATTGGTTACAAGGGAAACCAAGAATTTCAAAATTAGCGCCACCTAGTTTTTTATACATTGCTTCAAGTCCTTCTAGTTGAGGGGTTAGACCACATTTGCTCGCAGTATTCACGATAAGCAAAACTTTACCTTTATAATCACTTAACGCGATTTCTTTGCCATTCATTGCTTTTTCAGAAAAATCATGGACATTCATACGGAATTCCTCCTATTTCAATATATTCGAAAATAAATATGCATAAACTAATTTTTCTGTATGATAAAGTGAGTCGCGATGTGTGCGTTCATATGCGTGGCTCGCATCAATCCCCGGGCCAATTAAACCGTGGATAATATCGTTACCAGCATTAATCGCCGCACTTGCATCGGACGCATAAAACGGATAAATATCCACTTTATAATCAATATTATTCTTTTTAGCAAGTTCTACTAGATGTTTGCGCAAGCCAAGATGATACGGGCCACTACCGTCTTTTGCACAAATAGAAACAGTATATTCATCCGATGTTTGACCATCACCAAGCGCACCCATGTCGACTGCTAAATACTCCACTGTTTCGGTCGGAATGTTCGAGTTTCCACCGTAGCCAATTTCTTCATTATTAGAAATCAAGAAATGCGTAGTGTGCGGTAGCTCGAGTTTATTTTCATGGATATAATTGATTAGTTGCAATAAAATCGCGACACTTGCTTTGTCATCTAGGTGGCGAGATTTGATATATTCATTATTAATAATTTGCACGCGCGGATCAAAGGAAACAAAATCACCTACTTCAATTCCAAGTGCGCGAACTTTGTCTGCATCTAGCGCTTTTACATCTAAACGAACTTCCATATTTTTATCATTACGCTCAGCAGTTCCAGCGTCTTTATATACATGGACAGATGTTTGATGCATCAGAATCGTACCACTATACAAATCTCCAGCACTGGTTTCGATTGTACAATATTCGCCTTCAATCGCATTAAAACGGTAACCACCAATTAGCGTTAAAAGTAGTCGTCCGTCTGCTTTGATTTCTTTGACCATCGCACCAAGCGTATCGACATGAGCAGTTAACATGCGGTGCTTCGTTTCATCTTTCCCAGGAAGCGTTACAATCAATCCGCCTTTATTGTTTAGTGTATAGGGGATTTTTGAAGCATCTAAATCTTTTGCCAGTTTTTCAATGATTTTCCCAGTATTCCCGGTTGGGCTTGGGATAGAAGTTAGTTCTTTAATTTTTTGCATTGTTTGTTTTGTATTTGGTTCGTATGACAAAAAAATTCCTCCTTTAGTTCGCTTTCTTCTATTTTATTATAGCGCTTATCTTGAACGAACGCATTTCTTAAGATTAACTTTTTTCCCAAATTAGTCCTTTTATATGCTATAATTCGGTAGACGAAAAGGGAGGGAATTTTTTGGAACAAACAAAAGTAAAGGCCGTTACCATCGCCGTATTTGTCGCAACATTTATGGCAGCTATTGAGGGTACCATCGTGAGTACTGCGATGCCAACGATTGTAAGTCAGTTGGACGGCATAGAGTTAATGAACTGGATTTTTTCTGTTTATTTGCTAACATCAGCAGTGACCGTTCCGATTTACGGAAAACTGTCTGATTTGTATGGACGAAAAAATATTTTTGTAATTGCGACAATTATTTTTATCATTGGTTCATCACTTTGTGGATTCGCACAAAATATGGAACAATTAATTATTTTTCGCGCGATTCAAGGTATTGGAGCAGGTGGGATTTTACCATCTACTATGACAATTATCGCAGACGTGTACCCATTTGAAAAACGTGCCAAAGTACTTGGTTTTATGGGTTCTGCCTGGGGTATCGCTGGTGTATTTGGACCACTTGTTGGTGGATTTTTAGTCGACCAACTTTCATGGCATTGGATTTTCTTTATCAATGTACCGATTGGCATTTTGACAATTTTACTTATTTTGCTTTATTTACGCGAAAAAGTGGAACATGTAAAATTACCGATTGACTATTTAGGTGCCTCGCTCTTTACGGTGGCACTGCTTGGCTTATTATTTGCATTACAGCGAGCTGGCGAATCACTCAACTGGACAGAACCGCTCGTCGTTATTCTTTTTGCCGTTTCGATTGTGTTATTTATTGCTTTTTATTTTGTCGAAAAACGTGCAAAAGATCCGATTATGCCATTTGTATTATTTAAAAATCCCGTTGTTTTAATTGGGAATTTAATTGGTTTCTTGATTAGTGCCTTTTTAATTGGTATCAATGTTTATATTCCAATGTGGGCGCAAGGTATGCTTGGTCACGGGGCTACAATTGCTGGCTTTATGCTTGCACCGCTTTCAGTTACATGGATTGTTGGTTCATTTATTGGCGGAAAACTGTTAATGACACTTGGAAATCGCCACACAGTCGGTATCGGTGTGTTGATAACAGCAGCAAGTGGATTGATTTTAGCTTTATTCCCCGCTTCCACAAATGACATCTTCTTCTATTTAAATAGTGCATTTATGGGATTTGGTTTTGGGATTATATTTACGACGACAACAGTAACTGTTCAAGATGCTGTGCCGAGATTCCAAACAGGTATCGCTACTGCTTCTAACACACTTTTTAGAACAGTTGGTCAAACGATTGGTGTAGCTGTATTCGGCACCATTTTCAACTCAGTTCTTACAAGCGAGTTCCGTGCTGCCGCTGGTAGTGAAGTGAATCGCAGTAATTTAAATCAACTAATTAGTCCACAAACGTCTGGCAATGTGAGCGCAGATCTAGTTGAACCGCTTCGAGATATTTTATATAGCGGCCTTCATACGGTTTTCTGGGTAATGTTCGCTTGCTGTATCGTTAGTTATTTTATTCATTTTATCTTACCGAAAAAACATATTTCCGGCGATAATTAAAAAAAGTTGGCTCTCCGCGGAGCCAACTTTTTTCATTTAAACCATTTTTTTATAAATTGTTACCGCAAAAACATACGCAACAACCGTAATTCCCACACACCAAGCTAGCGCAATCCAAATCTCATTTCCAATTGGTTCAGAGTAAAGCAATGCACGAATTGTATTAACAATCGACGTCACCGGCTGATTTTCCGCAAAAACCCGAACTGCAGTTGGCATCGTATCCGTTGGGACAAAAGCCGAACTAATAAAAGGTAAAAATATCAGCGGATAAGAAAAAGCACTCGCGCCGTCAACCGATTTAGCAGTTAGACCAGGAATAACAGCAACCCAAGTTAACGCTAAAGTAAATAGCAACAATATCCCTGCTACAGCAAGCCATTCCAAAACTCCCGCAGAGGAACGAAAACCAATAAGAAGTGCCACTAGAATAATGAGTACAATCGAAATCGCATTAGAAACGAGCGATGTCAACACATGTCCCCATAATACCGAAGAGCGACTAATCGGCATCGAATGAAACCGTTGAAACAAACCTTTTTGCACATCTGTAAATAATCGCACCGCCGTGTAAGCTATCCCACTTGCTATCGCCATCAAAATAATTCCCGGTAATAAATAATCCACGTAGTTATCTGTCCCTGTTTGAATTGCCCCACCAAGCACGTACACAAACATCAACATAATCATAATTGGAATAATTGCCACGGTAATAATCGTATCAGGACTCCGCAAAATATGACGCATAGACCGACCAAACAATATACTTGTATCACGAATTGCCTTCATTTTACTTCCTCCTTCCCATTAATAATTGCTAGGAAAATTTCTTCCAAAGATGGTTGTTTTTCGACGTATTCAACTTCAGCAGGTGGGAACAATTTTTTAAGTTCCATTAAAGTTCCATTTGCAATAATTGTTCCACCGTGTAAAATAGCAATTCGATCAGCCAACTGTTCTGCCTCGTCTAAATATTGTGTTGTTAGTAAGATGGTTGTTCCTCCGTCCGAAAGCGCCTTAATCGTTTTCCAAACTTCGATTCGCCCCTCAGGATCAAGCCCAGTAGTGGGCTCATCAAGGAAAATCACATCCGGAGCGCCAACTAAACTCATAGCAATATCTAGTCGTCGTGTCATCCCTCCAGAATAAGTGTCCGCACGTCGGTCCGCCGCTTTTTCAAGTCCAAAACGCGCTAGTAAATCATTCGTGGTCTGTGTCGGATTCTTCTCCCCTCGCAGTTTAGCAATTAATAAAATATTTTCTCGTCCTGTCAAAAGACCGTCTACAGCCGCAAATTGTCCTGTCAGACTAATGTGCTCGCGAACTTTCTCAGGCTCTTTTCTCACATCAAAATTAGAGACGCTTGCATTACCATTATCTGCTTTTAAAAGAGTCGCTAAAATTTGGATGGTTGTCGTCTTACCTGCACCATTCGAACCAAGCAATGCAAAAATTTCGCCGCGCTTCACTTCGAAATCCACACCTTTTAAGACTTCTGTTTTCTTAAATGATTTTTCCAAACCCGTGGCTTTAATCATCACTTCTTTCATTTGAATACAACCTTCTTTCCATTTTTTATTAAACCCCACTACTCAGTAACACAGGTATTCTGTATCACTTATTACTACTGCATAGTAACACCGAGTTGATATTATGTCAATAAAAAAGTCACTCCCAATTTAACTATCGGAAATGACTCCTACAAAAAACCGCCCGCAAAAACGGACGGTTTAGCATTATTTTACTTTATAAATCCAGCCTTCTGGAGCTTCAATATCACCAAATTGAATGCCGCAAAGTTCATCGAATAAACGTTTTGTTACTGGTCCTACTTCCGTTTCGCTATGGAATACATGGAAATCATCTTTCGTTTGAATACCACCAATCGGAGTAATAACGGCCGCTGTTCCACATGCTCCAGCTTCTTTAAACTCATCTAGCTTATCAATATACACATCGCCTTCCACTGCTTCTAAGCCTAAACGATGCTCCGCCAAATAAAGCAGCGAATACTTCGTGATACTTGGCAAAATAGAAGGAGAATACGGTGTGACAAATTTATCATCTTTTGTAATACCAAAGAAATTAGCAGAACCAACTTCTTCAATTTTTGTATGTGTAGCAGGATCTAAATAAATACAATCGCCAAAATTACGTGCTTTGGCAGCTTGACCTGGTAGCAAACTTGCGGCATAGTTTCCGCCTACTTTTGCGGCACCTGTACCATTTGGAGCGGCACGGTCAAAATCAGACACGACAAAGTTTGTCGGCGCCATTCCACCTTTGAAATATGGTCCCACTGGCGAGCAGAAAATAGAGAAAATATACTCTGGCGCTGCGTGAACACCGATATTATCGCCAACACCAATAACAAATGGGCGTAAATAAAGCGTTGCACCAGTACCATATGGCGGCACAAATTCTTCATTCGCACGAACAACTTGCATCACTGCATCAATAAATTTTTCTGTAGGGATATGTGGCATTAATAAACGCTCACAACTTTTTTGAATTCGCGCAGCATTACGATCTGGGCGGAAAAGATTAATCGAGCCGTCCTTACAACGATATGCTTTTAAACCTTCAAAACATTGTTGGCCGTAGTGAAGCGCTGTTGAACCCTCGCTAATGTGTAGCGTATTGTCTTCTGTTAGCGCACCCTCGTCCCATTCCCCGTCTTTCCAATAAGAAATGTAACGTTTGTCCGTCTTAATATAACTAAATCCTAAATTACTCCAGTCAATATCTTTACTCATTCAAAATCCCCACTTTCTATCTTTAAACAGAATTATTGTATGTTTCAGTATAGCACAATAAACAGCATTATTGCAGTGAAGTCCCGCGAAAAAGAAAAATTTTCTAATAAATAGGCAAAATGTTCTTTCTTTTAACGTAATTCATGCTAAAATAGAGTAACTTTTCAAAAAACAATCACCTTAGAAGGAATGATTTCAAGAAAGGAGAGAATGAAAATGACAGCTCACAAAATGTTGGATGAGAAATTTTATAGTAAATCGCTAGGAGAGGAACTTGATTTAATTATTTGCTTGCCACCTGATTTTTCGCCACTTTACAAATATCCTCTATTTATTGTACAAGATGGAAAAGATTATTTTCAGTTTGGTAAACTTGCGCGACACTCCGAAGAATTAGCGGTAACCGAGCAGATTCAAAAAGCCATTTTCATTGGTATCCCTTACAAAACTGTCATGGATCGACGCGAAAAATATCATCCCGATGGTAAACAAAATGAAGCGTATATCCGGTTCTTAGCATTTGAACTTGTTCCTTATCTTGAAGAACGCTTCCCTTCTTTCCAAATGCCAACTAGTAGATTCCTGATGGGTGACTCACTCGGAGCATCCGTTTCCTTAAAAGCAGCGCTACTATTTCCATTTACATTCGGCAACGTGATTCTACATTCGCCATATGTGGACGATACAATCCTTACACTTGCCGAAAAAGTCGACCCTGCAAAAGTGAAAATCTTCCATATAATTGGCGACCAAGAAACCGCTGTCGAAACGACTGGAAATGAAGTGCTCGATTTCCTCTCATCAAATAAATCTTTAGAACAAATTTTAACCGCTCGTGGGTTTGATTATTATTTCCATGTATTTAACGGCGACCATCGCTGGAAATACTGGCAGCCATTTATCAAAGATTCTTTGCAGTTTATGCTTCCAGTAAATACATTTGATTTAGAAAGCATGCGCGCATAAGAAAGGACGGAAACAACTTGACCGTAAAGAAAGTAACAGATGACATCGGCAAACAAGCCGCATTAAAAATTAGAAACGACGTATTTGTCGTCGAGCAACACGTTGATCCCGCGCTAGAATGGGATGAATTCGATAAAATGGACTCCGTTGTCATGTTTGTGGATTACGCAGAGGACGGCACACCGCTTGCAACAGGCAGATTTCGCGTGACAGATGGTTACGGCAAGGTCGAACGCATTTGCACTCAGAAAATAGCTCGAGGCACTGGTAGCGGCCGCAGAATTATGGAAGCCATTGAAGCCGAAGCAAAAACACGTGGCTTAACTAAGCTAAAATTAGGCGCACAAGTTACTGCGATCCCCTTCTATGAAAAACTCGGCTACGAAACTTGCTCGGATTTATTCCTTGATGCAGGCATTGAACACAAAGAAATGAAAAAAACAATATGATAGGAAGATAGTTATTTCTTTTATATAGAAGAAATAACTATTTTTTTATGAGCTCTATTTCCCCGTTCGCTTTTCCACAAATAATCAGGTCTACATAATTAAGAAATAAACCATGTTCCACAACTCCCGGAATTTGCGCTAACTTTTCTTGCCACATTGCCGTATCCGTGAATGTTTGATTGACGATATCCAAAATATAGTTACCATTGTTTGTCACATACACTTCACCAGAAGCATGTTTCCGCAAATTCGTTTCTATAGCGTCTTTTTCAAGTTCTCGCTGAATTTGCTTCCATCCAAAAGGAATTACCTCTAATGGCAACGGAAATTCACCTAGGTTCCTTACAAGCTTCTCCTCGCTCACAACCCAAATATTTTTCAAACTCGCATTCGCAACCATCTTTTCACGCAAAAGTGCCCCACCGCCACCTTTTATCCCTTGAAAATCGGCATCCACCTCATCTGCACCATCAATAGTGGCATCAATTTCTGTCACATCATTTAACGATTTTAATGGTATTCCTAGCTTTTCTGCTTGTTTTGCTGTTTCTTCGGAAGTAGCAACCCCGGTGATTTGTAAGCCATTCGCGACCATTTCACCTAATTTTTCAATCGTGTAATATACCGTACTCCCCGTTCCAAGCCCCACAATCATGCCATCTTTAACCCATTCACACGCTTTTTCTCCAGCCATTTTCTTTTGGTTCATCCTTTCTCCTCCTCCGTTCTTCGCATTAAAGCCTTGCTATATCTATTGTTTCATTATACTCGCTGTTACTTTTAAGTTCAAAACATCATTATTTTTCTAACCTTACAAAAATGTAATTAGACATTTAAAGACAGATGTATTACAGTAAGTAAGTATTAAACGTTTATTTTTAATATTTGTAACACAACTGAAATAATAAAGAGGTGGATTTATGAACAGAGTAAAACTATTTTTGCATCATCCAGCGACTATCTTTACTATGAAAACTGTTTTCTACTTAGCTATTCTGCTTGGATTGCTTTGGTTTTATGGTTTCAAAAACCCTGAAGGTGCGAAATTCATTTACAACGAATTCTAAAAAAAGAAAGGACTGTTAAAAAATGGGAATATCAATTATGACAACGAGTATCATCGAAAGAATTGATGCATGGGCAGAAAAGACACCGGATTTCCCTTGCTACGAATATGCCGGCACACGTCTTTCCTACAAAGAATTAAAACGGCAATCCGATGCATTTGGCTCTTTTCTACTAAAAAATCTAAATACTGACAAAGAAAAACCTATTATCGTCTACGGACACATGTCTCCATTAATGCTAGTTGCATTTTTAGGCGCTATCAAATCAGGTCGAGCTTATGTTCCAGTAGATGTTTCTATGCCAGTTGAACGTATAGAACAAATTAAAAAAGCAGCGGATCCTTCTATGTTTATTTGCACAGAAGAATTACCAAGCAACCTTACCATTACTGGTTGCCCTGTATTATCACAAGAACAACTAATGGACGCTTTAGAAAAACATTTTGAAGAAGTGCCAGATAAAGCTGAATGTGTAAAAAATGACGATAACTACTATATTATTTACACATCCGGAAGTACTGGAAATCCTAAAGGCGTTCAAATCAGCCAAAATAACCTAGTAAGCTTTAGTAACTGGATCCTACAAGATTTTTCTTTAAGACAAGGATTACGCTTCTTAAACCAAGCGCCATTCTCGTTCGACTTATCTGTTATGGATTTATATCCAAGCTTACTATCCGGCGGAACGCTTGTACCGCTTGATAAAACAATTACTGCTAACATGAAAGATTTATACCGTGAAATTCCTGCGCAAAACTTTGACGTTTGGGTTTCCACTCCATCTTTCGCAGACTTGTGCTTACTAGATGAGAACTTTAACCAAGAAAATAACCCAAGTTTGACTCGCTTCTTATTCTGCGGTGAAGTACTTGCTAAGAAAACAGCAACTGAACTACTTGATCGTTTCCCAGATGCAGTCATCTACAACACTTACGGCCCTACTGAAGCAACCGTTGCTGTAACGCAAGTAAAAGTAACTCGTGAGCTTATCGATGCTTATCCAAGCTTACCACTTGGCGTAATTAAACCAGATATGCGTTTACACATCGTAGACCAAGAAACTGGCGAAATTCTTCCAGATGGTGAAAAAGGAGAAATCATCCTAATTGGTGCTAGTGTTTCCAAAGGTTATTTAAACGAACCTGAAAAAACAGACCAAGTATTCTTTGACTATAAAGGCTACCAAGCTTATCACACTGGAGATTCCGGTATTATCAAAGATGGTTATCTATTCTTCCAAGGTCGTCTTGATTTCCAAATTAAGCTTCACGGTTATCGAATCGAACTAGAAGATATCGAAAACAATCTTAAAAAAGTAAGTTACATTCAAAACTGCGCTATTATTCCTAAAATGAAAGACGAAAAGGTAGATATGTTGGTCGCTCAGGTCATCCCAACTGCCAACGATTTCGAAAAAGAATACCAGCTAAGTGCAGCAATTAAAAATGAACTCAAAGAATTTATGCCAGCATACATGATTCCAAGAAAATGGATTTATAAGACAGAGTTCCCGTTGACTATGAATGGCAAAATTGACCGCAAAGCGCTTAATAGCGAGGTTAACAAGTGAGTTTACCATACGGTACAATCCTTTATTTTGGTGTACTTGTACTATTTTTAATTCCTATCATAGTAGCTGGTTTGTTAGGAAAAAGATTACCAATTTATAATGCTTTTGTAACACTCGTATTTTTATACTTTATGTTCTCTGCAAGCCCAGTACAAGGAGCTACTTTTATCTTCTTCGTCTTCTGGCAGCTTGCTCTCGTAAGACTTTACTTCCATTACAGGCAGGAGAAAAAACTGAATCACGGCGGCGTATTCGTTGTTGCAGTGGTTCTCTCCATCCTACCGCTTGTTATCTCTAAAGTTGTTCCAATTTTAGGTGACAATGTAACAATGGTTGGTTTCCTAGGGATTTCCTACTTAACATTTAAAGCGGCTCAAATGATAATTGAAATACGCGATAACTTGATTAAACAATATAACGCGTGGGATTTTGTTAGCTTCTTGCTATTCTTCCCAACAATTTCATCCGGACCGATTGATCGGTTCCGTCGCTTTAAAAAAGATATTGATAATCCGCCTAGTAAAGAAGCTTATGTTGCTTTATTAAATCGAGGAATATTCCTTATCTTCCTCGGGTTTCTCTACAAATTCATTATCGCTTACTTAGTAAACAAGCATTTTGTTGTTCCACTAGACATCGCGATTTCACACAATGTAGATTTAGCCAAGAATTTATTTGGTTACATGTATGCTTATAGTATGTATTTATTCTTTGACTTTGCCGGCTATAGTGCCTTTGCAGTCGGAGTTAGTTACTTGCTCGGCATTCAAACTCCAATGAACTTTAACAAACCATTTGCAGCGCGAAATATTAAAGAGTTCTGGAATCGTTGGCACATGACGCTTTCATTCTGGTTCCGCGATTATGTATTTATGCGTTTCGTATTATGGGTAACAAAAAAGAAATGGTTCAAGAGCAAGTTCACTATTGCCTACCTAGCATACTTCGTTAACTTTTTCATCATGGGTGTATGGCACGGACTTCACTGGTATTACATCGTTTACGGTCTTTACCAAGCGACATTAATTGTCGGATTTGACCTGATCGAACGCTTCAACAAGAAACACAAATTCTATCCAAAAAACAAAATAACTTATGTAATCGGCGTTATCATTACATTCCAATTTGTTTGTTTCGGATTCCTGATTTTCTCAGGTATTTTAGATAAAATTAATTTTTAAAACTAACTAAAGGTGGTAATTTAAAATGGCTTTTCGCGAAAACGTATTAGAAATCTTAGAAGAAATTACAGAAACTGATGAAGTAGTACAAAACACAGAAATCAAATTATTCGATGAAGGTTTACTTGATTCTATGGCTACTGTTCAACTATTAATCGAAATTGAAGAAAGACTAGATATTACTGTACCCGTTTCCGAATTTGACCGCGACGAATGGGCTACTCCTGAAATGATCATTACTCAACTTGAGGCGCTAAAATAATGAAAAAAAAGCTGTGGATGACATTTGGGCCTTTAATGGTCGCATTCGCGGTTTTCCTTTTCGTTCTATTCGGACCTAGCAGCTTATTCTCTCACGTTTCTTCTAAAACGGTAGAGGAAAGCGCTACGTCCATGAACGAATACGTCATCCAAGGCTTAGACATCCAGAAAGAAGCTTTAAAAGAAGGAAACTACTTACCTATCTATGGTTCATCAGAGCTTTCTCGTGTCGATTCATTCCATCCTAGCGTAGTATCAAAAAAATATGATCAGGGCTATACACCATTCTTACTTGGTCGTCCTGGTACACAATCATTAAGTCATTTCCTTGATGTAAATGCACTTGGTGATGATTTAAAAGGCAAAAAAGTAGCGGTAATCTTATCTCCGCAATGGTTCCAACCAAAAGGCGTTTCTGATCCATCGTTTGGCGCTAACTTCTCCCCTCTACATGCATACAAATTTGCACTTGAAGATACGAAAAACACGCCTGAACGTCGGTACGCAGCTAAACGTTTACTTACTTTCCAAGTGGTTCAAAGCGACTCTACATTAAAGAAATTACTTGAAAACATTGTTGCAAAAGGACCTAAAAAACCGCATGATCCAAAACTTCTAAAAGTTGCTGGAAATATCGAACTGAAAATTTTAGAACGTAAAGACGATTTAGAATCAAAATCTGTTTCTGGTTCTAAACAAGATCGTGTAGATGAGGGCCTAAAAGCTCTTCCAGATAATTTAGATTACAAACAACTTGACGATCTAGCGAAAGAAACTGGTGAGAAAAGTATTGGTGATAACCCATTCCAAGTGAAAGAAAAGTATTATCAGAAAAAAATCAAACCAATTGAAGGTGAACTAAAAGATAGTCGTAAAGATTTACGTTATGACCAATCTCCAGAGTTTGCTGATTTGCAACTACTTATGGATGCATTCAAAAAAGCTGGCGCAGACGTTATCTTCATTAACCCTCCTATCAACGGAAAATGGATTGATTACATTGGTATGAACAAACAAGGCTTAGATGGTTATTACGCTAAAACAAAACAACAAATCGAGAGCCAAGGCTTCCGCTATTACTCTCTAGAAGAATATCAAAATGAATCTTTCTTCCTAGAAGATCCGATTCATTTAAGCTGGCGCGGTTGGGTAAAAATCGACCAAGCACTAGCTGATTTCGTTAAAGAACCGGTCCAAACAAACTATAAACCAACACCAAAAGATTATTACTTTAAAGAACATCCAGAAGACGGACCAAAAAAAGACCAGAAGTAGTTTAAAACTACTTCTGGTTTTTTTAGAATCCAATAATATGATAACCGCTATCCACGTGAATAACTTCGCCTGTAACGCCTCGAGATAAGTTACTGAATAAGTAGTACGCTGTATCGCCAACTTCTTCTGCTTGTGTTGCACGTTTTAGTGGAGCTTTTTCTTCTATTAGTGAAATAGAGTCAGAGAAACCGCTAACGCCTCGAGCAGATACTGTTCTGATTGGTCCAGCTGAAATCGCATTTACACGCACACCGATTGCTCCAAGGTCCATAGCAAGGTATTTAACACTTGCATCAAGAGAAGCTTTCGCAACACCCATAATGTTATAGTTTTCTACTACACGTTCCCCACCAAGGTAAGTTAGTGTTAATAGGCTTGCATCTTCTGTTAACATTTCTAAGTGTTTTAACGCACGAGCAACTGCTGTAAACGAGTAAGCACTGATTTCATGCGCTTGTAAGAAGCTTTTACGATCTACTTCTAAATAGTCGCCAGTTAAAAAGTCTTTGTTAGCAAAAGCAATACAGTGTGCTAAGCCACTAAGTTTACCAACTTTATTTTTAATTGTTTCAAATGTTTCTGTAATCGCTTCTTCACTTGATACATCACAAGCTAAAATAAGCGGGTTTTGATTTGCTTCGTTTAGTGAAGGTACTAGTTCTGTAATGCTTTTTTTCGCACGCTCGTCGGCATATGTAAATACCAGTTTTGCCCCAGCTTCATTTAGTGAACGAGCGATTGCCCAAGCGATACTACGCTTATTAGCTACTCCCATTACAACATATGTTTTTCCCTCTAATGATAAATTCATGTTCTTTCCTCCTAAAATTGATGCGATTTGTTCGCTTCTTCCATTTTACATGACCAAATAGCTTTTTAAAACACTTATTACTTCGATTTTTGAATTATCTCTTCCATATCTGCTGGTAAAGGTAAATCAAACGCCATATATTCTTCTGTTACCGGATGGACTAAATGTAGATGACACGAGTGTAGCGCCTGTCTTTTCAGTAAAGTAGTATCTCCGCCGTACATATCATCTCCAATAAGCGGATGACCAATATACGAGAAATGAACGCGAATTTGATGCGTGCGTCCTGTTTCTAGTTGAATGGCTACGTGATCAAACGCGCTGTAACGCTCGAGAACCGCGTAATTTGTTTTGGCATATTTCCCCTCAGGAGTAACAAAACGTTCCATTATACTCACTTCTTTACGCCCTATTGGCGCTTCAATCGATCCCTCTCGCTCTGCTAAAACGCCACCAGTAAAAGCTTGATAGCGTCGTTTTAACAATCCTTGCTGTAAAAAAGTGCTGAGTCTGGCATGCGCAAACCTATTTTTAGCGATTAGCATTAGCCCAGATGTTTCACGGTCCAGCCTCGTTACAATATGGATAGCGCTCGTAAGTCCTTGCGTTTCATAATGCCCTTTGACGAAGTTGGCGACCGAGCCATGCGGGTGATACTGCGAGGGAATCGAAGCCATCCCGGCCGGTTTATTAATAATTAATAGAAAATCATCTTCAAAAACAACATCTAATTCAGTATGTTCAGCAAGCAAACGCTCATTTTGTTGCTCTGTTGGAAACATAAGCCGCACGTGGTCACCAGCTTTTACCTGATAAAGAACATTTTGTTCCTCGTTATTTACTTCAATTTTCCCATCTGCGCCAAATTTGACAGCAGTTAATAATTGTTTAGAAATGTGCTTGCTCTTCAAAAAAGTCCGAAGTAAAAGCCCATTTTCTTCTAATTCTACTTTCCATTCTAAAAACACATGCTTCCTCCTGCTAGCTTAATCTTCAATAAATGAATCGTGGACACGACGCCAAAACGGAAATGATCTAAATCTGGCAAAATGAACTTTTTTGGCAGATACTTCATAACGGATTTCTTGTACATCACGATGCAAAATGCTTAAATGATCTACGGAAATCTGGAAGTCTTTATCATTAACCGGCTGCAAGCTAACGACATGATGCTTAGGAAAAACAAGCGGGCTACCAATGGTTCGGTACACACGATTATTAATCGAAGCCATCTCGGTTAACTGCATTGCTTCAATCGATGGATGCATTAGCGCCCCACCAAGTGATTTATTGTATGCTGTTGTGCCACTAGGCGTTGACATACAAAGACCATCACCGCGAAAACGTTCAAAATGAATATCATTAATAACTACATCCACCACGAACGGCCCACCTGAACTTTTGACGGTTGATTCATTTAGTGCTAAATATGTTGCTTCTTTTTTACCAATGCCATACTTCACGGTTGTTTTAAGAAGAGGATAGGAAACTTTCTGGTATTCTCCTTTTGCCAAAAGCTGCACTAATTTATCTGCCTCGGCTGGTCTCCAATCTGCATAAAAACCAAGATGCCCAGTGTGAATCCCAATAAAAGCAATCTCATCTAAACGCTCCTCGTATTGATGAAATGCGGACAGAAAGGTTCCGTCTCCGCCAATAGAAATAACAATTTCAGGTTCTACCTCATCATATTCCATGTCATGTTCCCCAAAACCTGCGATCATATTCAGTCGCAACAAATCAGACTTTTCGTCCCCTTTGGAAGTAATCATATATTTCATTATTTCTATTCGCCCCTATTCCTACAACTAATTACTTATTTTTCTTTGGCATCACTTGATGTACCGCTTTTTTATCCTTTGACGCATCTTTGTTTTGTGAAAAATAGACTTGCGCTTCTTGGATTTCCTCGCGAATTTGCGACATTTCTTCGTCTAGTTGGAAAGCCGCCTCCGCAGCGCGTTTTAGTCGTTTATTGATTGCTTCTGGAAATTCACCTTGATACTTATAGTTTACCGAATGCTCGATTGTTGCCCAGAAATTCATCGCTAACGTCCTAATTTGGATTTCAGCTAGAATTTTCTTTTCGCCTTGAATGGTCTCCACTGGGTATTCGATAACGACGTGATACGAACGATATCCACTGGGTTTCTTATTAGTAATATAATCGCGCTCTTCCACAATACGAAAATCATTCCGTTGCCTTAAAAGACGAACTACGACTTCAATGTCATCTACAAATTGGCACATCATACGGAGACCCGCAATATCCTGCATTTCTTCGACTAAATGATCTAGGGCAATATGTTTTTGATTGGCTTTGTCTAATATGCTCGCAACCGGCTTCACTCGTCCTGTAACAAATTCAATTGGCGAATGATTATTTTCAAGCTCAAATTGTGAACGCATTCCTTTAAGTTTAATTTTAAGTTCTTCCACTGCCTGTTTGTAAGGCGCTAAAAAGTCTTCCCAATGATTCAAATCGCTCACCTCAAGTATATTCATGATTAAATTTATGCAACATCAGTTTTATTTTAACACAAAAGCAGTTAATCCACCTTGCTTAAAGTAACCTTTTTTTCAATCCCATGGTAAAATAAAACCGAAGCCTTCAAACGACAACAAAAAGGATGATAAAAATGATTCTTACATTACTTCAAAATGGCGATTACGAAACGGCGCGCGCTCAAGCTATCGCAGAACTAAAGAACAATCCAGAAAGTGCTGAACTTCATTATTTTGCCGCCTGGGCACACGACGCGCTTGGCAAAGAAGATGCGGCGATCCCTTTTTACGAGAAAGCACTTGAACTTGGTCTTCCTGCCGCTGATCGTAAAGAAGCTTATATTGGCCTCGGTAGCACTTACCGGATTACAGGTCAACCCGAGAAAGCCAGCACCCTTTTCCAAAAAGCGCTGCAAGAATTCCCGGAAAATAATGCTTTGCGCACTTTTTCGATTATGGCGAAGTATAATCAAGGTTTGGCAAAAGAAGCTCTCGAAGAAACTTTGCTGCTACTAACAAATACTACAAACGACGAAACTATTTTAAGCTACAAAAAAGCGATTCAATTTTACGCACAAGATTTAGATGCAACATTTCATTAAAAGGAGCTGATTTTCCATGGTAAAAGAACTAGAAATCGAATTCCGCAATTTATTAACCAAAGAACAATACGATACCCTAACAGAAAATTTTCGCGTGAAAGAAGAAGATTTTTTCGAGCAAACTAATTATTATTTAGATACAGCTGATTTCGGCTTAAAAGAACGGCATTCCGCGCTTCGTATTCGCCAGCTAGAATCGCAATACCAATTAACACTTAAAACCCCAGAATCTCGCGGTTTAATGGAAACGACGCAAATCCTCGGCGCCGACCAAGCAACTGCCATTATTGCCGGAGCAAACATTCCAGTCGGTCCTGTTCGCGATACGCTAAAAGAAATCGGCATCAACCATGAAGACCTACAAGTTTTCGGTTCACTCAAAACAATTCGCGCCGAAAAAGACTATAAAAAAGGCTTGCTCGTTTTCGATAAGAATTTTTACGGGACGATATCTGACTTTGATTTAGAATATGAAGTGGCAGATTATGATAAAGGAAAAGAAATTTTTGATAAATTACTGAAAGAATATCAAATAACTAATCAACCAGCTGAAAATAAAGTAGCAAGATTTTATCATCACGTGTATGGAGATGAGGAGTAAATTTATACGAATTTGCAGTAAAATGACACAAAATCTTAAAAAACAGCGAATAAATATGTTAAGCCAATGACAATTATTTGTTAAATTTACATTACGCTGATAAAATAGATATGTAAGTTGCAAAACCCAATTTTGTATCAGCTTTTACTGAGCAGTGAATTATTTCTTTTCACACTGGTACATTGAAATGAGTATCTGTTAAAAGATATTTAGAATTTGAAAATCAGGTGATAGCAAATGATTAACCAAAACTTATATTATCAGTCAGTAGCAAATTCCAAGCCAATCGAAATTTATCTATTTTTTGATCCTGCTTGTGATGACTGTTGGAATATTGAAGCGAACATGCTCCGGTTACAAATGGAGTACGGGAACTATTTCAAATTGCGCTATGTTCTGCATAATAATTTGCAGACATTTGTTTGTAAACAAAAGCGCGCTGGGAATAGTAACCTAAGCTTAAAAGAACAACAAATAGGGGCGCACCTTTCCTATATTTCTTGTCTTGCAGTCAAAGCCGCTGAACTCCAAGGAAAAAAACAAGGCATTACATTCTTACGTAAGATTCAAGCAGCCTATTTCCTTGAAAATAAAGATATCGCTAGTGAAGAAGTACTTCATGATATCGCCGTTTCCACTGGCCTAGATCTTCCAGAATTCAAAAAAGATTTGGCCTCTACTGTTGCTAAACGCGCTTATATCGGCGACCAAAAAGTAGCACAAGAAATGGAAATTCGCGAAAATCCTACCGTTGTATTTTTCAATAAAAATATAGAAGATGCCGGATTAAAACTAAGCGGACTTCATCGTTACGAAGTTTATGTGCACGTTCTATCCGAGCTTTTAAATGATTTCCCAGAACCAGAAGCACGCCCGCAAATGGAAGAATATTTAGCTAAAGTAAAAGTAACTTCTTCCGCTTCGATGGCCGAATTTTATGGTGTTTCCGAACAACAAATCGAGCGCCAAATGAAGAAATGGCGTCTCCAACAAAAAGTAGAATTAATCGATTCCCCAGCTGGCCAGTCCCACTGGAAGTATATCGGCAACCTATAAAATAAAAAAGCAACCCATTCCAGGGTTGCTTTTTTTTACATATTTTCTAAGCGTTCAATCCGCGAACTAATTGGCGGATGTGAGTCGAAAAGACCCGGCTTATTTTTTTTAGACTTAAGTGGTGATGAAAAGTAAATAGATTCACTAGAAGCACTAACTTCTTCCATTTTTTTCGAATCACCGCTAATTTTTTTCAACGCTTGGATAAGTCCATCTGGATTTCGTGTTAGTTCTACCGCGCTCGCATCAGCTAAATATTCCCGGTTACGAGATAAAGCAAATTGAATAGCTGTTGCAATAATCGGTGCCAAAATAACAAATATTAGCGCGACAATGTAGATAATCGCTTGCGCCCCGCCACCGTTATTGTTGTCACTTTTACGGCTATTTCTGCCACCAGTTAAGCTTCCCCAGAAAATCATTCGCATGGCGATGTCACTTAGAATTGCAATTACAGCTACAAGCGCAATGGCAATTGTTGATAACCGAATATCATAATTACGAATATGAGAAATTTCGTGCGCGATAACGCCCTCTAATTCATATCGTTCTAATTTATTTAGTAATCCTCTAGTAACAGCTACTGCTCCTTTTTCCGGAGAAATACCTGTTGCAAAAGCGTTTGGACTGGCATCCTCAACAATATATACTTTGGGCATCGGAATACCAGCAACCATTGCCATACTTTCTACGGTATCCCACAAAACTGGTGCTTGATCTTTTGAGGTGACTTCCTTCGCATGATTCATCGCCATAACAACGGACGAACTGCTCATCACCATAATCAAAATATAAAACACACCAATCACCGCCGCCAGTATAAGCCCATTTAGATAGTTATTCCAAACAATGATACCTATAGCAGCGCCAACCATAAGAACGAAAATGAAAAAGCCAAGAATGATAAAAACAGTTTTTCGCTTATTTGCTGCAATTTGTTCGAATAGCATAATTTTCGCTCTCCTTCATGGCTTAAAACTCTACTTTTGGTGCAACGCGCTCTACTTCTGGAATAGAAAGCATCTCGCGTTCTGTAAAGTTATGCAGTTTTGCAACGATGTTAGTTGGTACTGATTGTACTTTTGTGTTATAAGTCATTACGGTTGTGTTATAAAGTTGGCGAGAATAAGCCACTTTGTTTTCCGTAGTAGTTAGTTCATGTTGCAATTCGATAAAAGAAGTATTTGCTTTTAAGTCAGGATAAGCTTCACCTAATGCAAAAATAGATTTAAGTGCTCCACTTAGCATATTGTCTGCTTCGATTTGTCCTTGACGGTTGTCAGCAGGAACTTCCATCATTTTGTTACGAGCTTCAATTACTTGTGTCAATGTTTCTTTCTCGTGTTTGGCATACCCTTTAACTGTTTCAACTAAATTAGGAATTAAGTCAAATCTACGTTTTAATTGTACGTCAATTTGCGCCCAAGTTTCATCCACACGGTTACGGTATTTTACAAGGCTGTTGTATAGACCGAAATAAATCAATACTAAAATAACAACAACAGCGATAGCAATAATCCATCCTATCATAATTAATCTCCTCCTTCATATGTACTTACCCCATTATACCTTACTTAGGGAGTACACGACAATCCTACTGCAGCATGAGATTTTTTATTTTTTCTTCCGCATAAAGTAAAATGGCTTCACAGGTTTATCTACCGGCATTTTTATCGTCATCATTGCATTTGGCGCACGGTCGATTTCCTCCCCATGTTCATTCCAAAGTACTTCTACAACTTGTTTAAAACCAGTATCTCCTGGTCCATAAAATTCAATTTCTTCCCCTACACCAAAATTATTTCGTTGTTGTAAAGTAGCGATTTTCGTTTCCTCATCATATTCCAGCACTTGAGCCGCAAAAGCATATTGAGGAATTTTCCGCGTTTTCCCGAATAATTGCTCGTCTTCGGTTGGTTCTTTATAGAAAAATCCTGTGGATAATTCGCGCTGAGCAACTTTCCATAGTTCTTCTTCCCACGCTGGGTCAAATACATAGTTCTCAGGGTCTTCGCAGTAAGCATCCACCGCACGACGATAAACACTTGCAACCGTTGAAACATAATGAATCGACTTCATTCGTCCTTCGATTTTCAAGCTATCGACACCAGCATCGACCATATCTGGAATATATTTAATCATGGATAAATCGACCGCGCTCATTGAAAATGGCTCCTCATCCGTATCTACTAAGTTTTTCGAAACGCCATTATCAATTTCAAATAAATCATATTTCCAGCGACAACTTTGCGCACATCCGCCTCGGTTCGCATCACGGTTCGCCATATGATTCGATAAAGTACAACGACCAGAATAAGAAATACACATTGCGCCGTGAATGAAAGCTTCCATTTCGACATCGGTTTTTTCGCCGATTTCTTGAATTTCTTGCATGCTCACTTCACGAGCAAGTACAACACGTTCAAGGCCTTGCTTCTTCCAAAATTCTAACGTTTTATAGTTAGTTGCCGAAGCTTGTGTCGATAAATGGACTGGCAAACCCGGGGCATCTTGAAAACAAATACTGATTAAGGCTGGATCAGAAACGATGACCGCATCAATCCCAATATCGCGAAGTGTCCGGAAAAATTCACCGGCACCTTCTGTATCACCAGCATGCGCAACCATATTCGCCGCCACATATACTTTCGCATTACGTTCATGTGCAAAAGCGATACCTTGTTTCATTTCATCAAAACTAAAATTTCCTGCGCGAGAACGAAGCCCGAAAGCTTGCCCGCCAATATATACAGCGTCCGCACCGTAGCGAATCGCGATTTTTAATTTTTCTAAGTTACCAGCTGGAGCTAGCACTTCTGGTTTTTTTAATACTTTACTCATTATGCTATTCCCCCTATTTCACATCATCCGGATTTTTCAAGTAAAATCCAGCGTCTAATTTTCTAGTTTTAGGTTGTAATTCCGTTAATTTATTCACAAAATACTCCGCAACAAATTGCCCTTTTATTACGGCTTCTTTCGCCTCAACGAGTAAAGCGGCAATTTGGACGAAATTATCTGATTCGGCAAGAACGCCATCGAGTTTCCACGTTTTTAAGCCAGCTTCATATAAATCAGCCAAATACGGTACAAGCGAAACATCCTCAGAAGCAAAAATATGCGTTCCGGACTCGTCTTCATAAATTGGTAATTGGCTTGTTTCATCATTTGGCTCACGCAAATAAAGTCCGCGTTCCTTCGATGTATCATCTTCCATTTCAACAATATGTTGGTAGTTCGTTACAAGTCTACGTTTGGATTGATGGATACATGTCGGCCCGTAAACAAGTACTTCGACAGGAACAGTTAGGCTTTTCGCAATAGCTTTAATTTCGCCTTCTGTAAGTTCTCTTGCAAGTACTGCTCCGACCGCTCCTTGTTTTTCCCAAAACGAAATTTGTTCTGCGCTAGTTACAAATGTTTGGGCATCGTAAATAAATGGTATCGGTTGAGCCATTTCACTTAAAAGCATAATTGCACCCGGGTCGCCGCATGCTACCGCGTCCACTTTCATATCGGCAAGTTGCTCTAAAAAGCCCGGCAACTCTTCCATATGTTCGTTGTGCATTAACGAATTTACTGCTACAGTTACTTTCTTTCCTTCTTGATGCGCTAAATGAACTATTTCACGTAATTCTTCGACAGAAAACGAATGTGGCAATCTTAACCCGAATTGACTATTACCTACGTATAATCTGTCTACCCCCGCGCGAAGCAATTGTTCAGCTTGTTTCATTGAATCTGCTGTCGCAATGATTTCCATGTTTTTCTCCTCATTTCTACAAAAACGTTACTTGATAAATGTATCACAAGAAGACTTGTTACTCAATAAGAATTTTGGCACAAAAAAGAGACTAGCCTAAGTAACTAATCTCTAATCTATTTTATCTTCTTTTGTTAGTTTAAATAAATTCAGTAATGGTCGATAGGAGCTTCCTACTAATCCAAGCGTCTCTATCAATACTTCAATTAAGATAAGCAGTACACCGATTAAAATCATCGAGCCCCAAAGTGTCGACATCGTGAAAATAAATGCGAATAATGAAAATAGTGCAGCAATCGCATAAATCAAAATAACGGTTTGTCGATGCGTAAAGCCAAGTCGTAACAAACAATGGTGCAGATGTGATTTATCGGCCATCGCGATTGGTTGTTTTGTTACCATGCGTCGGATAATGGCAAAAAGCGTATCTGAGATCGGTACACCTAAAATTAAAATTGGTACAATTAAAGAAATAAACGTGACATTTTTGAATCCCATTACAGATAATACGGAAATAATAAAACCTAAGAAAAGTGCACCCGTATCCCCCATGAAAATTTTGGCAGGGTTGAAGTTATATGGTAAAAAGCCGAGTGTTCCAGCAATTAATATGCTTGCGATCATAATAACAAGTGCATCGCCCATAATAAAGGCCATTCCTAAAATAGTTAGTAAAGCAATAGTTGAAACGCCAGCAGCGAGACCGTCTAGCCCATCGATTAAGTTAATGGCATTCGTAATTGCAACAATCCAAATAATGGTTAGCGGAATACTCAATATCCCAAAATGAATTTCCCCACCAAATGGTAAGTTGATAAAGTCGATGCTAAGGTTGCCCCAAAACACAATAATAAAGGCAGCAGCGATTTGGCCAATTAATTTATATCTTGCTTTAAATTCCATAATATCATCTAATAATCCAGTTAAAACCATGACAAATGCCGCAATCAACAGCGGCCATAAGAATTCGTTTTCAATTGGAAGTAAGAACATTCCGATAGCAAAACTAATGAAGATAGCTAGTCCGCCCAAGCTCGGAATCGGCTTCACATTAATGCGGCGTTGATCTGGCTTATCTGTAATATCAAAGTAAAGTGCTATTTTTCGAATTAGCGGTGTAAGTAGTACGGACGCGCCAAAACATATAAAAATAATCATCCAGCTCATGGCTAGTCCTCCCCGCAAATTTTTTACTCATCTCATTATACTTTTTTATTTGCAAAAAGACAACGAAAATCATTAAGCAAAAAAAGCTTGAAGCGCACGTATGCTACCTCAAGCTTTTAATTTATTGTTTAATCCTAGCTACAAATTGAAATCTACTACCTACATACTGGGAACGTGTAAATTCAAATGGTCGACCGTCTTCTAAGGTTGTAATTTGTCTGAGTTTCATAACCGGTGAGCCGAGTTTTACATCAAGATATGGCGCAATTTTTTCTGATACTAAAGAAGCTTCCATAATTTGTTCTGCTTCTCCAATTGTTTGACCAAATTTTAATTCAATCGCTTTATAAAGGGAATCCATTATGTCTTCCTTTGTTAGCAGTGAAGCAATTTTTTCTGGAATGGCTGCAACTTCATAAAGAATTGGTACACGGTCGCCGTAACGAATCCGCTCAATTTTCATTACATTGCTATTTTCTGGTAGTTGCAACGCTTCTTGTTCTTGCGTACTTGCCGGACGAATGCCGTACGATACGATTCGCGTCGAAGGAACTTTGCCCTCTTGTAACATCAAATTCGTAAAACTCGTAACCGCTTCAAGTCGTTCGGTTAGTTTCTTTTCCGCAATAAAAGTCCCAGCACCAACACGTCTTTGCAAAATGTTGTCATCAACGAGGCCTTGAATGGCTTGTCTTACCGTCATTCGGCTAACGTGAAACATTTCTGCAAGCTGACGTTCAGCTGGAATCGATGTGCCAACTTTCCATACGCCATCTTCCATTTTCTTTTTAATTTCACTTTGAATCTGAATGTAAATCGGTATTCCTGATTGTTTATCGATCATTTTCCCGCCCTCTTCTTATAGAAGTGACGCCGCCTCGTTGTCAAGAATCACAGTAACATCTGGATGATTTTGAAGTACAGAAGCAGGACAATTCACATCTACAGGTCCTTTAATAGTTTCTTTGATTGCTTGTGCTTTGTTTTCACCAAAAGCAAGTAGGATAATTTTCTTCGCATTCATGATTGATTTAATTCCCATAGAATAAGCATGTGTTGGAACATCTTCTTCTCTTTCGAAAAAGCGTTTGTTTGCTTCACGAGTAGAATCTGTTAAAACAACTTTATGTGTTAACGATTCAAAAGAAGTTCCTGGTTCGTTAAAACCGATGTGACCGTTTGTTCCAATTCCAAGCACTTGAATGTCAATTGGGTGCTCAGATAAAATTTCTTCATAACGAGCGCATTCTGCTTCTGCATCTGTCGCTTCTCCGTTTGGTAAGAAACTTTCTTTAAATGCTTTTTTAGAGAATAACAAGTCGTTCATATAGTAATGATAACTGTTTGGGTCGTTTGCTGCAAGACCTACATATTCATCTAGGTTCGTTGTTGTTACATTTTTAGTGTCGACATCGCTTTTTACAAGCTCAGCATATAGTGTTTCTGGTGTACTACCAGTTGCTAGACCAAGTGTGTTTACTTCGCCTGATGTAATGCTTTTTTCGATAATTTCTAACGCTTTTTTGGATCCTGCTAATTTATTTTCTGTTGTGATAAGTTGCATATTAAAATCTTCCTCTCAAGAATGTTTTTTTCCGAATGAATAAGTTGCTGTAATGTGTAAATCTTCGTCTAGTAAGTTGAAATCTGCATCCTTACCAGCCTCGATTGCACCTTTTTGTGTTAAATTAAATTCGCGTGCTTGGTTTCCAGAAGACATAAGAACTGCTTCTTCTACCGAACATCCTGTGAATTTAATCATGTTGCGGAAACCGTCGTCGTAAGTAAGTACGCTTCCGGCTAAAGTTCCATCTTCTAAACGAGCTTGTTTATCTTTTACGATAACAGTTTGACCGCCAAGTTCGGATTTTCCTTCTGGCATCCCTTTTGCTCGCATCGAATCAGTAATAATGCATAAATGTTCTGGGCCTTTCATTTGGTAAGCTAATTTCACCATATCAGGATGAACGTGAATACCATCAACGATTAATTCTGCATTAATGCCGCGTTCTAATAAAACGTGACCTGGAACGCCTGGCTCACGGTGTGTCATCCGGTGACAAGCATTATATAAATGTGTCGCATGTGTCGCTTTACTTGTTTTCAAGTGTTCGCGCACATCATTAGAGTGACCAATACTTGGAACAACTCCTAGTTCAAAACACAAATTTTCAAAATCAGCAGAAGTATCATGCTCTGGTGCATATGTTACTAATTTAATTAAGCCACCAGAAATATCAAACCATTTTTTGAAAAGTTCCAAGTCAGGCGCTTGAATGTATTCTTCTGGTTGCGCTCCTTTGAAGACTTTCGAAACGAATGGGCCTTCTAGATGAATCCCGCCAATAACAGGTTCAGTTTGTGCAACTTCATTAATTACTTTTAGCGCTTTTTCGATATTTTCGTGTGATTGCGTCATCGTTGTTGGGAAGTAAGTAGTGATTCCTTCGTTTAACATCCCATTCACTTGTTTTCTAAGTGCGTCTGGATCTGCATCCATTGCGTCAAAACTATAACCACCGTGTGAATGAACATCAATGAAACCAGGAACAAGTTTTTGTCCTTTTGCATCAATTACTTCTTCCGCTTTGTCCGCTTGAAAATTAGCCATCGAGCCAACTTCTAAAATTTGTTTATCAAAACGTACGAAAGCATTTTCTAGAACACCTTTACCAGTATAAATTGTAGCGTTAGTAATTACTTTGTTAGTCATTACATTTTGCCTCCTCATTAAATCGGTCTATACCAATTATTATAGCATGTATCTATTAAAATGCAACTTATCTTTTCCTCTTTACCCGAAAAAAAGTAAAATAACCAAAAAAATGGTGAACGCATAAAAAAAGCGCAGAATATTAATTCTGCGCTTACGGTTTTATTTATCTGTTTCGTTCTCTTCTTCTTTTTTCTCTAGTTCTGGAATCAGCACTTCTTTTTCTTCTTTTGGTTGTTCTTTTGCAGCTTCTTTTTCCAGTTCATTTAATTGATCTTCCATCGAAGCTTTTTCTGGTTTCTTGAAATTTTGTTTTTCGCGTTCGATAATTTCATCTACCATTGTCGTAAAGTTTTGCGCTTTATCTTTGATGATTTCTTTACTTTTCTTTGTTTTCTTTTCCAGTTCGTCCATAAGATCATCAAATGATTGAGAAAGTTCTTTGTTCATATCGGCTTTTTTCTCTGCTTCTTCGGCTAAATCGCGTTGCTTTTGTGCTTCATGGTAGTCGCTAACACTGCCCCAGCTCATATCATGGATAACTTTGTCCATTTTTTCGGATGTTTCGGTTGCATTTTTTTCAGCCATTTCCGCTAAATGTTGTGTTTTTAGGTTTTTCCATTTTAAGCGCATTTCGTGCATGCGTAGTTCTAATTTTTCAAGTTGTTCGGAAGCTTGGTCGTAGTGGCCTTTCGTAGCTTTTAATTGTTCTTCGTATTGAGCTACTTCTTCTAAAGCGAATTCAGCTAGTTTTGTTTCACCAGCTTCGTTTGCAATTTCTGCTTGACGACGGCGTTTTTCCACATAAACTTCCATTTCTTTATATTCTTTATAGAAAAGGGATTTTAGTTCGCGTTGTTTTTCTACCATGCGTTCTGCGTCTTTCATTTCTTGTTTTGTTTTATCCATATAGTAACTTACTGAATTGCGACGTTTTTCTTCACGTTTCTCGATTTTTTCACTAACTTCTTTATTCCATTGTTTCATTTTTTCAAAAAGGTTTGCCATTTTTTTCTCCTCCAATTATTTATTGTATGGGTAGTCGAATACATCATCATTTTTTCTTGGTTTATTTTTATTTCTAGTTAGGAAGTAAATGATTGCTCCGATAATTGCGACAACCAGAATTCCTTTTAAGTTAGCTAGAATTATTAAGGCACCCACGCCGATTAGAACACCATAAATAACTTTTTCGCTTACAGATCTTGCTTCAAGTAATTTCTTTAGTGACCAAAAACCGAGTACTGCGCCAATAGTTGCCATGATTGCTGGCCATAAGACGATAAGTATCATCGCTATTAGTAAAACAATTAATACGCCAATGAATATTGCTCTCATGCGTCTACCTCCTAACTTCCAAATGTAGCTGAATATTTTCTTTTATTACTGTACCTATCATAACGCTATGTATCAAGTATAATAACCCGCTGTAGAAGGAAATTCACCTACAACTTGAGCCCTATTGTCTAACTACAGGATAACATATATCTACTATAATAAGCAGTTTTTTACGAATATAAAAACAGCTTGCTTCCCGCATAACGCAAGATACAAACTGCTTTTCGTTTATTTTACTTTTTCTTCATATTGAATAGAAGAAACGCCACCTTCTGAAATCATGTTGTTCTCTTCCAGCTCTGTTTCCAAAATTTCTTTGTCCTCATAACGTGTTCGAATATCATTTACCTCATCAAAAGGGGTAGGCGGCATTTGCTTTTTCACTACATAAATTGCTGCACAGGCTAAAACCCCAGCGACCCCAGCGACAGCTCCGGCAATAATTCCTACTTTATTTTTCACACTATCAACCTCCTCTTGAAATCCACTATTTTATTCCCTAAAAAACGGCCAATAAAACAAAAACGAGCTTGAAAAATTCAAGCTCGTTCCAAATTATAATCCTGAAAAAGTGCTCTTAGGTTTGCGAACAAAACAAAGAATTGCTGCGACAATCAGTAGTATCGCAGGAATAAAAGTAATCAGTGCAGTTGAAAGTAGCGAAACAATGCCCGCTGCTAAAAATAAATAGCCCGCAAAGACTGGTTTTTTATTTTTCATTATGTAGTAAATACCAAATCCGCCAAGAGCAAGCGTAATCAGTCCGCCTGTTAATGTAGTCCAAGATAATATTTGTACAAAATTTAGCACACGGTCAGGGTCAGGAATTTCACTTTTCGAAATGTCCCACTCTGTCATTGTTTGGTAGTAATTATTATAAAATATCGTTAAACCTTCTTTTCCTTTTGAACCACTTGTCATTAAAAGACCTATAATAGCAATCGATGCTTGTGTCAGTACACTAAAAATAAGACCTATAATAGCGAGTACTATCTCACCAGTTCGTTTAATCATGTAAAAATGCCTCCGTTTCTTCGCTTATTTTTCCAGTATACTATATGTTTTCATGAGAATAAACTATTAAATTGTTAGAAAAAGAGGACCAATCGTGCGTTTTGCTTTAAAAAAATGTATAATTTGTTCATAACGAAATTTAAAGGGGCGTAAAATAATGCTAAAGCGCGTGTTCTTCTCCATTATCTTACCATTAGGCTGTTTAGTTGGAGCTATATTTATTTTACTTACAATTAACACGTCATATCCAAAAGCAGCCAACGATGCCATTCCGACCATTTTTATTCATGGTTATCGCGGGACAGACCGTTCACTTCATGGAATGATACGTCGCTTTGATCAAAAATATGATTGGGGCACAGAATCATTAACTGTCAATGTAAGTCCAGATGGCGATATTTCTACAACTGGAACTTATAATAAAAACGAAAAAAATCCGCTTATCAACATTGTTTTTGAAGATAATCGGGCAACACTCCCCCAACAATCCATGTGGACAAAAAAAGTCATGTCTTACTTACAACAAAACTACGACATTAAAAAATTCAACGCGGTTGGTCATTCGATGGGCGGCGGCGCTTGGGTAGCATATTTAGCAAGTTATGAAAAAAACAAATCCTATCCGCAAGTAAATAAAATTGTTTTCCTTGCCGTACCATTTTATCCGGAAGAGTATGTTAACGGTGATCAACAGGTGGATATTAAAAACGCCAATAACGTCCATGCAAAATTTGCTGAAAAAATGGCGAAAGTTTTGCCCAATAATACAGAAATTATGATTATTGGCGGTAATTTGGAAGATGGATCGAATAGTGACGGCGAGGTAAAATTAGATAGCGTCCTATACGGTGAAAAATTATTTGCACATCAAAAAGTGATTACACATGTCATCAAAGGACCACAAGCAACGCACAGTAGCATGCATGAATCTACTGTCGTTGATAAATACGTTGGCCAGTTTTTATGGGGAGAGAAATAAATATTAAAGGATGTTTCGAATGAAAAAAGTTATTATTGCCATTATCGTTTTAGCCATTATTGTAGCTGGCTTCTGGATAATTTTCCTTCAATTTGAACCGACTAAAAAAGCAGCCAAAGAACCTACTATAACAGCAAATAAAACAACGAAAAAAACGGTCAATCCCGTTTCTGAAATT